>NZ_JBICUM010000003.1:0-548183 GCF_043198155.1 Micromonospora sp. NPDC048871 | reverse complement strand
AGAAATCAAAGACCTCCAGCCGGCACGGGGCATAAACTACTTGGCACTGGCTTATCAAACACCCTGTTGAGTTCTCAAAGAACAACCACACACCATCAGACAACCCACCAGGGCCACCATCCGGGGCTACCGTTCCACTCCCGCACCCGCCGCTCTCGCGCCGGGCACTTTTACTACGTTACCTCACCGTCTGGCCCGTGTCAACCGGTGTGTCCCGGTCCGTCACGCTTCATCTGGTTCGGCACCCGCGATCCAGCGCAGCGGAGATCCGCTTTGCCAGTTCATCGGATTTGGCAGGCCGGCCGCTGCGGTCTCCCGCAGGCTCGCCCGGTGCCCTGCCGGTCGTGAACCTTACCCGGTCGGTTTCGCTCCGCCAAATCCGCCTCCCGGCGAATCCTGCGAGCACCACCCGGTCCGAGCCTGGCCAGGAAGTTCCCCTCCAGGACCCGGTGCCAATCGGTGCGGGCTCTCGGGTCTTTCGCCCCGTTTCGCCCGTTCCGCGCTGGCAGAGAGAAAGTTACGCGTCCGACGGAATGATCGTCAAATCGAGGGGGAGCGGCCCCGGTCACACTCCGCGGGACACCCTCAGCACAGCCGACCTGGCGTACCGATGGGTGTCGAAGGGTTGCCGGACTCAGGGCGTACGGCGGAATGCTGCTCTCCAGGCGCGGAGGCCGAGCAGGCCGACGGTCGTGCCGATGGCGAGCGAGGCGCCGATCAGCAACGCGTGCACCCAGAGAAAGCCGGTCGCCGGCCAGTCCCCGACCACTGAGCTGGCCCACGACCTGGGGTCGTTCCAGATGGCCAGGGCGAAGCGGGGCCAGATCACCCAGGTCCAGACCCCGACCCCGGTGAGGAAGACCGCCCAACCCCGCGACAGCACCATGGGGGCCGAGTATGCCAGCGGCGTCACCGGGGCGGTGAGCAAGCGGGTTTGATCGGTACGGTTGAGCACATGAATCCGCCGCTTAGCCGTGCCAACGCGGAGGCGCACCTCTACATGGATCTGCACGCCTGCTCGTGTGGGTCCACCCGGTTCCCCCGGCACAGTTCCGTCGTCGTGTTGGCCGACGGTGACCTGGCCAGCCGCTACACCGGTGCCTGCGAGGGTTGCGGCGAGGAACGGGAGTTCGTCTTCCGGCTACCGGCCACCCCGACCGATGCGGGTGGCGGGTTCCGGTACGGCGGTGACGAGCCCTCCCAGTTGCTCGATCCGGGCGAATGGCTGCTGGTGGCCGACGCGTACGCCGCATCGGTGCCGGCGGAGACCACCGGTGAGGCGGCACAGCGGGCGCGGGCCGCACTCACCCGTGCCGTCGCCGCCTTGGACGAGGTGGTCAAGTTCGCCCCCGACGGGGCAGAAATCCCCGGTGCGGCCTTCGTCAGCGACCGGGGTCGGCAGCTGCACCAGCGTGAGCCGGGCCGGTTCCGGCGCGAGCGGCTGGCCGCGGTCCGGGGCGCGTACGCCGACCTGCTGACCCAGCTCGGTTGACCGCCACCAGCCCGCTCACCTGGGGCCGTTCTCCTGATCGGTGGCGAACTGGGCGGGAGGCAGGTCAGTCAGGTCAAGCGGAGTCAGTCGACCGATGAGCACCGGCATGGACTCCGCCACCGGGCGCAACTTGCGTTCCCGGGCCAGGGAGGCCGCCGGGCCGGGTGGACCGACCATGTCCTGCTCGTGCAGGAAGTGGATCACCTCGTTGCCGGTCGCTGCTGCCGAGACCACCAGCAGACCGCCGGAGGGCCTGGCGATGACCAGCCAGTCCCGCGACAGCCAGGGGTCCCGATGGACCCGCTGGGCGTGCACCAGATCAACGGCCGGGTGCTGCGGGTGCACCCCGAACAGCGGGCGTTCCGGCATCAGGGTGAACGGAATACCCGGGATGTGGTGTTCCACCTCGGGCAGGGCGCCGTTGTTCCGGCCCAGCCAGTCGCGGTACTCCATCGGCAGCCGCACCCCGAGGGCAGCCTCCACCGAGCGGAGCTGCTCCTCGTCCAGCCGGCCGTAGGGGCGCAGCCGGGCCGGCTCCCACGGCCGGGCGGTCGGCGACTCCGCCGGCTCCTCGTCGTCCACCCGGCGAACGATGACCTCCCACTCGTCCAGGCTGGACATGGTGAGATCGGCGAACCGCCACCTCTCCTCACCGACCGGGAAGGTCTCACCGAGGGTGAGTTCGTAGTCGCGATCCTCCCCGCCCCCGAAGGGCATGACGATGATCTCGGCGCGTACCGGGGGCCCGACATCGACCCAACGGACCCCGAATCGGGCCGGTCCCACGTTGGCCGTGGCATTGTTCGCGATGGCGGCGACAGCAGTGAAGGAGCGCAACGCTTCTCTCCCGGTTCTCCCGGCTGGGCGGCGTCAGGGGCCTGCTCAGAACGGGCCGTAGTTGCGCGGGTCGGTGGCGGTGCCGGGCGGCAGGATCTGCACCGCCGGTTGATCGTCGGGCTCCTTCGGGGTCAGCTTTCCGATGAACTCCCCCATCGACCAGGCCACCGCCCGCAGCTTCCGCTCCCGTATCGCCGAGGCGGCCGGGCCGGGCGGGCCCAGCAGGTCCAGCTCGTGCAGGAAGTAGACATGTCCGTTGGGCGTCTGCGTGCCGATCACCAGCAGCCCGCCGAAGGGATTGGCGATCACCAGCCAGTCCGGCGAAAACCACGGATCCCGATGTACGCGCTGCGCGTGCACCAGGTCGAAGGGCGGGTACTGGGGGTGCATCCCGAACAGCGGACGCTCGGGCAGCAGCGAGAAGGGTGCACCGGGGATGTGGTGCTCGCCTTCGGGCAGGGCTCCGTTGTTCCGGCGCAGCCAGTCGCGGTAGTCCGGCGGAAGCGGACGCCCCAGCGCCGCCTCGACCGACTGGAGTTGCGCCTCGTCTAGTTGCCCGTACGGGCGCAAGCGTGCCCGCTTCCAGAGGTGGCCGGTGGGCGGCTCCATCACCTCGTCCTCGTCCACCCGACGGATTTTCACCTGCCAGTGGTTGGCACTGGTCATGTCGAGATCCGCGAAGCGCCAGGTCTCCTCGCCAACCGGAAAGGTCTCGCCGAGGGTCACCTCGTACCGCGTGGTGTCTCCCTCCCGACGCGGCATGACGACGATTTCGGCACGCACCGGTGGTCCCACGTCGACCCAACGCACCCCGAGTCGGGCGGACCCGATGTCGGTCGGGACGTTGTTTCGGATCGCTGTGTTGGCGGTGAAGGATCGCAACGGCTGTCCCCCTGTCCCTGTGGCCGGCATCCTCAGCCGTCAATCATCTCGTGCAGCGCGGACTCCTGCGGAAGCTTAAACCCGAGCACCTCGCGGGCGATCCGCTCCGCCTCGACCCGCCCGACGTTGAGCGACCTCCCGACGGCGGCCGCACCGGTGGCCAGCCAGTGGGCCTCCCGCTGGCTGCCACCGGATGACAGCACCACGCCCAGGCCGCTAACCGAACCGTCCTCACCGAGGAGCGCAAGGTAGCTGACGACGGCCCGCTCCTCTTCCAGGTCGGTGCGCCCCAGGGTGTGTCGGCGCGGCTTGTCCCCGGCCGTCACGACCGTCGTCTCCGCCGCCCGCGGCGCCGGGATCGAGGTCGTCAGCGGCGTCGTCAACTGGGCAGGTGGGACGTAAGGGCTGGTCGGTGCGCTGGCCTGCGGGGTGGGGGTGGTGCCTGCGACATCCAGGTGGGCGTAGCCGGACCCCATCAGGTTCAGGAAGTCCCGGACCGGAATCGGTGCGGGATGTTCGTGACCCCATGGGTTGCGCAGCTGCACCAGGCCGCCGGTCACCGACACGACCTCGTAGGCGTGCTGGGCGTAGAGCCCGAACGGCAGACTGGCAAGTCCCGGCGGGTAGGCGCCCTCGGGCCGGGTACCGGCGATCACCGGGCTCCCGGCGGCCAGGAGGGCGGCCAGCCTAGCGGCCACTGCGGCCTCCTGCCCCGGTCTGGTGTCGAAGAGCGACATGCGGCTCGGCGCACCGGTCAACTGGGTCATCAGTTCGGCCTGGAGGACGCCGGTGCTGCCCACGTCCAGCCGGGCGTAGCCGAGCGGGGCCGCCCGATGCGGATCGTCCTTGCTGTGCCAACTGCTCCAGTCCCGCTGCCAGGCGTCGCGTCGCTGGTCGGTCCAGGTCCGGTCGACCGCCGCCAGCGCCTTCTCCAGCACCGCCGCCCAGCCGGAGCCGTTCACCGAGCTGTCGGCATAGGCAGACATCCCCGGGCTGCCCGCATGCAGGGGCACATCCGGCCGTACGGTGATCCGCAGGCGCCGTCCGGTGGGTGTCGAGGTGCCGCCGTGCAGCAGGCTCTCGTGCAGCAGCACGTCGACCGTGCCGTCCGGGTTCGGTTGGAAAAGTCTCGCCAGCGCATCCGGCCGGTGCCCGGCGACGGCCGCCATGGTGGCCAGCATTCCGCAGTCCCCGAGTACGCCCTGGTTCACCTGCTCGCGGCGCGGTGGGCCGTCGAAGAGTGGCGCTGGTCGCCCGGTGCGGTCGTCCAGGGCCTGGCCGTACTCGACCGGGCGACTAGCGTCGGGCAGGGTGACCCGGTCGGCGACCACGGCCACCTCGCTGCCGCTGACGGTCGGCTCGACCTCGACCTCGACCTCGACGATCGTGCTGGGATCCGGGGGCAGCATCGCCCGCAGCGCGTCGGTGAGCGCGTTCGGGACCAGCGCCATCAACCGGGCGTCGCTCTGGTAGTGGAAGCCGTGGGTGCTGAGCACCGCCATCGCGGCGGGGTTGGACCCGTACGCGGCACGGAAGGCGGCGGTCACCCGGCTGCGGTCCTCGGCCAGCAGTGACCTGCGGCCGGCCTCGGTGTTCAGGTCGAAGGCGGGGGCCGACACCGAGAGTTCAAACTCGGGTGCGCCGTCGAGGGTGTAGGGGCGCAGGTCGAAGCGGCCGGTCAGGTCGATGTAGACGCCGTCGGCGGCCAGCCGGTCGGCCAGCGGTGGATCGGTGCGGCGGATCGAGTCCAGGGCGGCCGGCGGCAGGGCGATGACCTGCCCGGCCAGGGCCGGCATCCGGGGCAGGGAGGACTGGGTCTGCTCCCCCTGCACGGCCAGCTCGCGCAGCTTGGCGGTGATTTCGGCGGCCGTGGAGGGCCGGAAGTCGGGGGCCAGCCGGGCCCGGTAGTCGATGGCCCGGAAACGTTGCACCCGATTCGGATTCGGGTTCACGGCCAGTACCCCGGCCACCGCCTCCGGGGTGATCGTCGGCACGCTCAACCGGATCACCTGGTGCCACACGTCGGCGGGGAGCAGCGCCAGCCGGGCCGCTGCCTGCGGCGTACCCCAGCGTAGGCCGAGCCGGTCGACCACGGCGTCGATCTCGCGGCGCAGGACCAGCCGGGTGCTCGGGTCGGCGTCCGGGTACGCGGCGGCCAGCAGGCGCAGCTCCGCCAGCCGGCCCCGATCGCGGGCGGTGAGACCGGCCGGGTCGATGGGTTGCTCGGCGGTGCCCTGGTCGAAGAGTCCGGTCTGGGCCTGGCCGGTCTCGTGCCGGGCCAGCAGTTCGGCCAGCTCGTGGGCCATCGCGCGGTCCACCACGCGATCGAGGGCCCGGTCGGAGACCGTCAGGGTGAAGGTGCCGTCGAGGTTGCGGGTCGTCTGGGCCACCGTCGTGCCGGTGAGAGGGCCGGTGGTGACCTGGACCCGCAGCGGCGGCAGCCCGCCCGCCCGCACCTCGAAGACCTCCGGTCCGACGGCCACGACCTGGTCCGCGCCGATCGTGTCGGCCAGGGTGGGCAGCACCAGCCGGGCCCGGTCGAGCACCCCGGTCGGATCGGCCGTCGGTCGACCCTGCCCGTGGAAGTCGGAGTCCGGCAGCGCCGCCACGCTGCTCTGCGCCACCTCGATGTGCCCGTACCAGGGGCTCATCAGATCCAGGAAGGCACGTACCGGCATCGGGGTCGGGTGGCTGGCGTTCCAGGGGTTACGCAGCTGCACCTGCCCGTCGGCCACGGACACGACCTCGTAGGCGTGGCCGGGGATGAGGTTGTACGGGGGTTTGGCGGGGTACCGGGCGGCCGGCAGGGTTCCGGTGATCACCGGACTGCCGGCGGCCAGCAGGGTGGCCAACCGGGCCTCCGCCTCGGCTTCCCGGCCGGGGGTCGGGTCGAGTTGACTCACGCTGCTGGGCAGGCCGGTCAGTTGGGTGAGCAGTTCCGCCTGCACCAGCCGGCTGCTGCCGTTGCCCAGGCGGGCGTACCCGAGGGGGGCGGCCTGGTGCGGGTCCGCCCCGGGTCGGGCGCTCCACTGCTGTTGCCACAGGTCGTGGCGCTGCGGGGTCCAGGTGCGGTCCACCGCGGCGATCGCCTTCTCCAGCAGTGAGGCCCAGGAGGTACCGACCGTCGACTGGTCGGCGTATGCGCTGCGACCGTTGGATTGGGGGTGCAGCGGTACGTCCGGCCAGACCGTGACCCGCAGCTGGCGTCCGGTCGGGGTGACGGACTCACCGGGGCCGTCGGCCTCGTGCAGCAGCACGTCGACCGAGCCGTCCGGGTTGGGGTGGAACATCTCAGCGATCGTGTCCGGCAGGTGGCCGGCCACCGCGCCGATCACCGCGATCATGCCGCAGTCGCCGAGCGCCCCCTGCTGCGCCTCCTCCCGCTTGGGTGGCCCGTCGAACAGGGGTGCCGGCTGTCCGGTCCGGAGGTCCAGGGCCGGGCCGTAGGTCGGACCGGGCGTGGTGGGAGTGTCCGGTGGCAGGGTCACCCGGTCGGCCACCACCCGGGTGTCGCCGGAGGGCCCCTGGGTCGAGGTGTTCTCGCCCTGGGGGGTCGGGGCGGGCGGGACGGGGGTGATGCTGCGCAGCATGTCCGTCAGGACGTCCGGCACCAGCCCCATCCACCGGGCGGTGCCCTGGTAGTGGAAGTCGTGGTCGGCCAGCAGGGCTGCGGCCTGGTCGCCGCGCAGCCCTCGCAGGGCGGCGCGGGCCCGTTGCCGGTCCTCGTGCAGTTGGGCCTGCCGACCGGCCGCCGTGCCGAGGTCGTACGCCGGCCGGGCCGCGCCGAGGTCGATGGCCGGCACCTCCGCCACCATGTACGGGCGCAGATCGTAGCGGCCGGTCAGGTCGACATAGACCCCTTCGCGGGCCAGCCGGTCGGCGAGCGGGGGGTCGACCGCCCGGACCCGGTCCAGCTGTGCCGGGGGGATGCCGATGATCTGTCCCGCGAAGGCCGGCATCCGTGGCATACCGGACTGGGTGTGTTCCGCCTCGACGGCCAACTCCCGCAGCCGGGCGGGCAGCTCCGCCCCCTGCGGCACCTGGAAGTCGGGGGCCAGCCGGGACCGGTAGTCGATCAACCGAATCCGTTCGACCTCGGTGAGGGTGGGCGCCCCGGCGAGCACCTTCGACACCGCCTCCGAAGTCAGCGCGGGGACGCTGAGCTGCATCAGATGGGCCAGCACCTCGGGCGGAAGCAGCCCCCACCGGGCCCGGACACCCGGGTCACCCACCCGCAGCCCGAGGTGTCCGGCCAGGGCGTCGATCTCGGCGCGTACGGCCCGTCGACCCTGGGCGTCCGTGGTGTCGTACCCGGCGGCGAGCAGCCGGATCTCGGCGAGCCGACCCCGGTCGTGGGCGGTGAGCCCGGAGGGGTCGATCGGACCGCGTACATTGCCCGGGTCCAGTGGACCGACCAGCGCCCGACCGGTCTCGTGCAGGGCGACCAGTTCGGCCACCTCGTGGGCCAGGGCCCGGACCACCGCATGGTCTGCGGCCCGGTCCGACACGGTGACCGTGAAGGTCCCGTCGGGGTCGCGGACCGACTGGGCCACCACGGCGTCGGCCAACGGCCCGGCGGTGAGCCGCACGGTCAGCGGCGGCTGCCCGGCCGGACGGATCTCGAACCGGTCCGGACCGACCGGTACCACCGCCTCCACCTGCGCGTACGGTGCCACCTGCGGCAGGGCGGTCCGCGCCAGGTCCAGCACCGCAACCGGGTCGGGGGCCGGTCTGCCCAGCCCGTGGAAGGTCGAACCCGGCACGGCACCGGCGGTGAGCGAGCCGGCCGTCGATACCCTGCCGTCATGGCCACGCCCGCCGAGCTGTACGCCGCCATCCTGGCCGCCCCCGACGCCCTCGACCTGCGTCGCCGGTTCGCCGACGCCATCGAGGCCACCGACCCCGACCACGCCGAGCTGATCCGCGCCGCCCTGGCGGGAACCCGGCCCGACCGGGCGGCCGCCCTGCGGTACCGGCGCGTCGTGGCCCGGCTCGCCGCTCCGGTCGCCCACCGACTCGTCGACTGGAAGGTGCGCCACGGACTCGTCGAACTGGTGACGATGACGGCCCGTGCCTTCGTCGACCACGGTGCCGAGGTCTTCGCCCACCTTCCGGTCCGCCACCTGACCCTGGTCCAGGCGACCGGGCTGATGCCGCAGGTCGCCGCCGTCCCCAGCCTGGGGCGCCTGGTCGCCCTCGACCTGAGCGACAACCCGATCGGTGACGACGGCCTCGCCGCGCTGACCGCCTCCGCGTACCTGGGTCGGTTGCGGTGGCTGGGGCTGGCCAGTTGCGGCCTCGGGCCGGCCGGGGCCGAGGCCCTCGCCGCCAGCCGTAACCTTCCCGCCCTGCGCTACGTCGAATGGTGGGGCAACTCCGTCGAGGTCGTCGCCAAGGGCGTCGGGCAGGACATCGACGGCAGGCCCGTCGGAGTCGAGATGCCGCCCCTGGGCCGGGAGCTGGACGCCCGATACGGCCCCCTGCCCTGGCTCGACATCCAGTGGGGTTGGCGGCTGCTCGGGGTCGCCCGCTGGGACGAGGTCTGAGGGCACCTCCGGGGCGCCCAGGTTCGCCTCGGCGATCCGTTGGGCGTGGAACCGGATGCTGGGCGGGATGCCCCGGGAATCGTCCGGCAGGACGGCGGCCTGGTCCACGATGGTCTGCCGCAGCGTTGGGCCTACCTTGGCCAACAGGGGAGCGGCCACCCCGGCCCCGCCGAGCACCCGCAACTGGCCGCTGGGGTCCCGCAGGCCCAGCACGTCGGCCGGGCCGTCGTACGCGATGGCCGGCCCGTGCAGGGGCGCCAGGCTCACCTGGGAGAGCAGGTCGGCGACGCCCCCGGGATATTCCGGGGCCTGACCGATCGAGAAGACCACCCGGTCGTACGTCTGTCGGCTGCCGTCGGTGAACTCGACCAGGAATCCGCCGTCCACGGTGTGTCGCAGACTGACGATCTCCCGCAGCGACTGGGGCGCCTGGCTGCGTACGGAGTCGGCGTAGGCCCCGACCTCAGGCAGGGTGTTGCGCCGGTTGAAGCCGCCGCCGAAGCTGTGCCGCAACCGGGCCTCGGCGTCCTGTGCGGGATCGCCGGTCAACTGCTGCGGTGGTGGGTCCACCGCCCGGGCCGACCAGTCGACGCTGCCGGCCGGGGAGGCCACGGCCTGCTCGATGTCCCAGGCGCCGGAGGCACCGGCGCCGAAGACGAGCACCCGGTCGCCGGGTCCGTAGGCGTCGGCCAGATTCTGCCCGCCGAAGTCGACCGCCGGGGCGGACCGACGGGGATCAGCGAAGGAGCCGTCCGGCGCGTGACCCAGTCGGGTGCGTACCTCCTCGGCCAGGGTGCCGGGGTCCACCGGCCGGCCCTCGGGGTCGAAGACCTGCCCGGTCCCGGGGTCCACGGCGTAGCCGGAGATCGGATCGGCCACCAGCGGATCGGTGGGCCGCCCGGTGAGGTCCGTCAGCAGGGGGGCGGCGGAGGGGTTGGCACCGAGGACGGTGCGTACCGTGGCCGGCAGGGTGTCCGGGTCGACCGGGGTGCCGTCGGGGGCGTGGAACACCGGGGTCGGACCGGACCGGTCGACCCGGTAGCCGGTGGCCGGGTCTACGTACCGGCCGGTGGTGTCGGCGGGCGCGTTCGGCACCCGGGAGGGGCCGGGTCCGGAGGCGACATCGACCGAGGCGGTGAAGAACTGCCGCCCACCCACGGTCACCCGGAAGTTGGCGCCGGCCGGCCACCCCACCGCATCGGCCGGGCGGGGGGTGATCGCGGTCGCCGTGCCCTGGTAGGTGGGCATTCCGCTGAGGGCCCGGGCCGCCCCCACCGCGTCGGCGAAGACGTCGGAGGGGGTGAACTGGGTGCCCGCCTCGGCCAGGTCGGCCGGCTGGAACGGCAGCCCGGGCAGCTCCAACTCCGAGGGAACCTGGCCCATCAGCAGGGCCTGTCGCTCCGCCCAGGGGTCATGGCCCTGGGACACGCAGAGCACCGGGGGTAAGCCGGTGCCGGTGTCCGGGGCGGCTCCCATGGTGACGAAGTCGGCCGTGGCGGCCCAACCCCCACCGATCACCAGCCGACCGAAGACGTGCTCCGGCTCGGTGTCCAGGGCCGCGTCGACCCTGGCGGTCAGGGCCAGGTCGGCGTCGTTGCGCAGCGCGGTGGCCTGCTGCGCCCAGGTACGGGCCTCGGCGCGGATCGCTGACTTCGCGGCGCGCAGGTCCGTGACGAGTTGCTCGCCGGTCGCCTGGCCGATCAGGTTCTCGACCGCCGGGGCGACCGGACCCAGGTGGCTGCGGATCAGTTCCAGCCGGGCCCGCGCCGCCTCCGGTCCGACCACCGGGACGTTGCCACCCAGCCCGTGTACGGCGTGGGTCGGGTCCTGCTCCAGCAGGCCGCTGGTGACGAGCAGGCTCAACGCCTCGGCCTGCAACTGACCGGCCCGGGCCGCATCCGTGGTGGCCGCGCTGTCGGCGAGCACCACCCGCAGTTCGGCCAGCCGGCCGATGTCCCGGGCGGTCAGGACCCGGTTGCCGTCGTACTCGGGTCGGGCGCCCTCGGCCAGGGCCGTGGTGGCGTCGGTACGCAGGTCGACCGCGCGGTCCTGGGCGACCGTGTCCACCTCCGCGAGCATCGCGGACACCGCCCGCCGGACATGGTCCGGGTGGGCGCCGGTGGACACCTGCACCACGGCACCCTCGGCGGTGTATCCGACCGTTGCCACCGGCGCGAAGGGCACCCCGGCCGGTGGGTCGGTCAGCTCGATCCGTACCCGGTAGGGACCCTCCGCCGTGTCCAGGGTGACCGTGGCGGCGGCCGGGTCCACCCTCGACTGCTCGGGCAGCGGGCCGTCGGTCAGCGCCGCCTGCACGGCCTCGGCGGTCCGGGCCGCATCGATGTCGAGCAGGGCGCCACCGAAGGTCGTACCGGCGGCGGCCTGTCGCAGGTCAGGCCCCTCGGCGGGGACCGGGTCGGAGTCGGAGCCCGGCGGCCCGGCGGGTCCGTCGAGGTCGGCGGGGTCGGTGTCCGGGTCGGTCGGGTCGGCGGTATCGGTAAGGCTGCCCGGGTCGGTCAGGCTGTCGGTTCCGGTTCGGGCCAGACCTGTCGACCCTTGATCCGGCCCTCGCGTCGGGCCTGGGAGTACTCCTCCATGATCCGCCGGGGTGGCAGGCTGGAGTGAACCGTGATCACTCCCGTCCGGTCGATGATGTAGCTGCCCTGGCCCACCTGCATTCCCGAGGCCCGTTCCTGCTCCGAGAGCCTCTCCCGGGCCAGCCAGCCGAACTCGAACTCCCGAATCACTATCGGATTCCCGGTCCCCAGCAGCCGGCTGATCAGCGTCAGCGCCTCGTCCTCGGTCAACTCGCCCCTCTCCGTCAGGCACCATCATCGCCCAGAGGGCGTGGGTGTCCCGCACGTCGGCGGCCGGCATGTCCACCGACGCCGTGCCCGTCTGGGGATCCCACCACACCGGCGCCTCGGCGTCGGCCGGAAAGACGATCACGAAGGCGTGCGAACCGTCGACCTGCGGTTGGCCGTTCTCGTCCAGGACGACATTGCCGGCGCCGTCGAGGAACAACCAGTCGGCGACGACGAGGGCCGAGGCACCCGGACCGGCGTCGGCCACCTGCTGGTACAGGTCGGCGTACTGGGCGGCCACCGCCTCCGTACGGGCCGACAGGTCGGTGGGCAGGGCATCCGGGCCGCCGATCCACTGCCCGCCGATCCACGCCTCGGCCCGCTCCAGTCCGCCCTGCTCCCCGGAGAGCCGGTCGATGGATCCGTCGGCCAGCCGGTCCGGCCACCGTGGGCGCGACACCTGCGGGTCACCGTGGAAGCTGGCCAGGGCCGACAGCGAACTGTCCAGACAGTTGTTGCTCCGGCCCGGCTGATCCGGCCCGCCGTCGTTGACCAACCGCCCGTACGGGTGGGTGGAGGGGTCGGCGAACACCGCGTACCCCTGCGGGGTGACCAGGCTGGCGGCCAGGTCGTCCTGGAAGCGGGGATTCTCCAGCGGCGCCAACTCGCCCGGCCCGAACCGTCGGCTCTCCTCAAGCGAGGGCGACCCCGGGGTCAGGTCGCCCGGCGGCAGATCTCCGTCAGTTCGGCCTCCGTCGGCAGCGGCACCCTCGTGAAGTGGGCCGCCTGGCGTTCCGCGGTCGCCCGGTCCACCCGTTCGATCGCGTGACGTTCCGGATTCGCCCACAGGATCGCCGCCGCCACGTCCGGACGGAAGGTCCACGCGCCCGTCGGACGGTCCCAGATCACCGCCTGGGTCGGTCCCGAACTCTGCGCCTCGGCGATCACGTTGACCGGTGGACCCGTCGGATCGTCCGGTCTCCGCAGGAGGAAGTAGCCGAACGTCAGCGCCGTCATGCGGGCCCCCCATCAGGTCAGGATCCAGACCGGGCAGGTCGGACGCCGTCAATCCTCGCGCGGCGAGCACCTCGGCGAAGGTCTGACCCTGCTGCCCGAGCGAGTCGAGATACGACTGGCGGGTACCCGTCTGCGCGGGCGAGGACATCCACTTCGCGAAGCTGGTGTTCTTCGGGGTGTCGAACCGCGCGGTGTCCATCCCGCCCGGCATCCTCGCCGCGATGCCGTTGGCCTTGTTGATCGCGAGGATGTCCAGGAAGGCGTGGATCCGGGCGGCCGGTGTCTGCGCGGGATCCCGCATCACCTCGTACGGCAGATGGGTCTGCTTGCCGATCGCGTAACTGGTCGCCGTCGGGAACTGCAACTCGAAGGTGCGTCCGGTCGGCGAGGTCAGGGTGCAGTTCAGGCCGAAGAACCGATTACCCGGGTGCCAGAAGTTCTTCAGGTCGGTGGCCTGGTAGCCCTGCGCCTCCAGCGAGGACAGCACGGCGTCCACCGCCGGCCCGTACGCCTCGGTCTCCGGTCCCTGCACCGAGAACCGCACCACGTCGTTGACGCTCTCCAGCGCGGAGTCCAAGTCGTAGCCCAGCGGTTCCCACTCGGTGCGGTACTTGCGGGCCAGCGACTCGGCACCCTTGACCCGGTGCTGCTCGCCGAGGGTGCTCAGCGCGTCCGCACCGGTCAGCCCGAGCCGGGCGTTCACCTCGGCGTTGACCCCGTGCAGGTCGGCCAGGATCCGATCGGCGTCCAGTCGCGCCTCGGCCAGCGCCTCGTGCAGGGTCGCCTGATCCGACTCCGGGAGCCCGTCCAGGTAGGGGCTCGGCGCAGGGTCGCCGTCCGGTGCCGGATCGCCGGGGCCGCTGGGGCCCTCGGTTCCGGGAGAGCTGCCAGGATCACTCGGGCTGTCGGATCTGGTGCCGGCCGGGCCGGACCGGGTCTCGGTCTCCGGGTTCCCGCCCTGCTGATCGGACTGGCCGGGGGGTACCTGGGTCCCGTCGGGCGCCGTCGAGTCCGGGGGTGCCGGTGGCCGGATCTCCGTTTCGGTGTCGGTGACCGAGGGGCGATGCGGGTCGCCCTCGGCGTCGAGCACGATCGACCAGACGTTGCCCGGTTGGCCGTGTACCGGCTCGCGGTCGGAGACCAACTGGTTCTGGGCGTCGACCCAGATGATGGTGCCCTCGTGGTTGAGGGCGTTCCAGGTGTGCGCCCCGTTGCCGTCCGGCTGGGTGGTGATGATCAGGGCCGCCGAGCCGGGGCCGGCGGCCCGCAGCGCGTCGGCGACCGCCTCCAGCCCGGGGTTGCCGGCTCCCTGGTGGGTGAACTCGGTACGCAGGGCCTGCTCCTGCCGGGCCGTGCTGCCCTGTTCCACCTGGGCGGACGCAGCAGTCGGCGCAGCCACCTCCGGCCGACCGAACCAGGTGGCCAGGACGGAGAGCCCGACGTCCGCGCAGTTGTTGTCCCGCCCTGGGACGGTCGGGCCCCCGTCGTTGACCAGGCTCGCCCACTGCCCGACGCGGGGATCCGGGTGCACCAGGGGTCGGCCGGTCGACTGGTCCCGGGGCACGGCCGCGTCGAGGTTCTGCTGGTCGGTCTGGGCCGGGGGGACCAGGCCGTTCGGGTCGCCGTAGGGTCGGTTGTCGCTCAACGGCGGTCCGTTGCCCACCGCACCGGGGACCGGCGGCTGGTAGGTCTGGGAGTCCCGCTCCGGGTCCGCGATCGGCTCGATGGCGAACTGCGGCAGGAAGTGGGCGCAGGAACGGCAGGGCGGCCGGTGGTGCCCCAGGTCGTAGACGATGTCGTTCTGCCGCGCCGGTTTCACCTGATGAGTGATGATCTTGGCGCCGTTGAAGGCGTCCAGCGCGTACTGCTCGAACTGACCGGGCTGACCCGCCTCACGCCACTGGGTTTCGAGCCGGTAGAGCTGGTCCGAGACCAGGGCCACCTCGGCACACTTGCCGTGCCCGGCGCCGATCCCGTCCGGCAGGGCCGCCGCCGTACGATCCAGTGCGGCCTGCGCCAGCGGATGCACGGCCGGTTGAGTCGGCGGCTTGGTGCCCTTGTCCGCCGTCATGCTGGTGTGGGTGGTGATGCCACCGTCGGGCATCAGCAGGGCACCGGAAGTGCCGGGCTGCTTGGCCCGGGAGATCGAGCCGTCCTTCACCGCCCGCCGGGCGGCCTCGGCCAGGGCCCGGGACGCCTCGATCAGGGCTTGCTCCGCCTCCGGGCCGGTCGGATCGCCGTCGACCGTCGTCGGGGCCGTCTGCCAGCTGTGGGTACCGCCCCCGGTCGGTCCTTCGGAACGCCGAACAGTGTTCGGGTCCACCGGGCCCCGGCCGGTGCCCGGCACCGCCGGATCGCCCGACTGGAGGTTCCCCGTGCTGACCGGGGCCACGATGACAACCGGCCCGCCGTTCGTCGACCGATCCGCCGGATCCACCGGGGCAGCCGGTTCGGCCCGGTCGGCCGCCGGGTCCGTGGCAGCGTCCGGGGTCCCGGGCGTGGCATCCACCTCGGTTCCCGTACGCGCGGGGGTGGTGTTCGCATCGGCCCCTGCGGGCGCGGAGGCGACATTCGGTCTACCGCCGGCCGTCTCGGCCGGGGCGGCCGGACCGGTCTCGACCTGGGAGGCCGGACCGGCATGGGTCTGCGGAGTTGGGGCGGCAGGGCCGGCCTCAACCTGCGGGGCCGGACCGGCATGGGTCTGCGAGGTCGGGTTGGCGGTGGTGGGCGAGGCCGGGTTGGCAGTGGTCGGTGGGGTCGGACTGGTGTTGGTGGGCGGGGCCAGCGAGACCGATCCGGCCGAGTTCGCGGCCGTGGTGTTGGTCGGTGCTCTCGGAGCAGGTGCCGTTTGGGTGCCGGTGTTGCCGGTGGTGGGGGTGGTGGCCGCCGGGGTTGCCGGGGTGGAGGCCGAGGGGGTCGGCGAGGAGGTCGTTGGCGTGGGGGCGGTATTGCCGGCGGACGGCGCGGTGGTCGCCTGCGGCGGGCTCACCGTGCTGGTCGGTGCGACCGTGACCGGGGTCGGTCCGGCCGTAGGGCCGACCGGTGGTGCGCCGGGCACCATGGCCGGGGGGAGGTCCGCGGCGAGCGGATCCGCCCCGGCTACGACCGGGCCGTAGGTACCGTCGCCGCTCGTACCGCTGCGGCTGCTGTCCGGAGCCGGGCCTACGCCGGGAGTATGGCCGGCCGAGGTGTCGACAGGCGCAGTCTGCACGGCATCGGGCGAGGTGTCGGCCGAGGAACCCTGAGTTCGATCGCCGGTGGTGTCGACCGCGGGAGCCTGAGCCTGGTTGCCGGTGTTGCCGGCAGCGGGACTCTGGGACCGGTCACCGGTGGTGTTCGTCGGGGTGTCTCTAGCGGCCTGCTCGGCTGGCGGCCCGCCGTCGACCCGGTCGGCCGGGCCGGTCTGCTCGGTGGAGCCGGACCCGGGGCGGTCGGTGGTGGGGGCCTCGCTGACCGGCGTCGCCGGATCGGCCCGGCTGCCGTCCGGGGTGGTCTCTCCGACCGGGCCAGCCGGGGTGCCTTCGTTCGGCCCCCCGCCGCCGCCGGTGGTGGTGGCCGCCTCGTCGGGCGGGGGCGCCCCGGTGGTCTCGTCGACCCGCCCGTCGGCTGCGGCGGGGCTCTGGTCGGTGGCACCGCTGGCCAGGTCCACATCGCCGGTGCCCGGAGAACCAGCCGTCGGGGAGCCGACTGTCGGGGAACCCTCGGAGGGTGCCGTGACGGCCGGATCGGTCGTTGCCGGCGCGAGGCTGATCGAGCCCGAGCCGTTCTGCGGTACGGTCCCGCCGCCGGACTGGCTGGTCCCCCCGCCCTGCTGGCCGGTACCGGTCTCCGTGTCTCCACCGCTGGGGCCGCTCGACGAGCCCCCGTCGGTGCCGGTGTTGCCGAGGTTGCCGAGGTCCACCCCACCTACCCCGGAGGAAGGATCGAAACCTGCGCCGAGACCCCCGGTATTGGTCGAGACGTTCAGCCGGTCCAGGCCCAGGTTGGTGACCTTCGCGGCCATGTTGCCGGTGGCGCCACCGGCGAGGGTGGCGCCGGTACGGCCGGCACCGCTGGCGAATCCGCCGAGGAAGGCGTCCGCGCCGGGGAGGACGAACTGTTGGTTGACGCTGGCGTTGGCGAGCACACTCGCGGCCGGTGAGATGAGGGCGTTCTGGGCACCGGAGGCGATGCTGTTGCCGCCCCAGCGCACCAACCCGCTGCCCGGGAAGGACAACCGGTTCGGGCTGAACGAGAAGGGCATCTTGGGGGCGACCTTGCGACCGGCCCAGTTCATGCCGGAACCCAGCACGGCACCGTACGCGCCGCCCACGCCCGCCGTCATGGTCCGGTTGCCGTCCCACTGACGTCGCTCGCCGCTGCGCATCTGGTACGCCTGGGCACCGACGTCGATGATCAGCTCCTCGCCGATCTCCTCCAGCAGCTCCAGGCCCAGCCGGTTGAGGCCCTGCCGGAAGCCCTGACTCGTGACGATCTGCCCGACCCGGGACCCGGCGGTGCGCAGGGCCGCCTGCATTCCTGCCCGGGTGAGCATCTGTCGTCCCATCTGGGTGATGAGCCGACGGAAGGCGACCGTCACGGCCTGTCGGCCGGCGGCCAGGATGCCCGGGATGGCACCGGCGGAGACCCCACCCAGCCAGGCCATCAGCAGGGCGACGAAGACCGCGATGACCGTGATCATGACGGCGATCAGCACGGTCAGTTTGGCGTACTCGATCTCCAGGGCCGCCTGGTCGCAACCGGATGCGTACGCGGCGGCGATCTCGTGGATCAGGGGCAGGCCGGTGTTCGGGTCCACCCCGATCTGGTTCCACAGGGCCCCGAAAGCCTCGCCGGCCCCGCCACCCCAGTTCTGGAGGATCTTCATGACCGCCGGGTCGGCCTCGGAGAGGGTCTCCCGCACCAGGTCAGCCAGGGACTGCCAGGCATCGGCCAGCTCGCGCATCCGGTCCTCGTCACCGGTGGGCCACGCCTCACCGGCGCTGACCCAGCAGATGGCGTCCCAGACCCAGCCGTACTCGCCCAGCGAGTTCTTGGGATTGGGTATCGCCACCCCGTGCGCCCCTCTGTCCGATGTCTACCGCGAAGTATGAACGGCTACTTGCCGCCGCCTCCGAACAGCGTCTTGACCATGTCGTCGGTATCCACGGTGCCCTCCACGGCGCCCTTGACCGCCGGGCCCATCTGCTCCACCACGGGCACGATGTCGCCAGTCAGGTCCAGCACCTTCTGCGCCGGCTGCTCACCGTCCAGGTAGCTCTTGTTGAACTCCTTGCCGGGCTCATCGTCGCCCCAGGGCCGGGCACCGTTGAGGGTGTTGATGGTGCCGGCGAGACCCCGCCAGCGAGCGGCCAGGTGGGCACCGGCGGTGGTCAGGGTGGCGGCACCCTCCAACGCGCCGTCCGGGTTGACGAAAGTCTCGCGGAGCTCGGTCATCGCTTGTCCTCCCCGGGCAGGTCACTGTCCAACTGGCGGAAGATGCCGTCCAGGTCGTGGTCGATGTAGGCCTGGAACTGGCTGTCCGGCACGTACGGCTGGAGCAGTCGCTCGACCTCGCCCATCACCTTTGCGGTGGCGCGGTGGATGGTCTCGGTGACCGTGGCGGACAGTTCCTTGGAGTTCGGGCGGCGGTAGATGCGCGGGTCGAACTCGACCTTCGTCACCTGACCGCGCGGCCCGACGGTGACGGTGACCAGACCGTCGTCGGAGGTGACCGTCGCCTTCACCGTCTTGAGCTGCTGCTGAAGGTCGCCGACCCCGGAGCGCATCCGCTCGAACTGGGCCATCAGCTCGTCGGCACGAGCGCGCAGCGCCTGTACGTCCATGGCGGTGTCCCTCCCCCGTCGCGCCCCTGCCACATGACGACTCGACCATACTGAATGTAGGCGACATCAGGGATGGGCGACGGTGGCTAGGATTCACCGGCACCGGTCGACCGGAGGTGAGCACGAATGGCCCGCAGCCGTCCTATGGCGACATTTGCCCTGTTGGGGGCGGTGCTGACCACGGCACTCGCGGTCCCTGCTCCGGCGCCGGCCCAGGCAGATCCGGCGATATGCCAGAATCCGAGCGACCCCGGTGAGGTCAACACCGAGACCCCCTGGCACCAGCGGTGGCTGGCCCCGCAGCGGGTGTGGCCCTTCAGCACGGGTGCCCAGGTACGGGTAGCGGTGATCGACTCCGGCACCGACAGTAGTCATCCCCAGTTGGCGGGGCGGGTGGCCACCGGATTCGACGCCCTGCGCGGCGCACCCGGCGGCGACGTGGACTGCGTCTCGCACGGTACGGCGGTCGCCAGCATCATCGCCGCCACCCGGCAGGAGGGGGTGGGCTTCCACGGCCTGGCGCCGGACGCCACGATCGTGCCGATCCGGGTCAGCGAGCGCAATGCCACCGAGAGCGCGGACACCGCCGGTGCCTCTGTCAGCGGTGCGGTCTTCGGCCAGGCGATCATGCGGGCGGTCGACGACGGCGCCAAGGTGATCAACATGTCGGTGACCCTCTACCGCCCGGACCCTGACGTGGAGCGGGCGATCCGGTACGCGGTCGACAAGGATGTCGTACTGGTCGCCGCCGTCGGCAACCTGCACCAGGACGGTGCCCGGCCCGATCCGGTGCCCTACCCCGCCAGCTACGAGGGGGTGATCGGGGTGGGCGCCATCGACGAGACCGGCTCCCGGTTCCGGCAGTCCCAGATCGGCCCGTACGTGGACATCGTGGCCCCGGGTGGAGCGGTGGTGGCGGCGACCAGGTTGACCGGTCACGCCGCCTACGACGGCACCAGCTTCGCCACTCCGATGGTCAGCGCGACGGCCGCGCTGATCCGGGCGGCGGAGCCGGGGCTGTCGGCCAAGGAGGTCACTCGGCGGATTCTGGCCACCGCCGACCCGGCCCGGGGCGACGCGGCACAGGGCTACGGCAGCGGAGTGGTCAACCCGTACCGTGCGGTCACCGAACGACTGACCACCGCGAAGCCGGTGGCACCCCCGCCGCTGCCGGAGGTGCCGCAGAACGCCGCGGCCCAGGCCCGTGCCGAACGCTGGGCCTTGTTCGGCCAGTTGGCCCTCTGGATCGGGCTGGGCCTGGCCACCATCTCGATCGGGGTGGCGGTGCTGGCTGGTCTGCTGCCGCGCGGGCGGCGTACCCGGTGGCGGCCGACCCGACCGGCCGCGCCCCCGCCCACCCGGCCGGAGATCGACGAGCCCGAGGAGGCCTTCTTCCGGGTGCCCTCCTCAACCTCGCGGGGCTGACGGCAGCCGCGAACCCACCGGGGGCAGACATGACGATGGCCCGGCGGATCGCCGGGCCATCGGATGCAGCGGTAGCGGCTCAGCCGTTGAATTTGGCCCGGTTGGCCGCCTCGCGGGCCTGCATCTTGCCGGCCGACTCGCGCAGCGCCCGCTCGATCCGGGTGAGCAGGTCACGCAGGTCGTTGGCGGCGGACTCCCACTCGCGCTGGCGCTGGAAGTACGCCTCGCGGGCGTCGCCGTCCCAGGTGGCCAGCAGCGGGGCGATGCCCGACTTGAGGCCCTCCAGCTCGCTGGTCATGTTCCGGACCGAACCGTTGCAGCTGTCGGCCGCCGCGTTCAGACCGGCGAAGTTGTACTTGATTTCCATCGTGAATTCCCCCGTCAGAGCTTCAGTGCTGCGGTGATCTGGCCGGCGGTCGCACCGGCGGTGTCCATGTCGGCCCGGATCTCCTCGTCGCTGACGTCGTAGTCCTTACCGGCCGAACCGACGGCCTCGGCGATCGCGCGCAGCGCGACGTTCAGCCGGGCCATGTCCTGGTCGAACCGCTCACGAACCTGCTGGAACGAACCCGCACCAGCACCCTTCCACTGGTCGTAGAGCGGCGCGAGCTGGTTCATCAGCCCGTTCAGGTTGCTGGTGAGCCGATCGGCGACAGCATCGACGTCACCCTCGGTCTTCAGCATCAAGCCGGTGTCGGTACGCATCGACATGGCGGAAGTCACCCCCGTCCTCGTTTGGGATCGCCCCGCGGGCATCGGGGGCGGTCTTTAAGTCGGCGCTCACGCACCATCGTCGCTCGAACGGTAACGGGTCGCATCCAGCCCGCGCTAGACCGGCGACTCGGCTACCGCTCCATTATGGGCATTGGCCGTCATTCCGGATCAAGTGCCTGTTTCGCAGTGGTCGGATCGAGGGCTGGTCCGGCGGGCAACCGCACCACCAGGCTCGCCGGCAGGCGTACCGGTTGGACACCGGAGTAGCCGAGCATCGCCGGCACTCCCTCGGAGGCCAGCGGATAGCGATAGCCCAGGTCGGTGACCAGGTTCAGGGTGCCATTGTCCTGATCGGGCGAGGACAGGGCATTGACCAGTACCCCGTAGCCGGGCTCGATGACCACCCGGTCGGCCAGCGGGACTCCGCTGCCGGTCTGCTCCCGGGTCCGCACCGGTTCGCGTACCGGCTCGACCTGCGCGTCCAGCAGCACGGTCGGTTCGTCCTGGCCGGGCTGGTACGCCGCACAGATGGCCGGGTCGCTGCCGCTGAGCCGGGCGATCTCCGGGCGCTGCTCCGGTGCGCGGTGTCGCCCCTGCTGGGGCGGGGGGGCCTTGGGGGCGGCGGCGGCCGTACCGGCGGCGAGTTCGATCGGGGCGGGCTTGCTCCCGTCCTGGTACGCGGCCTGGGTCTCGCCGTCGGCCAGCAGGACGTCCGCCTGGACGGGAGTGATCGGGAACAGCCGCTCCCGCTCCACGACGTAGTACTGGCGGCTGTCGTTCTGGCTCTTGACCACATAGACCTGACCGACCCGGGCGTTCGGCAGGGCGGTGGAGGAGGCACCCCGGTCGGACACCCGCCGGGGGGTGATCGTCTCACCGGCGGGCAGGGCGTTCAGCCATGCCCCGCCGACCTCGACCACCGGTTCGGCGGTCATCACCAGCCCCTCCAGCACGACCTTCTCGTTGCGGATCTCGTACCGGTGGTCACGCCAGACCAGGTGCAGCCGCTTGGTCTTGCGGTCGCGGACCAGCACGGCCGCGTCGCCCGGCTCCCGGCCCCCGCTGGGGGCCCGGCCGACCGTCAGCACGGTGGTGGCGACGACGCCCCCGGCCGGGTCCCGGGCGGGCTGGGTGCACAGGGTCCACGCACCGTCCAGGATGCGGCCCGGTGCCGGCAGCGCGTCCGGCGCGTCCGGGATGCCGATGCGGGGACCTCGGGGGGTGCCGACCAGGGAGTTACGGGAGACCGAGACCGTCGGCGCGGCCGATTCCAGGGCCAGCAGGGCGGAGGCGTAGTTGACCACGGGGTGCAGCCGGCCCTCCCGGTACAGGTACCGGGTGCCGGTCTCCTTCTCCAGGATGACCCCGCCGCCGTCCTTCCACTTGGTAGCCCCACCCGGGCGAAGCAGGCCGTACACCCCGACCCCGGCCAGGCAGAGCACCGCCACCATGACACTGGCGAAGCCGGCACCACCCAGCCGACGGAACGGCGCCGCCTCCGGATCCGGCTCACGAGCCACCAGAGCGGAGGTCATCCGCTGCACGAAGAACTGGTACGACTGAACCTGGTCCCGCCGCGACGGCATGGCACCCTCCCCCTGGCGTACGCCGGCACGGTCACGATCGCCGGACCGCGGTGCCTACCATAGGCACGATGTCGAGTCCGCCGGTTCCCGCACCCGGCGTCGACCCTCGACGCCGAGGACGGCAGCCCGAGGAGCGCAACGATGATCAGTCGTGACCAGGCCCTGGCGATCGCCCGGCAATGGGCCGCCGCCGGTCGGCCCGGGCCCCCGCCCGAGGTCTTCCTGCACGAATTCGACCTGGGCTATGTCGCATGGCGGGCCGAGCCGGCGGGTGCGGCCACCGAGGGCCCCCCGGCACCGCCACCGGCCACGGGTTACCCCCGGGCGGTCATCGACCGGCAGACCGGGGAGGTGTCCCAGTGGCCGTCGCTGCCGGAGCACCTGATCGCCGAGCGGTACACCCGCCGCCAGGCGGCCGAGGGTCGCTTCCCGCCGGAGGTACGCCACGTTCTGGAGTCGGCCGGGTGGTTCCCCGGGCGGGATGTCACCTCGGCGGTGGAGCACTGGATGGTCCGGTTCGCCGATGATCTGGCCGGCCTGGAGTGTCCCCCCGCGGCACGGGCCGCCCTGATCGAGTTCGGTGGCCTGACCCTGCCCCAGTTCGGCCGCAGCGGCCGGCCCGGCGGTGGCTTCACCAGCTATCTCCACCCCACCCGCGGTGGGGTGACGACCGAGGGCGCCCGGGGTTTCATCGAGGAGTACGACACCCCGGTCTACCCGATCGGCAACAACGAGGACGGCCCCTCCGAGCTGGTGATGGATGCCCAGGGACGGGTCTTCCTGCTGCACTGGGCCGACGAGTTCCTCGTCGGGCCGGATCTGGACTCGGCCATCGTCAGCCTGATCCGGGGCGATGAGATGACCGAGGCCAGTGAGCTCGACTGGTGAGGCCGCCGGTCAGCCGTTGATCGCCCGCATGAAGGCGTACAGGCCCAGCACGCTGCAGGCCACCGGCACCACGGCGAGTTGGAGCAGGATGTCCAGGACGTCACCGAACCGGGCCAGCCGGGGTGAGGGGGCCCGCCGGCTGTAGGCGAGCCCGGCGGCGGCGGAGACCCCGGCGGCCACCAGGGCCACCGGCAACACGGCCAGCACCCGACCGGCCGTGGAGGCGTCCGCGGCGCCGACCAGCGGCAGCAGACCCAGCCCCACCAGGCCGACGGCCAGCATCGGGACCCGGTGCCGGACGGTCGGCACCAGCCGGGCCCGCAGCAGGTAGCCCAGCGAGATCACGGCGGAGAGCAGCAGGGCGGCGGTGGTCCCGGTGGCGGTGAGCACCACCAGGCAGCCGATGGTGACCAGGAAGGCACCGAAGATCATGCCGGTGAGCACCTCGTCGGCCCGGGCGGTGGCCTGGTAGATCACCTCCCGCTTGGGTTGCGGTTCGTCGCGCAGCAGGTCCTCGGCGGTACGCGGCAGGGCCGGCATCGGCATCTTGCCCAGCCGTACGGAGAGCAGCGGCATGGCCGGCAGCAGCAGGGCCACCGCGCTGACCACCACGGCGCTGCCCTGTGCGGCGTCCATCGAGCCCAGGGCCAGCAGTCCACCGACCATGCCCCAGAAGCCGACGAAGACCGCCGCCACGAAGACCCGGGTGGCGTCCCCCACCCCGAGCAGGCCGAGCAGACCGGACAGCAGCAGCACGGCCGAGCCGAGCAGGATGTGCGGTGCCCCCAGGGCCCATACCGACTCCCCGGTGCCGATCACCAGCACCCCGCCGACGAAGGCGTAGGGCAGGCCGGCGGCGGCCACCACCGCACCGGCCAGGGAGTCGGCCATCGCCCGGGACAGCACGATGCCGCTGATCAGCAGCAGCGCGGCGGCGCCGAGGGCCACCGCGCCACCGAGCCAACCGGGTTGTTCGGAGGTCACGATCACGGCCAGGCCGAACAGCAGCAGCACCCCGGCCACGATCAGGCCGGTCAGCCGGGTGGCGAACGGGGTCCAGGCCACCCCCCGCCGCCGAGCCCCGTCGGCCACGGCCTCCATCAGATCGTCGTACGCCAGCTCCGGCCACTCGGTGCGGCGGGGCACCAGGTGCAGGGTCTCGCCGTCGCGGACGTTCTGGGCGGCGAGGGTACGGCTCAGGTCGATGGCACTGCCGTCACTGCGACGCAGCATCCAGCCACCGTGGGCGGTGCCGTCCGAGGGCTCCTCGTCGGCTTGACGCAGCACCGCAGGCAGCAGCCCGACCAGCGGCAGGTGCTCGGGCAGGGCTAGATCAAGCCGCCGACTGGGTGCGACGACGGCGATACGCGCGAGTCCGGTTCCGGCCTGGGTGACCACTGAAGACCCTTCGGTACGCGAAGCGGGCTCGATCGATCGGCCCGCTGCTGTCATGACGGGAGAAGGCTACCTACCATGTGCCGGTGACGCGGGTGCCGGTTCACGGCGGTGGCCGAGCGTACGGGGGTGCCGGGCGTGACCATCACGCCCAGAAGAGGCAACGGAGGTCTGTCACGTGAGCACGGTCGTCGTCAAACGACCCGCCCGACAGCCGGAACCGGAGTACCCCTCCGGCGAGGTGCTCCTGGACCCGCCTCCGGAGGTACCCCCACCCAGCGGCAAGGCGTGGGGGCAGATGATGATGCTGCTGCCGATGCTCGCCGGTTCCTTCGCGATGGCCCTGATGTTCGCCGGTCGTGGCGGATCCACCCTGGGGTATGTCACCGGCGGCCTGTTCGGACTCTCCGCCATCGGGATGCTCGGGGCCCAGTTGACGAACAACTCCGGGGGCCCGAGCAAGCAGGAGATGTTGCAGAAGCGCCGGGAGTACATGACCCACCTGTCCCGGCAGCGCCGACGGGTTCTCAAGACCATCCGCCGACAG
The DNA here is from genome assembly GCF_043198155.1 of Micromonospora sp. NPDC048871. Taxonomy (NCBI): domain Bacteria; kingdom Bacillati; phylum Actinomycetota; class Actinomycetes; order Micromonosporales; family Micromonosporaceae; genus Micromonospora; species Micromonospora sp. NPDC048871. Next base: position 523,225 of record NZ_JBICUM010000003.1, on the reverse strand, counting down.
CGGGAGGCCGCCTTCTACCGGCACCCGGACCCGGACACCCTGTGGTCCCTGCCGCTGGGACCCCGGCTGTGGGAACGCCGCCGCAGCGATGTGGACTTCGGCACCGTCCGGATCGGTCTGGGCCCGCAGGAACTGGCCACTCCGCTGGTGCCGCCCCCGGCCACCTCGCTGGAGAAGTTGGAGCCGATGTGCGCGCTGGCCCTGCGCCGATTCCTCACCACCTACGGCGAGGTGCCGGACCTGCCGGTGACCATGGCCCTGAACGGTTTCGCCCGGGTACACCTGCGGGGCGACACGGACGCCGCCCGGGGCATGGTGCGGGCCGTGCTGGCCCAGGCCACCGCCTTCCACGCCCCCGACGACATGCTCGTCGCGATCTGCGTCTCCCCGGAACGTCGTGACGACTGGGAGTGGACGAAGTGGCTGCCACACGCGCTGCACCCCGCGCGTACGGACGCCCTGGGGCAACTGCGCCTGGTCTCCCCCTCGGTGACCGGTCTGGAGGCGATGCTCGACGACGTGCTGGCAAGTCGGCCCCGGTTCAACGCCAGCGGCGGAGGGACCCAGGTCGGCGGGCCACACGTGCTGGTGGTCATCGACGGCGGTGACACCGCCGGTTCCGACCACCTGATGACCGACGGCGGGGTGGAGGGGGTGACCCTGCTCGACCTGTCCACCCCGCCGCCCCGGATGCTCGACCGGGCCCGTCTGGTGCTCGACGTGACCACGGATCGGCAGCTGCGCAGCCTGACGGTGGACGGCCCGGCGGAGATCGGCCGGGCGGACGACTGCGGGGTGGCCGAGATCGAGGCGCTGGCCATGCAGTTGGCCCCGCTGCGGCTGTCGGCCGCCTCCCGGGGCGGTGGCGACACCCCGCTGACCAGCGAGATGGGCCTGACCGAGCTGCTGGACATCGGTGACCCGTACGAGTTCGACGTCGATCGGGCCTGGCAGCCCCGGCCCAACCGGGACCGGCTGCGGGTGCCGATCGGCATGGGTGTCGACGGCGGCCCGGTGGAGCTGGACCTCAAGGAGTCGGCGCAGGACGGCATGGGCCCGCACGGGCTGCTCATCGGTGCCACCGGTTCCGGTAAGTCCGAGCTGCTGCGCACCCTGGTGCTGGCCCTGGCCGCGACCCACTCCTCGGAAAGCCTCAACTTCGTCCTGGTCGACTTCAAGGGTGGTGCCACCTTCACCCGGCTGGACGGCCTGCCGCACACCAGCGCGGTGATCACCAACCTGGCCGACGAGTTGCCCCTGGTGGACCGGATGACCGACGCCATCAACGGTGAGCTGGTCCGCCGCCAGGAACTGCTGCGCTCGGCCGGCAACTACGCCTCCCAGCGCGACTACGAGAAGGCCCGGGCGGCGGGCGCTCCGCTGTCGCCGCTGCCCAGCCTGCTGATCATCTGTGACGAGTTCTCCGAGCTGCTCACCGCGAAACCCGACTTCATCGACATGTTCGTGCAGATCGGTCGGGTGGGTCGGTCTCTCGGCGTACACCTGCTGCTGGCCTCGCAGCGACTGGAGGAGGGGCGGCTGCGCGGGCTGGACACCCACCTGTCGTACCGGATCGGTCTGCGGACCTTCTCGGCGATGGAGTCACGGGTGGTGCTCGGCGCGACGGACGCCTACGAGTTGCCCCGCTCTCCCGGGCACGGGTACCTGCGTTTCGGCACCGAACCGCTGGTCCGGTTCAAGGCCGCGTACGTCTCCGGCACCTACCGCAGCAAGACCGCCGCGGCGGTCGCGGCCGGTGACGGCGAGGACCGGGTACGCGAGTACACCACCGGCTACGTGGCGCCCCCGGTGACCCGTACCCCCAAGGAGGAGGAGGCTCCGGAGCCGGTCGACGGGGTCGGCGAGAGTGTGCTGGACATCCTGGTCGGGCGACTCACCGGCCGGGGCAAGCCGGCCCACCAGGTGTGGCTTCCGCCGCTGGCCGAGCCACCGACCCTGGACCAGTTGCTGCCGCCGCTGACGGCCGACCCGGCCCGTGGGGTGACCGTGGCGCACGCCGGTCTGCTGGGCGAGTTGCAGGTGGCCGTCGGCATCGTCGACAAGCCCTTCGAGCAGCGCCGGGACGTGCTCTGGTTCGACCTGGCCGGGGCGGCCGGTCACGCCGTGATCGTCGGGGGGCCGCAGAGCGGCAAGAGCACCCTGCTGCGGACGATCGTCACCTCCCTGGCGCTGACCCACACCCCCCGGGAGACCCAGGTGTACTGCCTGGACCTGGGCAGCAGCGCCCTGTCCTCGCTGCGGGACCTGCCGCATGTCGGTTCGGTGGCTACCCGGCTGGACGCGGGCCTGGTCCGACGTACGGTCGCCGAGTTGCAGCTGTTGATGGGTGAGCGGGAGCGGCGGTTCGCCGAGCGGGGTGTCGACTCGATGGCCGAGTACCGGCGGGCCCGCCGGCACGGCCAGCACGGCGACGACCCCTTCGGCGACGTGTTCCTGGTCATCGACGGCTGGGGGACCCTGCGCTCGGAGTTCGAGGACCTGGAACCGACCATCAACGACATCGCCAACCGGGGCCTCTCCTTCGGCATCCACCTGATCGTCACCGCCGGCCGCTGGATGGACCTGCGGCCGGCCGTCCGGGACGTCTTCGGTACCCGGATCGAGTTGTGGCTGGCCGACGCCAGCGACTCCAACCTGGACCGCCGGGCGGCGATGAACGTGCCGGAGAAGGCACCCGGTCGCGGCATCACCCCGGACGGGCAGCAGTTCCTGGCGGCCCTGCCGCGCATCGACGGTGCCCAGGAGTCGGAGACCCTCCCCGAGGGGGCCCGCAAGCTGGCCACCGACCTGGCCGCCGCCTGGCAGGGGCCGGGTGCCCCACCGATCCGGCTGCTCCCGCCGGAGGTCCCGTACGGCAGCCTGCCGAACACCGGGCAGCCCGGGATCCCGATCGGCATCGCCGAGGTCGACCTTTCCCCGGTGCACCTGGACTTCGCCACCGATCCGCACTTCATCCTCTTCGGCGACGGCGAGTCCGGTAAGAGCACCTTCCTGCGGTCGCTGGCGCAGACCATCGTCGACACCCGGGATCTGACCGAGGCCCGGCTGGTCATCGTCGACTACCGGCGCAGCCTGCTGGGCGACATCGAGACCCCGCACCTGATCGGGTACGGCTCGACGGCGCAGATCACCGAGAGCATCGTGGCCGAGGTCGCCGCCGTCATGCGGGACCGGCTGCCACCGGCGGACATCAACGCCGAGCGGCTGCGGGCCCGGGACTGGTGGAAGGGGCCGGACCTGTACGTCCTGGTCGACGACTACGACCTGGTCGCCGGCGCGGGCAGCAACCCGCTGACCCCCCTGCTGGAGTTCCTGCCCCAGGCCCGGGACATCGGTCTGCACCTGATCGTCGCCCGCCGCACCGGTGGGGCCAGCCGGGCGCTCTACGAGCCGGTGCTGATGCGGTTGCGGGAGATCAGCACCCCCGGCATCGTGATGTCCGGCAACCGGGACGAGGGGGTGCTGCTCGGCACGGTGCGACCCGGACCCCTGCCGCCGGGTCGGGGCTGGCTGGTCTCCCGACGGGGCGGCACCCGACTGGTGCAGTTGGTGAATCTTCCACCTCGTGGGTAGGGGACCCACGGGGTTGCCGGACCGGACTACCGTCAGCCAAAGTGGACCTGCGGTGTGCGGCTGCGTCGATCCGAGAGCGGAGATCGGGCAGGCGCGCCAGCACCGTGTGAGCCAACGGGGGAGGGACCATGAGCGGCGAGTGGCTCGTCAACGAAACCATCGACGTCGACGTCAACCAGTTGCAGGACTTCGCCACGGCCATCCGCAAGGAGCTGGAGAACAACTTCCAGCCCAGCTTCGAGCGGGGCCTTAGCCCGATGCTCACCGTGCAGGCACCCTTCGGCAGCGGGGGGCTGAAAGAGGCCGCCTTCTTCCGGGGTCGGCACGACGAGAGCCGGATGGCCGTGTCGCACCTGATCGGCGATGTGATCAAGGGTCTGACCGCGCTGAGCGCGGCGGCCACCTCCATCTCCGCTGAGTACCTGCTGGGTGACGCGCTGGCCGAGGCCACCAACGACGACGTCTACAACGCCTTCAACGCGGTGGACGGCCAGAACACCCTCAGCGGCAAGTGGCAGCAGGAGGGCGACCCCGCGGAGGTCGTACCCGAGCAGGCGAGGAACCCGGAGCCGGTCGGCCCGTACCACGGGATGGACTCCTGCCCGACGGAGGACACCCGGGAGAAGGCGCCCGCGTGGACCGCCTCGGAGACCGTGGGTGACGGTCCGGGGGCCTACGAGATCCCGGGCGAGGACCAGCGCATGTACGGTGACGAATTCCGTCTGGACCAGTCGAGCCTGCGATGACTACTGCCAGGTGCTGCGGGGGACCTGAGGAGCGGGAATGAGCGACGACTACTACGGCTACACGCCGATCAGCTACCCGGCGTACGGGGGGATGCGGGACGACTACGCGGCCGAACGGTCCGACCAGGCGTCGCCGTACGAGCCCACCAAGTGGGACGGCGTCAACATCGAGCAGATGTGGGAGTACGTCCGCAAGGAGAGCGACGAACGCACCACCGCGCTCGCCGAGATGTGGCGGCGGACGGCGAGCCTGCTGGAGTCCACCCGGGACAACCTCCAGCGGCACGCCAATGCCCTGGACAAGAAGTGGCAGTCGCCGGCCGCTCGGGTCTTCATGTCGAAGGTGGGTGCGACCCTGCACTCACTGGACGAGTGGAAGAACGTGGCCAGCAACAACGCCATCGGTCTGGAGCAGTTGGCCAGCAAGATCTCGTCAGCCCAGCGGGAGATGACCCAACTGTGGCAGGAGTACACGAACGAGCAGAAGCGCCAGCAGCAGATCTTTGAGAAGGACAAGTCGGAGATTACCTTCGGCGACATCCTCGGCGACAAGCACAAGACGTACGAAGAGGTCCAGAAGGAGTTTCACCAGCGCGCCAAGAACATCACCAAGCCCCTGGCCGACATGTACATCGACGTGTACATCTCGAACATCTCGCGCGGCGGCAAGTTCAAGGGCCCGACCGAGGCGGCCCTCTTCGACGGCAAGAACCTGCCGGGCGGACCGGGACGTCCCGGCGGCGGACCGGGGCGACCGGCCGCCCCCACCCGGCCCGGCTCCGGGCCACCTCCGAAGGTCACCGGCCTGGTCCGGGAGGTGCCGAACCAGCCGGAACTGCCGCCCCGGCCGGGGCGGCCCGGCGAGCCGGAGATGAGCGTCCCGACACCGGAGACCAACGCCCCCCCGACCCCGCCCGAGGGGGTCAACCTCTCCGGTGGCACCACCACGGTGCCCCCACCGGGGCCGGCACCCACCCCGCCGCCGGTCACGGCCACCCCGAACGCACCCGTGCCGGGCGGCCCACCGGTGTCGCCGATGCTGCCGCCGGGCAACACCGGGCCGGTAACGCCGCCGGGCACCCGACCGAACGCCCCCCGGACCACCCTGCCGGGCTCCGGTGGCCCGCCCGCGCCGGGCGGTGGCCGGGGTCCCGCGCCGAACCGGCCGACCCTGCCGGGTGCGGGCGGCCCGGGCAACGGCTCCGGTGCGCCGGGCAACGGCCGACGTGGGCCCGCGCCGAACCGCCCGACCCTGCCGGGCAACACCGGTGTCCCCGGGCGCCCCGGTGCCGGTCCACTCCGACCGGCCCCGTCGACCACCCCACCGCCCTCCAGCCCGCGCCTGCCGGGCTCCACGGCACCTCCCGGTCAGCGGGGCGGCACGCCCGGACGTCCCGCCTCGCCGCCCCCCAGCCTGGGTGGGCAGCGCGGGTCGGCCCCGGGCACCCCCTCCCGGCCGGGTGCTCCCCTCGGTGGTCACCCCGCCACCCCGCCCGGCGTCCGGGCGACCGGCGGCCCGGGGGTGCCGGGCGGCGCCGGTAGGCCCGATCTGAACGGTCGCGCCGGTGCCGCACGTCCGGCACCGACCACCGGTCCGGCCCCCTCGCTCGGCGGCCGACGGGGTGGGCCGGTCCTGCCGGGCCCGCGCAAGGACGCCCAGCGGGACCAGGATCAGGACACCTGGGAGTACGGCGACGGCGACGACGAACTGTGGGCCACCGAGTCCTCCGCCGTCGGGGTCGTCGAGGCGCCGGCGGAGCACCGCCCCAGGGAGCAGGGCAGGGCGCTGGGTCAGAGTTGAACACGGACGGGCCAGCTCACCGCAGCACCGGTGGCTGGCCCGTACCATGCGGTGAACGCCCGTTTTCGGCCGTCTCCGTAACGAACCACAGAGGAAGGTGGACGGGCATGCGTGTCCTCACCCGACCGGCTGCCGTCCTGGCGCTCAGCACCGCCGGCGTCCTGGCGGCGCTGGCCCTGCCCGCGGCACCGTCCCTGGCGGATTCCACCAGGGACGACTCGTGGCATGTCAAGGCCCTGGAACTCCCCGAGCTGCACAAGATCAGCCAGGGTGAGGGTGTCGTCGTGGCCGTGGTGGACACCGGGGTGGACGCCAAACACCGGGATCTAAAGGACAACGTCCTGCCCGGCGCGGACCTTTACGAGGAGGGCACCAAGGGTGGGGTCGACCGGGTGGGCCACGGCACCGGAATGGCCTCGCTGATCGCCGGGCACGGACACGGGCCGGGCAATGCCGACGGGGTGCTCGGGGTCGCACCGAAGGCCAAGATCCTGCCGGTGACCATCAAGAGCGAGAAGAGCCCGCTGATCGCCCCCACGGCGGTCGCCGCCGGGATCAACTGGGCGATCGACAACGGCGCGGACATCATCAACGTCTCCCTCGGCAGCAGCTTCAACGAGGAACTGGATCGCGCGGTCGCCCGGGCCTACCAACGCAACATCGTCGTGGTCGCCGCCGTGGGCAACCGCGAAGACATCATCATCAGCAACCCGGCTCGCCACCCGGCCACGATCGCCGTCAACGGGACCGACCGCAACGGTGTCATCAGCAAGAAGGCGGCCCTGCCGGCCGAAGAGGTGAACATCGCCGCCCCGGGCGAGGACATCGTCCAGGCCGCCCCGGGGAACAGGTACGTCACCTCGCTCGGCAGCAGCAGCAGCGCCGCGCTCGTCTCCGGCGCGATGGCCCTGGTCAAGGCCAAGTACCCGGACCTGAACGCGTACGAGTTGTTCTCGCGGCTGCTGGAGACCACCCGCGACGCCGGGGCCCCCGGTCGGGACCTCGACTACGGGTGGGGGGTGCTCGACCTGCGGACCGCCCTGACCGGTGAGCCGGACGGGCGGGCCAGCCCTCGGGCCAGTGCTCCGCCGGCCGCACCCCTCGACCCGGCCCTGGCCAATCCCCGGGAGCGCGATGACGACGTGCTGATCCTCGTCTGGGCCGCCATCATCGCCGTACTCGTCCTGCTCGTCGGCGGGACCGTCGCCACGGTCTGGATGCTGCGCACCCGGCGACGCAATGCCGAACTCGTCGACGAGGCTCCACCCGCCCCGGTGGGCGCTGTGGGAGCCGGTGCCGGGCCTTGGGACGGCCCGGATCAGCCTGGGCAGGCCCCGGACGAGGTCTGGCGGCGGCCGCCCGGCTGAGCGACCCGACCTCAGGAGGTCACCGATGTCGGCCACCCCTACCGGCGGGTTTCCGCCCCCACCCTCCGACCCCTACCAGACACCGGACGGGCATCACCTGCCCGGCGCACCCCAGTTGCCCGGCCGACAACCGACTCCCGGCGGGCACCCGATGCCCGCTCCGGGTGCTCCGGGTGGCCAGCCCGCACCCGCTGCGGGGAAGCCGTCCGCCCGACGGCCCTTCGTCGTCACCCTGGCGGTCCTGCTGATGCTGCCCTCCATCGTGACCTGGCTGATCGCCGGTATCGCCTTCTTCCGGGCCATGCTGGGAGCCGAGGGTGACGGGCTGGGTCGGGCACTGGTGGTGGGTATCGGGGCGGGGGTGCTGGCGATCGCCCTGCTGGTGGTGATGCTCGGCGCGCTGGGGATCCTGATGGCCTGGACCGGCGACAGCGCCCAGGGGCTGGCCGTGCCGGCCGGTTTCACCTTCGGGCTGTTCGTCGTCGTCCTCGTGGTGCTGCTGGTGCAGGGCAAGCTGAGCTTCGCGCCGACGATGGTCACCCCCCTGGTGGTGGGCGGGCTGGCCGGGGTGGCCCTGGCTCTGATCAAGAGCCCGCCGGCCCGTACCTGGTTCGCCGGCCGACCGCGCTCACCGAGACCCGGCCGACGGCGCTGACCAGCGGTCGGGGATCGTCGCCGGATCGGTCAGGCGGGGGTCCAGCGGCGGGCGGTGGCGTCGAAGCGGGCCAGGAACTCGTCCCGGCCGTCCTGGTGCAGGCAGCGCAGTTCGGTGCCGTCCGGGACGACCAACGACTCCATCCGTGGCGAGCCCTGACCCCACTCCGGGGGCGTGTCCTCGCCGGGTGTCCAGCGCAGCACCGCCACCCACGCGTCGGACTCCTCGAAGGGTGAGCCCGCGCCGAGCAGGCCCAGCCGCCGGTAGAGCCGCAGCGGGGTGTCCCGTCCGGGCCCGTGCCAGGTGTGCACCAGACCGGCCGCCCGGTCGTACCCGTCGTCCAGGTAGGACGGCAGGTAGCGGTGGGCGATGACCAGTTGCAGCCGCAGCGGGACGTCCACAGCGGGCCCCTCGTCCTCCTCCTCGACCATCGGCTGGGTGGCGGGCGGCGACACCGGTACCCCCACTGTCGACGGGTCGGCGTAGACCGCGCTGACCCGTCGGCCGCGCTCCTGCTCGGCGGCACCGTCGAGTACGACCCGCAGTTCGCCGAACCAGTCGCGCAGGGCCAACACCGCTTCGCCGGGCAGCGCCGCGGCCAAGGGTGTCTCCGGGTTGAGGGACAACTGCCAGGAGGGGTCCGGCCAGTGTTCGGTGACCTGGAGGCTGCTGACCACCACCAGCTCGTGATCTCCGAGGGCCTGGCGCAGCCGGGCCTCCGAGGTGAACACCGGCACGCTGGGCCGCCCCTGCTCGTCCGGCAGCACCCACCAGGGGAACTCCGGGTCGCCGAGGTCACGGGTCGCCGGGCCGCCCGGTCGCAGCGGAAGCACCAGTTCGGTACGCAGCAGGGCGGACATCAGGGCGTCCGGGTCCTGCCGTTGGATCGCGTCGCGGAGCGGCTTCTCCACCTCCACCGAGGCGGCGGTGAGAGTGGCCAGTTCCTCCGCGGTCAGTCGTACCCCGATGGGCAGCCCGGCGTTCACGGCCAGCACCCAGGCCTCGTCCGGCCAGTCGACGGCCAGGTCGGTCAGCACCGACACCCGGTAGCTGACGTCCTGACCGGGCAGCCCGGCGGCGATGGCCCCCGGAGAGGTGTAGGCCATCACATGGGTGACCCCCTCGTGGTGGCCGGTAGGCCAGGCCACCGGCTCGGCGGGGGTCGCCGAGGGCGGCACCGGCACCAGCAGCGCTCCGGTGGCGAGGGCGGTCAGGAAGGCCACGGTGTCGTCGTTCTCGACCGCCGCCAGCAGCGCGTGTTCCGTGCTGGTGCTCGGTTGCCAGCCGGTCGGCGGTAACGGGGTGGTCACCAGGTGCCGTCCTCGCGCACCCGGGCGGGCCGGCGGCCGAGCAGCAGGGTGCCGAGCGCCTCGTCGAGGCTCGCCCCCAGGTACCAGTCGCCGGTGTGGTCCAGGACGAACACCCGGCCCTGCTCGTCGATGGCCAGGATGCCGGTGCCGTCACCCTCCTCACCGAGGGGACTGAGGGGCACCCCGATGACGGTGGCCAACTCCGCCAGGGTGGCCACGGAGTGTCGTACCCGGAAGGGATCTAGGTGGATCTCACTGGGGGCGACCTGCTCCCCGTCGCCCGATGGGCGGAGCCGCAGTCCCCCGAACTCGGCGTACGCCTGCACGGCGGCGGTCGTCATGACGTGCTGGCGCCCGTCCGGGGTGGCGTCGGCGGCTAGGCGTACCGCCCACTCCCGGGCCCGGTTCTCGTCCCGCACCTGGGGTGACCAGCCTGCGGTGGCCAGCAGCTCGGCCACCGGGGGTGGAAAGCGCTCGGTCATGTCAACGCCTCCATACCGAACCAGTCCAACAGGGCCGCACACGACCGGCAGGGTGGCTGAGTCTGGCCATGACGCGGGTCGCCCTCCTCCCGTACCCGGGTCAGGTGCACCTTGGCCCCCCACAGCAGGGAGCGGGCCCGGGTGGAGTTCAGGGGCGGACCGTCGGCCTCGGCGGCGTACAACCGGTCGGAGATCAGCACCGGCTCCGCGCACCAGCCGGTGAACCGCTCCCGCTGCCCGACCGGCAGCTCGTGCAGGAACCGCCGGACCACCGGGTGCAGACGTGGGGCGACATCACCCCGTACGGAGGTGTGCGTGTGGACGGTCCCATCGACCAGCAGGGCACCCGCCACCAGCGGAAGCATCCGCAGCTGGGTCATCCGTCCTCCCCCGGTAGACCGGGACCCCGGCACCACCAGCGGGCCGGGTCCACCCAGGGCAGCCTATCGAGCGGACTCACCGTCACCCGGTGACCCGGTACGGGACTCCGAGACATAGCCCGCCTGGGATATCGTCGGCCAAGCCCCTCACCGTCGTACGAAGCCGGAGTCATGACGCGCACCCTTCTCGTCTCCCCGGATCAGCCCGGCGCCTACCCGTCCATCGGGGAGGCTCTGGCGGTGGCCAGTGACGACACGGTCGTCTCGGTCAGCCCCGGCACCTACTACGAGGCGCTGTTCGTCAACGACCGGGCGGTCACCGTCGTCGCCGCCCAGGGCGCGGGAACGGTCACCATCGACGCCTCCTCCGGCACCTACCCGACGGTGTCCTGCAACTCCGGTCGGTTGGAGCTGCGCGACCTCGTCCTCAAGGCCGGTGACGCACCCGGGGTGGTGGGCGACCGGGCCAACCTGACCATGACCGGCTGTGAGCTGAGCGCCGGCTTCGGCGCGGCGATCCAGTTGGGTGGCCGCTCGGAGTTCACCCTGACCCGTTGCCGGGTCACCGGCGGACGGTACGGCCTGGTCGTCGAGGACTCCGACGGCACCGTGGAGGGGTGCGAGTTCACCGACCTCAGCGAGGACGGCATCATCGTGCGCATCGGGGCGGCCCCGACGATCAGCACCAGCACGGTGACCCGCTGCGGCAACCGGGGCATCTACGTCTACCAGTACGGCCGTCCGACCATCGAGGCCTGCGACATCTCCCAGACCGGTCATGCCGGGGTGGCGGTGGTGCACCAGAGCGCCCCCGTGCTGCGGCGCTGCCGGATCAGGGACACCCGAGGCCCGGCGATCTCCTTCGCCCGGGGCTGCCACGGCACGGTCGAGGAGTGCAGCACCGAGAACAACGCCCAGCCCGCGATCGAGATCGCCGAGGGGGCGACCCCGACCATCGTGGAGGGTACGGCGAACCGGAAGGCGGCCTACGGCGCGGACGCCGCCCGGGTGGCCGCCCCCCAGGACACCGCCCGAGTGGACAAGCTGCTGGCCGAGTTGGAGCAGATGGTCGGCCTGGAGTCGGTGAAGGAGGAGGTCCGGGCCCTCATCGACGAGATCCAGGTCAACGAGTGGCGACGCAGCGCCGGGCTGCCGGTCGGTGCGGTCAGCCATCACCTCATCTTCGCGGGCGCCCCCGGTACCGGTAAGACCACTGTGGCCCGCATCTACGGTGACCTGCTAGCCGGGCTGGGCGCCCTGCCCGGTGGCGCCTTCCGTGAGGTCTCCCGCCGTGATCTGGTCGGTCAGTACATCGGCCACACCGCCGAGAAGACCGCCGCCGCCTTCGAGATGGCGCGCGGGGGTGTGCTGTTCATCGACGAGGCGTACACCCTGTCCCGGTCCTCCGGCAGCGGGGGTGACTTCGGGCAGGAGGCCATCGACACCCTGGTCAAGCTGATGGAGGATCACCGCGACGAGATAGCGGTGATCGCCGCCGGTTACACCGGGGAGATGCTCCAGTTCCTGGACGCCAACCCCGGTCTGGCCTCCCGCTTCGCCAAGACCATCGAGTTCGGCAACTACGCCCCGGAGCAGCTGGTCGTCATCGTGGAACGGATGGCCGGCGGGGACGAGTACCTGCTCGCCGAGGGGGTCTCCGACCTGCTGCGGGAGCACTTCGGCACGATCGAGCGGGATCAGAACTTCGGCAACGCGCGGGAGGCCCGCAAACTGTTCGAAGGTGTCCGCAAGGCGCAGGCGCAGCGGCTGCGGCAGTCCGGCCAGCGCCCCAGTCTCGATGAACTGCGTACGGTGACCGTTGCCGACGTGCGCGCCGCGATCGGGCGTTGATCATGCCGGGCCGGTCAGGGAGGGGCGCGCGGTGACACATCCGGGCGCGGCACGGCCGGGCGAACCGGGCTGGCAGCAGCACCCGGGCGTCGGAGCACCGCCACCACAGCGGGCGGCCCCGGGGCAGCAGGACGTTCCACCCGCCCCCACGATCGGTGGGACCGCAGCGGGACAGGCCTGGGCCCCCCAGCGGGGGCAGGGGCGGGCCCCGGTCGGCACGGTGCACAGCAGCCGGGCCGCCGTCGCCGCCCAGGCCACGGCGACAGCGCAGGCTGCGGCGCAGGCGACCGCGGCGGCACCGGCCGCATCCGCCGCCCGGCCCACGGCCGGCGCTGCGCCGCTGGCCGAGGCGGTCGGCAGCGCCCAGGCCGCCGCAGTCGCCACCCCGGTGGTACGCCCGTACCGGCGACCCTTGCGCATCGCCGGCATCCATGTGGCCCAGTTGGTGGCCTGGCAGGCCGGCGCGGCCGCCGTGCTGGCCGCGGCCAGCCAGGGCGTCCCCCTGGCCGTCGGGGTGACCGCCGCAGTGTTGCTGCTGCTCTCCCCGACCCTGCTGCGCCACCGGGGCCGGTGGCTCTACCAGTGGTTGGCGGTCGGGTGGAGTTATCGGGGCCGACGCCGACAGTTGGCCGCCACCGGGCCGGACCCCCGATGGCAGTTGCTGACCCATCTTGAGGACAGCGTGGAGCTGGAGCGGGTCGAGATCGACGACCAGCCCGCGGTGCTGCTGACCCACCGGGGTGGGCTCAGTGCCGTACTGGAGGTGGATCCGACCGAGGGTGCCCTGCTCGTGGGCAGTCCGCAGGCCCTGCCGTCGCCGATGGCTCTGCTTCCGGCGTCCGATCCCCAGGCCCCACCGGTGACGGTGCAGGTGCTGATCCAGGTCACCCCGGCCCCTCGGGTCCGCGCGGCGGCGGTGGAACGGGCCTACCGGGAGCTGACCGAGGGGGCGGTGCCGGCCAGTCGGCAAGCGTGGGTGGTGCTCCAGGCTCCGCGTACCCCGGATTTTCACGCCGACCGTGACCTGCGTCCGGCGCTGACCGCGGCGATCCGCCGGACCCGACGCCAGCTTCGGCAGGACCGGGTGACCGCCCGCCTGCTCAACCGCGACGAGGTGCTGGCGGCCGTCGCCAACCTGACCCATCTCACCGGTGAGCCGGTGGCGGGGGACCGTCCGCTGGCCCGGGAGAGTTGGCGCAGCTGGTCGGCGGAGGGCACCCCGCAGAGTTGCCACCGACTGGTGGACTGGCCGGACCGGCACTGGGAGGTGGATCCGCTGCTGCGTGGGCTGCCGGCGGCGGCTGCCGTGGTGTCGATCGCGGTGGCCCGGGAGACCGGTCGCCAGGGTGCCGACAACGCCGTGGTCGAGGTGGCCTTCCGATTGATCGGTACGGACGTCACCGCCCTGACCGCCGCCGACACCGCCCTGCACGAGGCGATCCGGGGTCAGGGTGGTCGCCTGCAACGACTCGACGGCGAACACGCCCATGGCGTCACCGCCACCCTGCCGTTCGGAGGCTTCCTGCGGTGAACACTGTCGCTTTCCCGGGCAGCCGGATCGGCCTGCACCTAGCCGACGGGCCCACCGTGGCCGGGCTCAGCCTGGTCGCCGGGGGCGGCGGGCTGGTGGTGGGCCGTAATCGCCAGCAGGAACCGGTCGGCCTCCGGCTGTTCCGGGCCGAGCCGACCCGGTTGATGCTGACCGGCGGGGTACGCGTCGCGGAACTGCTCAGCTTCCGCGCCCTGGCCCTGGGTGCCCGGCTGTTCATCCAGACCGCCAGGGAACAGGAGTGGGACGCCTTCCTGCGCCGCTGCGTCATCGGCCGGGAGATCGCCTCCTTCCTGCCGCCGGGGGTGCCCCCACCCCTGCCGGCGACCCCGACCCAACCCCAGCTCGTCGTGATCGATACCGGTCCGGTGACCGGGCCGGACACCAACCTGAGCGCACCCTGGCGGGCGACCCTGGTGGTCCGCGACGACCTGGCCGGCTGGGATGTCGAGGTGCTGGTCCGCAGCGACATCGTCGTGCTCCAGCGGCTCACCGCCCCGGAGGCCGCCACGGCGGCGAACGCCCTGGGCCTGGTCAGCGTGCAGAGCTGGTTCACCCAGCTCCACCCGGAGATGGTCGGTCTGATCACCAAGGGCAAGGTGCAGTGGGTGATGCTCAGCATGACCGGCACGGAGCGGCAACTGATCGGGCCGGTAGCCCGGGGCAGCTGAGCCACCGGGCGGGATCGGTCGTCCACATTCCGCTCATCGAGAGCGATCACGCAGGCCAGTGCCGCCTCGACCGCCATCATGTTTCCGGATTAGGTACATCTGGTGGCTCCCGCACGGCCATCTGCGCCGCTTATCCTCCACCGGTCTAACACCCTCGGAGGCCCTGCGGAGGCCCAGCAGATGCAGCTACGAAAAAGCAGGCGGCAACTCACGATTCCGGGCGTACTGGTCACCGCCACTGCGCTCTTACTGGGCAGCGGTACCACCGCTTTCGCCGCGCCCGCCTCAGCCACACCGTTCCTCAGCGAGATCCACTACGACAACGCCGGCACCGATATCGACGAGGCGATCGAGATCGAGGCGCCGGCCGGCTTCGACCTGACCGGCTGGCAGATCGTCCTCTACAACGGCGGAAACGGTACGGCGTACCACACCCGGACACTGACCGGGACGGTGCCGGAGTCCGGTGTGGTCGTCGCCGGGTACCCGGTCAACGGCATCCAGAACGGTGACCCCGACGGTGTCGCGCTGGTCTCGCCGAGCAACTCGGTAACCGAGTTCATCACCTACGGCGGCACCTTCACGGCGGTCGGCGGACCGGCCAACGGCATGGCCGGCAGTGACATCGGGGTCAAGCAGTCCAGCAGCACCCCGGTCGGACACTCCCTCCAGAAGATCGACGGAGTCTGGAAGGCACCGGCGCCCAACAGCTTCGGCGTCCGCAACACCGCCAGCGGCCCGGGTCCGGAAGACCCGCCGACCGGCTGTGACATCGCGGTCGACCACACCATCGCCCAGGTTCAGGGGGCCGGCGCGACCACTCCGGTGGCCGGTACCCGGGTCACCGTCGAGGGTGTCGTCACCGCCGACCACCGCACCGGTGGCTACAACGGGGTGTACGTGCAGACGGCCGGCAGCGGTGGGGAGCGTCCGGTCGCCGCCGGCACCGCCTCGGATGGCATCTTCGTCTACCTGACCACCAACACCGCCAACCACCCGACGGTCACCATCGGCGACCGGGTCCGGGTCCGGGGTACGGCCAGCGAGTTCAACGGGCTCACCCAGCTCACCATCGCGGCCCGTGGCGACGTGCAGGTGTGCGAGCAGGGTGCTCCGCTGCCCGCGCCGGTCCCGGTGGAGCTTCCGCTGACCGACGACGCCCGCGAGTCGGTCGAGTCGATGCTGGTCGCCCCGGTCGGCGCGTACGCCGTCTCCGAGGTCTACAACACCAACCGCTACGGCGAGGTGGCCCTCGCGGCCGGTGACAAGCCGGCGCTGACCCCGACCGATGTGGCCCGCCCCGGCTCGGCGCAGGCCCAACAGATCGCCGCGGACAACAAGGCCCGCCGGGTCCTGCTGGACGACGGCCGGACCACCAACCTGTCCACCGCCGGTCTGCTGCCGCCGTACGTGTCCATGGACAGCCCGCTGCGGGTCGGCGACTCGGTCGAGGCCTTCGGGCCCTCGGTGCTGTCGTACGCCTTCAACGAGTGGCGTCTGCAGCCCACCCGCCCGGTCGACGCGGACACCCGCCCGGCCGACCGGACCACCTTCAAGGTCACCAACCCGCGTACGACCGCCCCGGTCAACGTCGGTGGCGACCTGCGGGTGGCCAGCTTCAACGTGTTGAACTACTTCGTGCACTTCGGTGGGGACGCCCGAGGCGCAGCCAACGAGGCCGCCCTGGTCAAGCAGGAAGCGAAGATCGTCTCGGCGATCAGCGCCCTGGACGCCGACGTGGTCGCCCTGGAGGAGATCGAGAACTCGGTCCGGTTCAGCGCCTCGGACCCCCAGCGCGCCCTCAAGCGCCTGGTCGCCGCCCTGAACACCGCGGACGGTGCGGGCACCTGGGACTACGTTCGCACTCCGGCGGAACTGCCGGGCGCCGCCCAGCAGGACTTCATCACCACGGCGATCATCTTCAAGCCGGCCAAGGCGCAGCCCAAGGGGGCCTCGCGGTCGGTGAACGACGAGAGTGTCTGGTTCAACGCCCGCGAGCCGATCGCGCAGACCTTCACGGCCGGTCCGCTGGACTTCGTGGTGGTGGCCAACCACTTCAAGTCCAAGAGTGGTGCCGGGGCCGGCGACAACGCCGACACCGGTGACGGTCAGGGCGGCTGGAACGGTGACCGGGTCCGCCAGGCCACCGCGCTGGCCACCTTCGTGGACCAGGTCAAGACCGACAGCGGCACCGACAACGTACTGCTGCTGGGTGACTTCAACGCGTACACCCAGGAGGACCCGATGCAGGTCCTCTACGGCCGGGACTACCGCAACCTGAACAACACCGGGAAGACCAGCTATGTCTTCAACGGTGAGTCCGGCTCCCTGGACCACGCGCTGGCCTCGCCGTCGCTGGCCGACCGGGTCACCGGGGTGGACGTGTGGCAGATCAACGCTGTCGAGTCGTACGCCTTCCAGTACGACGGGCTGGCCGCCTTCTACGCACCGGACCCCTTCCGGGCCAGCGACCACAACCCGCTGGTCGTCGGGATCAACACCGGGGCCAACCCGGTCGACCTGCAACTGCTGAGCATCAACGACTTCCATGGCCGGCTGGAGTCCCCGGCCACCGTGGGCGGTCAGCCGGCCGGTGGGGCGGCTCAACTCGCCGGTCTGGTGAACCAGTTGCGGGCGCAGAACCCGAACACCGCCTTCGTGTCGGCGGGCGACAACATCGGCGCCTCCACCTTCATCTCGGCGATCGACGACGACAACCCGACCATCGACGCGTTGAACGCGGCCGGTCTGACCGCCTCGGCGGTCGGTAACCACGAGTTCGACAAGGGCATGACCGACCTGACCGGTCGGGTCACCGAGCGGGCGGACTTCCCGCTGCTGGGTGCCAACGTGTACCGGGACGACACCCGGGCGCTGCCGGCGTACTCCGTCAGCAGCATCGGTGGGGTCCGGGTCGGCTTCGTCGGTGTGGTCACCGAGCAGACCGGCTCGCTGGTCAGCCCGGACGGCATCGTCGGCATCACCTTCCGCGACCCGGTCGCCGAGGCCAACCTCGTCGCCGGTCAGCTCAAGGACGGCAACCCCGCCAACGGTGAGGCCGACGTGGTGGTGCTGCTGGCCCACGAGGGTGCCGCCACGGAGAACATCGACTCCGCCGAGGCGCTGGCCAACGACCCGGTCTTCGGCAGGTTCACCCGGGTCGACGCCACCATCGACGCCATCTTCAGCGGTCACACCCACCAGCCGTACGCCTTCGAGGTCCCGGTGCCGGGCACCGACAAGTTGCGTCCGGTGGTGCAGGCCGAGGACTACGGCAAGCGGCTGGGCAAGGTCACCCTGACCTTCGACCCGGAGTCGAACTCCGTCACCGCCGCCGACGCCTCGCTGGTGGACGTGGTCGGTGCGCCGCAGGACCCGACGGTGGCCGACATCGTGGCCGCCGCCAAGGTGCGGGCGCAGGAGCTGGGCCAGCGGCAGCTGGGCGAGATCACCGCCGACATCCGCCGGGCCTACACCGACGGCAACGAGGACCGGGGCAAGGAGTCGGCGCTGGGCAACTTCATCGCCGACGTGCAGTTGGCCGGCACCTCCGCCCCCGGTCGGGGTGGGGCTCAGATCGCCTTCATGAACCCGGGCGGTCTGCGGGCCGACCTGCTGTACCGCACCGACGGCACGGTGACCTACGCCGACGCCTTTTCCGTCCAGCCGTTCTCCAACGACGTGGTCACCAAGTCCTACACGGGTGCGGAGATCAAGCAGACGTTGGAGCAGCAGTGGCAGCCGACCGGAGCATCCCGGCCGGTGCTGTGGCTGGGTGTGTCGAAGGGCTTCAGCTACACCTACGATCCGCAGGCCGAACGGGGTTCGCGGATCACCTCGATGCAGCTCAACGGCGTACCGATCGACCCGACGGCCACCTACCGGGTGACGGTGAACTCCTTCCTCGCCGCCGGTGGGGACAACTTCACCGCTCTGGGTGGGGGCACCGACCGGGCGACCACCGGCGACAACGACCTCACCATGCTGGTGAACTACCTCGCCGCGAACTCGCCGGTCACCGCCGACACCACCCCCCGCTCCAGCGTGGGGCAGGGCACCCCGGCGTGGGAGGTCGAGGTGCAGGCCCGCACCCAGTGCATCGGCAGCACCGCGTACGTCTCGGTCAGCGCCCGTAACGCCGATCAGGTGGCGCTGAGCATCGAGCTGGTCACCTCGTACGGCTCGCGGGTAGTCGCCGAGGTCGCCCCGGGCAAGACGGCGTACCAGGCCTTCAACAGCCGGGCGAAGACCGTGTCGGCCGGTGTCTCGACGGTGAAGATCACCGGTACGGTCAACGGCCAACCGGTTACCTCGCAGGTCTCCTCGGCGTACGCCGCGATCACCTGCGGCTAGTTTCCATCCCGGGTGGCGGCGTTCGGGGACGCCGCCACCCGTTCCCCTATACGACAGGCACAACGGAGCATCGAATGCACAGAAGCAACCACCGGCGACTGTTCGCCGCCGTCGCGGCCAGCGCCTTCTTCGCCGGGTCGGTGGCGCTGGCCGCGCCGGCCTCGGCCGAGCCGGTCGACAGCACGGATGTACGGGTGACCGTGGACATCGAGGAGGTCGAGGAACCGGGGGTGCTGGCGATGTCCATCGCCGGTGACTCGGTGGCGTTGTCCGAGGACGGGTCGACGCTGCTGGTGCGTCAGTTCACCGGCACCCTGCCCACGGTGACCGTCACGGACACCCGCACCCCGGACGAGGTGCCCGAGGGGGCCGCCTGGGCGGTGCTGGGTAACGCCACCGACTTCGTCGGGAACTCCGGCCAGGCCCCGATCAGCGCCGGGCACCTGGGCTGGAAGCCGAGGCTGATCGACGGTGGGGACACCGGTCTGGTCAGCGCCGGCGAGGAGGTCGTCACCGTCGTCGACGAGCCGACCCAGCCGGGCAACAACGTGGGCCTGGTGGACCAGGAGCTGCTGGTCTCGACCTTCGACTCCGGTGCGGTGGCCGGTGGTGAGTACACCGTCGACGCGGATCTGTTCCTGCGTACCCCGGCGGATGTCGCCGCGGGTTCGTACACCTCGACCCTGACCCTGTCCCTGTTCGAGTGACTCTTTCGGGGGAGCCACAGTGTGGCTCCCCCGCCCGCTCCTGCTGCAAAGGAAGTCCGTGATGACCCGAACTCCGCTGCGAGTGCCGACCCGGCTGCTCGCCGTGCTGGCCGTGGTGCTGGCCCTCGTGCCGATCTCGTCGGCCGGCGCGATGGCGGAGCCGACCAGTCCCACGGTCACCTGGGCCGTCCAGCCGGCCGACCGCAACGGCCCGGACGGTCGCCGCTTCATCGAACGGACCCTCGACCCCGGTCAGGTGGTGACCGAACACCTGGCGGTCCGCAACTTCAGCGACTCGACCGTGGTCTTCTCCCTCAAGGCCGCCGACGGTTATCTCACCGACAAGGGTCGCTTCAACATGCTGCCCTCCCACGAGAAGTCCGTGGCCGGTGGCACCTGGATCACCGTGCAGGACAAGGTGACCGTCGAGGCCGGCGGTACGAAGGTGGTGCCGTTCACCATCACCGTGCCCGAGGACGCCACCCCCGGCGACCACCCGGCGGGCATCGCGGCGACCGTCACCAGCACCGGCGGCACGGTGGCCGTGGAGAGCCGGGTCGGTTTCCGGGTCATGCTGCGGGCCAGCGGTACGGTCACCGCCAGCGTGGCGCTCAGCGACCTCACCGCCACCTACACCCCCTCCTGGAACCCCTTCTCCGCCGGCACTGTCAAGGTCGGCTACACCGCGACGAACGACGGCAATGTGGCCCTGACCGGCGCCGGCACGGTGACCGTCGGGGAGCTGTTCGGCCTGGTCGAGCAGAAGGGCTCGACCGAGGTGGCCGAGACCCTGCCCGGCGGCCAGCAGGTGGTCGACACCCAGGTCGAGGGGGTCTGGGGGCTGGGCCGGCTGAAGACCACCGTCTCGGTCACGCCCGCCGTTCAGGGCGGCGACCCGACCGGCGCCGAGATCCGACCCGGTACGGCTACCGTCACCACCTGGATCGTCCCCTGGCCGCAACTGGCGCTGCTGCTCCTGCTCGGCCTGCTGATTTTCGCCTACCGGTTCATCACCCAGCGCCGTCGGCGGCGGCTGGCCCAACTGCTGGCCACCGCCCGGGAAGAGGGCCGGGCCGAGGGCCGCCGGACCACCCCGGTCGGCTGAGCCGCGCCTCAGCCGGCGCGGAACACGATGGTGTAGCTGAACGAGGTGCCGTCGACCTGATACGCGTAGCAGCCGGGCCCATCGACCGTGGTGGTGCCCGGCAGGTCGGTGTCCGCCCTGGTCAGCACGGCATGGTGGCCGTCGTGACGAGGCTCGCCCAGGTAGGAGAACTCGGCCGAGGCGGCACCCGGTGCGTCGATGCGCCCCGCGCGTACCAGCACCGGGCCGGTGTAGCCGGTGGCCAGCCAGCGCACCTTCGCCGTGTAGCTGCCGTCGACCTGCCGGTCGCTGGGGCGCAGCGGCAGGGCTTCCCCGACGAAGTAGTCGGCGATCGGGTAGACCGGGCCCGGCCCCAGCACCCGCCGGGCCTGGTCCGGGTTGCTCCAGCGCTGCGGTTCGGCGACCGGGCAGGTGCCGTCGGGGGCCACGCTGGGCAGTCGCAGCGGTGGGACCGCGAGGTCGCCCGGGGATGCCGACGGGGAGGGTGCCGTCGGTGCGGCAGAGGGGGTGTCCGCCGGCGCGCGGTCACAGCCGACCAGCGTCGACCCGAGCGCAACGAGAGTCAGCATCCGAAACAGCCGCGTCATCTCCGCAGTATCGACCACCGTCGGTGTTTTCCGCTGCCCGGTGCCGCACGGCCCGGTCGACCGGGTGTAGGCGCACCGTTTCGTCGTAACGGCGGGGTCCGCAGGGGCGGGATACCGCCGTTGCGGCGAAACGGAGTCGATCAGCGGGTCTTTCCCGCCTACCGCAGACCGGATTCGTAGACGGCGATCACCGCCTGTACCCGGTCGCGGCAGCCGAGCTTGCGCAGCACCTCGGAGACATGGGTCTTGACGGTCTCGTCCCCGATGCCGAGATCGGCGGCCACCTCGGCGTTGGATCGGCCCCGGGCGACAGCGAGCAACACCTCCCGCTCCCTCGGAGTGAGGGTCGCGATCCGCTCAGCCCAAGGCCCGGTCAACCCCGGCGACCCGGCCTCGACAACCGGCCCCGACACCTCCCCTTCAGCCCCGCCCGCCGCCACCGACGCTTCCGCCCCGGTCGCCGGTGGTGTGGTCGTTTCGGCCGGTGCAGATGAGGGGGCGGTCGATCCGGCGCCGGCGGTGCGACGTCGGCGCAGTACGGCGGCGAACAGCACTACGGCGCCTACTGCGCCCAGGTAGAACGCCAGGTAGGTCAGGCGGATCCGGTCGATCCACCGATCCGGTTCACCGGGGAGCAGGTTGACCGGCCCGACCAGCGGGACATGCCAGTACATCTCGCTGGTGCAGTACAGCACGGCGAGGGTGACCGCCAGCGCCGCCAGGGCCAGGGCGAGCCAGCGCGCCCCCTCGTAGACGGCGATCCCGAGCACCGCCAGCACAGCCAGCCACCAGCCCCAGGCGACCACCCCGAGCAACGGCGACAGCACCCAGGGGACAGCCGTCAGCGCGCAGGCCACCTTCAGCCGGTACCGGGAGGAGGCGACCGCCGCGACCGCCGCCAGGTTGGCGATGCCCAGCCCGAGCCGGGCCGGATCGATGAGCCAGGTGCTGGCACCCTCGTACAGGGCGTCCACCCCCCACCACGGGGTGGCCAGCAGCACCGTCCCCACCACTCCGGCGAGCACCAGCGGTACGGCCCCCCGGGCCACCCCGCCGCGCAGGTCCGGAGCGGCCAGATCGGTAGAGGTCAGATCCGGGTTCGCCATGCCGCGAGCATGCCAGCCGCCGGTCGACATTCGCCTCCCCGAGAGGCGGGAAATCAGGGCTCGATCAGCTCCCCCGTCCGGGGGAGACCGCTCTCTTCACCCCCGTTGACCTGCGCAAGGAGGCCGGCAGCCGGGATGGTCGCGCTCCCGGCATTCCTCCTGGCCGATCTCCGCTCGACCGCACTTCCCGGCGGCTTACGGTCAGGATCAGCCGTTGTTCCGCGAGCGCCTGTTCGCTGACCTCGAGGTGAGGGGGAGGCATGACGTCGCACCGTGCGGGTCATCGAAGGCGTCGACCGGAGCACCGGCGTCCGGCCGGTCCACGGCCCCCCGCAACCGGTCCCCACCCCCTGCGCCGCTGATGTGCGGAATCAGTGGGGAGGCCAGGTTCGACGGTACGACCCCGGATGCCGCCGCGGTGACTCGGATGACGGAGGCGATGCGGTCCCGGGGGCCGGACGGTACGGGCCGGTGGAGCGAGGACTGGGTGGCCCTGGGGCATCGACGGTTGACCATCATCGACCTGTCCGAGGCCGGCAGTCAGCCGATGGTGCGGGAGGATCTGGCCCTGGCCCTGGTCTTCAACGGCTGCATCTACAACTATCCCCAGCTACGCGAGGAGTTGCGGGCCGCGGGCCACACCTTCCGCTCCACCAGCGACACCGAGGTGATCCTGGTGGCGTACGCCCAGTGGGGTGAGGACTTCGTCGACCACCTGGTCGGCATGTTCGCCGTCGGCCTGGTCGATCAGGCTCGGCGTCGGTTGGTGCTGGCCCGGGACCGGCTCGGCATCAAACCCCTCTACCTGGCCGAGACGGCGGGCCGGCTGCGGTTCGCCTCCACCCTGCCGGCCCTGCTGGCCGCCGGGGAGGTGGACACCGAGGTCGACCCGGTGGCGTTGCACCACTACCTGTCCTGGCACTCGATCGTGCCCGCCCCCCGGACCATCCTGCGCGGGGTGCGGAAGCTGCCCCCGGCGACCGTACGGGTCATCGAGGCCGACGGACGCAGCCGGGAACACGCCTACTGGCGACCCGACTACCTTCGCCGACCCGTCCACACCGGGTGGGAGGCGCGGGACTGGCAGGAGGCGATCGGCGATGCCCTGCGTACGGCCGTGGCCCGGCGGCTGGTCGCCGACGTGCCGGTCGGGGTGCTGCTCTCCGGCGGGTTGGACTCCAGTCTCATCGTGGCGCTGCTGGCCGAGGCGGGGCAGGAACACCTGCGTACCTTCAGCATCGGCTTCGACAGTCGCGGTGGCGAGGCCGGCGACGAGTTCCACTACTCCGACCTGGTGGCCCGCGCCTTCGATACCGACCATCAACGCCTGCAACTGGCCGACGACGACCTGGTGCCGGCGGTACGCCGGACGGTCGAGGCGATGACCGAGCCGATGGGCAGCCACGACGTGGTCGCCTTCCATCTGCTCTCCGAGCAGGTCGCGCGGCACGTGAAGGTGGCGCAGTCCGGGCAGGGGGCGGACGAGGTGTTCGCCGGGTACGGCTATCACCAGCCCTTCGCCGAAATGCCCCGGGATCGGGCTGCGGCAGCCTTCGCCGAGGCCTTCTTCGACCACGGGCACCCGGAACTGGCCGAGGTCGTCGGCCCGGCGTACGCCTTGGCCGGTGATGCCAGCGGCGACCTGGTCCACGCGGAGCTGACCGCGCCCGGTGCGGACACCGCGTTGGACGCCGTACTGCGCCTGGACACCCATCTGATGCTGCCGGACGATCCGGTGAAACGGGTGGACAGCATGAGCATGGCCTGGGGGTTGGAGGTACGCACTCCCTTCCTCGACCAGGACCTGGTCGCCCTGGCCGCCGCCTGCCCGCCGGAGCACAAGGTCGCCCAGGGCGGCAAGGGGGTGCTCAAGGAGGTGGCCCGCCAGGTCCTGCCGACGGAGGTGATCGACCGGCCGAAGGGCTACTTCCCGGTGCCCGCGCTGCGCAACGTCGACGGGCCGATCCGCGAACTGGTCGTCGAGGCGTTGCGGGCCCCGGCCGCGCGGGAGCGTGCCCTGTTCCGGCCCGAGTACGTCGACCGGCTGCTCGCCGACCCACAGGCGGCGCAGGCGGCGGCCGGCAGCAACAAGCTGTGGCAACTCGGCCTGCTGGAACTCTGGCTCCAGACCCATGGCGTCCGGTAGCCGGGGGGTCGAGCCGACCCGGCTGACCCTGGGGGTGGAGGAGGAGTTCCTGCTGCTGAATCCGGACACCGGGGAGAGCATGCCGGTGGCCGAGCAGGTGCTGGCCGCCCTGTCCGGCACCGCCCGTGCCCAGAGCCGGCAGGAGTTCCGGCACAGCATGTTGGAGATGGTCACCCCGGTCTGCGCCGACCTCGGGCAGTTGCGCGAACATCTGATCACCCTGCGCCGGTCCGCCGCCGAGGCCGCTGAGGCGGCCGGCGCACGACTGGTGGCGGTGGGCGCGACCCCGGTGGGCGAGGCCCAGCTGACCGTGCCGGACGAGCAGCGCTACCACGCGATGTCCCGCCGTTTCGGGCCGGTGGCCCACGATCCCGCGGTGTGCGGCTGCCATGTGCACGTCGGGGTGCCGGACCGGGAACTGGCCGTGCAGGTGTGCAACCACCTGCGGCCGTGGCTGCCGGTGGTGCAGGCGCTGACCGCCAACTCCCCGCTGTACGACGGTCGGGACACCGGTCACAACAGTTGGCGGTCCATGCAACTGGAACGCTGGCCGAGTATCGGGCCCACCCCGCATTTCGAGTCGGTCGCCGACTACGACGCCACCGTGCAGGAGTTGATCACCGCCGGGATCATGCTCGATGCCGCGATGGTCTACTGGTACGCCCGCCCGTCTGCCGCGTACCCCACGGTCGAGGTCCGGGTCGGCGACGTCTGCCCCTGCGTGGACGACACCGTGCTGGTCGCCGCCCTGGTCCGGGCGCTCGTCGCCACGATGATCGACCGGGTACGCGAGGGGGTGCGGCCCCTGCGGATCCGGGACTGCCTGGTCGCGGCCGCGCACTGGCGGGCCGCCCACGACGGAGTCGACGGGGTGCTCGTCGATCTGTGCAACGGCGGCGCCCGACCCGCCTGGGAGTTGGTCGACGACCTGCTCGACACGGTCACCCCCGCACTGACCCGCCATGACGATCTGGACCTGGTGCTCCGGCAGACCGAACGGTTGCGCCGGGAGGGCACCGGCGCCACCCGGCAACGTCGGGTGATGGCCGCCACCGACGGCGACGTCCAGGCCGTGCTGCGACACCTGATCGCCCAGACCGTGGCGGGTTGACCCCTCCGGGTTGGCCCCGGCGGGCCACCGGTTGGCCCAGCGGGGCCGCCGGAGCGGGAAGTGACCTCGACAGTGTTTCGACGACGAGGAGGACGCGTGTTCAGCCACACCAAGAACCTTCAGTTCGAGGCCAAGCCGGACGGGCCCGACGCCGCGTTCGCCCGCCGGCTCCAGGAAGTCCTGGGCGGCAAATGGGGTGAGATGACCGTCGCCAACCAATACCTCTACCAGGGCTGGAACTGCCGACTCCCCGGAAAGTACAAGGACCTGCTCCTCGATGTCGGCACCGAGGAGATGGGCCATGTCGAGATGATCGCCACGATGATCACCCGGCTGCTGGAACACGCGCCGCTGTCCCTACAGGAGGCCGCCGAGGGCAACCCGATGGTGGGGGCGATCTACGGGGGCTCCAACCCGGCGCACTTCA
The DNA here is from genome assembly GCF_043198155.1 of Micromonospora sp. NPDC048871. Lineage (NCBI taxonomy): Bacteria > Bacillati > Actinomycetota > Actinomycetes > Micromonosporales > Micromonosporaceae > Micromonospora > Micromonospora sp. NPDC048871. The sequence continues at coordinate 497,277 of NZ_JBICUM010000003.1, read as the reverse complement.
TCCACGGCGGCGGTGGTGCGATGCCGGTGGACAGTGTCGGGATGCCGTGGAGCGGCAACTACGTCACCGCCAGCGGCAACCTCATGGCGGACTTCCAGCTCAATGTCACCGCCGAGGCCCAGGGTCGGCTTCAGGTCTCCCGCCTGTTCAACATGACCGACGACCCCGGGGTCAAGCAGATGCTGCGGTTCCTGCTGGCTCGGGACACCATGCACCAGAACATGTGGATGGCGGCCATCGAGCAGCTCAAGGAGGACGGGCTGGAAGGGATGCCGGTGCCGGACGCCTTCCCCGACTCCCCGGATTTCACCGAGGAGTTCAGCTACGCCTATCTCGACTTCTCCCCCGACGGGGATGCCGCCCAGGGCCGCTGGGCCGCCGGACCGGCACCGGACGGCAAGGGAGAGTTCCGGTACGACAAGACACCCCGCGCGCACGCCCCGGAGCCGGTCCTGCCGCCGGGAGACCCTCGCCTGTACGGCACCGACCCGGGGCTGGTGCAGGGGGTGGTCAACAAGGTCAAGAGCAAGGTCACCTGACGTGTCGGGCGGGCCCGGCCTGCGCCGAGCCCGCCCGTCCCCAGGTCATCCCCGGGGTTGTGTGGTACCCGTCAGCGTTGCAGGGTCAGTACGCCCGGACGGTACGGCAGCAGGCCGTAGTCGCCGCCCGAGTTCGGAGCCCGGCCCTGGTAGAGCAGTTGCAGGTTGCAGGGGTCGATCGTCATGGTCTGGTCGGCGTTGGAGCGGATCAACTCACCGTGGCTGATGTCGTTGGTCCAGGTCGCGTTGCTGTTGGCCTTGCCGGCGAACGGGTTGCTCTCGCTGGCGGCCTGCGGGGTCCACGTCCCACCCAGGCTGGTCGCGGTGAAGGACCGGAAGTAGCGGCCCTGCGACCCGATGGCCTCGACGATCATCAGGTACCGGTTCTGGCCCTGGAGCTTGTACACCTGCACACCCTCGAACAGGTTGTTCGTGGTGTCGGTCATGATCGTGGTGTAGTTCGATCCGAAGCTGCCCGGGAAGTTCCCGATCGGCATGCTGGCCCGGTAGATCCGGCCGTTGTCCCCGGCGAAGAACAGGTACATGTTCTGGTCGTCACCGATCAACGCCTGGTCGATCGGCCCGGTACCCGAGTTCGAGATCGACCCCGTGAACAGGGTCTGCGCCGACGACCAGCTGTTCACGTTCGTCGGGTTGGTCGAGGTCCGGTACGAGAAGGCCGGTCCACCCCACTGGTACGCGAGCACCCAGATGTTGCGCGGGGCGAAGTAGAACAACGAGGGCGCGACCGCCGCGAAGGGCATCTGGTTCTGGCTGGCCGAACCCATCTGGTTCCAGTTCGAGAACAGCCCGAAGTTCATCGAACCCCACGTCGTACCGGTGTCGTGGGTGGTGGCGTAGACCAGGTGCTGACCGTTGTACGGCGCGTGGGTGAAGTCCTTCAACGACACCCAACCCGCCCTCGGCTGCGCCAGGGCACCGGTCGAGGACCACCGGTACGTCGACGGCAGGTTGCAGGTGCCGGTCGGCGGCGGGGTGGTGGGGCCGGGGTCGGGGTTGTTGCCCCCGTCGACGCGGACGAGCTGCCACTGCTGGTTGGCGCCGTTCCAGTCGTCGTACTGCACGATGTTGCCGCCGTCGGCGGTCGAGGCGCCCTGCACCTCCACGACCTTGTTGCTGTGCCGGCTGATCAGTCGGACGTGGCCACCGTCGGAGTCGGCCAACCGGAACTGCTGGTTCGTCCCGTTGTGGTCGGTCCACTGCACGATGCTGCCGCCGTTGGCGGTCGACCAGTTGTAGATGTCGAGCACCTTGCCGGACAGCCGCGACTTCAGCCGGTAGTAGCCACCACCCGAGTCGACGAACTGCCACTGCTGCTGGTTGCCGTTGTTGCGCGTCCACTGGGTGATCCGCGCGCCGTCGTTGGTGGCCAGGTTGTAGACGTCCAGGGCCTTGCCACTGTTGCGGTTGAGCAGCACGTACCACGCGTTCGTGTCGACCGTCGCCGCGGCGGCCGGGGTCGACACCACCGCCACGGCGGCTACACCGCCCATCAGCGCCGCCACGCCGGCCGCAGCCATGCGCAGCAGCCGCCGTCGACTCCGACCCGGGGGTGGCGCGAGCAATGACGATCTACCCAAGGTAGACATGTTCCTCCTTCAAGATGACCAGGACCCGAACGGCCCACCCGGCAGGGGTGCACCGCTATGCACACAGTCCATCGACAAACCGACTGGTGTTAGCGCTAACACCGGCGTCCGCATGCCCTGGCGCACGCCGCAACCAAGATCGGACGCAACAGACTTGCCCGGCCAGCCTCGGCGTCGTCACCCTTGAACATCGAATGTGGGCGATAACATGCCGTTCGTCAAGTCGTAACTTGCCAGTTTCATCGATTCACCTGGCACCCACGCCGGCCGCCCAGCCGCTGCTGATCGTCACCGCATCGGTGACAGTGGCCCCGCCCATCCAACCGAGGGAAGAACCAGTCCGTTCAGACGGATGAGGACGCTAACATCGGCGACCGCGAGAACGAGGGCCCAAGGAGCACTTGGTCCGCCGGCGCTACCCGCCCAGCCCCGGCGCGTACCCGCCCTCGCTGGTTGACGGAGCCCAAAGAGCCTCCACTCGCGCCAGCCCTGACCCGGAAGCAGCAGACAGGAGCACCGGGGGCAAGCCCCAGTTTCGGTGAATTGCTGCACAAGGTGGGTCTGACCCATAGTTCCCGACAGGGGTGTCGGTATCTTTGCCGACATGCTGTCGGCTACCTATCGGATTCGGTGAGCCCATGTTCCTCGCCATACGCGAACTTACCTTCGCCCGTGGACGATTTGCCCTGATGGGCGTCGTCGTCGCCCTGATCGCGATCCTCACCGTGCTGTTGAGCGGACTCTCCGTCGGGCTGGTCAACGACGGAGTCTCCGGCCTGAAACGCCTCCCGGTCACCTCGCTGGCCTTCCAGCACGAGGTCGCCAAGGACTCGGCCTTCTCCCGCAGCGTCGTGGAGACCAGCGCCGTGGACACCTGGGCGGCCCAGGAGGGCGTGGCCGAGGCGGCACCGCTGGGCAACACCCTGGCCAACGGCCGGACCAACCAGGGGATCGAGGTCGACCTGGCCCTCTTCGGGGTCGAGGTCGGTTCCTTCCTGGACCCGGCAGTGGCCGAGGGCCAGCGCCTGGCCGGTGAAGGCGAAGTGGTGATCAGCGCCACCGCCGCCGAACTGGGCATCTCGGTCGGCGACACCATCACCCTGGAGCCCGCCAGCACCCCCCTGAAGGTGGTGGGCATCCTGGCCGACCAGCACACCTTCGGTCACGTCGACATCGGCTACCTTCCGCTGCGGTCCTGGCAGGAGGTGAAGGCCGGCGTCCGGGCAGGCGACGCCACCCCGGATCGCATCTACAACGAGATCACCGCGGTCGCGGTCCGCGCCGATGACGGCGCCGACGTCGACCTGGCGGCCGGGGACAAGGCCGCCGGCACCACCTCGATGACCCTGGAGCAGTCCTTCGGAGCCTCGCCGGGCTACACCGCCGAGACCTCGACCCTCCAGCTGATCCAGGTCTTCCTCTACGCCATCTCGGCCCTCGTGGTGGGCGCGTTCTTCACGGTGCTCACCGTGCAACGCAAACAGGAGATCGCCGTGATCCGGGCCCTCGGTGCCAGCACCCGCTACCTCCTGCGGGACAGCCTGATGCAGTCGGTGGTGCTCCTGGTCCTCTCCGCCGGGGTAGGCGTCGGCATCGGCGTGGCAGCCGGAGCCGCCATCTCGGCCACCCCCATGCCGTTCGCGCTGGAGGCCGCTCCCATCGCCGTGGCCACCGTGCTGCTGCTCGTCCTGGGCGTCGTCGGTGCCACCGTGGCCGTCCTGCGCATCACTCGCGTCGACCCGCTCACCGCGCTCGGAGGCAACCGATGACCGCCGTCCTGTCCCTGTCCGACGTCACCCTGGTCCACGGCGACGGCGAAGACACCGTCACCGCCCTCGACAAGGTCAACCTGGATGTCGCCGCGGGCGAGATGGTCGCCATCGTCGGCCCCTCCGGCGCGGGCAAGTCCAGCCTGCTGGCGGTCTGCGGAGCCCTGATCAGCCCCACCTCGGGCACGATCCGGCTCAACGACCTGGACCTCAGCGCGCAGTCCCCGCGCCGGCTCACCGCGATCCGTCGCGAGCGGATCGGCTTCGTGTTCCAGAGCGGCAACCTGATCCCCTCCCTGACCAGCCTCGACCAGGTACGGCTGCCGCTGACCTTCGGCAAGGTGGCCAACCCCCGCGATCCGCGGGAACTGCTGGCCGAGGTCGGCATGTCCCACAAGGCGGACCGGCGACCCCACCAGCTCTCCGGCGGCGAGCGGCAGCGGGTGGGCATCGCCCGGGCCCTCGTCACCCGCCCGCAGGTGCTCCTGGTGGACGAGCCGACCGCGGCGCTGGACCGTCAGCGCAGCCAGGACGTCGTCGCCCTGCTGGCCCGGGAGGCGCACGAGCACGGGGTGGCCACCGTCATGGTCACCCACGACCACGAGGTGCTGCACCACTGCGACCGGGTGCTTGAGATGATCGACGGCAGGCTGCAGCCCGCCGAGCACACCGCTGCGGTCTGACCCTCACCACCCCGATCAACTGCCGACGAGGAGGAGCGCGTGCCGCGGATCCAGGCGGCCAGCGTCGCCGAGCACCACGCCCGGCAACGGCGGGCCCTGCTGGACGCTGCACGCGCCCTGCTCGCGGAGACCGGGCAGGCGCCCTCCATGGCGGCGGTGGGGCGGCACGCCGGGCTGGCCCGTACCAGCGTCTACCAGTACTTCGCCTCTGCGGAGGAGCTTCTCGCCGCCGTCGTGGCCGACGTGTTCCCGGCCTGGGCCGGTCAGGTCCTGGCCCGGGTGTCGGCGGAGCCGACCGCGGCCACCCGGGTGTGGGCATACGTGGAGGCGAATGTCGAACTGTTCGCCGGCCCCGAGCAGGCGGTGGCCCGGGCACTGACCCGGGTGGTGGAGCCGCGCCTGTTGCAGGGCCCGATCGAGCAGTTCCACGCCCAACTCCAGGGGCCCCTGCGGCAGGCACTCACCGACCTGGGTGAGCCGGAGCCGGACATCATGGCCAAGCTCATCGACTCGCTCATCGTGCGGGCCTGCCAGGAGGTCGGCTCCACCCCCTGGACCGAGGCGGTGGGGATCGCCGCCGACACCCTGGCCCGGCTACGTCGACTGCTCGGCCCGTACCTGGGGCTGAGCCCACAGGTATGACCTGCGGGCTCAAAGCCACCGAGGTCAGAGCAGGAGCAGCAGGGCCGACCCGACCGCCACCGCCGGGATGGTGGTGATGACGGTGGCCATCAGCGCGGAGTGCCGCCGCAGGGCGGCGAGCGGGATCAGGGCGTCGCCGTCCTGGCTGATCGCGTTGGCCACCAGGGTCGGCAGCGGCAGTCCGCCGCTGACGTACAGGCCGGTGAAGACGATCTGCACCGCGCAACCCGGGATCAGGCCGATGCCGGCACCTACCAGCACCCCCAGCAACCCGCCCAGGGCGATCTGCGAACCGTCGAACCCGGTGGTGCTGATGACCACCTGCCATGCCAGGTAGGCCACCGCCACCCAGACGGTGATGAAGGACGCCTCGTGGGCACTGTGCCGCAGGGTGGCGCCGATCGACCGGGGATGAGCGGTCTCCAGGCTGTCGTCCGCCAGCCGCCCCCGACCGGCGGCGAAGATCAGGGTCGCCAGCATGGTGCCGAGCACACCCAGGGCCAGGTACGGGTCGACCCCGCCCAGGGCCCGGGTCAGCACCGCCGGATCGACCAGCTGGAACAGCACCGGCACGGACACCACGAAGGCCGGCGCGGTCAGCCCCCAGAAGGCCGTGGAGGCCGGTACCTGCGGCAGCAGGCCGCCGAACATCCGGCGCGAACCGGCCAGGTCGGGTACGGCGGCGGCGGCCAGGACACCCCCCGACCCGGCGGAGGACCCCACCGGCGCGGGGGCCGGAGCCGACCCCGCCGGGGTGGGCACCACGGCAGTACCGACCGGGGTGGGCACCGCGTCAGGCCTGCGGCGTATCCCTCGCGCCGGGTCGATGCCGAGGGCGTCCACCACGTACCCGGTGACCAGGCCGACCGCGAACAACAGCGCGTGAATCTTGAGGGCGAACATCGGATTCCAGGCCATCACCACCCACGAGGAATCCCCCATGGTCGCGACCAGGGCGGCGATCACCGTACCGAAGGAGACCTTGCCCCGGGCGTACAGCGGCATCAGGATGATCGCGCCGCCGCAGCCCGGACTCACCCCCAGCAGCGCCCCGACCAGGGGTCCCAGCCGGCGATGCCGGGTCAACCCGTCGGTGACCCGGTCCCCGTACCGCCAGCGCAGCCAGCCGAAGAGCGCCACCATCACGGCGACGTAGACACCCACCTGCATGAACGCGTCAGCGAGCGGACGCAGGACGATCTCGGTCACGGGACACCTCCAGGCGACGGACGGCCCGCAGGCGATGCTCTGCTTCAGGCCCCAGCAGGTACGCCAGGGCACTTCCCCGGAGGCTGACCCTTATGGGCCATTCAACGACCCCCACGGGTCACCCGGTGCCATCGGGATCCGTCGGTACGGCCCCTCACCTTCGGTGCGAATGCGCATGATGGTCTGGTAACCGGGAAGGAGCGAACATGTCACACTGTTCCCCCATCCGGGTAGCGGTCATCGACGGCCAGCCGATCTTCGCGCGCGGCCTGGAACTGCTACTTCCCGCCGCCACCGATGGACGGGCACAGGTGGTGGGTTCCACCGCGGACGCCGCGGGGGCGGCCTCGCTGGTCCGCCGGTGCGTACCCGACCTGGCCCTGGTCGACCTGCACCTGTCGGCCCCGGGAGGGATCCGGGCCATCGCGGCGATCCGGCGAACCACCCCCCAGGTACGGGTGGTGGCGATGTCGGACGCCGACGACGTCAGTTCCCCGCTCCAGGCGCTGGAGGCCGGCGCGGAGGCGTACCTGCCCAAGAGCGCCGAGCCGGAGACCCTGCTGCCTCCCTTGCTGGCCGTCCTCCAGGGGTGGGCGGTGCTGCCCACCCACCTGCTGAGCGCGTTGCTCCGACCCGCCCGCTTCCCGCCGGTCGGCCTCGACGAGGCGGAACGCGCCCTGCTCCGGTCCATCGCCGCCGGTTGCAGCACCCTGGAGATCGCCGACCAGATGCACGTCTCCGACCGCACCGTGAAACGGATGTCCGCCGCACTGCTGCGCAAGTTGCGGGTCTCCAACCGGGCCCAGGCGGCAGCGCTCGCGGGCCACGCGGGACTGCTCGACAGCTGAACAGGTCACTGCTCGGGGTCGTCGGTACGCGGCCGGGCACCCGCGATGAAGGTGTCCAGCGCCGGGCCGTGCAGCAGACCGCCGGGCAGCGGATCACGCAGTGCCCGTACCGCCAGACGCGCCAGGGGTAGCCGGTCGGGGCGCAGCGCCGCCGCGAGCACCACGTTGCCGTACCGCCGGCCACGCAGCATCCGTCGGTCGGCGACGACACACACCTCGGCGAAGACCGCCCGCAGGGTGGCCGCCTGTACCCGGGTGAGCACCAGTGGCGGCAGGTCGGTCACGTTGACCAGGTAGATGCCGTCCGGTCGCAGCACCCGGGCCACCTCGGCGGCGAAGGCCATCGTCGTCACATGCGGCGGCATCCGGGCCGCCCGGTAGATGTCGGCGAACACCAGGTCGTACGCCTCGGCGAGGGCGGCGACGACCGCCTCCCGGGCGTCGGCCACCCGGACCTCGATCCCGGCCGGGGTGGGAGGCAGTTCCCGGGCCACCAGGTCGACCACCGCCGGATCCCGCTCGATCACCGTCTGGATCGAGCCGGGCCGGGTGGCAGCGAGGTAACGGGGCAGGGTCAGCGCACCGCCCCCGAGGTGCAGCACCGCCAGCGGCCGCCCGGCAGGCGCGGCGAGATCGGCCACCGCGGCCATCCGACGGACGTACTCGAAGTGCAGGTACCCGGGATCCTCAAGATCGACGTACGACTGCTCGACTCCCCCCGCCAGCAGGGTCCGCCCGGTGGGCCGGGCAGGGTCGACGACCAACTCCAGACGGTCCTCGGCTACCCCCATGGCCAGGCAGGTTAACCGATCCTCGGCCCCGGTCGCCCGGGCGGATCAGCGCGGCAGCACTCACCCGCAGGCGGGATGCACCGAATTCGTCGCGCTGCGGATTCACAAACCTGCGCATTCCTGGCTCACCGATTCCGAGGCGGAAGCCGAACTCCTGACCACACATCTGCCCTGAAACAGGCGACCGACCGTCTCCCTCGTCCACAGCGGAAGAAGCGGGAGGTCCGGGCTGCTTTCCGCAGCCCGGAACCCCCTACCTCGGCAGGTCTCATCCTGACCCGAGGAGCAGAACCAGTCCCATGACCAGCACAGCCGCAGCCCGCCCCCAGGTCCGTACGGAAACCTGTTCCCGCTTGCCGAAGCACTGACACGTGGCTGGCCTGCCCATGACCAGCAGGTAGGTCTGCGCGGCGGTGAACGCCAGACCCAGCAGGACGCCCGCCACCGCGACCGCCACGTCGGACACGGGCCCCAGGGCCGCGGCGGCGACCTCGGCCAGGCCAGCCCGACGCGGATCAGGGTTTCCTGAGCGAGGTCTTCCGCAGCGCTCCGGTCCAGCGTCAGGATGTTGCCCAAGCGCAGGAGCCCGGCGGCGCTCTGTCGTACGAACGCATCGAACCCGGAGTCGTCCGACGGGAATGGTGACACCTTCACACTATGACTACACGGCCCGGCCCCAGGATGTTGCACGATGGCTGACTCTTCGAACAGCGGCTGAGCCAAGACGGCTGGGCAGCGGCACCCGACGGCGACCGTTGGGATGATCCGGAGTGCGCGCCGGGTCGGGTTGGCATGCGACGGGTGCGCGTACCCCGTTGCAAGAAAAAGGCCGCGACCTCTGCTCTCGCAGGTCGCGGCCTCTCCCGTCTGCGCGCCCGAAGGGACTCGAACCCCTAACCTTCTGATCCGTAGTCAGATGCTCTATCCGTTGAGCTACGGGCGCTGGTGCTCGGCCAGTCTACACAACCGGCCTTAGCGCGGAGACTCCGGGATTCGAACCCGGGAGGGGCTTTAAGACCCCAACCGCATTAGCAGTGCGGCGCCATAGACCAGACTAGGCGAAGTCTCCCAGGTGGCCTGCAGACCACCGCGCCCGAGGATACAGGTCCGGCCCGGCCCGGAGCAAAGCGACTACCGGGTGCCGCCCCCGGGGCCGCCCTTCATGCACTGTGCGCGGCCGGGTTCGGGACTACGCTCCATCGACATGCAGGAGCAGCCGCCCAGCGAGCAGGACCGCCCCGAACCCGCTGAGGGGGCACCTCGGCGCTCCCCGAAGGCGACCTTCAGGCCGCCCCCGGCACCCCCCGTTCCCGCCCCTGAACAGCGGGACGAAGCACCCTCGGCACCCCCTCGGCGCACGAAGGCCGCGCCCGGAGTGCTGTTCCAGCCACCCACCGCGGAGCAACCGCTGCCGCGCCCGACCCGGCCCGGGTCGTCCGCACCCCCACCGCCGTTCGTCCCGACGCCCGGCCGGATCGATGAGACCGGGATCACCGGCTCGACGTCCCGACCGAGGGCGCCCCGGCAGGCTGGCGGGTCACGCGACGAGGCCCCGCCGACGCCTCCGGCAACAGAACAGGCGTCCCCGGCCGCACAGCAGGAGCCCTCAGCCGCAAGGCAGGCTCCGGCAGCCGCGAAGAAGGCCACCGCGAAGCAGCGCACCCCGAAGAAGGCCACGCCCGCGAAGAGATCCGCACTCCCGAAGGCCACGACGGCCGAGGCCACCGGACCGGACCGGGCTGCCTCCCCGGAGGCAGCCACCGACCCGCAACCGGTAGCGGCCACGGATCCCAAGCCGAAGGCAGCCGCCGCCCTGGTCGCAGGCCAACCTGGTGCTGCACCTGGCGGCGGCGTACGACCGGGATCCGGCCCATCCGGATCGGGCGGCGGAGCTTATGGTGCTGACCCTGGTGCATCCGGACCTGGAGACCGCCCGCTCAGCGCTGGCCGAGGCCCGGGCGGCGGAGGAGCCCGGATCCCGGCCGGTCGAGGCGGTCGGTCGCCTGGCCGGTCCCCTGACCGCCCAGGCGGGTGGCTGGCTGGCCCTGCGCCTGGCCTCCCGCCTCATTCCCGGCGCCGCCCCACTGGCCGCCGCCGCCGGCAACTCCGCCGCCCTCCAACGCCTGACCGCCCGCGCCCTGGCCACCTTCCGCCCACCCCGAAGCCAAAGTTGATCAAGAGGTTTGCGTCGCGGCGAGCCGCCCGGCAGACGCAAACCTCTTGATCAACCCTGAAGTGGGGGTCAAAGCCAGGTCAGCCAGGAGTCTGGGACGAGGGTGTAGCCGACGAAGGCGACGATGTCCAGCAGGGCGTGGGCGATGATCAGGGGCATCACCCGGCGGGTGCGTAGATAGAAGTAGCTGAAGACGACACCCATCACGGCGTTGCCGATGAAGGCGCCGAAGCCCTGGTAGAGGTGGTAGGAGGCGCGGAGCAGGGCGCTGGTGGCGATGATCGCGCCGACCCGCCACTGGAGTTGCCGCAGCCGGGTCATCAGATAGCCGACCACGATCACCTCCTCCAGGATGGAGTTCTGGAAGGCGGCCAGGATCAGCACCGGCACGGCCCACCAGAGGTCGGGCAGGGCGGCCGGGACCAGGGTGGCGTTGATACCCAGCTGCGCCGCCGCCCAGAACAGGGCCAGGCCGGGCAACCCGATCAGCGCCGCCAGCCCGGCACCCTGGGCCAGGTCCGGACCGGGCCGCCGAAAGTCCACCCCGAGGGTCCGCCCCGGTTCGCCGGGGTCCCGCGCCAACAGGTGTACGGCGAGCAGCACCGGCAGCAGGGCGAAGGCGATGCCGAGCAGTTGGTACGTGAGGTCGAGGTACGGCCGGGCGGAGGCGGAGGTGTTCAAGGCGGCGGTCTGCCGGGACAGCCCACCCTCGGCGGTCAGCTTCGCGATGATCGACACCGTCGCGTAGACGGCCGACTGGCCGAGGGAGAGGCCCAGCACCAGCAGCGTCTCGGTGCCGAGCATCCGGCGGGAAACCGGTCGGGTGAGCTCAACGGTCACCGCTTCACTCTGCCCGACCGGCCACCGGGGTGGCATCCGGGTGCCGATGAGTCGGCCTCATGATGCGATCGCACACTCTGTGCGACCACCACGCACGCTCCGTGGACATTCTATGAGGGCCCGAACCGCCGTCAGAGAAGGAGCGCCCCCGGTGGACAACTTCGCGCGGCTGCTGAAGGAGAGCTGGGCCCTTGTCGAGGCCGACCGGGTCCAACTGAGCGAGTACTTCTACGCCCGGCTCTTCCTCCTCGACCCGGACCTGCGCCCACTTTTCCCGGTGCAGATGGCCGGGCAGGGCGACCGGCTGCTGGAAGCGATCATCGCGGCGATCCACACGGTGGACGACCCGGAGGGCTTCGACGAGTTCCTCCGCGCGCTGGGTCGGGACCACCGCAAGTACCACGTCGAGGCGGCGAACTACGACACCATGGGCGTGGCCCTGCTGGACGCCCTGCGCAGCACCGCCGGGGACGGCTGGAATCTGGAGTACGACCAGGCCTGGCGGGACGCGTACGCGGCGATCAGCGAGAAGATGCTGGCCGGGGCGGCCTCGGACGCCAACCCGCCGTTCTGGCACGCCGAGGTGCTCACCCATGAGCGGTACGGTCCGGACACCGCCGTGTTCACCTGCCGGGCACTGCAACATCCGCTGGTCTGGAAGGCGGGTCAGTACGTCAGCATCGAGGCACCCCGCTACCACCCCCGGGTGTGGCGGACCTACTCGGTGGCGAACGCCCCGAACGACGACAACGTGCTGGAGTTCCACGTCCGTACCCCCGAGGGGGCCGGCTGGGTCTCCGGGGCCCTGGTCCGCCGGGTGAAGCCGGGGGATCTGCTGCGGGTGGCCGCCCCGATGGGTTCGATGACCCTGGACCCCGCCTCGGATCGGGACGTGCTCTGTGTCGCCGGTGGGGTGGGGCTGGCCCCGATCAAGGCCCTGGTCGAGGAGCTGACCAGCTTCAACCGGACCCGCTGGGTGCATGTCTTCTACGGCGCGCGTACCGAGTCCGACCTCTACGGGCTGGACGGGTTGCGCGAGTTGGTGGGCGCCCACCCGTGGTTGTCGGTCACCGCGGCCTGTAGCGACGATCCGGACTTCGACGGGGAGCACGGGGACATCTCCGAGGTGGTGGCCCGCTACGGCCCCTGGACGAACCACGACTGCTACATCTCCGGCTCGGCCGCCATGGTGCGGTCGACCCTGCGGGTCCTCGCCGCCGACGACGTCCCGCCGCAGCACACCCGGTACGACACCTTCGGCAACCTGTAGAGCTTTCCTCCCCCCCGCACCGGGGCGCGTGCCCCTGCCCCCTGGGGCACGCGCCCCGGTCCCCCGATCGGGCGGACCGGCACCGCCCGCACGACCACGCCTGGCCGGCGTCGTTCCCACCCGGACCAGGCGTGGTCGTGCAGCAACAAACGCCACCCTGGCCGGCGTCGTTCCCACCCGGACCAGGCGTGGTCGTGCAGCAACATCGGTCGTGCAACAAAGTGGTCGGGCAGAGACCTGGTCAGTAGCGCCAGGGGTGGCCGCTGTCGCGGTACTCCTCGATCGGCACCAGCGGCACTCCGGGGGCCATCCGGTCGACGTACAGCCGGCCCTCCAGGTGGTCGATCTCGTGTGCCACCAGACGGGCCATGCCGAACTCGAACGAGGTGATCACCCGGCTGCCGTCGAGTTGGGCGTGTTCCACGTCCATCCGGAGCGGCCGGGGCACCAATCCCCGATGGTCGAAGAAGGAGAGGCACCCCTCGTACTGTTCGTCGGTGTCGGGTGCCGAGTCGACCACCCGGGGGTTGAGCAGCACCAGGGGTTCGGCGGTCCGGTCCGGTGGCCGGATCACCGCCGCGGCCCGGCCGATGTCCAGTTGCGGGGCGGCGATGCCCACCCCCTTGGCGAAGGGGTGCAGTTCGTCCAGGCGGGCCAGGGCGTCGATCAGGCGGTCGATGACCTCCTGGGCGGCCCGTCCCTCGCGGGGCAGGTCGAACGGGCGGGCCGGCTGGCGCAGCAGGTCAGTGCCGCGTTGCAGGATGCCCAGTCGGCGCATCCGCTCGGAGGGTCGCATCCGTTCCCCCTCCGGCTCGGCGTCGGGCTGGGCGCGGAAGCGCCACTGAAGTCGGTACCGGGCGTTCAGGGGTGGGTCGTCGGTCGCCCACTCGAAGATCGCCCGGTCGCCCTCCGCCCGCCGGACGACCGCCCGGCGCAGGGGGCCTTCCTCCGCCGACAGCGAGGTCTCCACGCCCCAGACCTGCGGGTCCAGTTCAGCGGGCAGATCCAGGCGTACGGCGAGGTGCCGGGTCGGTACGCGGACCGCACGTTGGAACCACGGCCCCCACTTGTCCCGCCCGACGGTGTACGTGTACTCGATGGTGGCGCGGTGCCCGGGGTAGAGGGGGAACCGTCGTTCACCGTTCTCGAAGAGCAGCCAGATCTCCTTGAAGGCGTCCCGGTCGTACTTGGCCCGCCAGTGCATGGCCTCGCGTTCACCGGACTCCTCACGGTGGGCCCGCAGGCCGAGTTCGGCGAAGGTCAGTGGGCGTTCCCGGTGGTGCCGGTTGGAGCGGCCAGGGTCGTTGGGGTAGCGGTCCACGGCGACCCGTACCAGGTAGCGGGTGACCGGCTCGGTACCGGCGTTGTACAGCTCCCGGCGGATCAGGCAGCGGTATCCGTCCTCGCTGTAAGTGAGGATGCTGACCTCGTTCTCGACGATCAGCCCGGTGCCGGGCGGGATCCACCGGCCGATCGAGTCGGGCTCCCGGGGGTCGCGCTCCGCGCGGGTGTGGCGCAGGTGGTCGTACTCCCGGAAGCGTTGCCAGATGGCGCCGCTGGCGTCCAGGACGGCCTCCGCCCGCCGGGCGAAGTCCTCGGTGGGTCGATGTCGCCGTCCCTCTACATGGCTCACGTACGACGGGTCGAAACCCATCAGGGTGGCCAGCTGTTTCTTGGACAGCCCTCGCTCGGTGCGGTGGCGGGCGAGCTCGGCGGCGAAGGAGTCGGCAGCCCGATCGAGCGGTGAGATCGTCATCAGCTTCCTCGTGGCCGGGAGTACTAGGTTTCACGTTTAGTGGCGAGACGTGTACAGGACTGGCATCTTCTCGACAGGAGGCTTGACTGCTGGGCGATTTACACCGATACTGCGCGGGGTTTTCGCAAGAACACGCTGGGTAATCACTCGTCCCGGGCGACCGGCAGTTTTCGTTTCTTGCTCTCTCCGGGGTTACCGCCACCCGTAAAGTGTGGTTAGGCTAGCCTTAGTTGAGGTTCTCGGAGAGGGGTGCACCAGGTGACAGCGGTACTGCCCGTTTCCGTACCCTCGGCGACCGCCCTGGATCCGGTGACCACGACCCTGCGGGCCATGTTCGGCACCGATGTCCTTCCCGGGCTGGCCCCGGGGCTGCTGGTTCCCGACGAGACCGGCTGGACCTCGGCAACCACCCTCACCGACGGCACTCGCCTGCCGGAGCTGCTTGGTTCCGCGGCCCGCCTCTGGGGTGGCAGTCCGCACGCCTCCGCCGCCCTGGCCTGGAAGGCCTACAGCTACTGGGCGGCGCTGCCGGTGGCGCTCGGCTGGGCGGTCGCCCGGCGGGTACCCCTGCTCGACGCCGACACCACCCTCATCCACTTCGCCGACCGGCGCACCCTGGTGACCCTGGGCCTGCGCCGGTCGACCCGGGTGGCGGTGCTGCCGAACGATCCGTTGGCCGTCACCGATCCCCATCAGGTCCAGGTCGTCGCCGACGAGCAGGAACTGCTGGCCACCCTGCGGGCCACCCTGTTGGAGGCCCACCTGTCGCCGGTGGTCACCGCGATCCAGGGTGAGGTCCGCATCGGCACCCGTACCCTGCTCGGTTCGGTGGCCTCCGGCATCGCCTACGGGTTGTTGACGGCCACCGACAGCGTGCCCGGCTCGACGGTCGAGTCGATCGACACCCTGCTGGACGCCCTCGACCTGGCCGACCTGGTGGAGCTGGTGCCGGGCGCGGACGGCAAGCCGACCGTGCAGCGGCGTACCTGCTGCCTGGCCTTCACCCTGCCCAACCCGAAGGTCTGCCAGGGCTGCTGCCTCCGCAGTTCCTGACGGGCACGGAGCCGGATCAGCCGGTCAGCGGTCGGACGTCCCAGAGCCAGACACCCCCGGTCTGCACCGGCTCGATGCCGGTGAGGTCGGTCATCGCCTGCCGCAGGGCCTCCGCGCTCGGCTGCGGGGCCAGTACCACCGCCCCGGCCCGCCAGTACCGTAGATCCTCGATCGCCTCCCGGCGGTCCTGGGCGGTGACCGGCGGCACCTCGCCGCTGCGCCGTACGGTGGCGAAGAAGCTGCTGGTCGGGCGCGGCGGCGCGCCGAACAGCGCGATCCGGTCCTTGCCGGGGCGGGTGTCCGGGCCCAGGAAGTAGCCCCGGGCGATCGGCATCTCCAGCCGGGTCTGAGCCGACCAGCGCAGCGGATCGGCGTACTCGGTGTCCGGCAGCGGCAGGGTGACCAGGCTGCGCCCGCCGGCCAGATAGGGACGCCAGGCACCGGAGGTGACGAACTCCGGAGTCGGTTCGAGGCGCTTGGTCGGCAGCGGGGTGGGCAGCACCGGCACCAGGGCCATCGCCAGTACGGTCACCGTGGCGAACCGGATCTGCGAGCGCCGGGCCGGGTAGCGGGTAGCCAACTCGTGGGCCCGCGCCGCCCCGTAGGCCAGCAGCACCCCGATGATCGGGGTGATCGCCAACGCCCAGCGGGTCGGCACCACGGAGTGCAGCACCGGAAGGTCCTCCAGCAGCGCCCACGGCGCCGGGATGCCGGTCCCTTCCCGGTCGAAGCGGATCTCCCGCCCCAGGGAGAACACCGCGAACAGCACACCCAGGCCGGCCAGCGCGAGCACCACGATGTTGCGTCGCAGCCACCAGACCAGCGCGACCACGCCAATCACCAGGGGCCAGCCGAAGAAGGAGTTCTCCTCGGTGGGGTTCTTGGCCAGGCCGGTAGCGCTACGCGCGTCCCCGGCCACCGATTCCCGGGCGTACGCGACGAAGGAGGCCAGGTCGGTGGAGTAGCCCCGGATCACCCAGGACAACCCGTGGTAGGCGCCCGGACCGAAGAACTGGACATAGAGGGGGTACGCCAGCAGCACCGCGGAGACCCCGGCGGCGACCCCCAGCCCGGCCAGGAAGGTACGGGTCCGCCCGCGTAGTTCGGGGCGTCCCAGCGCCAGGGCCACGATCACCACCCCGACACCGATCGCGGTCATCAGCAGGATCTCCAGGTTCAGGAAGGCCTGCCAGACGATCACCAGGGCGAGCAGCAGACCGTTGCGCAGCCAGCGGCCCGGGTCGGCCAGCCGCAACGTACGCCAGATGATCAGGGGCACCACGTACTGCGCCACGATGTTGGGATGGGCGTTCGCGTGCGAGACCATCGCCGGGGCGTACGCGCAGAAGGTCGCCCCCAGCCAGGCCGGGCCACGGGAGCCGACGACCACTCTGGACAGCAGGAAGTACCAGGAGGTGGCCGTGGCGATCATGCCCAGGGTGAGGAAGACCAGGAAGGCGCTGCGGGTACCGAACACCAGGGTGATCGGCGTCATTGGCAGCGAAACAGACAATACCGACGTATTCGCCACCAAATTGACTGATTCGGGGACGTTCATCCGGTCCGAGGTGAAGGGGTAGGCGAATTCGGTGACCACCCGAGCGCCGTGCGCCATCATCCACTCGAATTGCGCCATGTCTGTCTTGTTATCCCGAATGCCGTGTTCCGGATTCCACCACATCCGAGCGGTCACCCAGCAGGCCAGCAGCCCGAAACTCGCCACCGCGGCCAGGTCCTTGAACCACCCTGACCTGCGGAAACGACCACGGCCGGGCGGGGTGGTCGGCGACTCTCCCGCCCCGGAATCCTCGACAGGGCGATCCGATTCAGGAGTAGTCATAACAATTCGCAGCGTAGTCGGCCAATCGGGCCACCGTGCGGGGTTCCGGGCACTCGCGTAACATCTGCCAAGTTCGCTGACCACCACCGATCGTGCACCTAGCCCCGACCAATTCGGCTGCCCCAGGCCCCGAGAATTCCGCCAACCGGGCGGATGGTTCACTCAGTCGGTACTGGCGCGGTCGAGTCGTATCGTGAGGAATCGACGCATGACAGAAATCACTGGGGATCAGCGCGTGCAGTCCGAGGTCCTGGAGGGCCTCGCCACAGCGGTCAACCACCGACGCTGGTTCGTCGAGTTGGCCGTGCCCTACCTGGGCGAGAACCCAATCGAGATCGGTAGCGGCCTCGGCGACTACGCCCTGGAGTGGGCCGAGCGCCTCCCCCGGTTCACCGCCACCGAAGCCGACCCGGACCGCCTGGTCTCACTCAAGGAGCGGCTCTCCGACCGGCCCAACATCGAGGTCCGCCAGATGCTCCTGCCCCACTCGGAGCAGGGCGACTACAGCGCCGCGGTGTCGTACAACGTCCTGGAGCACATCGAGGACCACGTCGGCGCCCTGCGCAGCATGGGCGAGCTGGTCCGGCCGGGCGGAGCCGTGATCATCATCGTGCCGGCCTTCCAGTTCGCGATGAGCCCCGCCGACATCGCCACCGGCCACGTCCGCCGCTACACCAAGAAGACCCTGTCGGCGGCGATGACCGAGGCCGGTCTGCGGGTCGAGAAGATCCACTACGCGAACGCCCTCGGCCTGATCGGCTACTTCATGGCCACCAAGGTCTTCCGCCTGATGCCGAAGGAGGGCCCCATGGTGAAGGTCTACGACACCCTGGTCCTCCCGGCGACCAAGGCCGCCGAGCAGCTCCTCCTCCCCCCCTTCGGCCAGTCCGTCTTCGCCGTAGCCCGCACCCCCGCCTGACCCTCCCATTCTTCGGTTGATCAAGAGGTTTGCGTCTGCATCCGGCCGGGTCCAGACGCAAACCTCTTGGTCAACTGTGTCGGCGACGAGGGGTCAGGCCGCGATCTGGTAGGTGGGGCGGATGGTGGCGCGGGCCAGGGTGTGGAAGGTCAGGTTGAAGCCGACGTAGGCCGGGGTGGCGTCCGGCGTGAGGTCGAGGCGCTCCACGTCGAGGGCGTGCACCGCGAAGACGTACCGGTGCGGGCGGTCGCCGGGCGGCGGCGCCGCGCCACCGAAGCCCTGCTCGCCGTAGTCGTTGCGGACGGTGAACCCACCGCGCAGGTCCTCGCTGGTAGCCCCGCGCGGCAACTCGGTCACCTCGGCCGGCAGGTTCACCACGACCCAGTGCCAGAAGCCGCTACCGGTCGGCGCGTCCGGGTCGAAGCAGGTCACCGCGAAACCCTTGGTCTCGGCCGGAAAGCCCGACCAGGACAGCTGCGGTGAGACATTGCCGCCGCCGGTGCTGCCGTGCGCGTGCGCCGAGTCCATCGGCTCACCGTTCTGGACGTCCTGACTGGTCAGCGTGAACGAGGCGACCGTCGGCAGCAGCTCGTACGGGTCCGGGGCGATGGGACGTTCCAGGGTCATCGAGTCAGGTCCTTCCGATGCAGGTGGCGTTCTGCCGCCCCTTTCATACCCTGTGATGCGCCGTCATTCGTGAAACCCGCGCGGGTGTCAGCCAGAAGCCCACACCCCAGGCTCCTCGGGTGGGTCCTCCCGGGCCGGTCAGAGACTTCGACCAGCCTTCTAGATCAACCCAGCCACAGCCCGAACGCGGCCAGCACCCGGCTCACGCCCAGGCTGCCGAGCACGTTGAAGTTCTCGACAGCGGCGTTGTTACGCAGCAGCCCCGAGGTGTGCCACTCCTCCGTGGAGAGGTCGTGTAGGCACCCAGGAAGCCGACCCCAACGATCGTGGCGAAGTCCTACGCCCCGGCACCCCCCACGAGCCCCCACCAGCACTCAGCCCCGGTTCATAGACCGGGGCCGAGCTGCGCTTTGAGAGATCACCGGCAAGCGGAGGGTGTGGGATTCGAACCCACGAAGACATCGCTGCCTTACCGGTTTTCAAGACCAGCGCCATCGGCCACTAGGCGAACCCTCCCGGACCGCGCGCCGCGCGGCCGTGCCTAGTCTGCCACGCCCAGGCGAGCGCCGAACGGGGGGAGCTATCCGTTTCGTCATGATCATTTCACCGCCGGATGAGGTCCATCCGGTGGGGTACGGGGGCGTATCGGGTAAGACTGGGGACATGCGCGCGATCATCGTGACCGAGCCCGGTGGGCCGGAGGTGCTGAGCTGGAGCGAGGTGCCCGACCCTCAGCCGGGGCCGGGCGAGGTGCTGGTCGAGGTACGGGCCACTGCGGTCAACCGGGCCGACCTGTTGCAGCGGCAGGGGCATTACCCGCCACCGCCGGGTGCCTCGGAGTATCTCGGGTTGGAGTGCTCGGGGGTGATCGTCGAGGTCGGCTCCGAGGTGCACGACTGGTTTGTGGGGCAGCAGGTCTGCGCCCTGCTTGCCGGTGGCGGGTACGCCGAGCGGGTGGCGGTCGCGGCGGGGCAGCTGCTGCCCGTACCGGATGGGGTTGATCTGGTGGACGCCGCCGCGTTGCCGGAGGTGGCGTCGACGGTCTGGTCCAATGTGGTTCAACTGGCCCGGCTGGCGGCGGGCGAGACCCTGCTGGTGCACGGCGGCGGCAGCGGGATCGGCACCTTCGCGATCCAGTTGGGTACGGCGTTGGGTGCGACCGTGGTGGCGACGGCGCGGGCGGCCAAGCATGATCGGCTGCGGGCCTTGGGGGCGGCACACCTGATCGACTATCGGGAGCAGGACTTCGTCGAGGAGGTCCGCAAGGTCACCTCCGGCGGGGGCGCCGACGTCATCCTCGACATCATGGGCGCGTCGTATTTGGGCCGAAACGTGGCCGCTCTGGCGTACGACGGGCGGCTCGTGACGATCGGGATGCAGGGCGGGCGCAAGGGGGAGCTGGATATCGCCGCGCTGCTGGCCAAGCGGGGCACCATCGCCGCGACGGCCCTGCGGTCCCGGCCGCTGGAGCAGAAGAGTGCCATCGTCCGTGGGGTACGGGAACAGGTGTGGCCGCTGGTTGAGGCGGGTCGGATCCGGCCGGTGATCGACCGGCGGATGCCGATCAGCGAGGCGGCCGAGGCGCACCGCCTGGTGGAGTCGAACGACCACGTCGGCAAGGTGCTGCTGACCATCGGTTGAGGCCGGTCAGCGGGGCAGGGTCAGGCGCGCTCCGGGGCCTTCGCCGGCCAGTTCGTCGCCCGGGTTGTAGAGGGTGCAGTGGTTCAGGGACAGGCAGCCGCAGCCGATGCAGCCGTCCAGGTTGTCGCGGAGCCGGTGCAGCAACTTGATCTTCTGATCCAGGCGCTCCCGCCAGGCGGTCGACAGGTGCGCCCAGTCCTCGGCGGTGGGGGTACGCCCGGCGGGCAGGGAGTCCAGGGCGGATCTGATCTCCTCCAGGGAGATGCCTACCTGCTGGGCGATCCGGATGAAGGCGACCCGGCGCAACTCCCCGCGGTGGTACCGGCGTTGGTTGCCGCCGGTCCGGTCGGCCCGGATCAGCCCCAACCGCTCGTAGTAGCGCAGCGCGGACTGGGCCACCCCACTGCGGGCGGCGAGTTGACCGATGGTGAGTGCTTCGTGCATCACTTTCGCCTTGTGTTGAACCTTGCTTCAACTTGCAGGCTAGTCGCATGTCCTCATCAGCCATCATCACCAGGCGGATCGCCGAGGCGGCCGCACCTCTGGACGGCCGGCACCCGGTCGCTCCGCTGCTGGAACGGGTCCGCGCCGGCCGTGAGTTCGGCCCGAAGGTCTACTCGACCCTCGACGTGTTGTGGGTGCTCTACGACCGCGTCCTGCGGATCACCCCGGCAACGGTCGACGAACCCGACCGGGATCGCTTCCTGCTCTCCAAGGGCCATGCGGTCGCCGGCTACTACGCCGTGCTGGCCGCGAAGGATTTCATTCCCCCCGACTGGCTGGACGACCAGGCCGGGCCGGACAGCCGACTGGGTGACCACCCGGACCGCACGCTGGTGCCGGGGGTGGAGATCGGTTCCGGGTCCCTGGGGCACGGTCTCGGCCTGGCCGTCGGCAGCGTCCTCGGCCTGCGTGCCCAGGGCCTGCTCGACCCCCGGGTGTACGTCCTGCTGGGCGACGCCGAACTGGACGAGGGCTCCAATCACGAGGCGATCGCGTACGCCGGTGCCGTCGGCCTGGCGAACCTGACCGCGATCGTGGTCGACAACTCCTCCGCCACCCACGGGTGGCCGGGCGGGGTGGCCACCCGCTTCACCGTCAACGGGTGGACCGCCACCACGGTCGACGGACACGACCAGGAGGCCCTGTACGCCGCCCTCACCGGTCACCACGGCCACCGGCCCCACCTGGTGGTGGCGGTCGTCGACAACGGAGAGCAGTCATGAGCGATACGGATGAGCCGATCATGCGGGACTGTTTCGTCGACACCACCACCGCCCTGCTGGCGGAGAATCCGCGTACCGCCCTGGTGCTCGCGGACATCTCCGCCTCCTTGTTCGACCCGGCGGCCGAGCGGCATCCCGACCGGGTGCTCAACGTCGGCATCCGGGAGCAGTTGATGGTGGGGGTGGCCGGTGGGCTGGCCCTGACCGGCCTACGCCCGATCGTGCACAGCTACGCACCCTTCCTGGTGGAGCGGGCGTACGAGCAGATCAAGCTGGACCTCGACCACCAGGGGGTGAGCGCGGTGCTGGTCAGCGTCGGCGCCTCCTTCGACCGGGCGGAGTCCGGGCGTACCCACTTCAGCCCGGCCGATGTCGCGCTGTTCGACACCCTCACCGACTGGACCGTGCACGTACCGGGTCATCCGGCCGAGGTGGCCGGGCTGCTGCGTACGACCGTGGCCGCCGACACCTCGGCGTACCTGCGGCTGTCGGTGCACAGCAACGCCCGGCCGTACGCCGGTTCCGGGGATCTGGTGCTGGTGCGGGACGCGGGTCCGGGGGCGCCCCTGCTGGTCGCGGTCGGTCCGATGCTCGACGCGGCGCTGGCCGCGGTCGCGGATCTGCCGATCACGGTGGCCTACACCCATCGGCCGCGTCCGTTCGACATCGCCGGTCTGCGGGCCCTGGCCGGTACCGAGGTGATCCTGGTGGAGCCCTACCTGGCGGGGACCTCTGCCCGGGTGATCACGGCGGCGCTGGCGGATCGGCCGCACCGGCTGCTCGCGCTCGGGGTCGGTCGGGAGGAGCTGCGCCGCTACGGTACGGCGGAGGACCATCTGCGCTGGCACGGGCTGGACCCGGCCGGACTGCGCCGCTCGCTGACCGACTTCCTCACCCCGGTGGGGGTCTAGCGCCGGGCGGCGGGGCGGGGGCGGGTGCGTTCGCGACCGAGGATCCAGAGCGCCTCGACCCCGTCCCGCCAGGTGATCTTCTTGCCTTCCTCCCGGCCCCGGGCCCGGTAGCTGATCGGCACCTCGTACGGCCGGATGCGGCGACGCAGCAGCTTGCCGGTCACCTCGGCCTCCATGCCGAAGCCCCGGGAGCGCACGTCGAGCGAGCGGTAGAGCGCCACCGGCATCAGCTTGAAGCAGGTCTCCAGGTCACCGATGTAGGAGTTGAACAGCAGGTTGGCCGCCATGGTGACGCCCTTGTTGCCCATCACGTACCAGAAGCTGTAGGCGCTGTGGCTGCCGAAGGTGCGATTGCCGTAGACGACCGTGGCGCGGCCGTCCAGCACCGGGGCCAGCAGCTTGGGGATGTCCTGCGGGTCGTACTCCAGGTCGGCGTCGAGGATGACCATGTAGTCACCTTCGGCGGCGGCGACCGCCGTACGGATCGCCGCGCCCTTGCCGGCGTTGCGCTGGTGGGTGATCACGCGCAACCGGGCGTCGTCGGCGCGGCCGAGCACCTCCGAGGTGCCGTCCCGGCTGCCGTCATCGACCACGACGAGTTCGATCTCGCACGGGTATTCCACGGCCAACGCCTGCTTAAGGGCGTCCCCGATACGCTCTTCCTCGTTGTAGACCGGCATGAGGATCGACAGCTTCACGGGAATCTCCACGAGGGCGACAGTATGTCGGCCATAGCGTAGCCTGGCTGCTCAGCACTCTGGTGGCGACTGCCGATGAGATACGACGTCGGGCACCCAGGTCGATGGTGTTTACTTCCGGCCATGTCGGCCGCCGGCTTTCCGCTCGTCCTGGCTCCCGTCGCCGCCATCGTCGCGTTGACCGTGGCGTTGCGGCCCCGGGTGGTGGATAGTGTCGCCCCTCGACGGCTGGCGGTGGTCCGGGCGGCCGTGGCCACCGGGGCCTTCGCGGTGCTCACCGTCGAGGTGCTGGGCGCGCTGGGGCTGCTGAGGTTGTCCCCCTTCGCGGTGGCCTGGTTGCTCTTCGTGGCCGGAAGTGTGGCGGCGGCCGGGTGGCGACTGCGCCGCGACCGGGCCCACCGGCCCGACCGGCCCGCCGAGGCCGTCGCGGCTGATCAGAACCGGCCCGCCGCGCCGCCCGCTCTGGTCGCGGCCGGGTCGGGCGGATCGGTGGTCACCACCCGGACCACCGAGGTACGAACGACCGGATCAGAGACCGACCCCCAGCCCGCCGGCTGGTGGGCCTCGGTCACCGATTTCTGGCGTACGGCGGGTCGGGGCGAGCGGCTGCTGGCCGGTACGGTCGGCGCCCTGGTCCTGGTCGAGCTGCTGATCGCCCTGTTGGCCGCGCCGAACAACTTCGACTCGCAGACCTACCACCTGCCCAAGGTGGAACGCTGGGTGGCACAGGGTGACCTGACCTTCTGGGCCACCGCCATCCACCGGCAGGTGACCATCCCCCCGGGTGCCGAGTACCTGCTGCTGCACCTGCGGTTGTTCGTCGACTCGGACGCGCTGTACAACCTGGTCCAGTGGGCCGCGGGGCTGGGTGCCCTGCTGGCGGTGACCCGGCTGACCGCCCAGCTGGGCGGGGGTAGGCGGGCCCAGTTGCTCACCGCCTTCGTGCTGGCCACCACCCCGATGGTGGCGCTCCAGGCCACCAGCACCCAGACCGATCTGGTCTGTGCCGCCTGGGTGGTCTGCGCGGCCACCCTGGCCTTGGACGGGCTGCGGCGCCGCGCCGGCCTGGGTGAGCTGCTGGCCCTGGGGGCGGCCACCGGACTGGTGGCCATCACCAAGACCAGTGGCCTGATCGCGGTGGGCCCCCTGCTGGTGCTCTGGGGCCTCGGCCAGTTGCGCCTGGCGTACCTGGGTTCACGGCGGCTTCCGATCGGCGCCCTGCTCGGTACGGTCGGCGCCTCGGTGCTGATCCTGGTGGTGGCCGCCGGGGTGACCGGTCCCTTCATGGGCCGGGTGTACGCCGAGTTCGGCCACCCCCTGGGCCCGGACCGGCTGCGCAAGTCCGTCCCGATGGAGCGGCACGACCCACCCTCGGTGCTGGTCAACGCGCTGCGCATCGGGCACACCGCGCTGGACACCCCGCTGGCCCCGCTCCGTCAGGTCACCGCCGCAGCGATCGTCGGGGTGGCCGGGCTGGTCGGTGTCGATCCGCAGGACCGGGACATCACCTTCGGGCGGGAGGAGTTCCCGGAACCCTCCTGGTATCCGGACGAGGACCGGGTGGCCTTCCCGCTGGCCGGCGGGATGGCGCTGCTGGCCCTGGTGGCGGCGCTGCGCCGACCGGCCCGGATCAGCCCCGGGGCCGCCGGGGCGGTGCGGGCGTACGGGGTGGTGGTGCTCGTGGCGGTCCTGCTGCACACCGCGATGATCAAGTGGCAGCCCTGGGGTAACCGGCTGCTGCTGTACGCCCTGGCGGTGGCGGTGCCGTTGGCCGGGATCTGGCTGGATGCCCTGCTGCGCCGATCGGCCTCAACGCGCACCCCCGGCACGGCGAGCACCCCCGGCACGGCGGGCCGCGCCGGGCGGCGGCCGGTCGCCACCCGGCTGGTGGCGGCGGTGTTGGCTACCTGTGCGCTGGCCGGGGTGCTGGCGGTGTCGTACGGCTTCCCCCGCCGGTTGGTCGGCTCGGGCTCGGTCTTCACCACGGCCGACTGGGAACTACGTTTCCTGCGGCGCCCGCAGTGGGCGGAGGAGTACCGGTGGGCGGCCGAGGCGGTACGCGCCGCAGAGGCGCGTCGGATCGGCCTGTCGCAGCGCAACGACGACTGGGAGTACCCCTGGTGGCTGCTGCTGCGGGATGATGCCGGGCGACCGCCGGAGCTGGTGGCCCTTCAGTCCGTGCTGGACGATCGCCCGGCGGCCGACCCGACCTCGGTGGACGCGATCCTCTGTGTCGGCAGCCGGGACCGCTGCGCGGAGCTGGTGCCCCAGGGCTGGCAGTTCGAGTTCCGTAGTCACGTCGGCTACGCCCTGCCCGGGGACTGACCTGTCCCATTGGCCCGGTTCACCGCTGCGTGCAAGCATTCCGAGATGCATTCACATGTCTGCATCGCAGGCGTTACCTTCCGGTAACTCGGTCGCCGTCCCGCGATCGGACCGAAAGGAGTGCGCCGTTGTCTGGTATCCCCGCCAGGCGTGACCGGACGCCTCGACGGCGACTGGCCCAGGTCGCCGTCCTAGCCACCGCTCTCGTCCTGCCCATGCTGGCCGGGCCGGTCACCTCGGCCGCCGCAGCCGACCGTCCCGCCGCCCAGCCCCTGCCCGCCCACCTGGAAACCATCCGCGCCGCCGAGGCCACCCAGCTCTACGGCACCCCCGGCATCCGCCCGCTGGCCCAGCGCCGCACCGCCCTGATCACCATGGGCGACAGTCAGATCTCCGGCGAGGGGGTCGGCAACTACGTGCCCGGCACCCACCAGCCGGGCAACTGGTGTGACCGCTCGTACGACCAGGCCGTGTTCCGTACCGGCATCGCCGCCGACGAGCGATACAACATCGCCTGCTCGGGCGCCACCCCCTGGAACCTGATCGCGGGCGGCCCGACCCAGCACAACGAGCTGAACCAGGGCGACCACCTGGCCATCAAGGCGCGCAACACCAACATCAAGCTGATCTGGGTGGTGGTCGGCGCCAACGGCGACGGCACGATCCAGTTCGGCCCGGTGGCCACGGACTGCGCGGTGCGCCGCGTCCTCTTCCAGGGCCCCTGCTGGCCCACCTACACCGACCAGTGGACGGTACGCACCGACGGCAGCCGGCGTGCCGTCGAGGACGCGCTCAACGACATCCGCCGGACCATGACCGGGGCCGGTTACCTCGACACCGACTACGAGTTGGTGCTGATGTCGTACTCCAGCCCGGCCAGCCCGGACGTGGAGGACAACCCCAACTTCCCCGGTTGGTACGCCGGGGGCTGCCTGCTCTACCTGGCCGACGCCGCCTTCGCCCGGAACAAGGCGGTGCCGCTGTTCGAGTCGGCGCTACGGGCGGCGGCGGCCAACACCGGCACCCGCTACCTCGACGGCAGCCGGCTCTTCCACGGCCATGAGGTGTGCACCGACAACACCTCCGTGCGTGGCCTCTACATCGAACTCGGCGTCTGGGACGAGAACGCGGCCCGCCAGTCGTTCCACCCGAACTACCGGGGGCACGGCATGTTCGCCCAGTGCATCACCCAGTTCTACGCCTCCGGCCAGCGGCAGGGAACCTGCGTCGACCCGGCCAGCACCGGCAACGGGGTGCTCTACCCCGGGCTGATGGAGTTCAAGCAGTTGCGCAACGCCGCCACCGGCACCTGCGTGGACGGCAAGGGGTACGACTCACGTAACAACACCGTGCAGCAGTCGTACCGCTGCCACGGGGGCCGTAACCAGGGCTTCTGGTACGACCCGACCCGGCAGTCGCTGCACTCGGAGCTGTCCCACGACCGGTGCCTGGACGTCTCCGGCGGATCGCTGACCGCCAACACGGTGGTCAACATCTACAACTGCCATGGCGGCAACAACCAGAAGTTCGTGTTCGCCGGCAACCAGATCCGGCCCGCCGGCAACAGCAGCCTCTGTGTGGCCTTCGACAATCCGCTGCTGGGCACCCCCCGGCTGCGGCTGGCTAAGTGCTCCAGCAGTTCCCGGCAGCAGTGGTCCTTCGAGTCGCGGTCCTTCGCCCAACCCGTCGGGTACGGCCACGACGACTTCATCGGGTCCCGGGTCTACTGACCGGCGACCTTGATCATCGGCGAGGCGGTGGGGTCACCTGCCGCCTCGCCGCTCGTCGTCAGTGGGCCACGACGGGGTGCAGGGTGGTCGGGCGTACGGCGGAGGGCTCCGCGACGGTCGCCAGGATCCGGGGCCGGACGGTGCGGACCCGGGTGCGGAAGGCATGGTTGAACAGGGCGTCGAGCTGCCACACCTGCTTCGGGTGCCGAGCGTGGATCAGGAAGCGCTCGCGGATGCCGTCGATGGCGGTGGCGGCCAGCTCGACCGAGTGCAGCCGGGGGTCCGGGCTCCAGGTGACATGGCTAAGCTCGCGCAGCTCGGTGTTGAGGTGCAGCTGCAGCCGATGCAGCACCCTGGTCTGCCGGGTGATCACCAGACGCCGGTGGGTCAGCAGGAGAAGATGGTCGCCGAACATCGGCCGGTCCGGCCGGCTGCACCGGGTGACCAGAACAGTGGCGTCGCTGGAGCCGACGCAGCGCCGGAAGATCGGCATGTGTCGGGTGGCGGTCTGCACCGCCAGCCCGGCTTCGGTTGCGGCGGGAAGGAACGTTCGGGAGAAGACGTCCATACTTCCCCAACGACCCTGGTCGTGGCATTGACGTGGGTCGTGCAGTTGCCTTTTGCAAATTCCACGTTACAAAAGCCGGACGCCGGCTCGGGTTTTGTCAGAGCAGCTCGACGATCGTCGCGTTGGCCATTCCCCCGCCCTCGCACATGGTCTGCAAGCCGTACCGGATGCCGTTGTCCCGCATGTGCGCGAGCATCGTGGTCATGATCCGGGCACCGGATCCGCCGAGGGGATGCCCCAGGGCGATGGCCCCGCCACGCGGGTTCAGCCGCTCCGGGTCCGCCTCGGTCTCCGCCAACCAGGCCAGCGGCACCGGGGCGAAGGCCTCGTTCACCTCGTACACCCCGATCTCCTCGATGCCCAGCCCCGCGCGGCGCAGCGCCTTGGCGGTGGCCGGGATCGGGGCGGTGAGCATGGCCACCGGATCGTCGGCGGCTACCACGGCGGTGTGGATGCGGGCCAGGGGTCGCAGGCCGTGCCGGGAGGCCCACTCACTGGTGGTGACGGCCAGGGCGGCGGCACCGTCGGAGATCTGCGAGGCCGAACCGGCCGTGACCACCCCGTCCGGGCGGAAGGGGGTGGGCAGCTCACCCAGCTTCTCCAGGGAGGTGTCCCGGCGTACCCCCTCGTCCGCGGCGAAGGTGCCCCCGTCGGCCAGGGTGACCGGGGCGATCTCGTCGGTGAAGGCCCCCGCGTCCTGGGCGGCAGCCGCCTTCTCGTGACTGGCCAGGGCGAACTCGTCCAACTGGGCGCGGGAGAGCCGCCAACGCCGGGCGATCAGCTCCGCCCCGACCCCCTGGTGGAACGGCAGCGGCGAATCCTCGGCCACCCCCTCGACCCCCCGGTAGCGGGCCAGGATCCGCTCGCTGAACGGCTGAGCGCCGGCCACGTTGGAGCCCATCGGCACCCGGGTCATCGACTCCACCCCACCGGCCACGACCAGGTCGGCCTGCCCGGAGAGCACCGTGGCGGCGGCGAAGTGCAGAGCCTGCTGGCTGGAGCCACACTGGCGGTCCAGGGTGGTGCCGGGCACCGACTCGGGCCAACCAGCGGCCAGTACGGCGTTGCGCGCCACGTTCCAGGACTGCTCGCCCACCTGACTGACACAGCCCCAGATCACGTCGTCGACCTGGGCCGGGTCGATTCCGGTCCGCTCGGCCAGGGCCTGCAGCACATGCGCGGACAGATCCACCGGGTGCACCGTGGACAGGCTGCCCTTGCGTCGCCCGACCGGGGTACGCACCGCACCGACGATAACCGCGTCACTCATGTCTACTCCCCGGTAACTGGCTGTTCCGATCCTACGCCCATCTGCCGGTCACCCGCCCGCACTGGCATGCTGGTCGGATGCCTTCCGAGACGACCACGAGGCAGTGGCGGATCCGCCCGGCCCTACCGGTGCTCAAGCTCCTCGGGGCGGCCGGGATGTTCGCCCTGGGGATCCTGCTGGCCGAGGGTGACCTGCTCCGGCCGGTGTTCGGCGCCCTGGGCGCCGTACTGCTCGCCGGGTGGGGCATCCGGGACCTGATGGCACCGGTACGGCTGGCGGTGGACCCCGAGGGGATCACCGTGCCGGCGGGCTGGACCGGTCGACGCCACCTGCCCTGGTCGGCGGTGGAGAACATCCGGGTGCTGCACCGACCCGGCCGCGGCTTCGGCGGGCCGGCCCTGGAGATCGACACCAGCGACTCGCTGCACCTGTTCAGCCGGATGGATCTCGGCGTCGACCCGGAGGAGGTAGCCGAAGCCCTGGCCGCCGCCCGCCCGGAACCACCCGACCCCGACCGGTCCTGACCGACCCTCAGGTGAGCAGGGCGACCGTGCGGATCACGGCCGCGCCGAGCAGCAACACCATGATCGCTGTTCCGCCGACCGCCTGCACCAGGGTCCGATGCGACCTGGGCGCGTAGGCCAGCACCAGGGCCATCAGCCCGCCGAACACCAGACCGCCCAGGTGACCGGCGATCGAGATCTGCGGCACGGTGAAGGTGAAGATCAGGTTGATCACCAGGATCGGCAGGATCGCCGAGGTGTCCCGGCCCAGTCGCCGCATGATCACGAAGATCGCCGCGAAGAGGCCGAAGATGGCCGTGGAGGCACCGGCCGACATCTGGTTCGGCGGGCTGAACAGGTAGACCGCCACATTGCCGCCGAAGCCGGCGACGAAGTAGAGGGCGGCGAACCGCAGCGGGCCGAGCACGGCCTCCAGGGACCGGCCCAGCACCCACAGCGCCCACATGTTGAGCAGCAGGTGCAGCACCCCGTAGTGCAGGAACATCGCGGTGACCAGGCGGTACCACTGGCCCTCGGCGACCCCGCCGATGCTGCCGTCGAGGAACATCGCCCGACCCAGCACGGCACCCCACTCGGTCAGCGGAGTGCTGCCGCCCATCAGACCGCCGAAGCCGTTGCCACCGGCGGCGGCGTCCCCGCCCCGGTCGGAGGCGATCGACACCAGCATGACCAGCACGTTCAGGGCGATCAGAACCTTGGTCACGTAGCCGTGCCGGCCGGCGGCACCGCCACCGAAGGCGGTACGCGCCGGCCGTACGCTACGACGTCCCTGCGCCACACACTCCGGGCACTGGAAGCCGACGGATGCCTCGTTCATGCAGTCCGGGCAGATCGACCGGTCGCACCGGGTGCATCTGACGTAGGTCTCCCGCCCGGGGTGGCGGTAACAGGCCGGGGTGGTCGGCGCGGACTCACTCACCGCAGGCCCCAGGTGCCCGAGCGCTCAGTCATGCGAGCAAAGGTACCTTGATCCGCCGCAGCGACCGGTCACGCCGTACCCGGCCGGATCCTCCGTGCCCGCCACACCCAGGCCCGGGCGGCGGACACGGCAGGACGAGGTACGGGTCAGGCGCCCTGACGCTCGATCTCCACCCGCTCGATCACGACGTCCTGAAGCGGCCGGTCGCTCGGGCCGGTGGGGGTGTTGGCGATCGAGTCGACGACCTTCGCGGACTGCTCGTCGGCCACCTGACCGAAGATGGTGTGCCGGTTGTTCAGGTGCGGGGTCGGGGCGACCGTGATGAAGAACTGCGAGCCGTTGGTGCCGGGCCCGGCGTTCGCCATCGCCAGCAGGTAGGGCCGGTCGAAGCGCAGCTCGGGGTGGAACTCGTCGGCGAAGTTGTAGCCCGGGCCGCCGCGACCGGTGCCGGTCGGGTCACCCATCTGGACCATGAACCCGCTGATCACCCGGTGCGAGATGGTGCCGTCGTAGTACGGACCGCTGCCCGGCTGGCCGGTCCGCGGGTCGGTGTACTCGCGCGTGCCCTCGGCCAGCTCGACGAAGTTGCGGACGGTCTTCGGCGCGTGGTGGGGGAAAAGCTCCAGCCGGATCGGGCCGGCGTTGGTGTGCAAGGTGGCGTAGACAGCCTCGGCCACGGGTACTCCTCACTCGTTGGTCAGTTCCTTGCGGATCCTCCCATGTGCCCGATCTGGACATGCGGAGGCATCCGAAGGTGGAGGATGACAGAGGACAACTCCCAGGAGGTGGGAACGTGTTTGGAATCGCGCGGCGCAAGACCCAGGGGCAACTGGCCAGGGCCGAGCTGAACCGCGGCGTTGGTCACCTGCGGCAGGCCGCCACGCATGCCGCCAAGGGCGCCGGCGCCACGGTCGGTCCACGGGTCCAGGCGGCCCGCAGTGCCGTCACGCCGACCACCGTCATGATCCGGGATCGCGCGTCCAGCGGCCTGGCGACGACGGCCGCGGCACTCGCGCCCCTGACCCTGGCGCTGCGGCAGGCACAGGCCGAGGCAGCCGGAAAGACCGCTGCCGGAAAGAAGGCCGTCGCCACCAAGCAGGCGGCGGCCACCAGGAAGGTCAAGGCGAAGAACATGAAGGCGAAGAAGAAGTCCCGGCGCGGCACCATGATCGGCCTGCTGGCCGCCGGCACGGTGGCCGGACTGGCCGGTGCGATGGCCCTGCGGCGTTACCGGGAACAGCAGGTGTGGTCCGAGTACGACCCGGGCGCGGCACTTGAGCCGATGCAGGACGAGGTGGAGACCATCGAGGTGCGTACGGCCGGACCGGCCGGCGCGGGCAAGGCTTCGACCGGGGCGGGCAGCTCTGCGGTGGCCGGCGGCGACAGCGCCTCCACCACCCCCAGGACGACCAGTCCCACCCCGATCACCCCGACCGACAAGGTCCCCTCGGTCGCCGAGGGCGCCCGCACCACCTCCGGCCGCCCCGCCGACGACCTGACCAAGGCCGTAACCAACGCCCCCTCCACCTCCAACCCCCGCCCCTAACACCCACCCACCCCACCCTGCCCCGCCGCCCCACCCCGCCCGCCCCAGCCTCGGCGATCTTGCACTTTTGGTCCGTGCATAGCGGGCATATGCCACGAGTCAGCGACCGAAAGTGCAAGATCGCGGGGGCGATAAGGGGGTGGGGGCGGGAGGGGGAGGGGAGGGGGAGGGGGGAGGGGTTAGAGCCAGTCGTTGCGGCGGAACCAGCGGTAGAGGGCTAGGGAGATGGTGAGCATCAGGGCCAGGACCACGGGGTAGCCGTAGGCCACCTTGAGTTCGGGCATGAATTCGAAGTTCATGCCGTAGATGCCGGCGATGGCGGTCCAGACCGCGGCGATGGCGGCCCAGGCCGCGATCTTGCGCATGTCGTTGTTCTGGTCGACCGTCACCTGGGCCAGTCGGGCCTGAAGGATCGAGTTCAACAGATCGTCGTACGCGTTGACCTGCTCGACCGTACGACTCAGGTGGTCCTGCACGTCGCGGAAGTAGCGACGTACCTCCTTGGGGACCTCGCGGTTCATCTGGGTGGTCACCGCCAGCAGCGGACGCTGCAACGGCATCACCGCCCGCTTGAACTCCACCAGTTCCCGTTTGAGCTGGTAGATCCGCTGGATCCGGCCGGTGGCCTGACGGTCGAAGACCTCGATCTCCAACACGTCCATGTCGTCCTCGAGCTGGTCGGCGACCTCCAGGTAGAGGTCGACCACCCGGTCGGTGATCGCGTACGCGACCGCCCAGGGGCCGTGCAGGAGCAACTCCTGGCGGTCCTCCAACTGCTCGCGTACCGGGGCCAGGCGGCAGGCGTCCCCGTGCCGGACACTGATCAGGAAGTGCGGACCGATGAAGAGCATCACCTGCCCGGTCTCCACGACCTCGGAGTTCTCCGTCAGCTCGGTGTGCTCGCAGTAGCGGGCCGTACGCAACACCAGGAAGCTGACCTCGCCGAAGCGCTCCAGCTTGGGCCGCTGCTGGGCCTTGACCGCGTCCTCCACGGCCAACTCGTGCAGCCCGTAGCTGTCCGCGATCTCGGTCATCTCGGCCAGGTCCGGCTCGTGCAGCCCCAGCCACACGAAGCCGTTCTCCGCGCTGCGCGCTTCCGCCAGGGCCGCCGCGAAGTTCCAGTCGCCGGGCTGCCGCCGACCGTCGAGGTAGAGGGCGCAGTCCACCACCGCGCTGCGCGGGGAATCGGTCGGGGCCTCGGCGGCCGATGTGCCGTCCGGGCTGAGTCGGCGGGTCATCGCCCGTACCGGTGACCAGTTGCGCGGCCGCAGCGCCCGGCCGGCGGCCACCGACGCGGGGGTGGCGGCGGCCCGGTCCCGCTTGATCCGATCGGTCATCGCACCCCCTCCGCACGCCCCTGTCGCGGCTTGCAGGGTACGCCGCAGTAACGATCATGACGGCCTCGACGGGGGTCGAGGGGGTGGCGCCGGGCGAGCCGGGCCACCAGGGGGTGAGGCGCGGCCCGGCCCGCCCGGCGCCGTGGGGGCGGGGGTGGTGCTGCCGCGTCACCCAGGGGCGTGTCGGCGGCCGATTCGCGCCGGGCATGGTCCGCGATGGTCCAGCCCGGGAGGCCGCAGTACGCAGGTGAGTGACGCTCGCAGCATTGTGGGCCGCCGGCCGCCCCAGCGGGAGAGCTGGAGCGGCCGGGCGGGGCCTATTGTCGGGAATCCGACAGAAAATCAGCCGCGGACGGCTGCCATCGCCTCGGCCAGCCGCCGTACGCCCTCGTCCACCTGATCGGCGGTCACCGCCGAGTAGGCCAGACGCAGCGCGTGCCTACCCCCGTCGATGACGAAGTCGCTGCCCTTCACCACGGCGACGCCACGCTCGGCGGCAGCCGGAGCGAGCTTGTCGACATCGACGTCCTCCGGCAGCTCGACCCAGAGGAAGTAGCCGCCGTCCGGCTCCACGAACCGGGCCTCCGGGATGTGCCGGCGCAGTGACTCCGCCAACACCCGCGACCGCTCGCCCAGGGCCGCCCGGACGGTGTCGATGGACCGCTCGATGTCACCGGAGACGCAGAACTGGTGCACGATCGCCTGGGCCACCATGCCCGGGGAGATGTAGAGGCTGGTCGCCTTGCCGGCGATGTCGGCGATCAGGTCCGCCGGGCCGATCAGGTAGCCCACCCGGACCCCCGGGCAGACCGTCTTGGTGAAGCTGGAGGCGTGCACCACGACCCCCCGGGTGTCCATCGACAGCATCGACGGCAGGGGCTCGCCACGGAACCGGATGTCGGCGTACGGGTCGTCCTCGAAGATCGTGAAGCCGTACTCCGCAGCCAGCTCCAGCAGTTCCCGGCGCTTGTCCAGGGAGAGGGTCACCCCGGCCGGGTTCTGGTAGTTCGGGATGACATGGGCCAGCCGGGGCCGTACCCCGGACTCCAGCAGCTTGCGCAGCTCGGCGGTGTCCAAGCCGTCCGGCTGGATGGTGACCCCGTGCAGTTCGCTGCCCATCCGCTTGAGGTTGAGCAGGGTGCGGTCGTAGGTCGGGCGCTCCACCACCACGGCGTCGCCGGGGCGTACCAGGTGGTCGAAGAGGAAGGCGTCGGCCTGGAGGGAACCGTTGGTGATCAACACCTGGTCGGCCTCGACCCCGTGCTTCTCGGCCACCCACTTGCGCAGCGGGAGGTAGCCCACGGAGGTGCCGTAGGCGGTCACCCCGGCGGGATCGGCATCGAAGGCACGGACGGCGGCGGCCTTGAGCCCTTCGACATCGACGATGTCCAGCGAAGGCGCGCCACGGGCGAAGGAGATCAGCTGCTCGGCGGTCATGGCTGTTCAGCGTACGTGCGGTGACCTGGGGTGCGCCGACGGCACGGCGATGTCCGCATCCTGAGCCACCGGGTCGGGTGAGCCGGGGCGCCGATCCCACCCTCCGGGTCGCGCCACCTCAGGCCGAGGGGTCGAGCAGGTCAGGCCGCCGCGCCCGGCCACGCCGCATCGACGAGCACCGGTTCCCTCGCCGGAATCGGGGGTACGGCGGTCAGCTGCGCCTGCCGGGACAGGCCCGCCACCTGTAGTCCCAAGGAGGTGATCAGATGTCCCCAGTCGAAGTAGGACCGCCAGGTCATGATCCGGCCACGCCGCGCCCGGACCATGTCCACGACCTCCCAGGAGACCGTGCGCCCGGTCGGGGCCACCGTGCCGAAGGGGGTGTGCAGCACCCCGGTGTGGGTGCCGGTCAGGCGCTGCTCCACGGCCGCCCCGCCGGCCGTGCGTACCGCCGAGAGGGGGTCGACCCGCAGGTCGGGAAAGGCGCCAGTCCAGGTACGCAGCAGGGCCGGCAACTCCGGGGGGCGTACGGTCACCCCGGGCATGGAGTAACTGCCGTCGATCGCGTACAGCTCGGGCAGGCGGGCCACGTCCCGCCGCAGGAGCATCGCGTACTGCTGCTCGATCAACCGGTCCGCGCCGCGCATCCTGGCCTCCCTACCGGCGCGCTCGACCACGCCGCAGGCATTCCATACCCTCGCCCGGCCCCGCCACACCGATCCCGCGACCCGGCCCCGCAAAGCGGCAACAGCGGAATCGGTGTCGGGCGGCTAGTGTTTGCCCGTGTCTACCGAGCCGCTGCGCTGCGCCGGAGCGCTGATCGTCGACCCGGAGGGGCGCCTCTTCTTCCAGCGCCGCTCGCCGGACCGCCGCCTCTTCCCCGACTGCTGGGACATCGTCGGCGGCCACCTGGAACCCGGCGAGACCGTGGAACAGGCCCTGCGCCGGGAGGTCACCGAGGAGACCGGCTGGCAGGTGACGGAGATCCTCGGCCCGGTCGGCGAGTTCCGCTACGTCGGTGACGACGGGGTGGCCCGGATCGAGTCCGACTGGCTGGTACGGGTCGACGGCGACCTGGCCGCACCGACCCTGGAGGCCGGCAAGCACACCGAGTTCCGCTGGCTCGGCCCCGACGAGGTCGACCTGCTGGACGAGCACCGTCACATCGACGAGGGCCTGATCCGACAGCTGGCCGAGCGGGCATTCGCCCTGTTGAGGTCCACGCCTTCGTGAGCGACAGCGTCGGGCTGGCCGCACACCGGTTCGCCGCGCTGATCGCGCCGGTCATCGACCGGGTCTTCGTCGCCGCCATGCAGGCCGCCTGCGGTACCACCGGGCGGACGCGCACGCCGCCGCCGGACACACCTCGGCCAGCATCGTCGAACTGCCCGACGGGGCCCAACGGCGGGCCATCGAGCTGGAGACCGACCGGCGGGCCGCCGGGCCGTACGTCACGCTGACCCCGCCGCAGCGGCTGGAGTTCCTCGCCGACCTGGCGGCGCTACCCGGCTGAGCCGACGGCAGCCCGACCGGCGGCGCTATCCTCCTCCGGTGAGCGCCGCTAAGACAGATACAGAGACCGGCATGGTCGGGATGGTGCTGGCAGCCGGTGCCGGTCGCCGGCTCCGCCCGTACACCGACACCCTGCCGAAGGCTCTGGTGCCGGTGGACGGCGAGATCACCATCCTCGACATCGCGCTTGGCAACCTGGCCGAGGTGGGATTCACCGAGGTCGTGGTCGTGGTCGGCTACGCCGCGGAGGCCGTCCGGGAGCGTCAGGCCGATCTGGAGCGCCGGTACGGCGTCACGATCACCCTCGTGCACAACGACAAGGCTGAGGAGTGGAACAACGCGTACTCCCTCTGGCTGGCCCGGGACTGGTTCTCCCGGGGGGTCCTGCTGGTCAACGGCGACACGGTGCATCCGGTGAGCGTGGAGAAGACCCTGCTGGCCGAGCGGGGTCCCGGGATCCTGCTGGCGATCGACACCCTCAAGCCGCTGGCCGAGGAGGAGATGAAGACCACCTTCGACGCCGCCGGTCAGCTCACCCGGATCACCAAGCTGATGGAGCCGGCCGAGGCGTACGGCGAGTACATCGGCGCCACACTGATCGAGCCGCAGGTGGCCGAGGCCCTGGCCGACGCCCTGGAGGCTACCTGGCGGCGCGACCCGAACCTGTACTACGAGGACGGGTACCAGGAGTTCGCCGACCGAGGTGGTGAGGTGCGGGCCGCCCCGATCGGTGAGGTGTCCTGGGTCGAGGTCGACAACCACGCCGACCTGGCCCGGGCCCGGGAGATCGCGTGCCTCTACTAGCCCGTACGGTCACCACGCCGCTGTCGATCGAGGTCCGCCGAGGTGCGGTGACGGACCTCGGGGCACTGCTGGCCGACCGGCGGATCTCCGCAGGCGGCGACGTGGCGTTGGTGGTCGGCCCGGGGCAGGGCGAGAAGATCGCCGACCTGTGCCGACCCTCCCTGGGCTCGGCCGACATCTTCACCGTCAGCGGCGGCACGGTCGACTCGGCCAACGCGCTGGGCGACCAGTTGCGCCGCCGACACTACGACGCGGTCGTCGGGATCGGTGGCGGCAAGACCATCGACACCGCCAAGTACGCCGCCACCCGCTACGCCCTCCCGATGGTCACCGTGGCGACCAGCCTCGCCAACGACGGCATCGCCTCCCCGGTGGCCTCCCTGAGCCACGAGGGCGGCAAGGGGTCGTACGGCGTACACATCCCGATCGCCGTCCTGGTCGACCTGGACTTCGTGGAGAACGGCCCGGATCGGCAGACCCAGGCCGGCATCGGCGACGCGGTGAGCAACCTGAGCGCCTGCGCCGACTGGGAACTGGCCCACCAGGTACGCGACGAGCCGATCGACGGGCTGGCCCTGACCCTGGCCCGGACCGGGGCGGAGGCCCTGGTCAACCACCCCGGCAAGATCACCGACGACGCCTTCCTGACCACCCTGGCCGAGGCGCTGATCCTGGGCGGCATCTCGATGTCGGTCTGCGGTTCCAGCCGACCGGCCAGCGGCGGGGACCACGAGATCTCGCACGCCATCGATCACCTGTACCCGGGCACCGGCTCGCACGGGGAGCAGGTCGGCCTGGGCGCACTGTTCTGCACCTTCCTCCGGGGCGACCTGGAACGCTTCGGGCAGTTGGCCCGCTGCCTGCACCGGCACGGCCTCTCGACCCGGCCGAGCGAGCTGGGTCTCACCGACGAGCAGTTCGTCGAGGCGGTCGCCTACGCGCCGCGTACCCGGCCGGACCGCTACACCATCCTCGAACACCTCGCGTTGTCCGCTGACGACCTTCGTACCCGGCTGGGAGACTACGTTGACGCCCTCCGTGAGCACCTTGGCTGAGCCGTCCCGCCCCACGGTCGCCGACTTCCACCGGGTGAACCGGGGCGGTGGCCTGTTCAGCGAGTCGATCAGCCAGTGGATCGGTGCGGTCTTCGCACTGGTCGCCCAGCGACTCGGGCTGCGACCGACCGTACTGACCATCACCAATCTGGTGCTGGGGCTGGCCACCTCGGTCACCGTGGTCGCCCTAGCCGGTCCGGTCGCCGCCGGGGAGGTACCGGCCGTGCTGGTCGGGCTGCTGGCCCTGGTCGGCTGGCAGGTGGCGTACGCCCTGGACTGCGCCGACGGTCAACTGGCCCGGGTCACCCGGCAGGGCAGTGCGGCCGGCGCCCGGGTCGACATCCTCTGTGACGTGGCCGCCCAGATCGCCCTGGTGGCCGCGTTAGCGGCGACCGCGGTGGCGCAGCGCCCCTCGACCCCGGTCTGGCTGGTGGCCGCCTTCGCCGGCACCTGGATGGTCAACCTGGTCACCTCGGTGATGCAGTCCGGCCCGAACGCGGCCAGCATGGTCACCTCGACCTCCCTGCCCGTACGCCTGGTGAAACTGGTCCGCGACTACGGCGCGGTGATCTTCGCTGCCGCCGTGGTGCTGGCCTTCGCCCCGGCGCTCGCCTTCTGGGTGCTCGTGGCCTTCACGGTCGTCAACGGCGGCTTCCTGCTCGCCAGCATCGCCTTCTCCGCCCGCGCCTCGCTATAAGGAAGGGCACCTTATTAACGCCTCATGCATAGCAAGGGCCCCCTATTAACGCGCCGGGTAGCGGGCCGGCGCACCGGTTACTCGCCGCGCGAGTGTGAGGTTCCAGGGCATCCCGATCTGGTCCAGGTGCTCCCACTGTGCCAACTTTGAGGTGATCGACAATTGTTGACACCTCAATCAACGCCTGGGACGATCCATAGAAGAAGATCGCTTCCTGTCGAAGCGGATGCCACCCTCCCCACACCACCCACCCTTGGGAGACCTCATGCGCAAAACCGCCAAGCGGATTGCCTCGGTTCTCGCCGCCGCAGCCCTGACCACCACCCTCGCCGCCGCGCCCGCCTCCGCCGCCACACCAGAACGGGAGCCGTTCAAGGT
Source organism: Micromonospora sp. NPDC048871 (assembly GCF_043198155.1). Lineage (NCBI taxonomy): Bacteria > Bacillati > Actinomycetota > Actinomycetes > Micromonosporales > Micromonosporaceae > Micromonospora > Micromonospora sp. NPDC048871. Next base: position 458,130 of record NZ_JBICUM010000003.1, on the reverse strand, counting down.
GCCCGATCAGGGCTTGGTCCTGTACACCGCGAACAGCGCCTACGTGGTCGCCCGCCACACCGCAGTCGACAACCTCTGCCACCCCATGCAGGACGCGGTCACCCTGCTCGCCTGGAGCGGCGGCGTGTACGCCGTCGCCTACGCGAGTGACGACTGCACCGGCCACGGGTTGGGTCTCAGCGCCTGGCAGGGCTGGAGCCCTGGGGTATTCCTCTCCTACAAGCTCACCTCGTACTAAACCCACCCCACCCGCCCACCTCGCCCCGTTGATCATGAGGTTGTCGGCAGCCAAGGAGATCAACTTCGCCGTCAACCTCATGGTCAACCACTTGGCCTAGCGGGTGATCGACTCCGTTACGCCGTAGTGGCGGTATCCCACCCGTCCGGATCCCGCCATTTCGGCGTAACGGAGTGGATCATGGGCGGGCGAGGTCCGCGTACACGGCTAGGAGTTGCTTGGTGACCACGTCGGGGTGGAAGACCCGTTCGTAGCGGGCTCGGGCGGGGGCGGCCAGTGCGGCGGCGCCCGCGGCGGCCAGCGGTAGCGCGGCGGAGAGGGCGGCCGGCTCCGGCGGGACCACCCAACCGGCCTCACCGACCAGAACCCCGGCCGGCAGGGCGGACGCCACCCCGGACGCACTACCCGGACCGGCCAGGCCACCGGCACTACCGGGCCCGCCGGGGCTGGGTGGGGCGGGGGCCGAGGCGGATTCGGCGGGGCCGGTGCCGGCGGGTTCGCGGGGGGTGTCCGCGCCGACCAGGTACGGGATGCCGCCCAACGCGGTGCCGAGGACCGGGCGGCCACTGGCCAGCGCCTCGATGATCACCGTAGGCAGTACGTCGTGCCAGGTGGAGGTGGCCAGCACCACAGCGCTGGCGGCCAGGGCCGAGCGGACCCCGGCCCGGTCCAGCGGGCCCAGGAAGGTTACGTCGGCGCGTTCGGCGGCCGCCGCCTCGACCATCGGGCGCAGCTCACCGTCACCGGCGACCCGCAGCGGCCCCAGGGCCCCGTCCGGGTGCCGCCGCCACGCCTCCAGCAGCAGACCGAGGCCCTTCTCCGGGGAGAGTCGGCCGAGGAAGAGGAAGCCCTGGCCGAGGGGGGCGGGGGTGCCCGGGTCGGGGATGCCGTTCGGCTTCACGACGATCCGGGAATCCGGGATGCCGTAGTCGCGCAGGTGGTCGGCGACCGCGCTGGTCAGGGCGATGAACCGGTCCACCGACTTCCAGGTGCCCCGGTGCACGGCCAGGGTGGTGGCCATCAGGGCGCTCTGCGCCCGGGACCCCCGGTAGCAGCGGTGCACCACGGCCGGCACCCCCAGGGTCCGGCCCCGGCAGTCCTGACAGATCACCCCGTCGCGGAAGTACAGCCCGGAGGAGCAGACCTGGCGGTAGTTGTGCACCGTCTGCACCACCGGCACCCCGTGCTTGTGCGCGGTCCGCACCACCCAGGGCGAGAGCAGGGGGTACGGGTTGTGCAGGTGCAGCACGTCCGGCCGGTGCTCGGTGAGCAGCCGGGACAGGTCGGCCTGCGCCTTCGGGGCGTACATCGGGGAGATCGGCAGCAGGGCCTTAGCCGCCTTGGACATCGACGGGATCTCGTCCGAGCTGCGCAGGAAGGGCAGCACCTGCACACCGGCTGCGGTGAGCTGGGCGATCTCCGCGTCGACGATGGTGTTCTCACCGGAGGGCTGAGCTTCCCGGTACCGGTTGTGCGCCACCACAATCTTCACGGGAAAGAAGGCTACCGTTGGACGATGCCCGAACTACCGGAGGTGGAGGCGCTCGCGGGTTACCTGCGGCAGCGCGCGGTGGGCCGCCGCGTCGAGCGGCTGGAGGCCGTCGCGATCAGCGCCCTGAAGACGTACGATCCGGCGCTGACCGCGGTCACCGGCCGGTCGGTGACCGACGCCCGCCGGCACGGCAAGTTCCTCGATGTCGATTTCGAGGGTGACCTGCACCTGGTGGTGCACCTGGCTCGGGCCGGTTGGCTGCACTACCGGGAGGCCTTCGCCTCGACCGTCCCGCTGCGTCCGGGCAAAGGCCCGATCGCCCTTCGGGTACGTCTGGACGACGGTTCCGGTTTCGACCTGACCGAGGCCGGTACGCAGAAGAAGCTGGCCGTCTACCTGGTGACCGATCCGCAGGCGGTGCCCGGGGTGGCCAAGCTGGGGCCGGACGCCCTCGCGGCCGACCTGGCCACCTTCGCCGAGGCGGTACGCAGTCGACGGGGCCAGATCAAGGGGGTGCTCACCGATCAGGGGGTGCTGGCCGGGGTGGGCAACGCGTACTCGGATGAAATCCTGCACGCGGCGAAGCTGTCGCCGTTCGCCCTGACCGACCGGCTCACCGATGAGCAGATGGCGACCCTGCACACGGCCACCCGCCGGGTGCTCGGCGACGCGGTCACCCGCTCTCTGGGGCAGCGGGCTGCGGAGTTGAAGGGTGAGAAGCGGTCCGGGCTGAAGGTGCACGCCCGCACCGGGCTGCCCTGCCCGGTCTGCGGCGACACCGTACGTGAGGTCTCCTTCGCCGATTCCAGCCTCCAGTACTGCCCCACCTGTCAGACCGGCGGCAAGCCGCTTGCTGACCGAAGGTTGTCCCGACTCGTACGGTGAGTGACGAGACTCTCGACTACGGAGCGGAATCGGACGTGGGGTGCGCAACCACGGTCCGGCACTCTTCCGGGGCCGCCATCCATCGGTATAGTGGCCCGGTCCCCGGCTTCCGGATGGCGTGGAGCCGGCCAGATCGCAGGCGAACACGAGTCCGTCACGCAATGTCCCTCGGGTCGGCGTGATGACGGCATCCGCGTGGGAAACTGAAATGGTGGGCCACTCGGGCCCTTACGGCGAGTAAGCGGTGCGGGTCATGCGGGAGGACATGGGTGAGGTGACGACTAGCCTCCAGCGCCCGGTAACCAACGAAGGCCGGAGCAGACTCGTGCGGCACGTCGACAGCTTCGAGATCCAGCCGCCGACCCCGTCGTCGCACAACGGGGTACCCCGTTCGGCATGGGCGCGGGCCCGGCGACGGGTCTCCCGTTGGCACCGGCCGTACACCGCGATCCTGCTGCTGTTGGACTTCGCGGCGGCGGCCTTCGCCAGCTTCACCGCGATCCGCACCTTCGACCAGGCCACGGCCGGTTTCCACGAGGCGCAGAACGACCCCACCTGGTTCCACACGGTGGCCTTCCTGCTGCTGCCGCTGGGCTGGCTGACCATTCTGTGGTTCAGCGGGGCCTATGACCGGCGTTGTCTGGGTCTGGGGCCGGACGAGTTCAAACGGGTGATCCGGGCCGGGGTAGCGGTCTGCGCGGCGGTGTCCTTCCTGGCCTTCGCCACCAAGACGGACCTGTCCCGGTTCACGGTCGGCACCGCCCTGCTGCTGGCCCTGCTGTTGATCCTGCTGGGCCGGATCCTTACCCGGTTCGTGCTGCATGTGATGCGCCGCAACACCCAGCAGGCGGCCCACCGGATGGTGCTGGTCGGCACCCTGCCGGAGTGCCTGGAGGTCTACACCGCGGTCACCCGCAACCCCGCCGCCGGGCTGGTCCCGGTGGCCATCCACATCACGGACGGTTACGCCGCCGCCAAGGGGGTGCAGACCCCCGTCCCGGTGTACGCCGGCCGCGACGTGCTGGCCCTGGTACGCGAGGTGGGCGGCGACACGATCGCGGTCTGCGGCTCGGCCAGCGCCGAGCCGGGCGAGCTGCGCCGGCTGGCCTGGCAGTTGGAGGGCTCCGGGGTCGACCTGGTGGTGGCCCCGCAGCTGACCGACATCGCCGGCCCCCGGGTGCACATCCGCCCGATCGAGGGCCTGCCGCTGCTGCACGTCGAGGAACCCACCCTGTCCGGGCCGGCACTGCTGGCCAAGAACATGATGGATCGGGTCGCCGCTGGGCTGGGCCTGCTGGCGTTGATCCCGGTCTTCATCGTCATCGCCGTCGCCATCCGGATCTCCGATCCGGGTCCGGTCTTCTTCCGCCAGCCCCGGGTGGGGCATGAGGGGCGCACCTTCCGGGTGTGGAAGTTCCGCACCATGTATGTAGACGCGGAGGACCGGCTGGCCAGCCTGGTCGACCAGAACGAGACCGACGGCATGTTGTTCAAGATGAAGCAGGATCCCCGGGTCTTCCCGGTGGGCCGCTTCCTGCGCGCCTCCTCGCTGGACGAGCTGCCGCAGCTGATCAACGTACTCATGGGCGAGATGTCCCTGGTCGGGCCGCGCCCTCTGCCCGCCGACGACGGCGACTTCCTCGGCGATGTGCGCCGTCGGCTGCTGGTCCGTCCGGGGATGACCGGGCTGTGGCAGGTGTCCGGCCGCTCCGACCTGTCCTGGGACGAGGCCGTCCGACTGGACCTCTACTACGTCGACAACTGGTCGTTGGCGTACGACCTGAGCATCCTGTGGCGCACGGTGGGCGTGGTGCTGGCCCGCAAGGGCGCCTACTGACCCTCGCCGATCGGCAGTCGCCCCTTCCGCCGGAGCGCGGATGGCAGCAGGATCATCGGCGTGGGCGGCAACCTCTCTGCGATCGTCGGAGTCTTCTCGCTGGTCGCCGTACTGGCTGCGGCGCTGTTCGGGGTGGCCCGATCACGTGCCCGCCGCGCCATCGCCACCCCCGGTCAGCGGGCCACCTACGAGGTGCTGCACACCGCCGGGCTGGCCGCCGAACCGCTGCGCGCCGGACTGAACCCGGCCAACGCCGCGAAGGCCGCCCGTCACCTGCGCAGCCTGGTCGGTGCGGAAGGGCTGGCCCTGACCGACACCGAGGACCTGCTGGCCCTGGACGGCCTGGGCACGCACCACGGCCGACAACTCTTGGCGGCGGCGCAGCGGGTGATCGACGCAGAGCGTTCCACCGTGCTCGGCGAGGCCGAACTGTTCTGCGACCGGCTCGACTGCCTGGTACGCGGCGCGGTGGTGGCGCCCCTGGCCGGCGCCGAGGGGCGGGTGGTCGGCGCGCTGGTCGCGGTCACCGACGGGGTACCCGCGCCAGGTCTGGTGCAGGCCAGCCTGGAGACCGCACACTGGGCCGGCAGCCAGCTGGCCCTGGCCGAGCTGGACTCCTCCCGCGAACGGTTGGCCCGAGCGGAGGTCCGGGCGCTGCGGGCGCAGATCAGCCCGCACTTCATCTACAACGCGCTGACCGCGATCGGCTCCTTCGTCCGCACCGACCCGGAGCGGGCCCGGGAGCTGATCCTGGAATTCGCCGAGTTCACCCGATACTCCTTTCGGGCGCACGGTGAGTTCACCACGTTGGCCGAGGAGTTGCGCTCGATCGATCGCTACCTGACGATCGAACGGGCCCGGTTCGGTGACCGGCTTCAGGTGCGCCTCCAGATCGCCCCGGAGGTGCTGCCGGTGACCCTGCCGTTCCTGTGCCTGCAACCGCTGGTGGAGAACGCCGTCCGGCACGGATTGTCCCGCAAACCCGGCATGGGCATGGTCAGCATCGAGGCTCAGGACGCGGGCGCCGAATGCCACATCACCGTGGAGGACGACGGAGTGGGGATGGACCCGGGCACCCTGACCGCGGGAATCGCCGAGTTGGCCGGGAGCGGCGGCGACCCGGGAGACGACCCGGGCCAGCACGTCGGGCTGTCGAATGTCGACGAGCGACTCCGGTCGGTCTTCGGAGACGGCTTCGGCCTGGTCGTGGAGACGGACCTGGGAACGGGTACGAAGGTGAGTATGCGAGTGCCGAAGTTCCACCCCGGCGTACGGGCCAACGCGTGAGCGGCAACGGCGGGGTCGCCGGTTTCCTGCGGGTACTCGCGGTGGACGACGAACCCCCGGCGCTGGACGAGTTGGCGTACCACCTGCGGGCCGACCCCCGGGTGGCCCGGCTGCGCACGGCCGGGGACGCCACCGAGGCGCTGCGGGTGCTCCGCGACGACGAGGTGGACGTGATCTTCCTGGACATCCGGATGCCCGGCCTGGACGGCATGGAACTGGCCCGGGTGTTGCGCCAGTTCGCCCGGCCCCCGGCGATCGTCTTCGTCACCGCGTACGACGACGGCGCGGCGGACGCCTTCGACCTGGGTGCCACCGACTACGTCCGCAAGCCGGTACGCGCCGAACGGCTGGCCGAGGCGCTGCGCCGGGTGGTCGGCTCCCGGGTGGTGCCGTCGCATCCGGCCGCGTTGGCCCGTACCGAGGAGGATCCGACCATCCCGGTGGAGCTGGCCGGCAGCACCCGGATGCTGCCCCGCTCGGCGGTGCGCTGGGTGGAGGCGCAGGGCGACTACGCCCGGTTGCACACCGCCGAGGGCTCACACCTGGTCCGGGTGTCGCTCGCCACCCTCGCCGACCGCTGGGCCGACGGCGGCTTCGTCCGGATCCACCGCTCGTACCTGGTCCAACTACGCCTGATCGCCGAACTCCGCTTGGTCAACTCCGGCTACGTAGTGGTAATCGACGACACCGAACTCCCAGTAAGCCGCCGCCACACCCGAGAACTGAAGGACAAACTAGTCCGAGCCGCTAAACAAGCCTGGACCCGCTAACCCCACTCCCCACCCCCACCCCCAACCCCCCACCCCCACCCCACCTAGCCCTGACCCTCGCCCCGTTGATCATGAGGTTGACGGCGAAGTTGGTCTCCCTGACGCCGCTAACCTCATGATCAACGGGGTCAGGGTGGGTTGCGGGGCTGCCTGGGTGGGGGTTTTCCACGGGGTTTTCCACAGGGTTGGAGGGTTATCCACAGGTTGCCCACAGGGCTCTTGACAATCTCGGTGAGCGGACCAGACTCCCGTGAATGGCCGCCGAGGATCCCGTGCCGGCACCCCGCCGAACCGAGCCGGACCGGCAGGCACCTGAGCAGCGCCCGGCCGGCGGGGAGCAAGGGTCGGCTGAACAGCCGGCATCCTCGCCGCCGAGGCGTACGCGGGTGGTGTTGGCCGAGGTGTCCCGGCGGCGGCAGCGCAGCGGGGGTGCCCGTACCGAGTTGACCCAGCAGACCCGGGTCGGCGAGGCGCTGATCCACGGTCTGGTCCGCGCCCAGTTGGCCCTGGCGCTGCAACTGTCGGCGGTGGTCATGGTGGGGCTGGGCGGGTTGCCGCTGCTCTTCGCCGTCGCCCCCTCGGTCGGCGGGACGACCGTGCTGGGGATCAACCTGCCGTGGCTGCTGCTCGGGGTGCTCTCCTTCCCATTCCTGATGGCGGTCGGCTGGACCTATGTGCGGTTGGCCGAACGCAACGAGCAGGACTTCGCCGACCTGGTCCAGCGGCCGGAGCGCTGAGGTGGGCAACGGACTCGTCGTACCGGCGATCGTGGCGGTCACCCTGATCACCGTCGGGATCGGCTTCTACGGGCTGCGGTTGGCCCGCACCACCTCCGATTTCCTGGTCGCCTCCCGGGTGGTCAGCCCTACCTGGAACGCGGCGGCCATCGGCGGGGAGTACCTGTCGGCGGCCAGCTTCCTCGGGGTGGCCGGGCTGATCCTCAAGTACGGCGTGGACGTGCTCTGGTACCCGGTCGGCTTCGCGGCCGGCTATCTGGCCCTGCTGCTGTTCGTCGCCGCACCACTGCGCCGCTCCGGCGCCTTCACCCTGCCCGACTTCTGCGAACTGCGGCTGGGCTCCCGCCGGCTGCGCACCCTGGCCACCGTATTCGTGATCTTCATCGGCTGGCTCTATCTGGTGCCCCAGTTGCAGGGGGCCGGGCTGACGTTGGCCACCCTGGCCGGTTCCCCGTACCCGGTGGGGGCTCTGGTGGTCGCCCTGGTGGTCACCGCCAATGTCGCGCTCGGCGGGATGCGGGCGATCACCTTCGTGCAGGCGTTCCAGTACTGGCTGAAGCTGACCGCGCTGGCCGTACCCGCGATCTTCCTGGCGTTGCAGTGGCAGGCCGACGGGCGGCCGGCGGTGACCCCACCCGACGGGCCGACCTTCCGGACCGCGACCACCGTCGTGGTCGAGCACCGCGCGGTGCTCACCCTGCCGGACGGGCAGACCCGGGAGGTACGCCCCGGCGACGAGTTGACCTTCGCGGCGGGCGAGCCGGTACCGGAGGTCTCCGGGGTGGCCACCAGCGCGACCGACTGGTTGCTGCCCAGCACGGCCGGTTCGGACGACCGGGGACTGTTCGCCACGTACTCCCTGATCCTGGCCACCTTCCTGGGCACCATGGGGCTGCCGCACGTACTGGTGCGCTTCTACACCAACCCGGACGGCGCCGCAGCCCGCCGGACGACCCTCGTGGTGCTGGCCCTGGTCGGGGTCTTCTATCTGCTGCCCACCATCTACGGGGTGCTGGGTCGGATCTACACCCCACAACTGCTCGTCAGCGGTCAGACCGACGCGGTGGTGGTGCTGCTGCCCGAGGCGGCCCTCGGCGCCGGGACCACCGGTCGGCTGCTGGCCGCCCTGGTCGCCGCCGGGGCCTTCGCGGCCTTCCTGTCCACCTCCTCCGGGCTGCTGACCAGCGTCGCCGGAGTGATCTCCACGGATGTGCTCGGCCGGGGTTCGGTGCGTGGCTTCCGGCTGGCCACCCTGATCGCCGGCGGGGTGCCCCTGATCCTCGCCCTGAACGTCTCCGGGCTGGACGTCTCCCAGGTGGTCGGGCTGGCCTTCGCCGTCGCCGCCTCCAGTTTCTGCCCGCTGCTGGTGCTCGGCATCTGGTGGCGCGGGCTCACCGACGCGGGGGCCGCCGCCGGGATCCTGGTCGGCGGCGGGGCGGCGGTGTCGGCGGTGCTGATCACCGTGCTCGGGCCGCCGTTGAGCGGCTGGCCGGCCACCCTGACCGGGCAGCCGGCCGCCTGGACGGTGCCGCTGGCCTTCACGGTGATGGTCGCGGTCTCCCTGGCCACCCGTGGCCGTACCCCCACCGACGTCGGCCGCACCATGCTCCGCCTGCACGCCCCGGACAGCCTCCGGCTGTAAGGAGGGGCACCTTGTTAACGCCTCGTGTAGAGCAAGGTGCCCTTATTAACGCTCGCAGCGGATGACGCCTACGACTGTGGGATGAGTCAAGCTCAGCCTGGTGGCTCAGGGAGCGCTGGCCGCCACCGGATACGGTCTGTCACATGACTGGCGAGTACCCTGCGTTGGCGCTCCGTGGCCTGGCCAAACGATTCGACGGCAAGGTCGCCGTGGCCGGGGTGAATCTGGACGTACCGGCCGGTTCGTTCTACGGGCTACTCGGCCCCAACGGCGCGGGAAAAACCACCACCCTGTCGATGGCCGTCGGGCTGCTGCGGCCGGACCACGGCAGCGCCTGGGTGCTCGGGCGCGACGTGTGGGCCGATCCGGTCGAGGCGAAGCGGCTGTTCGGTGTGATGCCCGACGGCGTACGGCTGTTCGACCGGCTCAGCGGTGCCGAACTGCTGGCGTACCACGGGTTGCTGCGGGGGATGGACCCGGCGGTGGTCGACCAGCGCGCCGCAGAGCTGCTCGACGTGCTCGCCCTGGCCGACGCCGGCCGCACCCTGGTGGTGGACTACTCGGCCGGCATGAAGAAGAAGATCGGCCTGGCCTGCGCCCTGTTGCACGGGCCCCGGCTGCTGGTGCTGGACGAACCCTTCGAGGCGGTCGACCCGGTCTCCGCGGCGCTGATCCGCGACATCCTCCAGCGGTACGTCACCGGGGGCGGGACGGTGATCTTCTCCAGTCATGTCATGGAGGTCGTGGAGCGCCTCTGCTCGCACGTGGCGATCCTCGCCGAGGGCACCATCAAGCGGGTAGGGACCCTGGAGGAGGTACGCGGACAGCGCTCGCTGGAGGAGGTCTTCGTCGAGGTGGTCGGCGGGCGTACGGCGACCGGTGAGGAGCTGTCGTGGCTGTCCCGGTGACCGAACCGGCCAGCCGGGCACGCCCGATCAAGGCGCGGCACTTCGTCCGGCTCAAGCTGCGGGTGATGGCCAACAACTTCCGGGGCCAAGCCTGGCGGGCCGTGCTGTTCGTGATCGGTGCCCTGGTCGGGTTCTGGATCGCGGTCGGCGCCTTCTTCGGTCTGGCGACACCCGCGTTCGCCGGTGACGACCGGTACGCCCTGCTGGTCGCCGCCTTCGCCGGTGGCCTGACGGTGCTCGGCTGGCTGCTGCTGCCCCTGGTCTTCTTCGGTGTCGACGAGACCCTGGACCCGGCCCGGTTCGCGTTGTTGCCGCTGCCCAGACGGACCCTGGTCACCGGCTTGTTCACGGCGGCCCTGGTGAGCGTGCCCACCATCGCCGTACTGCTGGCCCTCAGTGCTCTGGTGGTCAACGCCGGGGTGTTCGGTGGCTGGTCCGCCGCCGTGGTGGCCGCCCTGGGAGTGATCCTGGGGATGCTGCTCTGTGTGGCCGCCGCCCGGGCGGTGACGAGTGCCTTCGCCACCATGCTGCGCTCCCGCCGGGTACGCGACCTGGCCGCGGTCCTGCTCGCGGTGGCCGCCGCCCTGCTCGGTCCGTTGCAGCTCGCCGGGCTGGCCGCGCTCCGGGACACCGACTGGGACCGACTTACCGGTGTGGCGACCGTGGTCGGCTGGACCCCCCTCGGCGCACCCTGGACGGTCGGCATCGATGTCGCCCAGGGCCGGGTCTGGGCGGCCCCGGTGAAGCTCCTGATCACCGCCGTGACCATCGCCGCGCTGCTGGTCTGGTGGTCGCGGTCGTTGGAGTCGGCGATGGTGGGGGCCGCGAGCAGCGGCCCGGCCAGAAGCAAGCCGGAGGTCAGCGGCGGCGCGGTGGCAGCACTGTTCCCACGGATCACCGGCTGGCTGCCCCGGGACCGCTTCGGCGCACTGGTCGCCCGGGAGGCCCGCTACTGGTGGCGCGATGCCCGGCGACGGGCCAACCTGATCACCATCGCGGTGGTCGGCCTCTTCGTGCCGTTGATGGTCAACGTGGGTGGGCAGGGCTTCACCATCGACAGTGAGCAGGGCTTCGACTTCACCACCGACACCTCACCGGTGCTGGTCAGCCTCTCCATGCTCTTCGTCGGGCTGCTGGCCGCGATGACCCTGGCCAACCAGTTCGGCTTCGACGGCAGCGCGTACGCGGCCAATGTGATCGCCGGCATCCCCGGCCGCCTGGAGTTGCGGGCCCGGATGGCCGCCTTCTCGCTCTACGTACTGCCCATGCTGGCGTTCGTGGCCGTGGTGATGGCGTTGGTCCTGGGCGAGCCGACCTGGATGGGGTTCATGGCCGGCACCCTGTTCGCCACCTTCGGCGCCGGGCTGGCGGTCAACTCGTTCGTCTCCGTGCTCGCCGCGTACTCGCTGCCGGAGACGAGTAACCCCTTCGCGATGAACAGCGGCGCCGGGGTGACCAAGAGTCTGCTGGCCCTGCTGGCCATGGTCGCCACCGCCGCGACCGGCGTACCCACCGTGATCGCCGCCGCCCTGCTCGGCGACGCCTGGCTCTGGCTGGGCCTGCCGCTGGGCATCCTCTACGGCGTCGGCGCGGCCCTGCTCGGCGCCTACCTGGCCGGCGACGCTCTCGACCGCCGCCTGCCCGAACTGCTGTCGGCGGTCACCCCACGCCGCTGACGGTCTACGGGCGGTGGCCACGGGAGCGCAGGGCGGCCCGCACCTCGGCGAGGAAGCCGTCGAAGTCCTCGCGGAGGCGCTTCGCCGTCAGGTGCACGACGATCCAGTCGCTGCCGACCAGCCGGTTTAGCCTTCGGCGATCCGCGTCGAACTGCCCCGGGTCGTCATGCCAGCGGCCGTCGTACTCGACCGCCACCCGATACTCCGGCCAGGCAAGATCTAGACGGGCGAGGAACCGCCCGTGGGCCGACACCACCCCATTGGGTACGCGGTCGCGGCAGCCCGACCAGCACGAGCCGTACCCGGGTACGGGACTCCTGCGGCGATTCGGCACCGGCATCCGCCAGATCGACCGCCCGCAGCATCGCCCGCCAGCCCCGACGGCCCACCCGAGCGAGCGCGTACCCCCGCAGGGTCGACACCTCGGTGAGCCCGCTGGCCAGCAGAGCGTCGATGACCACCACCGCCTCCACCAGGTCGAGCCAGCTGGCCACATCCCAGCAGGTGCGCTCGGGGGAGGTGACCGGGGTGCCCGCCCGGTCGACTATGTCCCCGTCGTCGACCGGCCCGCGATGCACCCGCAGCCCAGCGGCGGGACCAGCGGACCTGCCCCGTGGGACGAGGACCTCGACGGTGTCGTCGAAGGTGGTGTGGGCGCACCCGTGGAGCACCGCGGCGGATCGACCGGCGATCGCGGCACCCGTCGGGATGAGCCACCTGCCTGCGGCCGTGCACCGGGTGCGGTGGGTGACCGGCAACTGAGCGTCGGCGTACACGTCGCGGAAGAGGGGCCGCCAGGCGGCACTACGAAGATCGTTGCGGGTGAGCAGGCCACGCGAGATCGCGTGTGAACCACGGAAGACGCGCCCCCGCAACTGCGGCGACCGACGAGGAGATCGGGACATGACCAGACGGTGACAGCTCAACCACCCCCCGCGCTGCCCCTGTGGATAACCCCCAATGTTGCGCTGACGCCCCTGCGAGATCACCCCCACTCCAAGCCCGCCCCTGCCCGAACCTGCTCGTTCGTGCGCATTCATGCCCCATCGTGCCCGCTTGTGCTCGCACAGGACCGTAACCCCGCCGCAAGATCACGCTCGATCTAGGATCGAGTGGCTTTCTGCTAAGACGAGACCACTCGATCCCACATCGAGCGTGATCTTGCGAGTGACAGACGCCGCACTGGAGCAGCAGACCGCGCTGAGCGGCAGACGCCGCCCTGGACAGCGGGCCGCGCCGAGCGGGAGGCGCCGCGCTGAGCGGCGGGTCGCGCTGCCTGACTCGGCGGGGCGGGAGCAATGTCCTCGCGAGTCAGGAACTGGGGGTCAGCGGGGGGATGCTTCGCGGGCCAGGGTGAGGAATGAGCGCCAGGCGGTCGGGGTGAAGGTCAACGCCGGTCCGGGTCGGTCCTTGCTGTCACGCACCAGCACCATCCCCGGAAGGTTGTCCGCCACTTCCACGCAGTTGCCACCGGTGTCGCCCGAACGGGTTGCCGTGCGCCAGCGGGGTTCGGCAGCAGTCATGACGTCACCTTCAGCTTTCGGAGCAGGTCAAGCGAGGCGTTTGTGGACAGTGCTTCGCCGAGCAGGCTATCCCACTTCCGGCCGATCAGACGGATCACCTCCGGGTCGTTCATCACGTGTCCCCGGGCGGCATTCTCCAGGTAGATCGCCTCCTCACCGTCGGAGAGTTCTACCAGCACGAACCCACCGGTGAGTCCGACGTGCGAGCCGACGCTTAGGGGGACGACATGCAGCCGGACGTACGGCAGTTCGGTGACCTCCAGCAGGCGGCCGAGTTGGGCGTCGAGCACCTCGGGCCCACCGACCGGTCGGCGTACCGCGGTCTCGTCGACCAGGAACACACACTGGGGTGGATCAGCCCGGTGCAGCAGATGTTGGCGTTCCATTCGGACGGCCACCAACTCCTCGACCATGGCGGGCTGGTGCAGTCCACCGGCGGAGATCACGGCTCGGGCGTACTCCTCGGTTTGTAGCAGTCCGGGCACCAGGCAGGGTTCGAAGGCGCGCAACCGGGTCGCCTCCTGCTCGTAGCCGCGCCAGGCGGCGAACCAGGAAGGTCCGCGTTCCCGGTCGGCCTCCTTGAGCAGTTCGGCGAGGAGGCCGTCGGTGTGCAGGGCCTGGTCGGAGGCGACCGCGAACTCCATGGTCGGTCGACGGCGGCCGGTCTCGATGGCGGCGATCAGCGAGGGGCTCCACTTGATCAGGGCCGCGAGCCCCTCCTGGGAGACGCCGGCAGCGGCCCGCGCCGCCTTCAACGCCTTGATCCACATCTCGAAGTTCATGCTCACCCATTCGGTAAGTACGCGAATGCGCTGGGTAGTAACCGCTGGCATCCTCCCCTGAACCCGGCGGGGAGTCCAGGGTGGAAACACGCGGCCCGGCTGGTGGAGGCGACGATCCCGGCGGCCGGTCCTGCGTCGGGCCGCCTCGGTCACTCCCCCGACCGGGGCGGCCCTCGAAGCTAAGGAGGCACCAGTGCTGTTTCACCGACTCGCCGCCCCCGCCACCTCCCGGGCGGGTCGGCACGGCGGCCCCACCGCCTCCCGGGCGGGTCGGCGTGGGGTGCCGGAACGTCGGCGCGGCACGGTCGGGCGGTACGGCTGCTGCTCGGCGGCTACGCGGTGACCCGGCGGGTGTCGCATCTGCCGATGCGTCCGCTCTGGCGCTGTCAGGGGTGTGGGGCCCTCTGGCCCTGCCAGCCGGCCCGGCTGCGGCTGCTGATCGAGTATCGCGAGGACCGCACCTCGCTGCTGGTGTACCTCGGCTCCCTCATGGTGGAGGCCGCTGACCAGCTGGCCCAGCTTGGCGGTCAGGGCCGCCGACCCGAGCTGTACGAGCGGTTCGTGGGCTGGGCACGGGCTCGCGGAGCAGCCGAGCGGGTCACAATGTTTCACGTGAATCCAGAGCCGGGTGCCCAGATCCACCACTCCGACCCCTTCGCCGTGCCGGCCGGCCAGCGTTCGCCCGTACGCCAGTTGCGGGGTCGGCTGCCCGCGCCGGTGACCCTGTGGACGGCGCCCGGACCGGCCGGTCTGACGGTCTCCTCGACGCTGGTGGCCGACGGTGAGCCGGGCCGGTTGCTCGGCCTGATCGACGCGGAGTCGGACCTCTGGGCGGCGGTCGAGGAGGCCGGGCGGTTCGCGGTGGCGCCGCTTCGGCCGACCCACCGGCAGTTGGCCGACCGGTTCGCGGGCCTGTTCCCGTCCCCCGGCGGCCTGTTCGCCCTCGACTCCTGGACCGAGACGCCGTACGGGCCGGTGCCCGTCGGCGGCGGCTGGGCCGGGTGCCGGCTGGACGACGCCCGGGAGTACGGCTGGAGCCTGCTGGTCGAGGCGACCATCGAACGGGTGGAGCTGACCGAGGATGGCGGCGAGCCGCTGCTGCACCACCGAGGCCGCTATCGCGAGCTGAGCTGAGCTGCCCGCCGGGCCGATCGGCAGCGCCGAGCCGCTACCGGTCAGCGGAGTGACCCCGGTCACTGGGCGCAGCAGTGGAGCCGTTCGGCGCAGTCGTCGACCGGTACGCATATCGCCCCTTTTCGAGCGGGGAGTGCGCTTTCTAGCGTGCGCGAAACTCCTGACGCCTGTGAAGGTGGTGATCAAATGTCCACGGACACACCCGCTACCGCGCCGACCGACTCGGATCCGCAGCGATACCTCGCGGTCCAACGGTCGGACGAATTCGCCGGGTTACGCCGTGCCCTGCGGGGCTTCGTCTTCCCGATGACGATCGCGTTCTTCCTGTGGTACGCGCTCTACGTGATCCTCTCCGCGTACGCGCGAGACTTCATGGGCACGCGACTGTTCGGCAGCAACATCAACGTGGCGCTGGTCTTCGGCCTGCTCCAGTTCGTCTCCACCTTCCTCATCGCCTGGCTCTACTCCCGGTACGCCGACCGGAAGATCGACCCGGTGGCCGACAAGATCCGCGACGAAATCACCGGGGGTGACTCGTGACGACGACGATCCTCGCGGCCGAGGCGGGCAGCACGACCGCCCGCAACCTGACCATCGTGCTGTTCCTGGCCTTCGTGGCCGCCACCCTGGCCATCACGATCTGGGCCAGCCGGCAGACCAAGACCGCTACCGACTTCTACGCCGGCGGCCGGTCCTTCTCCGGTTTCCAGAACGGCATGGCGATCGGCGGCGACTACATGTCCGCCGCGTCCTTCCTGGGCATCGCCGGCATCATCGCCCTGTACGGGTACGACGGTTTCCTCTACTCCATCGGCTTCCTGGTGGCCTGGCTGGTGGCCCTGCTGCTGGTCGCGGAGCTGCTGCGCAACTCCGGCCGGTACACGATGGCCGATGTGCTGGCCTTCCGGATGCGGCAGCGTCCGGTGCGTACGGCCGCGGCGGTCTCCACCATCACGGTGTCGATCTTCTACCTGCTGGCCCAGATGGTCGGCGCGGGGGCCCTGGTGGCGCTGCTGCTCGGCATCCGGCCGGGCACCACCTTCCTGGGCATGGACGCGGACACCGCCAAGGTGGCGACCATCATCATGGTCGGCGCCCTCATGATCATTTACGTCACGGTGGGTGGCATGAAGGGCACCACCTACGTACAGATCGTCAAGGCGTTCCTGCTCATGGGTGGCGCGCTGTTGATGACCCTGCTGGTGCTGGCGAAGTACAAGTTCAACCTCTCCTCGCTGCTCGGTGACGCGGCGGCGAGTTCCGGGCAGGGCACCGCCTTCCTGGAACCCGGTCTGCGGTACGGGGTCGAGGTCGCCGGCAACGCCACCCAGACCTTCTACAACAAGGTGGACCTGCTCTCCCTAGGTATCGCCCTGGTGCTCGGCACCGCCGGTCTGCCGCACATCCTGATCCGCTTCTACACCGTCCCGACGGCCAAGGCGGCCCGCAAGAGCGTGCTCTGGGCGATCGGCATCATCGGCTCGTTCTACCTGCTCACCCTGGCGCTGGGCTTCGGCGCGGCGGCGCTGGTCGGCCAGGAGGCGATCCGGGAGCAGGACCGGGCCGGCAACACGGCCGCACCACAGTTGGCCGAGGCGCTCGGCATCGAGTTCTTCGGCGGTGATCTGGGTGGGGCCGCACTGCTGGCGATCATCGCGGCGGTCGCCTTCGCCACCATCCTGGCGGTGGTCGCGGGGTTGACCCTCGCCTCGTCGTCGAGCCTGGCGCACGACTTCTACGCCAACGTGATCAAGCGGGGCACCGCCTCGGAGCGGCAGGAGGTACGGGTCGCCCGGATCTCCGCCCTGGTGATCGGCGCGGTCTCCATCGCCCTGTCGATCTACGCGCAGAACCTCAACGTGGCCTTCCTGGTGGCGCTGGCCTTCGCGGTGGCCGCCTCCGGCAACCTGCCCGCGATCCTCTACAGCCTGTTCTGGAAGCGCTTCAACACCTCCGGGGCGGTCTGGGCGATCTACGGTGGTCTGCTGGCGGCCGTGGTGCTGGTGTTCTTCTCGCCGGTGGTCTCCGGTGCCCCCACGGCGATGTTCCCGGACCACGACTGGCAGTGGTTCCCGCTGTCCAACCCGGGCATCCTGTCGATCCCGTTCGGCTTCCTCTGCGGCTGGATCGGCACGGTGATCTCCAAGGAGAGCGACGAGGAGAAGTACGCCGAACTGGAGGTGCGCTCCCTGACCGGAGCCGGTGCACACTGACGCGCACCTGTTAAAAGGGGCCCCCTGTACCACGCGAGGCGTTAACAGGGGGCCCCTCCTTTAGGCTCTTGGTATGAAGGTTGAGCAGCGTTTCGGTCCCGGTCACCGGGTTTTGGTCACCGGCGGTGCCGGCTTCGTGCCCTCGCATCTGGTGGACGCGTTGGTCGCTCGGGGCTGCACGGTGGTCGCGGTGGACAACTTCGTCACCGGCTCCAAGGACAACGTGGCCCATCTGCTCGACACGCCGACCTTCACCCTGGTCGAGGCGGACGTCTCCGACGGGTTGCCGGATCAACCCGCTCTGGCGGAGCGGTTCGACGCGATCCTGCACATGGCCTCACCGGCCAGCCCTACCGACTTCGAGAAGCTGCCGGTGGAGATCCTGCGGGTGGGCTCGGTGGCCACCCTGCACCTGCTGGACCGGGCGGTGGCCGACGGCGCCCGGTTCCTGCTGGCCTCCACCTCCGAGGCGTACGGCGACCCCAAGGAGCACCCGCAGCGGGAGACCTACTGGGGCAACGTCAACCCGATCGGCATCCGCAGCGTGTACGACGAGGCCAAACGCTTCTCCGAGGCCGCCACCTCGGCGTACCGGCGCAGCCGTGGGCTGGACACCGCGATCGTACGGATCTTCAACACCTACGGTCCCCGGATGCGGCCGGACGACGGGCGGGCCATCCCGACCTTCATCTCGCAGGCGCTGCGGAATGAGCCGATCACGGTGCACGGCACCGGCAACCAGACCCGCTCCATCTGCTACGTGGCGGATCTGGTCCGGGGCATCCTGCTGTTGCTCGACTCGACCGAGAGCGGGCCGGTGAACTGCGGCACCGAGCACGAGATGAGCATGCGGGAGCTGGCCGAGACGATCGTGTCGCTCTGTGACAGCAGGTCCGAGGTGACCTACGTCACCCGCAGCTCGGACGATCCGGAGATGCGCAGACCCGATCTCACCCTCGCCCGGGAGCTGCTCGGCTACGAGCCGACCATCACCCCGGAGGTGGGTCTGCGCCGCACGATCGACCACTTCCGGCAGCAGTTGGGCTGATCGCGCCGACCCGACGCGAGGTTCGACGCAGGGCGACACTGGCTAGGGCTGCGTACCCTGAGTTACATGTCAGCGACCAGCCTCGCCGTTCTCCGGCTCCCGTACCTGCACCGCAGCGCCGGGCGCGCGGCGGTGCCCGGCCCTGGTCGAGGTGGGCGTACCGCCCGGGTGGCCGACACCACCAGGTGGCGCCCCGGCTACGACGAGGAGCCGGTGTTGTCGGGCGGTCCGGGAGGCCCAGGTGGGCCCGGTGGGCCCGGTGGGCCGAACGGACCGGGCGGACCGGGCGGACCGGGGGGTGGTCGGCCCCGCAGGCGCCGGCCGCACTGGCGGCGCATCGCCCTGGTGGCCGGCATCGCCGTGCTGGTGCTGGCCCTGATCGGTGGCACCGGGGCCTGGTTCTACGCCCGCAGCCTGGACAACAACATGGCCCGGACCGACCCCTTCTCGGAGCTCACCGCCGGTCGGCCGGCGAAGGCCGTGGACGGTGCGCTGAACATCCTGATGGTGGGCACGGACTCGCGGGATCCGGACGCCCCGATGGATCAGGCCGGTGAGTGGCGGGCCGACACCGTCATCGTCATGCACATCCCCTCCGACCATCAGAAGGCGTACCTGGTCTCCATCCCCCGGGACCTGTACGTGCCGATTCCGGAGAGCGCCGGGGCGGACTGCGGCACCGGCCAGCGCCGCAAGATCAATGCCGCCTTCGCCTTCGGCGGGTTGCCGCTGGCGGTACGCACGGTCGAGTGCTTCACCGACGTGCACATCGATCACGTCATGGCGATCGACTTCGGTGGCTTCAAGCAGGTCACCGACGCTCTGGGCGGAGTGGAGCTGGAGGTGGAGCAGACCATCACCTCGATCCACAAGCCGTACCGGAAGTTCACCAAGGGCACCAACCACATGAACGGCACCGAGGCCCTGGACTGGATCCGTCAGCGCAAGCAGTTCCCGGACGGCGACTTCGCCCGGATGCGCCACCAGCAGGAGTTCCTGCGCGCCCTGATGGACAAGGCCGCTAGCACGGGCACCTTGACCAACCCGAAGAAGCTCAACGCCTTCCTCCGGTCGGTGACCGACGCGGTGACGGTCGACAACGGCTTCTCCCTGACCGACATGGCCCTTCAGTTCCGTAACCTGCGGGGAGAGAACCTCACCTTCGTCACCAGCCCGCACCTGGGCAGCCAGAACATCAACGGTGAGTCCGTGGTGGTCTCCGACCGGGAGAAGGCCCTGACCATGTACCGTGCGATGTCCGCCGACACGATGGCCGACTGGATGCGGGCCAACAAGCCGTCGACCAGCGGCAACGGCTGACGGGATCGCTGAGCACTTCCTGAGAGCCAACCGCTGATCGTCCATTTGAATCTGGCCGTTCGGCTATTTCGCGAGGATGACGCGGCGGAGAACGGTAGCTGGCCGTCACAAGGACTCGCATCGGCGGGTATGCGTACGTAAAGTGTCTCCGCCCCCTTTGCTACACAAAAGCTGGAGCGTGCATGTCGGTTCACGGTTCCGCCTTGCTCGAACCACCTCATGCGGCTGCCACCCCACGGCCGCCGTCCGGGGGTAAGAAGAGCCGGTCAGGTAAGGCCGGGAAGAAGGGGCGTCCACGGCGCAAGGATCCCCTCTGGGCCCGACTGACCGTGGTGGCCGGAGCCGCGTTGATGATGACCAGCGGTGTCGCCATCGTCGGCAGCAAGGCGATGATCAGCCAGGCCACCGGCAACATCACCCAGCGCAACCTGGTCGGCGGCGCGGGGAAGACCCTGGCGGAGGGCGGGTCCGACCTCAAGGGCCCGATCGACATGCTCCTGCTCGGCGTGGACGCCCGGGAGCGCTGGGCCGCCGACGACGTGCGGGCGGACAGCATCATCGTGCTGCACATCCCGGCCAGCCATGACCAGGCGTACCTGATCTCCATTCCCCGGGACACCGAGGCGCGGATCCCCGCCTTTGCCAAGACCGGCTACCCGGGTGGGGTCGGCAAGATCAACGGGGCGTTCCAGGCCGGTGCCAGCAACGGCGGCGGCTGGGAGGGCGGCGCCCAGTTGATGGCCCAGACGATCAAGAACATGACCGGCGTCAGTTTCGACGGGGCGGCGATCATCAACTTCGGCGGCTTCAAGAACATCATCGACGCCCTGGGCTCGGTGCGGATCTGCCCCAAGCAGGACATCGAGTCGATCCACATGTCGTACGTCGACGGCAAGCCGATGTGGAACGCGGACGCCAAGAAGACCGGTAAGCCGCGTACTCCGGTGGTGCACAAGAAGGGCTGCCAGGAGATGGAGGGCTGGGCCGCGCTGGACTTCTCCCGGCAGCGCTACGGCCTGGCCAACAGCGACTACGACCGCCAGCAGAACCAGCAGCAGCTGATCAAGGCGATGGCCAAGAAGGCCAGCCAGAACGGCACCCTGACCAACCCGATCAAGCTGAACGAGCTGATCAAGGCGGCGGGCAAGGCCTTCATCCTCGACACCGGCGGCGTCTCCGTGGAGGACTTCGTCTTCACCATGCGGGGGGTCACCGGCAACGAGCTGATCATGCTGAAGACCAACGGCGGCACCTACAACGCCACGGGCAGCGGCAACGAGACCCTGGACGAGCAGACCCTGGCCATGTTCCGGGCGATCCGGCAGGACAAGCTGGCGGAGTTCGTGTTCTACAACCCCGAGGTGATCTCCAACCGGAAGTGACCGGTCGGCAGCGGATGTCCGGAAACCCCGGTCACCCTGCGTGATCCTCCCCTAGCCTGACATGAGAAGGGTTCATGTTGGGCTGAGGGGAGGGGCGTCACGGCCAGGCGGACGGGCGACGGCGGGACCCGGTCACCGGGGCAGGCGCCCCGGCACCCGCGGTGGGCCCGGGTACTGCTCGGTGTCGGGCTGGTGGCGGTGCTGGTGGCGGCGGTCGCCGTGGTCGGCCTGCGGGTGCTCACCGACCGGTACACCCGCGCCATCGCCCACGAGCAGTTGCTGGACCCCTCCGCCCGCACCGACCGCACCGACCTGGACGGGCCCCTGAACTACCTGCTGGTCGGATCGGACCGGCGGCCCGGGGACACCGGTCCGGAGCAACGCACGGACACCATCCTGATCGTGCACATCCCCGCCGGGCTGCGGGAGGGCTACCTCGTCTCCGTGCCGCGCGATCTGCTGGTCACCATCCCGCCCGGCACCGGCTGGCCGGGGGGCGAAGACAAGATCAACAGCGCTTACGAGTACGGCGGAGGCGGGACCTCCGGGGCCCGACTGCTCTCCACCACCCTGAACCGGCTCACCGGCATCCGCTTCGACGGTGCCGCCGTGGTCGACTTCGCCGGGCTGCGCCGCGTCATCGACCTGCTGGACGGGGTGGAGATGTGCGTACGCACCGAGGTGCGCTCGATCCACACCGACCGGGTCTTCTCGCCCGGCTGCCAGCGGATGGACGGCGCCCAGGCCCTCGACTACGTACGCCAGCGCTACGACCTGCCCGGTGGCGACTACGACCGGCAGACCCACCAGCAGCAACTCCTGGGGGCGATGCTGGAACGGGCCGGGCAGACCCGGATCCGCAGCAACCCCCTCCAGGTGCACCAGCTCATTCAGGCGGTCGGGGAGTCGTTGACGGTGGACACCAACGGGGTTCCGGTGGAGGATCTGCTGCTCGCGCTGCGCGGGCTGTCCACCGACGGGCTGCGCGGGGTGCAGGTGCCCTCGTACCCGCAGACCATCGACCAGGTCTCCTACGTCACGCTCGACAACGGGGGCGAAGGGCTGTTCGAGGCGGTACGCGGCACCCGGATGCCGCAGTGGGCCGGCGACCATCCGCGCTGGGTGACCACCCTCTGAGGACCGTTCGGCGGCGTCCGGTCCGCCGGGGATCTACCCTTGGTACCCGTGTTCGGATCCCAGATACCCACAGTGACCGCTGCCGAGATCACCGACGACACCTACCTGCTCGACGTACGCGAGGACGACGAGTGGGCCGCCGGCCACGCGCCGCAGGCGCATCACCTGCCGATGATGGAGTTGCCGGCCCGCATCGCCGAGGTGCCGACCGACCGCGAGGTGGCGGTCATCTGCCGCTCCGGCGGACGTTCCGCCCAGGTGGTGACCTACCTGATGCGCAACGGGTGGGACCACGTGCGCAACGTGGCCGGTGGAATGGGCGACTGGGCCGGCGCCGGGCGGCCGGTGGTGGCCAGCGATGGACAGCCGGGCCGGGTCCTGTAGGCGGAACCCCGATGGGCGCACCCCTCGTATTCGCGCACCGCGGCGCCTCCTACGACCTGCCGGAGCACACCCTCGCCGCCTACCTGCGGGCGCTGGAGGAGGGCGCCGACGGGCTGGAGTGCGATGTCCGGCTGACCCGTGACGGGCACCTGGTCTGCGTACACGACCGCCGGTTGGACCGGACCAGCAACGGCCGGGGACCGGTCAGCACCCGTACCCTCGCCGAGTTGGAGGCGTTGGACTTCGGCTCCTGGCACCCGGGCTGCGTACCGCCGGACGGCACGGAGATGCTCGACGCCTCGCACACCCGGCTGCTCACCCTGGAACGGCTGCTGGAGGCGGTCCTCTCCGCCGGTCGACCGGTACGGCTGCTGGTGGAGACCAAGCACCCATCCCGCCACGGCGGGGAGGTCGAACGTCGACTGGTCGACCTGCTGCGCCGGTACGGCCTGGCCGAACCGCGCCCGCACACCCCGGTACAGGTGACGGTGATGTCCTTCTCCCCGCTGGCCGTACGCCGGATCCGGGCGCTGGCCCCCGCCCTGCCGACCGTGCTGCTGCTGGAGGTGCTGCCGCGCTGGCTGCGGCTGGGTCGCCTGCCCTTCGGCGCCGGCATCGCCGGTCCGGGCATCGGGCTGGTGCGGGCCCGCCCGATGCTGGTGCCGGCCCTGCGGGCGGCCGGCAACCAGGTCTACGTCTGGACGGTCAACGAGCCGGACGATCTCGACCTGGTGCTGGCGGCCGGGGTGGACGGGGTGATCACCGATCGTCCGGCCCACACCCTGGCCCGACTGACCCGGTGAGCCACTCGGGGGTGCCCAGGAGGGCTGGGGGCGGTGCACACTCGGGGTCATGCCGGACTCCACCGACTACTCCGCCCTCATCGCCGGACACACCGCCATCATCGAAATGATCAACTCCGGTGACGCCGGCCTGCCGGTTCTGACCCGCCTGCTGCGGATGGCCGAGCCGACACTCGGGGCCGCAGGCATGGCGTTCGTGGAGTTCGCGCCGAACGGCGGGCGGGTGATCGCCGCCACCGGCGCCGCCGAGTGGACCCTGGGCTGGCCCCTGCCGGCCAACGACCCGGCCACCGCCTGCCTGCTGGCCGGGCCCCGGGTGCGGTGCGTACGCACCGACCATCTGACCAACGATCTGGCCCGGCAACTGGCCGACCGGGGCCTGCGGCGGATGGTGGTGTCCCGGGCGGAGCTCGGCGGGCACACCGTCGGCAGCCTGCACGCCCTCTACCAGGCCGGTCGCGAGGAGCCCAGCACGGAACAACGCGGGGTCATCGCCTATCTCGGCAGCTGCATCGCCCACCTGTACGGCGATCAGAACGGCCTGCCGGTGCACGGTGACGCCCCTGCGGTCACGGACGGCCCCGCCGTCGATGATCCCGACGACCAGGAGGACCCCGAGAAGGAACGTGACCTCTTCGTCGCGGTCACCAGTCACGAGCTGCGTACCCCGGTCACCGTCATCAAGGGGTACGCCGACACCCTCAGCGACCACTGGGATTCGCTGAGCGAGGCCGACCGGCGCCAGGCCGCCCGGGTCATCCGGCAGCGGGCCAACGAGCTGGCCCGACTGCTGGACCGGCTGCTCTCCTCCGCCGCGGAGGTGTGGCCGGGGGACGGCCCGCCGACGCCCTTCGACTTCGGCGAGACCCTCCGGGCGGCGATCGCCGACCTGCCCACCGACCTGCGCCGCCGCGCCAGCGTGGAGGTGCCGACCGAGCTGCCCCGGGCGGTCGGGCACCGGCAGAGCCTGGCCACCGTGCTCACCGAACTGGTCACCAACGCCGGAAAGTACTCACCCCCCGGCTCGCCGATCGAAATCAGCGCCTCGGCCGACGCCCGTACGGTCAATCTCCGGGTCAGCGACCGTGGCATCGGCGTACGCCCTGAGCACGTCGAACGCGCCTTCGACCGGTTCTGGCAGGGCGAATCCGGGGACCGGCGCCGCTATCCCGGCACCGGTCTGGGGCTCTATCTCGTCCGCCGGATCGTTGAACAACAGAATGGCTGGGTATTCCTTCAACCGAGAACAGGTGGGGGTACGGTCGCGGAAGTGCGACTGCCCCGCAGGTGAACGGCGGGATTCAGGGCTCGGAAGAGGGGCAGAGGTGTCGACGGCAGCGGTCGAACGAGCATGGTGTGTGGTGGTGCCCCACCACGCCACCGGGGCACGGATCGCCCGGCAACGACTCGCCACCGAGTTGGCCGAGGTGGTGACTCCGGCGGTCCTGGCCGACCTGGTGGCGGTCCTGGCCGAGTTGGTGGGCAACGCCGTCCGACATGCCGACCCCCTGCCCGGCGGGGTGGTCCGGGTGTCCTGGCGGCTGCGCGGCACGACCGAGGGGAACCAGGTCCGGCTTCAGGTCACCGACGGCGGGGCCGCCTGCGGTCCGCAGCTCCGCCCCGCCGACCTGGGCGCGGCCGACGGTCGTGGGCTGCACATCGTCTCCGGACTGTCCAGCCGGTGGGGGGTGGAACGGGACGGCCTGGGGCAGAGCGTCTGGGCCGACTTCGATCCCGCGCCGACGCGTACCCCTCTGGTCGCCGCCGGCTGAGGGGCCCGCCGGGGTGGCGGGGTGGGTCCGGCCCACGCCGGGCCGCTCGGGCCTCTAGGCTGTCTCGCCGTGAGCAAGCGTCGAAAGAACCAGCGGGCAGCCACTCCGAGCGTCAAGCGGGAGCGGGTACGCGACGTCTTCGTCCCCCGTCCCTTCGAGGGGCTGACCGACGAGCCGGAGTGGATCGCCCTGCGCGAGCTGGTGCCCGCGGCCTCCGCGCCGCTGCGCCTCACTCCGGAGGTGGCCGAGGAGTACGGCGATCGTCCGGTCACCCTGGCCACCGTGCTGCCGATGGCCGCACCGGCGATGAGCCGGCAGGACGGGCGGGTCTTCATCGGGCTCCAGCGGCACCAGCAGTCCGGTGACGTGTCCCGGGATCTGGCCGAGTCGCTGCTCTGCGCGCTGCGGACGGAACCGGGTGCCCCGGTCACCGTGCCGCCCCTGCCCGGTCCCGGGCCCCGCCTGCAGGACATCCTGGTCGACGGCCCGCTGGAGATCACCCTGCACGAGGGTTTCGAGTTCTGGCTGGTTCCGGAGGCCGTCGACGACCCGACCGTGCAGGCCTCGCTGGAGCGGGCCAACGCGGCGATCTACCCGACCGTACGCCTGGCCGCCGCGCCGGCCGCGTACTGGTGCCGGGTGCCGGA
The DNA here is from genome assembly GCF_043198155.1 of Micromonospora sp. NPDC048871. Taxonomy (NCBI): domain Bacteria; kingdom Bacillati; phylum Actinomycetota; class Actinomycetes; order Micromonosporales; family Micromonosporaceae; genus Micromonospora; species Micromonospora sp. NPDC048871. The sequence continues at coordinate 432,513 of NZ_JBICUM010000003.1, read as the reverse complement.
GAAGGCGCATGTGCGCTGGGTGCTGCCGGAGGACGAGGAGGCCGCCCTGGACGCTCTGGCGCGGCTGAGTGCGGCCGGCTCGCTGACCCTGGGTGAGTCGACCAAGTTCGCGGGCATGTTCCGGGCGCACGGGCGACTCGTACCGGTCTGGGACCTGCCCGACACTGCCCCGGCCGAGGAGTGGGAGGAGCCGGTCGCCGAGTTCGCCAAGCGGTACGCCGCGGCGCTCGCCGAGGCCGGGCCCCTGGACGCGGCGGCCCGCCGGTCCCGGCAGGGACTGCTCGGGCGTCAGCTCACCCTGCGCTGAGGTGTTGCGCGGGGCCCCTGCGGCCCCGCTCACCCCCGCAGCAGGGGGCACGACATGCAGCGGGGGCCACCCCGGCCGGAGCCCAGTTCGGAGCCGGCGATCGGAATCAACTCGATGCCGGCCCGTTCCAACTGCGCGTTCGTCTCGATGTTGCGTTCGTAGCCGACGCAGAGCCGGGGGGCCAGGGCCAGGGTGTTGTTGCCGTCGTCCCACTGTTCCCGCTCGGCGGTGACCGGGTCCAGACCGGTGTCGATCACCCGAAGTTGGTCCAGGTCCATCGCGTCGGCCGCCGCCCGCAGGAAGGGCGCCGGGCCGTCGACCCGCGGGGGGTCGCCGTCGGCGCCGGCGATCACGGTGTACGCCGACAGCGAGGCGGCGACGTTCGGGTACATCAGCACCGCGTCCACGTCGACCATCGTGCAGATGGTGTCCAGATGCATGGTCGCCCGTTCCTGAGCGATCGGGACGACGAGGATGGTGTGGGCCAGGTCGGCGGCGAAGACCTGTCGGGCCAGCCGTTCGGCACCCGCCGGGGTGGTCCGCTCGCCGACTCCGACGGCCAGCACCCCGGGGGCCAGCAGCAGGACGTCGCCGCCCTCCAGATGCTCCAGATCGGGCCGGTAGACGAACTCCGTGTTGGCGAACCGGGGATGGTGCCGGTAGATCGCGTCCGTCAGGGTGGTCTCCCGCCGCCGGGCCGGCATGGCCAGGCTGGTCACCCCTACCCGGTCGCGGATCCACAGCGAGGAGTCCCGGGTGAACAGCAGGTTGGGCAGCGGGTCGATGACGAAGTCGTGCCGGTCCATCAGGGTGTAGACCAGCCCGCCCGGACGGTCCCGGCCGATCTTCAACTCCTCGTGGGCCAGCCCGGCCACGAGGACCCCGGCCAGGGCGGCCGGATCGAGGTAGGACAGGTGGGCGGCGACCCGGGCCCGCAGGGTGTCACCGAGCCGGGGCGAGGCGAGCACCTGTTCGGTGAGTTCGTCCCGGGCGTCCGCCACCGCCAAGGTCTCGGTTAGCAGATCGGTGAGATAGAGCACCTCCACGCCGCGCAGGCGCAGGGCGTCGGCGAAGGCGTCGTGCTCCTCCTGGGCCCGCCCCACCCACGGGATCGCGTCGAACAACAGGGAGTCGTTGTTGCGCGGGGTCAGCCGGGCGAGTTCCGGCCCCGGACGGTGCAACAGCACCGTGCTCAGTCGACCGACCTCACTGTCCACGTAGTGGGTCACAATCGCAGCGTAGGACAGGGTTTGGCGGCATCCGGGAAAAAGGCTGTGAGTGAATACGGCATTCATCCGCAGTCATTCCGGCGCTCCGGCTTGCCGACCACCCGGACCGGCAACGTAGGGTAGTGAGAACGTAACTTCGAGGGACCTTTTGCCGGAGGTCGCGATGACTGTGTTTCCCGCTCGTCGAGCCGTACCCTCCCCCCGGGCACTGCCGCCCGTGGCGGTACCGCATCCCCGGACGGAACCGTCAGGGGTGACCGCGGCCCCCCGTCCGTCCCCCTTGGAGTGGGCCCGGCGTCGCCGGGCCGAGCGGGGAGCCCGACGGCTGGAAGCCGCCGGTGCCCGCGCGCTGGGCCAACTGGGCCACCTCGGGCCGGCCTGGCACGTCGTCGACTGGCCAAGGGTGGATCCCACCGATGTTCTGCTGGACGGCAGTGACGACAACCGGGCCGGGTTCCTCGCCATCGGGCCCAGCGGCCTCTTCGCGGTCACCATCGCCGACCACGGCCGGGCCCGGGTACTGGTCGCCGGTGACGTGGTGCAGATCAACGGCAAGCGTCCGCCGTACGTGACCGAGGCCCGCCGGGACGCCAGACGGGCCAGCAAGGCCCTCACCTCGGCGGTCGGGCATCCGATCCCGGTCACCCCGGTACTCACCTTCGTGGGTTCCGGGGTGATCAGTGTCTACGGCCTGCCGAAGGACTGCCTGATGGCCACCCACCGGGAACTCGACCGGCTGCTCGTCGCCGGTGGCAACCGGATCAGCCCGGCCACCGCGGAGAAGCTGTCCCGGGTAGCCCAGCATCCCAGCACCTGGACCACCGGTGGTCATCAACCGGTGGCGGACTACCGGTGGTATGAGGACGGCCGAACGGCCGCTGACAAGGCGGCCACCCACCGGTAACGTCTGCGGCGACGCCACGCGGCCGGGTCGTCCCGGTTCGGTACTCCACCAGGCCCGCGCCGTTGCCGCCCGGGGCACCGATCCCATCGACGATCCGATGCGCGACGCAACGGTCAGCGGCCACTGCGGCGACCGGCTAGCGTGGACGTACCGTCGGTGTACATAGGAGGCGCGGTGGCCCACGTCGAACTCTCGCTCTCGGAAGTGTTCGCGCCCACGACGGGGACACCGACAGAGCTGGAGTACGACAACATCGGTCGCTGGTCAGCCACGGTGTCCAGCGCCGATGAGCCGTGTCTGCTGATCGACGCCCAGACCCGGGTGGTGGCCGTCTCCGCCGCCGGCTGCGACCTGCTCTGCCTGGGCGCCCCGGAGGACCTGATCGGCCTGCCCCTGCTCGACGGTGGGTTGCGGCTGCTGGACTTCACCGCCAACCGGGGTGAGCTGACCGAGCCGGAGATCGACAAGATCCCACCGCTGCTGGCGCTCACCTCGGGTCGCCTGGCCCGAGGGTTGCTGCGCATCGAGTACGCCGCCGGTGGGTCCGACGCCACGGTCGACGCGGTCTCCACACCGGTACTGGCCGCCGGGGCCGTGGCCGGCTCGCTGACCTTCTTCTCCGAGGTCTGAGCCACCCCGCACCGACCGGCGGGCCGGCCGCTGCCCTTCCGCCCCGGCAGCGGCTGCTCCTACGATGGGCTCGGCCCCCGGCCACCCCAGCACACCCCGCCTGCCGCAAGGACCCCTCCTGTGCCGCCCAGCCCTCTCCGTCGCGCCGCCGTAGGCCGGCGCCCGTATCGGCTCACCGGGCGGTTCTGCGGTGCCCTGGCGCTGGCCGGTCTCCTGCTGGCCGGCTGCGGCGAGCCTCCGGAGTTGCGCGACGGCGGCACCTCCCGGCTGCCGACCGGCGCGCCGAGTCCGACCATGGGTGGGCCCAGCACCCCGCCACCCTCGGTCGCCGTACCACCGGTCGTGGGCACGGTCGCGCCCTCGACGGACACCGGTCGGGTGGCGGTGGCCTGTCGGGGGGAACCCTCCGCGCAGCAGGTCATCAACCTGGTCCGTGGCCGCCAGGGCCTGCTGCCCCGCAACGCGAAGGTCAAGGTCAGCAGTGGCCCGTCCTGTGCCGCGGACTGGCACTTCACCGCCCTGGAGGTGACCGGGTACGAGCCGTTGCACGTGGTCACCCGCCGGCAGGCGGGCAATCTGCGCCTGGTCACCGCCGGCACGGACGTGTGCGCGGTCGAGGTACGGGTCACCGCACCCCCCGGCATCCGTACCCTGGCCTGCGGTGACGACTCCGGGGTCACGGCCCCTCTGCCGACGACGCCCGCTGCGACGCCTTCGGTCTCTGCGTCCACCCCGGGTGCGTAGGCTGGAGACCATGCCGGGAACACCGCCGACACGCTTCGCCTTCCTCGGTCCCGAGGGCACCTTCGCGGAACAGGCCCTGCGCACTCTGCCCGCAGCCGAACGGGGCACCCGGACACCGGCCCGCAGCGTCGGTGAGGCGCTGGACGCGGTACGCGCCGGGGAGGTCGACGCCGCCCTGGTCCCCCTGGAGAACTCGATCGGCGGCGCCGTCGGGGTGACCCTCGACGAGTTCGCCGAGGGGGAACCGCTGGTGATCACCCGCGAGGTGATCCTGCCGGTGGAGTTCGTCCTGGGTGCGCGTCCGGGCACCCTGCTGTCGACGGTTCGCAGCGTCGCCGCTCATCCCCAGGCCTCCACCCAGTGCCGCGACTGGCTGCGGGCCTACCTGCCGGACGCGACCGTGATCGACGTACTCTCCAACGGAGCGGCGGCGGCCGGAGCGGCCACGGGCGAGTTCGACGCGGCGATCTGCGCTCCGATCGGCGCCACCCGGCACCGGCTGGCCGTACTCGCTGACAAGATCGCCGATCATCCGGACGCGGTGACCCGGTTCGCCCTGGTGGCCCGGCCCGGTCCACCTCCCCCGCCCACCGGCGACGATGTGACCTCGCTGGCGGTGTACATCGCACACGACCGGGTCGGTGCCCTGCTGTCCGTCCTGATGGAGCTGGCGGTCCGGGGGGTGAACCTCAGCCGGATCGAGTCCCGGCCCACCGGCAAGGCCCTCGGCGAGTACGTCTTCTTCCTCGACTGCACCGGTCACGTCGCCGACGTCCGGCTGGGTGAGGCACTTCAGGGCCTCCGCCGGGTCTGCTCGGACGTACGCTTCCTCGGCTCCTATCCGCGGCACCGGTGGAGCGGGAGCACGGGGGGGCACCCGGTCCCCGCCCCCGCCGGTCTCTCGGACGCCGACTACGCCGACGCCGCCGCCTGGCTCGCCCGACTCAGAGCCGGCGAACTGAGCTGACTGCCCGGCCCGCCAGGTCGGTCGCCGTCAGGTCGGTGGCCCTCGCGTGGGTGGCCGCCGCGCTGGTCCTCCAGAGTCGGCTCAGCGGAACAGGCCGCCGAGCACCCCACCCTGATCCTGCTGGCCGCTGCCCATGATCGGCGGCTCCTCGGACGGCTGGACGACGACGAAGCCCTGCCCCGCGAAGCTCATCGTGTACGCCTCGCCGGTGGTACGGCCCAGCAGGGTGCCGAGTCCGAGCTGGTCGGCCCGGTGGTAGCCGGTCTGCAACCCGGCCGACCAGCAGACCGCCGCCTGGGGATCCACAAAGGTGGGCGCGTCGACCGCCAGCACCACCGGGGTGCCCCGGGTGGTCACCGCGATCCGGCCCTGCCCGGTGAAGACGCAGTTGAACAGGCCGGTAGAGGCCATCCCGGCCCCGCCGACCATCTTGATGTCGTACTGGAGACCGGGGTCGAAGGCCAGGACGCTGGAACCGTTGATCGACAGGGCGTCGCCCGGTTCGAGGTCGATGATGTGTACGTCCTTGGCGAAGTCGGCCAGGAAGACGTCACCCCGGCCGGTGAGCTTCATCAGCGGGACGCCTTCTCCGGTGAGCTTCTGCTTGAGGAAGTTGCCCAGCCCGCCGGAGCCCAGCGCCTGGAACTGCACCTGCCCCTGGTACGCGACCATCGAGCCGACCCGGGCCAACATCTCACCATTGAGCTCGATCTTGAGCATCTTGGCGTTCTGGAGCCGCATGCCGGGTTGCGCGGACTCCCGCTCCAGGTTCGCCGCTGAGAACAGTTCGCTGCGCATCTCTTCCTCCGTACTCGCCGTGCCTGGTCGAGACGGTAGGGCAGCGACGCAACCGTCAGCCCCAGCCGAGGTCGTGCAGGCGCTCGTCGTCGATGCCGAAGTGATGGGCGATCTCGTGCACCACGGTCACCGCCACCTCCTCGACGACATCGTCCTCGGTCTCACAGATCCGCAGGATCGGGTTGCGGTAGATCAGGATGCGGTCCGGCAGCACCCCCGCGTAGTCCCACCCTCGGTCAGTCAACGCGTGTCCCTCATAGAGGCCGAGCAGATCCTCCCCCGGCGGGGGGTCGTCCTCCACGAGAATCACCACGTTGCTCATCAACGTCAGCAGTTCCTCGGGAACCTCATCGAGGGCCTCCCCCACGAGTTCCTCGAACCGCTCCCGATCCATCTCCACCGCCACCCGCCCATTCTCACCCACCCCCACCCCACCCCCACACCGCGATCTTGCACTTTCGGTCGCCGATACGCGGCTTTTACACCGTTATGCGTCGACCAAAAGTGCAAGATCGGCGGGGATTGGGGGGTGGGTTCGGGGTCAGGAGGTCAGGCGGGTGGTGAGGGTGATGGTGGCGGCGGGGGAGAGTAGGCGGGAGATGGGGCAGTTCTGCTTGGCGGTCTCCGCCAGCTCGGCGAAGCGCGCCTCGTCGATGCCGGGTACGACACCGACGGTCTCCAGCTCGATACGGGTCACCGTGAAGCCCGCCTCGGTCTTGTCCAGGTGCACCTTCGCGGTGGTCTCCACCGAGGTCGGCGTCGCGCCGGCGTCGGCCAGGGCCTTGGAGAAGGCCATCGAGAAGCAGCCGGCGTGCGCGGCCCCGATCAGCTCCTCGGGGTTGGTGCCCTCACCCTCCTCGAAGCGGGACTTGAAGGAGTAGTTGCCCTCCAGCCCACCCTTGCCGGTGCGGATGGTGCCGGACCCTTCGGGAAGGTTGCCCTGCCAGCGTGCGGAAGCGGTACGAATAGGCATGGAGCTGACGCTAGCCGAATCCGCGTCCGTCGGCCGACCGACCGGGCAGCTGCCTGCACCTTCCATGACGTAGCTGGCCTGCTGTGCCATGATGCGGGGCAGACCTCGCCCTGGGCACTCGGTCCGGCCACAAGGAGGCGCAGCGGTGACCCACGACCTCCCCGTCCCCCGGCAGGACGACCGCTCCGACGGCGCCAGCGTCCTCGAGTGGGGAACGCAGGACGAGGAGCCGACCGGCACCAACCGGTGGCGTGGTGCTCTGGGCGGCCTCGGCCGCGACCACCGGCTGCCCCTGCTGCTCGCCGGGCTCGGTGCCGCCGCCACCCTGGCCTCCCTGCTCGGCGAGTGGGCCAAGGTCACCTTTCCCAGCGGCGGGGGTGAGGGGGACGAGCCGGTCGAGTTGCTGAGCAGCGTCTCCGAGGTCGGCAATCTGGGGGTCGGCTACCTGGTCGGGATGCTCATCCTGGGGGTCACGGCCGCACTCACGCTGCGCGGAACGGTCGCCGTACGGGCCAATGCCCGGGTCGCCGGCCTGGCCCTGGCCCTGGGTCTGGTCGCCGTGCTGGTGGCCACGGCGGCCTCGCTGGACGACGACCGTCGGCGGGCGATGGGCTACACGGTCGAGGACGGCTTCCGCATCGAGTACGGGCGAGGGCTGATCATGGCCTTCCTGGCTGTCCTGCTGTTCGCCGCGGCCCTGGCCCGCGCCACCGCCGTACCGGACGGCACGGCCGGTGAGCCGGGTCGACGACAGCCGCGTCCCCGCCGCCCGGCCGACTTCGCCGAGGAGCCCGAGGGCCGGGGACCGATCGACATCACGGTCACCCCCACGGTGCCCTTCGCCCGCGAGGCCCGATCCGACTGATCGGCCACCGGAGCCACCCCTGCGGTACACCAGACCTCAAGAAGGCTCCCTTCCTCGCGTCACACCCGATTCGTCGGGAAGCCATGGTTGCGACCCGTTCCGCGAGGTAAGGTGGCTGCCCGCCGCTCGCCGGATCCTCGACCAACGACCGGAACGGCTGGCTGTGACGGCGGTGGGCGAAGGAGGAAAGATGACCCGTCCGGGCCTGCCCAAGCTGATCGCCACCGACCTAGACGGCACTCTCGTCCGCAGCGACGACACCGTGTCGGCGTACACCCATCAGGTTCTGGACCGGGTTCGTGCGGCCGGGATTCCGGTGGTGGGCGCCACCGGCCGGGGCCCCCGGCTGACCGAACTGACCCGCAACGACATCCGCGCGGCGGACTTCCTGGTGATGGCCGGCGGTGGCCGGGTGGTCGACCAGAGCGACCCGGCCGGGCCGGTGGTGCTGCGCGACGAGCGGCTCTCCAGCGAGGTCCTGGCCACCCTGCTGGCCGACCTGGAGGCCGTGGTCGGCCCGCTGACCGTGATGGTCGAGGCCTCCGACGAGCACGACGCGCCCCTGTGGGGGGACTACCACCCCGCCTGGCCCTACCAGGACCGGTTCGAGGTACGCAGCCGCGACGAGTGCCTGGCAGGCGATGTGATCAAGGCCTTCGCGCGTACCGCCGATCATCATGTCGACGAGTTGCTGGCGGTCGCCAGGGAGATCATCCCGCCGCACCTGGCCGCCCTCACCCAGGCCGGGCTGGGCTTCATCGAGATCAGCCCCTCCGGGGTGGACAAGGCCACCGGGCTCAGTGTGGTGGCGCAGAGCCTGGGGGTCGATCCGGCCGAGGTGCTGGTCTTCGGCGACATGCCCAATGACCTGCCGATGTTCGAGTGGGCCGGCTGGGGGCGGGTGGCGGTGGCCAACGCCCACCCGCAACTGCGGGCCATCGCCGACAACGTCACCCTGCGCAACGACGACGACGGGGTGGCCGTGTATCTGGACCGGCTACTGTCCGGGTGATGGAGGCAATTCCCCGCCTGGTCGCCAGCGACATCGACGGCACTCTGCTGCGCGACGACCGCACCCTCAGCCCGCACACCGCCGAGGTGCTGGCCCGGATCTCCGCCCGGGGCACCCCGGTCGTGCTGGTCACCGGCCGACCGATCCGCTGGCTGCGACTGGTGTACGAGCAGTTGGCCGAGCCGCTGCCGGCGGTCTGCGCCAACGGTGCGGTGGTCTACGACCCGGTCGGCGACGAGGTGCTGCGGGCCGACCCGCTGGCCCCTGAACTGCTCGCGGAGGTGGCCCGCCGACTACGGGCCGAGGTGCCCGGGGTGAGTCTCGCGGTGGAGATCGCCGATGGTCGGCAGATGCGCCACGACGCGCACTACCCGATGCGCTGGGACGCCGACGAGACCGCGATCCGGGCCGTACTGCATCCGGAGGAGCTGCATTCGCTGCCGGCGGTGAAGCTGCTGGCCCGGGCCGACGGGGAACGGGATCCGGACCGGTTCACCCAGGTGGTCGCCGAGGCGCTGGCCGGTCTGGCCGAGGCCACCCATTCCTCCCGGTCGGGGCTGGTGGAGATCTCGGCGGCCGGGGTGACCAAGGCGGCCGGGCTGGCCTGGTACTGCCACCGGCTCGGCGTCACCGCCGAGGAGGTGCTGGCCTTCGGTGACATGCCCAATGACGTACCCCTGCTGACCTGGGCCGGCCGGGCGGTGGCGGTGGCCAACGCGCACCCGGCCGTGCTGGCGATCGCCGACGAGGTCACCTCGGCGAACTCGGTCGACGGGGTGGCGGCGTACCTGGAGAAGGTCTTCGGGGTGGACTGACGGGGTGCGGCAGGGCGCCGCACCCCGGCGTCGTCAGAGGTACTGACCGGTGCTGTGGCCCTCGCCGCCCGGTCCCTGACCCAGGCCGGGCATCCCCGGCAGGGCCACCCCGCCCGGCCCGCTGGGCAGCGCCTGCCGCCCGGAGCGCATCTGCTCCAGTTGCACTCGGGCCGCCATCTGCTGGGCCACCAGGGCGGCCTGGATGCCGTGGAACAGCCCCTCCAACCAGCCGACCAGCTGAGCGTGGGCGATCCGCAGCTCACCCTCCGTCGGTGCCTGGTCCTCGGTGAACGGCAAGGAGAGCCGTTCCAGTTCCTCGCGCAGCTCGGGCGCCAGCCCTTCCTTCAGCTCGACGATCGAGCGCTCGTGGATCTCCCGCATCCGGTGCCGGCTGGCGTCGTCCAGCGGCGCGGACTTGACCTCCTCCAGCAGCTGCTTGATCATGCTGCCGATCCGCATCACCTTCGCCGGCTGCTCGACCAGGCGGGCGGGATCCTCACCTGGCCCGTCGTCGGTCTGCAGGGTGCCGACCGGTCGGCCATCGGGCCCGACCACCACCACGGTGCCCGAGTGCCCGGTGCCGTCGCGGCCAGGCTCGTCGTTCTGTCCAGCGGTATGCGCTTCGGTCATGGCATCCATCTTTACTCAGTCACCCCCGTCGGCGCCCGCCGCCCCGGCCGACGATGCGGCGTCCGACCCGGGGCCTCGGATGGCGGCGAGTCGCGCTACCGTCGGCCGATGTCGCTCGACCCCCGCGCCGTACTCACCCGACCCGCACCGGAGCCGGACCTCACGGTCTCCTACGGCGAGCACCCCGACCAGATCGCCGATCTGCGCCGCCCGCTCGGCGAGGGCCCGCCCCGGCCACTGGTGATCGTGGTGCACGGCGGTTTCTGGCGGGTGGAGTACGACCGGCGGCACACCGACGCACTGGCTGACGCGCTGGCCCGGCTCGGCTTCCCGGTGGCCCAGTTGGAGTACCGCCGGACCGGGCAGCCCGGTGGCGGCTGGCCCGGCACCCTGATAGACGCACGGGCCGGGGTGGCGGCTCTGCCGGAGTTGGCCGCCGAGGCCCTGCCCGGTCGGGTGGCACCGGTGCCGCCGATCCTGGTCGGGCACTCGGCCGGTGGTCATCTAGCCCTGCACACCGCCATCCGGTCACCGCAGACCGTCGGCGGGGTGCTCGCCCTGGCCCCGGTCGCGGATCTGGCCGAGGCCTACCGGCTGGACCTGGACTCGGGCGCGGTGGCCGCGCTGCTGGGCGGCGGGCCGGCCGATTTCCCCGAGCGGTACGAGGTCGCCGACCCCCGCATCACGACCCCACTGTCAATACGGACGGTAGTGATTCACGGCACTCTGGATGAGCAGGTACCGGTGGAGATGAGCAGGAAGTATGTCGCCGCAGCACAGGAACTAGGTGCGGATATGCACCTTGTAGAGCTTTCGGAATGCGAACACTTCGGGCTTATCGACCCCCTCTCGCTGGCCTGGCCGCAGGTAACCGCCGCGTTCCGTTCTCTTCACACCGATCATTAGCCATTGACCCAGCGTCGCTAAGCAGGTAGAACGCCGGAGGGGCGGAGACTCCCAGCAGGCCATCCGAAGGGAACCCGGTGTCGCAGATGAACCGTAGGCGGGCACTCCAACTGCTCGCCGCGCTCGGTGCGGGTGGACTAGCGGGCGGGTGCGCCTCGGACTCCGAGGAGCCGGCCGAACCGAAGAGTACGGTCAAGGTCGGGCTCATCGCGCCGCAGTCCGGCCCCGGCAAGGCCGTCGGTGACGAGTTGCGCAACGGCTTCGAGCTCTACCTGGACCTCAACGAGAGAGTCCTCGGCGGCCATCCGGTGAACCTGCTCGTGGCCGACGAGGGAGACAGCGTCAAGTCCGGTCAGGCCGCGGTGGACGGCCTGCTCAAGCAGGGTGTTCTGGCGTTGACCGGGGTCTCCTCCGCAGCGGTGATGTCCGGCATCCGGGACGTCATCGAGCAGGCCCGGGTGCCCCTGATCGGCTCCAACGCCTCACCCACCAGCCTCCAGAGCGTCGTCTACATCTGGCGTACCTCGTACGTGCTCGACGAGGCGGGCCGGGCCCTCGGTCGCCATCTGCGCGACGCCCTGGGCCCCGACGACCGGGTGGCGATGATCATGCCGGAGTCGGCCCTCGGCGGCGACGACGTGCTGCGCGGCTTCCGGCAGGAGTTCGGCGAATCCGACCCCCGCATCGCGGATCCGGTCGTCTTCACCTCCAACAACGCCAACCCCGGCAAGGGCGCCTTCGTCCGGGACATCGACCGCGCACTGAGCCGCAACCCCTCGGTGGTCTTCTGCTTCTTCGCCGGCCCGGCGGCGGCGGAGTTCGTCATGCAGCTACGCGACGCCGGCTTCCAGGGCGCCATCTACGCACCCGGCTTCCTCACCGAGGGCACCGTGCTGGAGAGCATCAAGCCGGCCGACGACGCCCTGGGCATCCGCACCGCCCTGAACTACTCCGCCGACCTGAACAACGCCGCCAACCGCCGGTTCGCCTCGGCGTACCGCAAGAAGCACAGCGCCTCGCCGACCACCTACGCGATGGCCTCGTACGACGCGGCCAAGGTGCTCGACCAGGCGATCCGCCTGGCCGGCTCGGACCCCACCCCGCAGGAGCTCAACCTGGCGCTGGGCCGGATCGGTCAGATCGACAGCCCGCGCGGGGCCTGGCAGTTCAACCAGCCGCGCACCCCCCAGCAGAAGTGGTACCTGCGGGAGGTGCAGCACGACGGGCAGGTGCTGTCCAATGTCCTGCTCAGCGAGCTGGCCACCCTGGGCTGAGGGTTCAGTGCCGTAGTTCGGCGATGCAGCACTTCACGCTGCCTCCGCCCTTCTTCAGCTCGGCCAACTCCACCGGCACCGGGGTGTAGCCGGCCGCCCTCAGCCGACCTGCCAGCCGGGTCGCCTCGCTGTTCAGCACCACGTTCGCGCCGTCACTGACCAGGTTGAGCCCGAAGGCGAGAACGTCCTCGTCCTCGGCCAGCACCGCGTCGGGAAACAGCTGGGCCAGCACCTTCTGGCTGGCCGCGGAGAAGGCTCCCGGGTAGTAGACGATGTTGCCGTCGTCGATCGAGGCCAGCGCCACGTCCAGGTGGTAGAAGCGCGGATCGATCAGCCGCAGCGAGACCACCGGCCTACCCAGCGCCTCCTGCGCCTCCGCGTGCGCGGGCAGTTCGGTACGGAACCCGTACCCGGCGAGGATCAGCCCGCCGTGCGCCTGTGGCAGGTACGCGAAGTCCCCCTCACCCTCGTTCGTCTCGTTCGGGGCGATGAACCGCCAGCCCTGCGCCTCGTAGAAGGCCCGGTGCGCCGCCGCCTCGGCCGTGCGCTGGTGGTGTTTGAACCGGGCGCCGTAGACCGTGCCGTCGACCATGAAGGCGCCGTTGGCGGCGTAGACCATGTCCGGCAGGCCGGGCTCGGGGGCGAGCAGGTGCACCTCGTGTCCCAGGCCGACCAGAGTCTCCCGCAGGCGATCCCACTGCTTGACGGCCAGCTCCGGGTCGACCGGGGTGGTCACGTCCATCCAGGGGTTGATCGCGTACTCGACCGCGAAATGCTCCGGCGAGCACATGAGGTACGTGCGCTTTCGGGGCACTCGCTGAGGGTTCATGGTCACCAAGAGTAGGTAGGCTGAGAGTTTCGGAACAGCCATGACCATTGCTTCTCAGGAGCAGAATCTTGCAGATAGACGGCGTGGACCAGCGAATCATTGCGTTGCTGGTCGCCGATGCCCGTGCCTCGTACGCGGACATCGGAACCCGAGTCTCACTCTCCGCTCCGGCCGTCAAGCGGCGGGTGGACCGGCTGCGGGCCGCCGGGGTCATCCGGGGATTCACCGCCGTCGTCGACCCGGCCTCGGTCGGCTGGACCACGGAGGCCTTCGTCGAGCTGTTCTGCGCCGGCCGCACCACCCCGGCCCAGATCGGTGCCGCCGTACGCCGCCACCCCGAGGTGGTCGGGGCGTACACGGTGTCCGGGGAGGCCGACGCCCTCGTACACCTGCGGGCCGCCGACATTCCCCACCTGGAGGAGGCGTTGGAGCGGCTGCGCGCGGAGAGCTTCGTGACCTCCAGCCGCAGCACCATCGTGCTCTCCAGGCTGGTCGAGTCCCCCGGGGTCGGGCCCTCCACCTGATCGCACCGGGCGGTGCAGACCGGCGCATCGGTGCGGAACCGGACGGCTACCGGCGGCGTCGAAGCAGTCATGACGCGGGCAGGCAAGGTGATCGTCGCCGGGAGCATCCTGATCACCCTCACCCTGCTCGCCGGAAGCACCTCGGCTCCGGCCCCCGGCCGACCGACCGCCCCGGTGATGGTGCCGGTGGCCGGGCTGGTCTCCTTCGACTCCTGTTCGGACGCCCTGACCGAACTGCGGGCCGCCGCCCGCGAGACGGTCGGCCCGTACGGCTTCGAGGGCGGCACCCTGTTGTCCACCCGGGCGGCCGCCGAGGGCAGGGCCCTGGCGAAGGGTGCGCTCGGCGGCAGCGCCCCGCCGGACCACTCGACGACCAACAACCATGAGGCCGGCGCGGACGAGCCGGACGTGGTGAAGACCGACGGGCGCCGCATCGTCACCGTCACCGGGGGCGGGCTGCGGGTGATCGACCCGGTCAGCCGCCGGATCACCGGCCGACTCGATCTGCCCGGTGGGAAGGCGGGCGCCTACTGGGGCTCGTACCGGCTGCTGCTGCTCGGTAACCGGGCCCTGGTGCTCGCCGAGGGGACGCCGTTCGTCGCGGTGGACCGGTCCCGGCCAGGGCCGTCGACCGAAGCGGCCCGCCTGTTCCTGGTCGACCTGACCGGTGCGCCCGCGCTGATCGGCACGTACCGGATCGAGGGCAGTCTGCTCGACGGTCGACTGACCGGCACCACCGCCCGGGTGGTGATCCGCTCGACGCCGCGCCTCGAGTTTCCGTACGTCCCTGAGGGCAGCGACCGGGCCCGGACCCGGCAGAACCGGGCGGTGATCGACAGCGCCGGGATCGAGTCCTGGTTGCCGGAGTACGAGTGGACGGCCGGGAACGAGCGGCACACCGGGCGGGTCGACTGCGATCGGCTGAGCCGACCGGAACGGATGACCGGCACCTCGGTACTCACCGTGCTCAGCTTCGACCTCGGCACCGACCGGCTGGGCGACGGTGACCCGGTCAGCGTCGCCGCCGACGCCAACACGGTCTACGGCACCCCGAACAGCCTCTACCTGGCCGGGCAGCAGCCGCCCCGGAAACCGGGGCTGCTGCGCTGGCGGCCCGGTCTCCGGGACCAGGTGACCGAGATCTTCCAGTTCGACACCGCCGGGTCGGGCCGCCCTCGCTATCTGGCCTCCGGTGCCGTACCCGGGTGGCTGATCAACCAGTACGCACTGTCCGAATGGGACGGACACCTGCGGGTGGCCACCACCCTCGGCGAGGTGTGGGGCGATGAAGGCGAATCCGAATCCACCGTACGGGTGCTGCGTCGGGATGGCGGGGCGCTGGTGTCGGTCGGAGCGGTCGGCGGGCTCGGGCGCGGCGAACGCATCTACTCCGTGCGGTACCTGGGGCCAGTGGCGTACGTGGTCACCTTCCGGCAGACCGACCCGCTCTACTCGCTGGACCTGAGCGACCCGGCCGCCCCGAGGATGACCGGGGAGCTGAAGATCACCGGCTACTCCGCGTACCTGCATCCCCTGCCGGACGGGCGGCTGCTCGGGGTGGGTCAGGAGGCCGACGGACAGGGCCGTACGGAGGGGGTGCAGGTGTCCCTCTTCGACGTGCGGGACCCGAGCCGGCCGACCCGCCTGGACCAGTGGCACCTGCCTCGCGGCTGGTCCACCGCCGAGTACGACCCGCACGCCTTCCTGCACTGGCCGGCCACCGGGCTGGTGGTGCTGCCGGTGGACGCCGGGGTACGCCTGTTGCGGGTCGACGCCGACAAGATCAGCGAGATCGGCCAGGTCACCCACCCGGTCACGACCACGGACCGAGCCCGGCTACGCCCGGCCGTACACCGCGCACTGATGATCGGGGACCTTCTCTGGACGGTCTCCGATGCGGGCCTGCGCGCCAGCGATCCGGTCACCGCGCGAAGCCTCGACTGGATCCCGACGACCTGACTCTCCCTCCCCCTCAAGGGGTGGGGCCCGGTTTCTCGGGAACTCCGGGCCTCACCCCTTGAGCCACCAGCTCACAGGTACATGCCGGTGCGGTGCTCGCCCCGTCCCGGCTTGTCCCCCTCACTGAAGAAGCGCTTGCCGCCGAACTCGCCGTGCAGCCGGTCGTCCAACTCGTCCGCCAGGCCGGTCATCACCTGCACGGCAAGCATCAGATGGGTGGGTTGGAAGTTGCGGCCGAAGACCGGGATAGAGGCCCAGACGGTGTCGTCGGCACAGTAGAGCCGGCCGATCGGCATCCGGTTGGTCAACTCGGAGAGCTTGACGTAGAGCCGCTCGGTCGGCTCCACCTCGGTGAGCACCGGGGAGAAGACGTCGACCAGCGGCGGATTGTCCCGCACCCGGACGAAGACCATCGCCGAACCGGCCCGGATGTTGATGTCGCCGTCGGAGTCGACCTGGACCCGGTCGGAGTCGGACCGGAGCATGGTGGAGACCACCGTCCGGACCCGCTCGGCCAACTCCAGCACCTCACTGTCCGCACCGGAATCCTCCGGGGCGGCCAGCGCCTGGGCCAGGTCGTCCTCGATCTCCTGCCCGGTGCCGACTTCACTGCGGGCGGTGCCCAACGGCTCGCCCGGCACCGGCTCACCCTCGGCGTCGACGATCACGTAGACCAGGAAGGCCGGGTGCGGCGCGCCGTAGATGTCGCGCAGCGTACGCGAGAGCAGGGCGGCCAGCCGGGTGCTCTCCGAGACCCCGCAGTGCAGGCCGAACTGGTCACCGGAGCCCTCCAGCACCCCGGGCGGAGACCAACCCAGGGCGACCATGTCTGCCACGGCCGCCCGGTCCAGCCGATAGCCCTGGGGCAGGGCCGCGTTGCCCACCGCCCGCGCGGTCAACCCGCCGTCCTCGCCGACATCGACACTGACGGAGTAGACGGCCTCCTCGATGCCGGAGGCCGTCGGGTCGAGGGTCAACTCCACGTGGGCACCGTGCGGCAGGCCGGCCAGCCGGTCGGCCAACGCGCGGGCGAACTCCCGCCACGCATGGGTCACCTTGGCCCGCAGGTCCGCAGTGCTCGGCTCGTCGAGCAGGATCGACTCGTGGTGTGCCGGCGTACCGGGCGGTGCTGAGGGGTGCTCTGCCGTCATGATCGCCTCCGTCCGTTCCGGCCACCCTATCGAGCCGGTCGGGAAGAGGCGTCAACCCGGACAGTGATCGGACACGCCTGGCGGTCAGCCGTGGTCACCTGACTCGGTCGGCCAGGTGTCGGCCAGCTCGGTCAGCCGGGTGGCTGCCACGGCCGGATCGGCCCCCCGGCCGACAGCCAGCCCGAGCAGGTACGCGGTGACCGGGGCCCCCGGCCGCACCACCTGGTGGGCGACATCCCGGGCCAGATCGAGCACGGACTGTACCGGCACCTCGGCCGGATCCACCCCCAGCTCCGCACAGGCCGCCGCGAGCCAGTCGTCCAGCACCTTCATCGCGACCACTCCTCCGCCCGCCGCAGGTCCCGCTCAGTGTCGCAGTCGAACCAGGGCGGCGGGCCGTCGCCGGTCCACCGCAGCTCGCGTACGGCGAGCCCGGTAGACAGGTCCCGCAGGGACGCTCCGGCCAACTCGCCCCGCCGTACCCGCACCCGGTCCAGGGCCGCGCGCAGCGCCGCCGGGCGCCACACCCCACACAGCGACTGCCGCCGCCCGGACTGGTCCAGGTAACAGACCCCGTCGACCGGTGGTCGGCTGGTCGAGGCGTCGTCGAGGTGGTGCAGCAGCTCACCGACGGCGGCCCGGGTCAACAGCGGCAGATCGGCCGCCAGCAGGGCTACGGCCGACACCTCGGGGTCGAGCAGGGCCAGCCCGGCCGCGAGGGCGGGCACCGGCCCGCCGCCCGGTGGCGACTCGCGAGTCAGTCGTACGCCCGCCGGGGCCGGTCCCGGCCCGACGAGGATCCGAGGCGCGGCGTCCGCGACCGCCGCCAGGACCCGCTCCCGCATCGGCACCCCGCCGACCGGCAGCGCCGGCTTGTCCAGTCCACCCATCCGCCGGGCCGCACCTCCGGCGAGCACCACCGCGGCGTACGCCTTCACCGGCCCACCGTAGCCCTAGCCCTGGTGCCCTCTCTGGCTGGTGGCCGGGGTGGAGGGTGGTCGGGCGGGGCTGAGGGTGGTCGGGCGGGGCTGAGGGCCGGGGCGGTCGGGCTGCCCGGGTCGGCGGGTGGCGGGGTGGGCGGGTGGCGGGGTGGGGGTCGGGGCAGGATGGTGGGGTGGGACGGGCTACTGACCGCCGCGTGGTGCTCCGCGTGGATCTCGACGCCGCAGCCGACCGGGGTGTGCTGACCCGTCGGCCGGACACCCTGGCCGCCGAGGAGCCGCTGGAGATCCGGGTAGGTGCGGCCGGGCCGGGACGCCGCCGCCCACTGTCGGTCACCATGCGTACTCCTGGCGCGGACCTGGACCTGGCACTGGGTTTCCTGTTCGCCGAGGGACTGATCCGGTCGGCGGAGGATGTGTCGACCGCGCAGTTGTGTGCCGGCACGGAGACCCCGAACACGTACAACGTGGTCGATGTGACGCTGGCACCCGGGGTGCCGGAGCCGACTGTCGAGGCCAACCGGCAGTTCCTGACCACCAGCGCCTGCGGGGTCTGCGGCAAGGAGAGCATCGAGGCGGTGCGTACCCGGTCGATGTTCGAGGTGGCCGACGACCCGCTGACCGTGCCGGCGGAACTGTTGGCCGAGTTGCCGCAGCGGCTGCGGGCCGGGCAGCGTGGCTTCGATCGGACCGGCGGGCTGCACGCCGCCGGTCTGTTCACCGCCGAGGGTGACCTGGTGGTGCTCCGCGAGGACGTGGGCCGACACAACGCGGTGGACAAGGTGATCGGCTGGGCGGTACGCGAGCGTCGGCTACCCCTGGTCGGGCACGTTCTGCTCGTCTCCGGACGGGCCAGTTTCGAGCTGACCCAGAAGGCGTGGATGGCCGGTGTGCCGCTGCTCGCGGCGGTCTCGGCGCCGAGCACCCTGGCGGTGGACCTGGCCACCGAGGCCGGACTGACCCTCGTCGGTTTCCTCCGTGGCCGCACCATGAACGTCTACACCAGCCCACACCGGATCAGCGCCTGAACTTCAGCGGTTAGCGAGCATTTCGAACAGGCCCAGCCGCATCGCGGCGTCCCGGGCGATCAAAAAGCCGGCGATGCCCAGGACCCAGCCGAGCATGCTCCCGGAGGATCTGAGGATCCAGGCGTTGAGCCGGACGAGCACCGGCTCGATCAGCCTCGGCCAGGCCAGCCGCACCCCCAGCAACACCATCGCCGGCAGCACCATGACCAGGCAGTACCCACCGAGCAGGGCGACCACCGCCGCCAGGTCCAGGCCGGAGGTGCCCAACAGGCCCAGGGCACCGAGGTACGGCAGCATGGTCGCCACCTCGGCCAACGCGGCGAACAGGGCCAGCCCGATCAGCCACCGCCCCGACGAGTCACCGGTGGTCACCCGATCCCGCCAGCGCAGCACTCGACCCGTTCCGCTGCCGCGCTTACCGTCGAACCGGAAGCTCACCACCAGCAGGCCGACCCCGAACACCAACTGCGCCCAGATGACCGGACGATTGTCCAGGGCGCCGCCCAGCACCCCTGCCAGGGTGCTGCCCCCGACATAGAGGGCCAGCCCCACCACGAAGTAGAACCCGGCGATGGTGCCCAGGTAGGTCAGGATCCGGCGACCGCTGACCGGGCCGGGGGCCAGCAGCAACCACACCGGAATGAACAGGGTGCCGATGCTGGTGCTGTCGATCAGGGCCAGCCCGGCCAGCGACAGCAGCAGTCCGACGCTCATCCGCGTCCGCAGGTCGATCGGAGCATCCATCGATTATCCAGGGCCGCAGCAGGTCTGGCTGCCCCTGTCCTGGTGGGTCATCGTGGGCGGCGGCGCGACCTGCGCCGAACTCGGCGCGGGGGAGTCGACGGATCGCCGGCCGGCCAACCATCCAGCCGGGAGGGTGGGACTCCGCGACGGAGCAGGTCGTCGATCAGCAGGGCCAGGGAGTAGTCCGGATGCTCGGTCAACACCCGCTCCAGCGCCACCGCCGCCAGGGCGCCCTGCCCGGCCCGCCAGGCGGCGAAGGCCAGCAGCGCACCGGGCGCCGCGATCAGGTGGGGCGCTACCCGGCGCAGCAGCTCCGTCCAGAACGCCACGTCCTCGTCCCGGCCGTCGGTGCGTTCCCAGGCGTGGTCGCGTACCGGAAGGTGGGTCAGCAGTAAGGCCAGCCAGGCGATCTCGTCGTCGGTGAGCTGCCCGCCCCGGTCGTGCCGGCGCCGGGCGGCACGGTACGCCGCCACCCCGGCCGTGCGGAGGGCCCGCGCGCCGAGCAGGTCCGCCGGGGGTGCGGTCGCCAGCAACTCGGACAGCCGCTGTTCGGCCCGCTCGGCGGCGCGGCGGGCGGCGGTCCCATCGGTGGGGGCCAGTTGGGCGACGAGGGCCGCCCGGTCCGGCAGGGCCACCTGCCCGGCGAAGACGGCCGCCGCCGGCACCGTGCTGCCCTCGGGGTCGTACGCGGTTCCCTCCGGCGGACAGCACTCCGGTTCCGTGCAGAGGTACGACCACCAGCGCCCCTCGGTGACCCGCAGCGCGTCGAGCACGGGCAACCCGACATTGGTCAACGCCTCCCGGATAGCGTCGAGGGCCGGGGTCACCCGCGCGGCCGGGCCGTACCCGATCACGGTCGCCGCGTCGGCGCCCTGCTGGGCGGTGACCGCAGCCAGGTGTCCGGCCGCGGCGAGGTGCCCGGCCGCCTCGCCGTGATCGGTGTCGCCGGGCAGGTCCCCACGGGCCACGAAGACGACCCGGGAGGCCGAGAAGGCCACCACCACGACGCTGTCGCTCGGATGGAAGCCGAGCAGGTACGGCACCGCGGCGATGAGGTCGGCGGGCGAGCGGACGGTCAGCCTAGGGATCTCCGTCGAATTCATGCAGTCAGCCTGCGAGCCGGAAGGTGGGTGCCGCTGCCCCTGTGGACGACACGCCGGTTATCCACAGCTACTCAGCGTATTTTGCCTGGTCACACCCGATCGCCACCCTTCCGCCAGCACCCTTGGCACAGCGCGGTGAGCGTGCAGCCTGTTAATAGGGGACCCCTGCTCTACCGGAGGCGTTAACAAGGGGCCCTTCCTTCCCCCCGGAGGGGATACCTTGCGGGCATGGATCTGGCGTATCTGCGGGCGCATCCCGAGCAGCTGCCGACCTTCCTGACCCATCAACGGATCCGGGAGACCCCGGTCAGCGGCGGAGACATCTGCGCCGCCTCCCGGCTGACTCTCGACGACGGTCACTCGGTCTTCGCCAAGACCTGGCCGGAGCAGGCGGATCGGCCGGTGCCGGAGGGGTTCTTCGCCACCGAGGCGGCCGGGCTGCGCTGGCTGGGGGAGACCGGGGCGGTGGCGGTTCCCCAGGTGCTGGTGGCCCTGCCCGAGCTGCTGGCCCTGGATTGGATCGAGCCGGGTGAGCCGAGCCCCGAGGCCGCCGAACGCTTCGGCCGGGAACTAGCCGGCCTGCACCGGGCCGGGGCACCCGCATTCGGGGCCTCCTGGCCCGGGTTCATCGGGGCCCTGCCGGCGGACAACACCCCACACGAGGGCCCCTGGGCGCAGTGGTTCGCCCAGGCGAGGCTGCTGCCCTACCTGCGGCGCTCGGTCGACAACGGGGCCCTGGACGACACCACGGTCGCGCTGGTCGAACAGGTCGTCGCCCGGATCGGCGAGTTCGGTGGGGAGGAGCCACCGGCCCGGGTCCACGGCGACCTGTGGCCGGGCAACCTGCTCTGGGGGGCCGACGACCGGGTCTGGTTGGTGGACCCGGCCGCCCATGGCGGGCACCGCGAGACCGACCTGGCCCAACTGGCGCTGTTCGGGGGTCCGCCGTACGCGGACCGGATCCTGGCCGCGTACCAGGAATGCTGGCCGCTGGCCGAGGGTTGGCGGCAGCGGGTTCCCCTGCACCAGTTGCACCTGATGCTCGTGCACACCGCACTGTTCGGCAGCGCGTACCGGGATTCGGTCCGCGACCTCGCCCGCGCCGCTCTGGGTGGGCTAGGCCGCGCTACCGTCGTGGGATGAGTGTCGTACCGCCCGGCGGCCTCCTCGTCGACCGGTACGGCCGAACCGCCCGGGACCTGAGAGTCTCCCTGACCGACAAGTGCAACCTGCGCTGCACGTACTGCATGCCCGCCGAGGGGCTGCCCTGGTTGGCCGGGCCGCAACTGCTCACCGACGACGAGGTGATCCGGCTGATCCGGGTCGCGGTGCAGCGACTCGGCATCGATGAGGTCCGGTTCACCGGCGGGGAGCCGCTGATCCGCCCGGGGTTGACCGCCATCGTGACCGCGGTGGCGGCCCTCGATCCCCGGCCCCGGATCTCGCTGACCACCAACGGCATCGGGTTGGCGCGGGTGGCACCGGCCCTGCGCGCCGCCGGACTGGACCGGGTGAACGTCTCGCTGGACACCCTGGATCACGCCCGCTTCCTCCGGCTGACCCGCCGGGACCGGTTGGACGAGGTGCTGGCCGGTCTGGCCGGGGCGGTGGCCGCCGAACTCACCCCAGTCAAGATCAACAGTGTGTTGATGCGCGGGGTCAACGACGACGAGGCACCGGCGTTGCTCCGCTTCGCCCTGGATCACGGGTACGAGCTGCGGTTCATCGAGCAGATGCCGCTGGACGCCCAGCACGGGTGGGACCGGGCCAGCATGGTCACCGCGGAGGAGATCCTGGCCACCCTGGGTACGGCGTACGAGCTGACCCCGGATCCGGCCGGACGGGGTGCGGCACCGGCCGAGACCTGGCTGGTGAACGGCGGCCCGGCCAAGGTCGGGGTGATCGGCACGGTGACCCGCCCCTTCTGCGGCGACTGTGACCGGACCCGGATCACCGCCGACGGTCAGGTCCGCAACTGCCTGTTCGCCACCGAGGAGACGGACCTGCGGGGTGCCCTGCGCGCCGGCGCGGACGACGACGAGCTGGTGCGGCGGTGGACGGCGGCTACCCGGGGCAAGCGGGCCGGTCACGGCATCGACGACCCGAGTTTCCTGCAACCCGCCAGGCCGATGTCGGCTATCGGAGGATGACCGTGGAAACCGTCACCGTGCGTTACTTCGCCGGTGCCCGAGCGGCGGCCGGGCGCAGCGAGGAGACCGTTTCCGCCGGCCGTACCCTCGACGGGGTGTTGAGCGAGCTGGCCCAGCGGCACGGTGAGCGGCTGGTCCCCGTGTTGACCGTGGCAAGCTTTCTAGTCGATGGCGTGACCTGTCATGATCGCGACAAACCGCTGCCGGCCGGAGTGACGATCGACGTCCTTCCTCCCTTCGCCGGCGGCTGAGGGGACAGCAGACGTGCTCGCGGTACTCGGTTTCGTGGCCACCCTTGCCCTGATCACCGGGCTGATCCACCTCTATCTCTGGAAGCGGCTGGTCAAGGACACCACCAGAGCGGGCCGTTGGCGGCGGATCGGCACGGTCACCACGGTGGTGCTGGCGCTGCTCGTACCGGCGACGATGATGGGCACCCGCGCCGGCCTGTACTGGCTGGCCTGGCCGGGCTACATCTGGCTGGCCCTGATGTTCTACCTGCTGGTGCTGCTCGTCGTGCTGGAAGTCCCGATGCTGGTGACCCGCCTGGTGCTGCGCCGCCGGGCCGCGGTGGCCGCACCGGAGCCGGTGCTGGTCGGTCCGGCCGGCACCACCGAGGAGCCGGCGCTGGTCGGCCCGAGCGCGGCGACCGAGGAGTCCGGGACCACGGCCACCCCGCCGGTGGCCGACCCGGCGAACAGGGCGAGCGAACCCCCGGCCGCCGGTGCGATCGGGCCGGACCACGATCCGGGGCGCCGGCTGCTGCTCGCCCGAGGCGCCGCGATCTTCGCCGGGCTCACCGCCGCCGGTCTGGTCGGCAGCGGGGTACGCACCGCGATGGGTCCCCCGCAGCTGGACCGGGTGCAGATTCCGCTGGCCAAGCTGCCGCGCAGCATGGACGGCCTGCGGATCGCCACCGTCTCCGACATTCACATCGGTCCGCTGCGCGGCCGGATCCACACCGAACGGATCGTCGCCGCGATCAACCGCCTGGACGCCGACATCGTCGCCGTGGTCGGTGACCTGGTCGACGGTACGGTGGCCGAGCTGGGTGAGGCCGCGGCACCCCTGCGGGACCTGCGGGCCCGACACGGCAGCTACTTCGTCACCGGCAACCACGAGTACTACTCCGGGGTCGAGGAGTGGGTGGCCGAGGTGGACCGGCTCGGGCTGCGGGTGCTCCAGAACCAGCGCCTGGAGATCGCCACCCGGGGTGGGGTGTTGGACCTGGCCGGGGTCAACGACGCCAGCGCGGCCGGCACCGGGGTGGCCGCCCCGGCGGACTACGCCGCCGCCCTGGCCGACCGCGATCCCTCCCGGCCGGTGGTGCTGCTGGCGCATCAGCCGGTGGCCGCCTTCGAGGCGGCGAAGTACGACGTCGACCTGCAACTGTCCGGCCACACCCACGGTGGTCAGATCGTTCCGTTCAACCTGCTGGTCCGGCTGGAGCAGCCGGTGGTGTCCGGGTTGGGTGAGGTGGACGGCACCAAGGTGTACGTCACCAACGGTGCCGGTTTCTGGGGTCCCCCGGTACGGGTCGGGGCGGAGCCACAGATCACCCTCGTTGAGCTGCGCTCGGCATAGCGCATCTCACCTTCGTGCGTGGCGCCGAGCGGGAGCACCGCCAGTCGTGGCAGGATGCGGCGTGCCCCCGTTCAGCGCCGTACCCCCCGGTGGCCTCCCGCCCTTCGTCGCGGACCTGCACATCCACTCGAAGTATTCGCGGGCGTGCAGCCGGGACCTGACCCTGCCGAACCTCGGCTGGTGGGCGCAGCGCAAGGGCATCGCGGTGCTCGGCACGGGCGATTTCACCCATCCTGCCTGGTACGACCACCTGCGCGAGACCCTGCAACCGGCCGAGCCCGGCCTGTACCGGCTGTCGGCGGAAGCGGAGCGGGACATCGCCCGCCGCCTGCCGCCCAGGCTGGCCAGCGAGGCGGAGGCCGACGCGGTCCGGTTCATGCTCAGCGTGGAGATCTCCACGATCTACAAGCGGGACGACCGGACCCGCAAGGTGCACCACCTGATCTATCTGCCGGATCTGGACGCGGTGGGCCGGTTCAACACGGCCCTGGGCCGCATCGGCAACCTGGGCTCGGACGGTAGGCCGATCCTCGGCCTGGACTCCCGGGACCTGCTGGAGATCACCCTGGGGGCCAGCCCCGACGGCTACCTGGTCCCCGCCCACATCTGGACCCCCTGGTTCTCCGCGCTGGGCTCGAAGTCCGGCTTCGACGCCATCGCGGACTGCTACGCCGACCTGGCCGAGCACATCTTCGCGGTGGAGACCGGGCTGTCCAGTGATCCGGAGATGAACTGGCGGGTCGGCAGCCTGGACGCCTACCGGCTGATCTCCAACTCCGACGCCCACTCCCCGCCCGCGCTGGCCCGGGAGGCCACCGTCTTCACCGCCCCACGGGACTACTTCGGCATCCGGGAGGCCCTGCGCACCGGCGAGGGGTTGGCCGGCACGATCGAGTTCTTCCCGGAGGAGGGCAAGTATCACGCCGACGGCCACCGGTTGTGCGGGGTGAACTGGGCGCCCGAACGCACCCGGGAGGCCGGAGGACGGTGCCCGGAATGCGGCAAGCCGTTGACCGTGGGGGTACTCAGCCGGGTCGAGGAGTTGGCCGACCGGCCCGAGGGGTACCGGCCGGAGCAGGCTCGTCAGGTGACCCACCTGATCCAGCTCGCCGAGATCCTCGGTGAGATCAACAAGGTAGGGCCGCGATCCAAGAAGGTCGAGGGCAAGCTGACCGAACTGGTCGCCGCCCTCGGCCCCGAGTTGGAGATCCTGACCCGTACCCCGGTGGAGGAGATCGGCCGGGTCGGCGGGGAACTGCTCGCCGAGGGCATCGGTCGGCTGCGTCGGGGTGAGGTACGACGGGTGCCCGGCTACGACGGCGAGTACGGGGTGATCACTCTGTTCGATCCGACTGAACTGGGCGGCGCCGGCTCCTCCGGCGGGCAGGAGACCCTGTTCGACGTGCCGATCCCGGCGCAGCGTCGACCGGCGGACGCGGACAAACCGGCCGCCAAGGTCAAGCGGGCGGCCACCAAGGCCGAACCGAAGCGCAAGCCGGCCCCACCGGCCCCGCCGATCGCCCCGCCGCCCTCCCCGCACGAGCCCTTCGAGCCGATGCTCTCCGGCATGGAGGAGGTCGGCACCGGCCTGCTCGACCGACTCGACGCGATGCAACGGGTGGCCGCCTCCGCTCCCGGTGGGCCGCTGCTGATCGTCGCCGGTCCGGGTACCGGCAAGACCCGCACCCTGACCCACCGGATCGCGTACCTCTGCGCCGAGCTGAACGTCTTCCCCGAGGAGTGCCTGGCGATCACCTTCACCCGGCGGGCGGCCGAGGAACTGCGCCACCGCCTCGACGGCCTGCTCGGCCCGGTCGCCGAGGACGTCACCGTGGGCACCTTCCACTCCCTGGGGCTGACCATCCTGCGGGAGAACGCCGACGCCGCCGGCCTGCCGAACGACTTCCGGATCGCCGACGACGCCGAGCGGGCGGCGGCCAGGACCGAGGCCGGTGAGGACCCGGCCCGGTACGCCGGACTGCTGCGCAAGCAGGGCATGGTCGACCTGGACGAGCTGCTGACCCTGCCGGTCGGGTTGCTGCGTGCGGACCGCAAGCTGGTCGAGCGGTACCGCAACCGCTGGCGGTGGATCTTCGTAGACGAGTACCAGGACGTCGACGCGGTGCAGTACGAGTTGTTGCGACTGCTCAGCCCCGCCGACGGCAACCTCTGTGCGATCGGCGACCCGGACCAGGCCATCTACTCCTTCCGGGGTGCCGATGTCGGGTACTTCCTGCGGTTCTCCCAGGACTTCACGGACGCCCGGCTGGTGCGGCTCAACCGCAACTACCGGTCCTCTGCGCCGATCCTGGCCGCCGCGGTGCAGGCCATCGCACCCTCCTCGCTGGTCCGGGGCCGCCGGTTGGATCCGGCCCGACTCGACCCCGAGGCCCCCCTGGTGGGTCGGTACGCCGCGGCCTCCGTCGCCGACGAGGCCGATTTCGTGGTACGCACAGTCGACGAACTGGTCGGCGGCCTCTCCCACCGGTCGCTGGACTCCGGTCGGATCGACGGCCGGTCGACCACCCTGTCCTTCTCCGACATCGCCGTGCTCTACCGGACCGACTCACAGGCCGCGCCGATCGTGGACGCTTTGTCCCGGGCGAACATCCCGGTGCAGAAGCGTTCCCACGACCGGCTGCGGGACCGGCCCGGGGTGCTGGCCATCGCCCGCGAACTGCGGCACGCCTCCGGTGTGGAGGGCGCCCTGCCCGCCCGGGTCCGCCTGGCCGGGCAGGTCCTGGCCGAACGCTTCGCCATCCCCACCCTGGACGGCTCCAACGGAGTCCGCCCGGAGGAGGTCCGTACCGCGGTGGACCTGCTCACCCCCCTGGCCCGGCGGTGCGGCGATGACCTGGAGATGTTCCTGTCCCAGCTCGCCACCGGCGCGGAGGTGGACGCGCTGGACCCCCGCGCCGAGGCGGTCACCCTGCTGACCCTGCACGCCGCGAAGGGCCTGGAATTCCCGGTGGTGTTCCTGGTCGGGGCCGAGGACGGGCTGCTGCCGCTGCGCTGGCCGGGCTCGACCCCGGACGAGGACGCGATCGCGGAGGAACGCCGGTTGTTCTTCGTCGGGGTGACCCGGGCGCAGGATCGGCTCTATGTCAGCCACACCGCTCGCCGCGTCCGGCACGGCTCGGAGCACGACTGTCGACCGTCGCCCTTCCTCGACGTGATCGACCCGGGCCTGTTCGAGCGGCTGGGCGACAGCGCCGGACCGCGCCGCCCCAAGGACCGTCAACTGCGCCTCATCTGACCCTGCTGCCGGATAGCTGACCCGACCGCCGTCCGGGCCGAGGTGCCCGGGTGTACGCGCTACCGTGACCGGGGTGACGGCTGAGCCATCAACGATGGTCTAGCCGGGGTACCCCGATCAGGAGGGCGGGCATGGCGAACTACGGACCACCGGGCGGCGGCCCGCAACCGTGGCACGAGCCGCGACCCGACGAACCGCACAGCCCCGGCCAGGGCCACAACTCCGGTCAGGGTTACGGCCCTGGGCAGAGTTACGGCCCTGGGCAGGGTTATCGGGCCGGGCAGGCTGACGACTCCGGTCAGAGGTATGGCGCCGGACAGATCTACGGGTCTGGGCGGGGTTACGACTCTGGTCAGGGTCATGGGCCTGGGCCAAGCTACGACTCTGGTTACGGGACCGGGCCGGGTTACGGGTCGGAATCGGTGCCGGGTGGATATCCGCAGCCGGGTGGTCGGGTCCACCAGGAGGACCCGGCGGTGGCCGCGTACGCCGGTCAGCCCGCGCCACCGCGTCGGCGCGGTCGTACCCCGATGATCGCCGCCCTGATCGTGGTGCTGGTGTTGGCCGTCGTCGGTGGGACGGGGTACTACCTGCTCGGGCAGGATGACGAGCCGAATCCGACCGTGGTGTCCGCGCCGACCCAGGATCCACCGGCGCCGACCGCCGCCCCGGATGACTCCGACCCCGACTCGACCGCCTCCCCGACCGCCAACTCGTCGACCGATCCCCGGTTCGTCCAGCAGGGACAGTGTGTACGCAACGAGGCTTCGGCCGGCTCGAAGCCGAAACTGTTGATCACTGACTGCGCGCCCTCGACCTATGAGGTGTTGCGGCGGGTAGACGGCACGACCAGCGGCGAGAAGGACGCCGAGGCGAAGTGTGCCCGGGTGGACGGCTACACCAACTGGTACTTCTACGACAGTGAGTTGGATTCGCTCGACTTCGTGCTCTGCCTCAAGCGACGCGACTGAACCCGCAGGCGCAGAACCCGCAGGCGGCTAGCCCCACCATCGGTAGATCTAGCGGTATCTAGCATTCTCGCTAGACAGCACTAGTTTCCGGTCGACTGTCGACACGCCGGTAGCCCCGTCTACTGATGTCTAGCTCCTCGGCTAGATGCCTCGATACTCTGCGATTCGTGGATCCGGTCCGCAATCCGTACGCTCCGGGCGCCGGTCAGCGCCCGCCCGAACTGGCCGGGCGGGGGCGGGAACTGGACGTCTTCGACATCGTGCTGGAGCGGATCGCCCGGGGCCGACCGGAACGCAGCCTGATGCTCACCGGCCTGCGAGGCGTCGGCAAGACCGTACTGCTCAACACCCTCCGCTCCCAGGCCATCAACCGGCTCTGGGGCAGTGGCAAGATCGAGGCCCGGCCGGATCAGTCACTGCGCCGACCGATCGCCGCCGCCCTGCACATGGCCGTCCGGGAACTCGCCCCCCGGCACCGGGCACCGGACCGCATCGACGCCTTCCTGGGGGTGCTCAAGGCCTTCGCCCAACGGGGTGTGCCGACCGGCCGGGGCGCCACCGCCCCCAAGCTGCGGGACCGGTGGCAGCCCGGCATCGACGTACCGGCGGCCAGCGGACGGGCCGACTCCGGCGACATCGAGATCGACCTGGTGGAGCTGCTGACCGATGCCGCCTCGGTCGCCAGCGACGTCGGCACCGGCGTGGCCATCTTCATCGACGAGATGCAGGATCTCGGGCCGGAGGAGGTCTCCGCCCTCTGCGCCGCCTGTCACGAGCTGTCCCAGCTCGGCGCACCGCTGATCGTGGTCGGCGCGGGCCTGCCGCACCTGCCGGCGGTGTTGAGCGCAGCCAAGTCGTACTCCGAGCGGTTGTTCCGCTACCAACGCATCGACCGGCTCGACCGGATCGCCGCCGACCAGGCACTCTGCGCCCCGGCCCAGCGGGAGGACGTGGAGTACGAGGCGAAGGCGCTGGACCTGCTCTACGAGAAGTCCGGGGGGTACCCGTACTTCGTCCAGGCGTACGGCAAGGCGACCTGGGATCACGCTCCCCGCTCACCGATCACCGCTGCGGACGTACGGGTGGCCGCCCCGGAGGCCGAGGCGGAGTTGGCGGTGGGCTTCTTCGGCTCCCGCTTCGAGCGGGCCACCCCGGCGGAACGGGAGTACATGCGGGCGATGGCCGCCCTCTCCCTGGTCGAGGGGGCGGCGCAGGGGGGTGGACGGGACGACATGGACGCGGCCGTACCGACCGCCGAGATCGCCCGGGCCCTCGGCCGCAAGCCCGCCAGCCTCTCCCCGGCCCGCGACGCCCTGATCAAGAAGGGCCTGATCTACTCCGGTGAACGCGGCACGGTCGCCTTCACCGTCCCCCACTTCGGCCGCTACCTCCGCACCCAACCGGCCTGAGGCCCGCAGCCACCACCCGAGCTGTGGCACTCCAGCAGGTCATCCCCCGGCGTGTCGTACAGCCCTACTGCCACAGCCCTCGGTGCCACCAAGTCCGTCACGCCGCGGGGGGCTGGGCGTTGCCGGTCAGACCTTGGACCAGGGGGGTGGGAAGACGACCTCACCCTGCGGGGGAGGGGGTTCGTCGCTGGTCGAGGGGGGCAGCACCAGGGCCTGCCAGGGCTCGCCCAACCCGGACCAGGGGCTGGTCAGGCCCATCCGGTCGGCCCGGCTGAATCCGAAGCGCCGGTAGTAGCCCGGGTCGCCGAGCACCACGACCAGCCGTTCCCCGAGTTCTGTGGCGGCTTCGAGGCCGGCCTGCACGACTGCCCCGCCGAGGCCGATCCGCTGACGGTGGGGGGCCACCGCCACCGGGCCGAGGGCCAGCGCCGGGGCTACCTGCCCCGGCGCGCTGACGGTTACCCGGGTGAACAAGGCGTAGCCGACGATCTCGCCGCCGTACTCGGCCACCATCGCCAGTTCCGGCAGCCAGGCATCGCTGCCGCGCAACTCGTCGACCAGTCGTACCTCCGGCGGGATGGCCACGTCGGGGCGGGCGAAGGCCGCGGCCAGCACCCGGCGGACCGCGCCGGTGTCGGCCGTGTCCTCGGGTCGTAGCCGCAGGGTCGTCACGCGGCGAGGTTACCGCCTGCGGCCCGTCCATCCGAGACGGTCGCTCGAATCGGCGCGCCGATTCGGCCATCACCCAATCGATCGATATCCGCCGTTGTGGGGCTTGACCTCGGGTCGCAGGGGGTATGACTGGTCCATGACGCCCGTACGGTCTCTCGCCCGCGCCATGCTCAGCGGCATCTTCGTGATCAGCGGTGCCCGCAGCGTCGCCAACCCGCAGCGACTGGTACCTGTGGCCAAGCCTGTCACCGATCGGGTGACTCCACTGCTGGAACGGGTCGCTCCCCGCCTCCCCACCGACACGATGACCCTGGTCCGGGCCACCGGTGCCGTTCAACTGGGTGCCGGGCTGATGCTCGCCACCGGGCGGTTCTCCCGGCCGGCGGCGCTGGTCCTGGCGGGCACCCTGATCCCGGTGACCCTGGCCGGGCATCCCTTCTGGCGACAGGAGGATCCCACGCAGCGCTACAACCACCAGACCCACTTCGCGAAGAACCTGGGCCTCTTCGGTGGGTTGCTGCTCGCCGCCGCCGACACCGAAGGCAAGCCGGGGCTGCGCTGGCGAGCCGGTCACCGGATCGGCCACTCTCGACGGTCCGTGCGTCGCGCCGTGCGAACCGCCCGTCGGGAGGCCCGCATCGCCGCCGTGTCCGCCGCGACCGCCCGCCGACTTCCCGGCTGAGCTGCGACTACGGCCCACACCCCTCGAATAAGGCCGCGAATCACCTGAACCGCCCGCTAGGCGTTAACGCGGTGGAAATATCAAAACATGGTGTGGGATCGGACACGGTCGCATAACGCGGGAGGCACTGACGTGAGGCGCCGTTCTAGGCTCCGTACCGGACCTGGACGGGTAGGACGATCTTGGTACGGGGGTGGCCACGCCATGCCGACTAATGTCGGTAGAAGGCTGGACCGCCTCGCCGCAGTCCGTCGCGTAACGCGTGGGATCGATCGAAGGACAGTCGTACGGAGCGGCATCGTGGCCGCCGCCGCCTATGCCGCATGGCTTGCCATCGGTGCATTCGGGCGTCCGTACAACTTCTTCGATATGAAGATCTACCACGGCGCGGTGGTCTGGTGGGCGAGCGGTCACGAGTTGTACGAGTTCGTCGCACCCGACACCACCCTGGGCTTCACCTACCCACCCTTCGCCGGCCTGGCCATGCTGCCGATGGCCCATCTGCCGGTGACCATGGCCGGAATGGTGAACGCGGTGGTGAGCATCGCCGCCCTGGCGGTGGTGCTGGCCGCGCTGCTGCGCCCGATCGTCGACCGGATGGGCTGGCCCCTGTGGTTCACCGTGGCCATCGCCACCCCGCTGGCGGTCGCCATCGAGCCGACCCGGGAGACCATCGGGTACGGGCAGGTCAACCTGCTGCTGTTCGCCCTGATCATGGCGGACCTGGTGGCCCTGCGCTGGCGCTCCCGGCGCGGCACCCATCAGGCCGACACGGACGGTCCACTGCTGCGGTTCATCTACAGCGGCGCCTGGGCCGGTGTGGGCATCGGCCTGGCCACCGCGATCAAGCTGACCCCGGCCCTGTTCATCTTCTATCTGATGATCACTAGGCAGTGGCGGGTGGCCTGGACCGCCATCGCCACGGCCGTCGGGGTGACCCTGGGCAGCTTCGGCATCGTCGGGGCGGAGTCCCGGGCCTACTTCGGCCGGGTGCTGTGGCAGACCGAGCGGGTTGGCGCGGCCGACATGACGCCCAACCAGTCCCTGTCCGGGCTGCTGGCCCGGCTCTACGACTCGATCGAGACCCCCGGGCTGCTCTGGCTGGCCTTCTCCGTACTGGTGCTGGCGCTCGGTCTGTCCCGGGCCGCGAACTCGCACTCCGACGGTGACGAACTGACCGCCTTCACCCTGGTCGGTCTGACCGCCAACGTGATCAGCCCGATCTCCTGGACCCATCATCTCGTCTGGGTGATTCCGGCGATCATCGTGCTGGCCGACGCGGCGATCCGCCGACACGACGCCAGCCGGGGACTGATCGCCCGCGCCACGGCCGGCCCCTACGGCGGCCCACCCGAGGTGTCCGCGCTACGCCCGCCGATCTGGTACCCGACCTGGACCGGATTGCGGCACGGCAGCGCCGCCGTCGGGCTCTACCTGCTCTTCCTGGTCTCACCGATCTGGCCGTACGAGCACCAGTTGCCGGAGGTCTCGCACTACGCCGACGGCCTGTTCGGTGCCCTGATGGAGAACTCCCTGATCCTGGCCCTGATCGTGCTGGTCGCCGCGCTGCCGTGGCGGCCGGGGGCCGAGCCGGCCTTCCTGACCGACCGGGCGGCCCGCAACGCCCTGCTGCACGGCCGCCGCTAGGGAATCAGGGGCAGTTCACCCACTCCTCGGTGCCGTCGGTGAAGACCTGCCGCTTCCAGATCGGCAGCCGGGCCTTCACCTCGTCCACCAGACGGGCGCAGGCGGCGAAAGCGGCGGCCCGGTGCGCGGTGCTGACAGCCGCCACCAGGGCCGCATCACCGATGGCCAGGGGCCCGATCCGGTGCGACACGGCCACCGCGTACACCTCGGGGTCCGCGGCGATCTCGGCGGCCACCTCCCGCAGCACCCGCTCGGCGCTCGGGTGGCCCTCGTACTCCAGGCTGGCCACGGCCCGCCCGTGGTCGTGGTCGCGGACCACCCCGGCGAACGAGACCACCGCGCCGGCCCGGTGGTCGGCCACCGCGGCCTCGTGCACGGCGAGATCCAAAGGCTGGTCGGTGACGGCCCCGATCAGGATCACCATGTCCGCTCCCCCGGCAGCAACGGCAACGGTACGACCGGCACCCGGTCACCGGCGGCCCCGGAGGTGCCCGGCGCGATCACCGCGAACCCGTCCGCCCCGGACAGGCCCCGCAGCATCGCCGACCCGACATGCCGTACCGGATGGGCGGTCCCGGCCACCCGGTCGAGCCGGATCAGGGCCAGGTGGGTGTAGTTGCCCCGGCCGGGCACCGCAGCGGCGAGGGTGGCGTGCGCAAGCACCGGCATCGGCCGACCGGCCAGACCGGCCAGCAGCGGCGCGACCAGGGAGACCAGGGCGATGACGGCGGACTGCGGATTGCCCGGCAGGCCGGCGATGAACCGGGCCCGCCCGTCCGGGCCGACCACCCGGGCCAGCAACATCGGAAAACCGGGCCGCACCGCTACGGTGTTGACGACGTAGTCCGCGCCCAGGGCCGCCAACGCGGGATGCAGGTGGTCGACCGGGCCGTGCATGGTGCCGCCGGTGGTGCAGACCAAATCGGCCTCGGCCAGGGCCTGACGCAGGGCCGCCTCGTGGGCGGGCAGGGTGTCCGCGACCGGACCGACCACATCGGTCGGGGGCACCTGGCAGCCGTACCGTCGCAGCCAGGACGGCACGGCCGGGCCGAGGGCGTCGCGGATCCGCCCCTCGGCGGGCGGGCCACCGGTCAGCAGCTCGTCACCGAAGACCAGCAACGCGGCCCGGGGCTGCGCGCGTACCCGCAGGGTGTCGTGCCCGCAGGAGGCGGCCAGGCCGATCACCGAGGGGTCCACCGGGGTCCCGGCCGACAGCAGCTCCTCACCGGCGGCGGCCTCCTCCCCGGGCAGCCGCCACTCCGGCGCCGGCCGTGGCACCCCCTCGACAAACCCCTCCGGCGTACGCCTGGACTCCTCCACCCGCAGCACCGCCGAGGCCCCGGTGGGCA
Organism: Micromonospora sp. NPDC048871; assembly: GCF_043198155.1. Taxonomy (NCBI): domain Bacteria; kingdom Bacillati; phylum Actinomycetota; class Actinomycetes; order Micromonosporales; family Micromonosporaceae; genus Micromonospora; species Micromonospora sp. NPDC048871. The sequence goes on along the minus strand of NZ_JBICUM010000003.1, from coordinate 398,460 downwards.
CCATGGCACCGGTCGCGATCTCGACCGTAGTCCCGTCCTCGGTCAACGGGGCCGGAGTCGTGCCGGCCAGCACCCGACCCACGATCCGCCACGGGCCGGGGCCACGGACCGCCCAGCCATCCACGCTGGAGGTGGGGAAGGCCGGCAGATCGGTACGGGGAGCCAACGGCTCGGCAAGGGTGTACCCGTCGGCCTCGGCCAGTGGCACATCTAGGGCGGGGAGGGCGGCGGCCAGGCCTACCTCGTACACCCGGGACCGGGCCTGCGCCCAGCCCATCGGGGGTGCGGTGGCGGCCGGGTCAGCGGCGGAGGTGGTTTCCGTGCTCACCGGCGAGAGCCTATCGGGTTGGCTGGTGGTCGCCACCGCGCAACTGTTCGACCGCGTGCCGGAGGATCGGCCCCAGCACGGCCAGGCCGTCGCGGGCCCCACCGGTCGAACCGGGCAGGTTGACCACGAGGGTACGACCCGCCACCCCGGCCACCGCCCGGGACAGCGCCGCCGTCGGCACCTTGTCCCGGCTGTGGGCGCGGATCGCCTCGGCGATGCCGGGAATCTCGTAGTCCAGCAGGGCGCGGGTCACCTCAGGGGTACGGTCGGTCGGGGTGATGCCGGTGCCGCCGCTGGTCAGCACCACGTCGACGGCCTCCGCCACGGCAGCCCGCACCGCCTGGCCGACCGGCTCCCCGTCCGGGACCACCACGGGCTCGTCCACCGTGCAACCCCACTCCCGCAGGCCCGACACCAGCAGCGGACCGCTGGTGTCGGGGTAGACACCGGCGGCCGCCCGATTGGAGGCCACCACCACCCGGGCCCGGATCACGGCCGGTCCTGCGGACGCTGCCACAGGCCGGTCTTGCCGCCCTCCTTGCGCAGCACCCGTACCGCCTCCACGCTGGCCGCCGGATCCACCGCCTTGACCATGTCGACCAGGGCCAGCCCGGCGACCGCCACCGCGGTCAACGCCTCCATCTCCACACCCGTCCGGTCGGCCGTGCGGGCGGTGGCGGTGATCTCGACCGTGTCCGTCGTCAGATCCAGGTCGACCGTGACGCCGTGCAGGGCGATCGGGTGGCACAGCGGAATCAGATCGGGGGTACGTTTCGCGCCCATGATCCCGGCTAGCCGGCCGACCGCCAGGGCGTCGCCCTTGGGCAGCCCGTCGCGACGCAGCAGCTCGATGACCTCAGGGGTGGTCCGCAACCGGCCGGCGGCGATCGCCAGGCGGCCGGTGACCTCCTTGCCGGAGACATCGACCATGCGGGCGGCGCCGGCCTGGTCGACATGGGTGAGTTCGGCGGGCTGGGTCACGTCGGCGAGCCTATCCGTCACCGCAGGGCAACCACCAGGTGAGCGGAAAGGACGGCACGGAGGTGCCGCCCCTTCCACCCACAGCCCCGCTGGCAGATGGCTGGGGACACCCGACAGCGGTGGTCATCAGATGGTTTCCGTCGTCACGCCAAGTCCAGACCGCGCATGGGTCCTCCTCTCAGCAACTGTCCGCGCCCCGCGGCCGCCTCAATGGCCAGTTCTCGGGCGGTCTCGTGGTGCTGCACCGCCTCGACGGCCCGCCCCAACCCGCGCAGCGCGATGCCGAGGTCGTTGTGCACCTCCGCCTGCGCGAACCGGTGGCCGGTACGCTCCCGCAACGCCAGAGCGGCGCGCAACGCCCGCGCCGCCGCGTCATGGCGGCCCATCCGGCTTTTGATCGCACCGATATGGCCCAGCGCGTTGAGCAGGTGGAACTGGCTACCCAACTGGCGGCCCAGGTAGAGATGCAGGCGGTGCAGGCGCAGTGCCTCGTCGTACCGGCCGAGTTGGGCCAGGACGAGCCCCAGATTCGGCAGGCTGGCGTGCAGTTCCTTGTCGTCATGGCCGGTGCGCCACCGCAATCCTTCGAGTCCGACCCGCAGCGCCTCGTCTAGCTCGCCACGAATCCAGTGCACGGCGGCCAGATTGACCCGGCAACGCTCCCGGTTGACGAAATCGCCACGCTGCTCGGCGAGACTCACCGCCGCGCGGACGTGGCTCAGAGCATCGTCGTAGTTGCCCTTCCGCAGATAGGCGGAGGCGACATAGTTGTGCATGGTGACGACGGCGGCTCCGTTCTTCGCGGACCTGGCCGAATCCAGCCCGACGAGGTGCGTCCGGACGATGTCGTCGTAGTGCCCCCGCATGTAGAGGAATCGCCAGAGCACCCGAGCCAGCCGCCACGCATGTTCATGGTGGCCGCCTTCATTCGCTCGCACGACCAGCGCCACCAGGGTCGACCGCTCCTCCTCCAGCCATTCCGTCGTCCTTGGCGCCGTGGCGGCCAACAGATCCGGCAGGCGCGGCGGATCGAGGGTCACATACTTGCGCACGATTCCGGCTTCGAGGTCTTCGGCTATCGGATAGGACAGGTGCAACAGGACGTCGATCAGATCCACCAACGCCCGATCGCGGGTCTGCGCACAGTCACGCTCCACGGACAGCTCGTGGGAGAACTGCCGAATCAGGTCGTGCATCCGGTAGCGCCCGATTTTCACCTCGTCGATCAGGTGACAATCGACGAGTTCGTCGAGGGCGGCGCTGGCTTCGGCTGTCGACAGACCAGAGACCGCAGCCGAGGCCAGCCCGTCGAAGTAGCCGCCCGGATGCACGCTCAGCAGCCGAAACAACCGGCCCGCCCGACTGCCGAGCGACTCGTAGGATGCCGCGAAGGCTCCCGCCACGCTCCGGTCACCCGAGGCCAGGTGGACCAGCCGGCGGGCATTGCCGGCCAGCAGAGCAGCCAGGTCGGCCACCCGCCAGGTGGGACGATGCGCCAGCCGGGAGCCGGCGAGCCGGATCGCCAGCGGCAGGTACCCGCACTGCTGCACCACGGTCACCGCAGCCTCGGGCTCGGCCGCCACCCGTTGCGCGCCGACGGCCGAGGCGAGCAGCGCGACCCCCTCGTCCAGGCTCATCACGGGCAGCGAAACCGGCGGACCGCCGTCCAGCCAGGTGATCCTCCGCCGGGAGGTCACGATCACCACACTGCCGGGCCCGCTGGGAAGCAGTGGGAGAACCTGCTCGCTGCCGGCCGCGTTGTCCAACACGACGATCGCCCGCCGACCGGCCAGTTCCCGACGCCAGAGCGCGACCCGCTCGTCGAAGTCGGCCGGAATCCGGCTTCCCGGCACCCGGAGCTGGCGCAGCAACGCCGCCAGGGCGGCACCCGGCTCCACCACCTCGGCCAGGTCGTGCCCCTTCAGGTCGATGAACAACTGTGCGTCCGGGAAGCAGTCCATGAGCTTGGCGGCGACATGCATGGCCAGGGAGGTCTTGCCGCTGCCCGCCATGCCGTCGATGAAGTGCACGGCCGAGGCGAGGTCCGAGGCCCGTCGCGTCTCGGCCAGCAGATGCTCCACCGCTTCGGTACGGCCGACGAAGTCCGGCAACGCCCGGGGCAGGAACGACGGCGAGAAGGCCGGACTCGGCTGCCCGGTCGGCGCGGGTACGGCGGCGGGCTGTCCTGCCTGGTTCGGGTGTGCCGCCCGCTGCTGCGGTGCGGCGCGTTGTCGCGACGTGGGCCGCTGCTCGGGGGCGGTTATCCGTCGGTGGAAGTGCTGGAGTTCGTCGCCGGGTTCGATGTTGAGCTGCTCACGCAGGACTCTTCGCGCCGTGGCATAGGCGGCGACCGCCCCCGCATGGTCGCCGCGCAGGTGCAGCGCCCGCATGAGAAGCAGGTGGGCGGGTTCGCGGAGCGGCTGCGTGATCAGCAGGTTCCGTAGCACCGGCAGGGCGGCGTCGTAGTGGCCGAGCCGGATCTGCAACCTGGCGTACAACTCGGCCGCGAGCATCCGGTCCTCGGCCGCCGCCGCGGCCTGGGCGGAGAGCGACGGTCCGAGCGCGACCCCGGCCAGGGCCTCACCTCGCCACCGCGCCAACGCTTTGGACAGCAGCTCAACGGCGGTCGTCTCGTCGGAATGCACCAGGCGACGCGCCTCGGTGACCTGCGCCTGAAAGGCGAACAGGTCGATGGCCGGTCGCTCGACGTGCAGGCGATAACCGTCCTGGACGCGGGCCAGCACCTCACCCTCCGGCACCAGCGCCTCGAGACCTCGGCGCAGATTGGCGGCATAGGTACGGACATTGGGTATGGCTGACTGCGGCGGCCCGTCAGGCCACAGTTCGTCGACAAGTTGATCGACTGATACCAGTCGCCCCGGATTGCAGACGAGCATTGCCAGAACCGTCCGCTGTTTCGGTGTCCCGAGGGGCAGCACCACCGAATCGTGACGCACCGCGAGACCGCCGAGGATTTGAATCTGCACCGGCCCCTCAGCTGCACTCATAGCGTTACCGTGAGCAGTCTAGCCAGCTCAGAGCGGGCTCGTCGCCCTGGTTCTCGGCGATCGAGATCGAAGAAATGCTTTAATGGGTAAGCTTTTTGGGGATTCTTGCTCAATCAGAGTTCCCACCCGTGATCGAAGGCCAGGGAACAAGGAGGGATCACTCAGGGAATCGAACCCTCCAGCAACCAGCACGCGGCAGAACGTAACAGACGATTGCCAATCTGCCGCAATCTGTGTAATACGCCAATCAACCGGAGCAATTCACCGCAAGTCCCTCGGCCGCCCGGCAACGGCAAGAGCCGAATTCGGCTGAGGCAGAGAAATCAACCCAGCCTGGTCGCCGCTGCTCGACGAGGAGCAGCCGCAGCGCGCCTGCGGAGCGCAGCCCTTCGGTGATGAGTCAGCTCTGCCGCGCGCCGACAGATCCGGCCGACTCATTCCTGTTGGAAGGACCGCAGTTCGGCGTGATCCGAGCGGTCGACTTCCTGGAGATCCAATGCCGGTTCCAGGTGTCCCGCCCGGGTACGTATTTTCTCGCCGACTTCCACAAGTCGAACAACATCCCGTAGATAGCGGCGAACTTGATCGCAAACGGGCGCCCGGGCTGCTCCGGCGATGTCGATCTCGCATTCGCCCGCAGTGGATTCGGCCACCGGCCCACTGCCGGCCCGGCGGCGAGGCCTGCCTGGCGGGCGACCGCGATGAGCAGCCCTAGGATCACTGTGCGCGCTCGGCCGCCAGACTGACCGCCTGCCGGTTGCGGCGATCCCGACCGAAGCGATGATGTAGCCAGCAAACCAGCCTGGGGACACTAGGCCGACCAGGAATTCCCGCCAACGGAGAGGCCGGAAGTCGAAACGACCCAATGGGCGGAGTCGACCCTCCGTCAGGGCCCTGGGAACGGAACGTGACAGAGAATTGCCGTATTGGCCCATTCTGCGCAATACGACATCTTTTGGTACCAACCGGGCCCAAGTCGCTCTAGATTCGGCAGCAGCACAAGCCGAATAGAGCTGGGGGTCGAAATGAACTCGCACGAATGGGCGTGAGTCCTGCTTCTCGATGAGAAGCAGGCGCAGTACGCTTGCGGAGCGCAGCCCCTCGGTGACGAATGGGGATGACGGTTGACTTCGCAAGACCGACAGACCGGGACCGATCGGCGGCTACGGCCGCTAGTCGGTCTCGTCGTCGTTATGGCCGCAATCGCCGGCGCCGTCTCGGTCGCCCACCTGCCCAACTACGGCGCCCTGAGGGCCACCCTCCTCTGGCCCGTACTGATCACCCTGGTGGCGCTCGGCTTCATCTTCAAGGTCCGGATCCGGATCCGTTCCACCAACCACCACATCGCCTGGACCGAGACGGCGATCGTGATCGGCCTGGTGGTGGCACCCCCGTCCGTGGTCATCCTCGCCACCGGCTTCGGCGTGGCGATCGCCACCACCCTGATCCGGCTCCCGCCGATCAAACAGTTCTTCGGCATCGGCAAGAACATGCTGGTCGCCACCGCCGCCAGCCTGGTCCTCCAGCTGTTCCAGTGGCCCCCGACGAACTCCGACATCGCCAGCACCATCGTCCCGCTGACGGCCGCCTACCTCGCCGCCGTACTGCTCGACGAGTTCGTCACCCTGCCGGTCATCGCGATGGCCACCGGCACCTCGCTGGGAAAGTTGTTCCGCGAGGACTGGGGCCTGCGGCTGGCCGCCACCGTCACCCGCCTGGTCGTCATCATCGGCACCGTCCTGATGATCAAGACCGACATCCGGATGCTCCTCGCCGTACCCCCGCTGGTCCTCTGCCTGCACCTGCTCTACCTGGCCCGGGTCCGCACCCGCACCGAGCAGCAGGCCTGGCAGCGCCTCGCCCAGACCACGGACGCCCTCAATGTCGTCAAGCTGGACGAGGTCCTCACCACCGCGGTCACCCGGGCCGCCGAACTCTTCTCCGCCGACGAGGTGGAGGTGGAACTCCGCGACGACGCCCGGCTGGTCCGGGGCAACAGCGAGGGGATCAGCTACGACGGCCCCACCACCGAGGCCCCCGCCACACCCGGCACGGTCGTGCCCGCACCCCTGGAGGGACACGACCGATCCATCGACGTGGGTGAGCTGCGGCTGCGCTTCCGGGGCACCGTGCAGCTCAACGAACGGGAACGCTACACCCTGCGTACCTTCGCCTCGGCGCTGTGCACCGCGGTGCGCAACGCCCAGGCGTACGCCGAACTCGCCCGGGTGGCGCAGGCCCACGCCCACGCCGCCGCCCACGACGCGCTGACCGGGCTGGCCAATCGGCGGCAGCTGCTCGACGAAGGCAACAAACAACTGCACCAGCGGCACGCCGACGGGGTCACCGCCCTGGTCCTCATCGACCTCAACCACTTCAAGGAGGTCAACGACACCCTGGGGCACGCCGCCGGTGACCAGATGCTGATCCAGGTGGCCGAACGACTCCGCGCCGCAGCCAGCACAGGCGACCTGGTCGCCCGGCTCGGTGGCGACGAATTCGCCGTACTGCTGCGCACCCTGCCCGCCCCGGCGGTGGCCGCACCCCGGGCCGAGACCCTGCTGGCGGCGCTGCACGAACCCTTCCACATCGAAGGCCTCCAGATCAGTGTCGAGGCCAGCGGCGGTATCGCCGTCGCCCCGGCCGCCGGCGGGATGGTCGAATTGCTGCGCCGCGCCGATGTGGCGATGTACCAGGCCAAACGGGCCGGGCAACGGGTCGCCACCTACGCATCCGCCCGGGACACCGCCGACCTGGGTCGACTGGCCCTGGGCGGAGAACTGCCCCGCGCCGTCGCCGACCAGGAATTCATCGTCAACTTCCAGCCCATCGTCGACCTCGGCACCGGTGAGGTGATCGCCGCCGAGGCATTGGCCCGCTGGCGGCACCCCGCCCACGGCATGATCGACCCACTGCGGTTCCTGGAGACGGTCGAACGATCCGGGCTGCTCCCCGCCTTCGCCGAGGCGATCCTCGACCAGGCACTCATCGCCGCCGGCACCTGGCGCGACGCCGGCTTCGACGTACCGGTGGCGGTGAACGTCTCCCCCCGCAGCCTGCTGGACGCCCGATTCCCCGGAGCCGTGCTGGCCCGGCTGCGCGCCCACGACCTGCCCCCGGACCGGCTGATGCTGGAACTCACCGAAACCCTCACCCTCAGCCAACTCGACGTGGTCGACCAGGTCCTCACCCGGCTACGCGACTCCGGCGTACGCCTGGCGCTGGACGACTTCGGGACCGGCTACTCCTCCCTGTCCCTGCTCTCCCGGATCCCGGTACACGAACTGAAGATCGACCGCAGCTTCGTCACCGCCATGGAATCCTCCACCGAAGCCGCAGCCATCGTCCGCTCCACTCTCGACCTGGGCCGAAGCCTCAATCTCGCCGTGGTCGCCGAAGGGGTGGAACGGGAGCCGCAGCGCCGCGCCCTCTGGGAACTCGGCTGCGTCGCCGGTCAGGGACACCTCTTCGCCCGCCCACTGGCCGCCGGGGCCCTGCTGGCCACCCTGCAACGCGGCACCGCCGGCCGTCCGGGTCACCTGGCGACCGCACTGCACGACGCCGGTGCGGTGGTCCGGCTGGCACCCGGACGCCGTCAGGGTGGTCGAGGGCGGCCACCAGCCGGCCTGACACACTCACCCGGGTGAGTATCGCCACCGCCATCCCCTCCCGCCCGAAATGGTGGCACCGTCTCGACTCCACCGGCGGAGGCCTCGGCCTGGACCTCGGCCTCTACGCCGTCTCCGCCGCCTTCGCGGCAATCACCGCGGCAACCTCCACCCTGGTCACGCACCGACACTGGGGCGGCCTGGCCGCCCTCGGCTACCTGACCGCCGCCCTCCTGGCCACCGGCCAACTCCTGGTCCGTCGCCGGCGCCCCGACTCCGCCCTTGCCGGAGGGTCGGCCCGCTGGCTGGTCACCGGACTGGCCTGGGCCACCACCGCACTGCTGCCGCTGACCTGGCAGAGCGTCCAGCGGGCAGCCGGGCGCACCGACCGGGCGCAGGAGGAGGTGCTGGTCGTCGAGGACTCCGGTCGTCGCCTGCTGGAGACCGGCACCCCGTACCTGGGCCCCGACTCGATCGCCGCCCTGCCGCCGGGCGAACAACTGCTCGGCTACACCCCGTACCAGCCGGGCATGGCCCTGTTCGGGCTGCCCCGCGCGCTGCACGAAGCCTGGTGGACCGACGCCCGGGTCTGGTTCGCCCTCGGCACCGCCCTGGCCCTGATCCTGGCCCTGCGTCTGCTGCTGCGGCCCACCCCCACCGGGCCGACGGGCGATCCGGCCACCCTGCTGCGTGCCGTGCAGGCCGCCACCGTACTCCCGGTCTGTGCCCTGACCCTGGCCACCGGCGGGGACGACCTGCCCGTCCTCGCCCTCTGCCTGCTGGCCCTGGCCTTCGCCGCCACCGCCCGACCCGGCTGGGCCGGCATCGCGGTCGGGGCGGCCGGCGCCCTCAAGCTGTTCGCCTGGCCGGTCGCCGCAGTGCTGGTCATCTGGGGCCTCACCCGACGTGCCGGCCTGCGAGTCGCTGCCGGCGCGTTCGGGCTGCCCGCCCTGGCCCTGCTACCCACCCTGCTGGTCGACCACGGAGCCCTCGTGGAGAACGTGCTGCGTTTCCCCCTCGGACACGGCCTGGTGGCCAGCCCCGCACAGTCACCCTTCCCCGGATACCTGATCGCGGCCAACGTACCGGCCGGTCGCCTCGTCGCCGCCGCGCTGCTGGTCGCGGCCGGCCTGGCCATCGCCGTCCGACTCGCCCGCCGCCCACCCCGCACCGCCCGCACCACCAGCCTGATCTGCGGGTACGGGCTACTCACGGCGATCCTGCTGATGCCCACCACCCGATTCGGCTACCTGCTGTACCCGATCGCATTCCTGGTCTGGGCCCTGGCACTGGACCCTCCCCGGATCCGGCAACCGGCGGACGAAGAGGCCCCACGAGGCGTACACCTGAGAACATGAGCACCTACCGCGACCGCAGCGACGCCGGTCGGGCACTCGCCGAGCGGCTCACCGCACTGACCGGCCGACCGGACGTCACCGTGCTCGGCCTGGTACGCGGCGGAGTGCCGGTCGCCCGGGTCGTCGCCGAACGCCTCGGCGCCCCGCTGGACGTGCTCGTGGTCCGCAAGCTCGGAATGCCCTGGGCACCCGAGGTGGCCTTCGGCGCCCTCGGCCCAGGTGGGGTACGAGTGCTCAACGACCCGGTCGCCCGCCAACTGAACGCCGACGACATCGCCGAGGTCCAACAACGGGAGCAGGCGGAACTCGACCGCCGGGAACAGCTCTACCGCGCCGGCCGCCCACCACTGGACCTGACCGGTCGTACGGCTCTGATCGTCGACGACGGCCTGGCCACCGGGGCGACCGCCCGAGCCGCCGTCCAGGTCGCCCGGCAACTCGGCGCCCGCCGGGTCGTCCTCGCCGTGCCGGTCGGCGCCCAGGAAGCCTGCGAGCTCCTCAACGCCGAGGCCGACGAGGCGATCTGCGCCCGGCGACCAGCCGACTTCGGTGCGGTCGGGGCCTACTACGACGACTTCCACGAGATTTCCGACGAGGAAGTCACCGAGGCGCTGACCGCCACCGCATGAGCCGACCAGGTACCTTCGATTCATGAGCCTGACCTGTCCCAAGTGCCGCGGAGACATGCGCCAGTACGAGCGCAGCGGCGTCGTCATCGACCAGTGCGGCGAGTGTCGGGGCATCTTCCTCGACCGCGGTGAGCTGGAGAAGCTGTTCGAGGCCGAGGCCAACTGGAACGCCCAGCAGACCCCGCCCGCGCCGCAGCCCACCCAGCGGGTCACCCCGCCGGGCGGTTACCCGCCGCCCCCGCCCGCCCCGCACCAGCCGGGCTACGGCGCGGTGCCCCCGCCCCCCGGCTATCCCGCGCCCGCCCCCATGTACGGCCAGGGGCAGCAGCACTACGGCTACCACGGGCACTACCGGCGTAAGAAGCGCAAGAGCTTCCTCGACGACATGTTCGGCTGAGCCAGCCCACGTCCTCCGCTCCGGTGCCGATCAGACGGCGCCGGAGCGGGGGCGCTGTAGGTAGGAAGTCCTGGCCGCCTCGACGGCCCGCAGGTCAGACGATGGCCATGTCCACAAAACGCGACAGGTGCAACTGAGCCGCCACCGTCACCGTGTCGGTCGGGCCATTTCTGTGCTTGGCAACAATGAAATCCGCCTCCCCCGCCCGTGGCGACTCCTTGTCGTAGTAGTCGTCACGATGCAAAAGGATGACAACGTCGGCATCCTGTTCGATCGAGTTGTGAACGGCAATTCCGTTGGCGACGAAATTGTGCGTACCCAGCACGGTCGCGTCAAAGACGTCCTGCTCGCCGATCGGTTCGATGGATACGATCTCGTCCCAGAAAATGTCGTTGGTGGCGTGCAGGTCGAGATCGACTGCGTCGAGCACCTGGGCGATGCTCGCCAGCCGTGAGCGGCTCGGTGATCTCTTCCACATCGCACTACCGCAAAACTGTGTGCCAACCGCCCTGGCAAACTCGCGATGGGTCATGCCCCGGTCAACGAGGATCTCGCGGACTCGTTCCCAGACCTCGCGGGGCACGGTGTCGACGTTCGTGTTGCTGTTCGTCAACTCCAAGGCAGCGAGCAACCGCCCACAGTTGATCGATCGATTTCCGTGCACACCAATCTCACGCAGGAACCGCAGTTGATCGTCCCGCCCAGAGACATCGAGCGTGTACTGAGTGCGGTAACGTGCCACCGGTACGGCCTTCAAACGCGCGGTAATGCCATACCGAAGCAACAGTCGAGAGACATCCTCAAGCAGTCGTCGACTCGTTGACGAGTAGTAGATTCGGCCACCGCGCCCGGACTTATTGACGTGAACGCACCCATCGGTGGCCCACAAATGCCGGACAAACAGCGTCACCTGTTCCTTGGGCAGGCTGAATACCTGCTGCGGCACGAACTTCTCGTGCGACCTGAGCCCGAAGAGACCGAAACCGTCAAGCCATTCAGCAATCGGATTGCGTCGGCCCCGGGCAAGCCGATAGGGAGCAGGTAGCCGCAGGGTGGTGACCCGAGCCGCCGGATAGTCATCCCGGACAGCCGTGACGCCGAAGTGCTTGGCCGCCTCGGCGACCGCCTGCAAGTTGGCTTCGTCAACGCTGGCATATCGCACCGGCTGACGCCGGACGAACGACCCGTCACCGAGCAGGTGAGCAAGCAGGATCACCTCCGGTTCAGCCATAGGTCGAACGCTCAACGGTGGCGGTAGGTGCCGAGGCGTGGCGAGACGCGTACCCGCGGTCAACTCAGCGAGCGGCATCCAGCCGGCGAAGGTGAGAAACGGGTGGTTGGCCGTCGCGTCGATCTCTTTGCCCGACGCCAGCTTCATCCGGAACACCGGTCGGCGTCCACTCGGGAAAACGTGCGTCATCGTGCGTGGGGTGTATCGCAGGCTTTCGTCCAGCGCCCAGACGGGCACATCTCTGGCCCCCTGCGCCAGAAGCTGACCGAGAGTGACTTCGGAGTTGTCGTCGGCGCGGATGAGTCGGGTCTCGGCCGTCAGGCAGCCCGATTCACGCAGGTCGGACAGCTGTGGCCGCTTGTCGGTGCGTTGCTCCGGGCCACGGTTCAGCTGGCTGACCGCGATGACCGGGCACTCGACCTCCTTGGCCAGCAGCTTCAGTCCCCGGGACAGGTCCGCGACCTCCTGCTGCCGGCTCTCGGTGCGCTTCGGTGAGGTCATCAGCTGGAGGTAGTCGACCACGATCAGCTTGAGGTCGTGTCGCTGCTTGAGGCGGCGGGCCTTGGCCCGGATCTCCATGAGGTTCATGCTGGGGGTGTCGTCCACGAACAGCGGAGCCTCGCTGATCTCGCCCATGCAACGGGCCAGCTTGGTCCAGTCGTCGTCGGAGAGCTGCCCGCTGCGCAGCACATGCAGAGGCACCCGGGCCTCGGCCGAGAGCAGTCGCATGACGATCTCGACCTTGCTCATTTCCAGCGAGAAGATGGCCGCTGCCTGATTCGCCCTGATGGCAGCATTCCGGGCGAAGTCCATGCTCGCGGTGCTGTTGTGAGTGGGAATCATCGACCGACCGGCCAGGTACAGATGGTCCTCGTTGTCGACCGTCACGCACCGCACCGGGACGCTCGGCACCGGGCGCACGTCCACGATGTAGCGGGACCGGGTACCCGCGCGACCGACCGCAGATCGGCGCGTCGCGTGCGACTCGCGCTTCCGGGTCAGCCGGAACACCTCGTCCGAGGTCGAGAAGTTCAGCGTGAAAGCCGTCGAGCTCTCGGGAGTGCGACCGCTGACTCGCCTACGGTTGATCGAGCATCGATAGCCCAGGCTGACGACGAGCTCGTACACGTCCGCGGCCATCCGCTCCGAGGTGGTGGTGTATTGGACGTGTCCGGCCGGCGCGACGGTACCGTCGGTGTCGAGCAGTCCGGCCAGCAACTGCCGTCGCTGCTCCTCCGATGCTCGGAGGTAGGGCTGCGGAATGTGCTTGTCGTTCAGGACACCGGCGGCTCGAAGCAGTCCGGTGATCGCGGTTCCGCTTCCCGGGGTGACCAGGAAGCCATCGGCTTCGACGTACTGGGCGATCTCCGGGTCCGCCGACGTGAACCGGGCACCTGCGGAGTGCCCGTCACCCAGCCACACCCCAAGGGTGTACGGGGGGATCGGCAGATCCTCGCGGGCCGGCAGGGACAGCGGCCGAGCATTGTCCACCGCGTGGTTCGCGCGCCCGTCAGCCGGATGCCGCAGGGTCGCGGCGATGTGCTCGGTGGTGACGGCCCGAGGGTGTGCCACCGTCGTCTCGCTGTTCATGAGCCGATTCACCCGGCTCAGGTGCGCGTCGAACAACGCGTGGGCGTTGTAGGCGTCAACCGTCCGACGCCAGGGCCTGCCGTTGCGGGAGTACTGACGTTCGACCGTGCCGGCGACCCCGACCTTGGCAGCCACGACGTGCAGGATGTTCCGGAACTCGGAGCCGGCGATCTCCACGGCCTCCCGGTAGGTGACGAGTCGGTCCGGGGCGGCGACGACGGCCCGGTGTACGGCTACCGCCTTGGCACGTGACGGAGCGTCCCACTGGTGACGCGGCCGGAGCTCGTTCTGTTGGCGGCGCGAGGCCCTGGTGGTCGTCGTCCACAGGTGCTCGGCATCGGCGACGATGACCGAACCGTCGGAGAACTCGACCTCGTAGCAGGGGCGACCGTGGCGGACCTCGAAGGCGTGCGTGACGGTGGTGGGTCGGCCGTCCGCACCGATCAGCTGATCGCCGACCTGCACCTCGCCCATCGTCGTCCAACCGGTCGGAGTCGGCAGGGGTGTGTCGAGGGCGAGTGCCTTTCCGAGACCAGGTCGGCCCGCCACGATGATCAATTGGCCGGCGTGCAGGCCGTTGAGCAGCCGGTCCAGGTCGGTGAAGCCGGTGGGTACCCCGGTCATCACCCCGCCCTGGGCGCCGACGGCCTCGATCTCGTCGAGGGTCGGCTGGAGCATGTCGGCGAGTACGGCGAAGTCCTCGCTCACCCGCCGCTCGGTGACGTCGTAGACGGCCTGCTGGGCCAGGTCGACGACGTCGTCGACATCTCGGCTACCGCCACTGGCGGTGCCGTAGCCGAGCTGGACGATGCGGGTACCCGCCTCCACGAGTCGCCGCAGCACGGCGCGCTCGCTGACGATCCGCGCGTAGTAGGCCGCGTTCGCGGCCGTGGGCACGCTGGCGATCAGGGTGTGCAGGTAGGGCGCACCACCGACGCGGGCCAGGTCACCGGAGTCCGCCAGGGCCGCCGCCACGGTGATCGCGTCGGCGGGCTCACCGCGGCCGTAGATCTCCAGAATGATGTCGAAGATGGTGGCGTGCACCGGCCGGTAGAAGTCGTTGGTCTTGAGAATCTCGACGACGTCGGCGATGGCGTCCTTGGACAGCAACATGCCGCCCAGAACGCATTGTTCAGCGGCGATGTCCTGTGGCGGGGTCTTGTCGAAGTGGCCGTCTGATTGCGGCGGGCCGGATGATGGACCGCCCCTGAACGGCTCTGTCCGCATGTCGTCGGTGACCGACACTGGCCCCCCCTCCACTGCGTCGGTGCGGCTCCGGGCAGGCTCGCCCGGGTACCACCAAGGTTGACGTCCGCGTCGATCGGGGGCCATCGGGCGGGCGGCTGGGGCCACCATACGGAACCCGAGGTCAGGCACTCAACCGCAGCGGTGGACGAGCCTCGGGACAACCTGTGGACACCGGTGGGCAGAGCTGTGCGCAGGTTGTGCACAGGGTGTGGATAACTGCTGAAGATCCCTCCACACTCCGCTTCTGACCTGCACAGACTTCATCCACAGCCTGTGGATACAAATTTCCGGGTAGGGCTTTGTCCCGATACTCCCGTAGGATCGGTGCCTACGGCTACACCTGGACAATCGGTGGCCTACGGCTACACCTGGACAGCGGATTGCACTTTCGGTTGAGAAGGGTCACGCTCCGGCCGTGAGTTACCGGGACTGGGCACGCGGGGAGGATGGCCCGCGTGAGCGACGGCCGACCGCGTCGTGGGCCGATCCCGTCGGTAGCGGTCCGGAGGACCCCTACGACTCCGCCGTCGAGCGTTACCGCACCCCTAGCCGCCGCCGGGCGATCGAGCGTGGACAGGACGAGCCGGCCGAGCCGTACCTGCCGCGATGGGCGCTGGAGTCGGGCGTACGCAGCGTGGACGGCGGCGGCCGGCACGCCGCCCCGGACGACGACGCCGACGACGAGGCCGGTCCCCGCGATGCGGGCAGTCGTCGTACCCCGGAGACCACCGGCCGTGGCCGGCGGGCCGCTCGTTCGGCGGAGCGTGACTTCCCGTTCGCCGCTCCGGAGTCCTCCTCGGATCACATCCGGGAGTGGCGGTTCGACCGACCCCAGGACGACGGGTACGTCGGCAGTCGGCGGGCGGCCGACGATGACCCGGTGTCCGGTGTGGCGCCGCGGAGCCGGCCCCGTCGGGCCCAGTCCCGGCACCGCCAGGTGACCTGGTCGGACCTGCCTGAGGAGAGTGAGCAGCCGGCCGGCTCAGAGCCGACCGCCACGGAGCCGGCGCGGCGTCGTCGTCGCGCCCCGGAGTCCGCTTCCGCCCCGGCGGTGGATCCGTGGGAGCGGGCGGCGGAGCCGTGGGAGCGCCGGGCCAGATCGGAAGGCGTACGGCCTGCGGTCGATCCCTGGGACGCTTCCGGTCTGCATGCCTGGCACCAGTCTGCCGAGGCCGGTATCCGGGGGGAGCCGACTTCCGCCGACCCATGGGACGCCGACAGCACCAATCAGTGGCTGCGGACCTCCGGCTCGGATCAGTGGCTTGAGCCGGACCAGACGGGTCAGTGGCTTCAGCCGGACCAGACAGGTCAGTGGGAGGGTGCGGCGGCCGAGACCGACCAGTGGGATCGGCGGCGTGGCGGGACCCGGTGGGAAGGGTATTCCGGGCCGGATCAGTGGGACCGTACGCAGCCTCCGGGTTCGCGAGCCACCTCGGGTGCCGGGCAGTGGTCCTGGGCTGAGCCAGAGCCGGAGCCGGCGCAGGAGGGTTTCTGGCCGGGCACCCGGTTGGCCGGTGACGATCCGCGTTGGGTGGAGGCTAGTGCTTCGGCACCGAGATCGCCGGTCGTCGGGTACACCGCGCCTCGTCCGCGTACGGCTGCCCGGCGGCGCCCGGTCGCGGCGCCTGCGCCTCGGCAGACAGGTATGGCCTCGGTACGGCGGCGCATCGAGGCGGTCGGTGCCGGCGGGTGGAGCCGGCGGCTGGAAGACGACCTGCTGGACCCGGATCCCGGGGCGCCCTGGTTGCCGCTGCTCTACACCGCGGGCTGCTATCTGCTACCCGCAGTGGTGATCTTCATCTGGCTGCTGACCTTGGATGGTGCGCCGCCCACGGGCTGTGTGACCGACATCAGCGGCGGGGGTTGCGAGTCGCCACGGGCCCGGGCCTTCGGAGCGATGGTGGCGGGAACCCCCCGCTTCGGACTGGCGTTGGTGAGCAGTCTGGTGGTCGCCATGTTGTTGCGGCGGGTCGGTACCACCTGGAAGCCGACGACGGTGGCGCTAGCGGCGGCGGTGGTCGGTGGCGGCCTCTCCACGGTGTTGATCAGCGCGGTGACCGGCCAGCCCATCGGCTGAGGGGCCGCCGCACCGGCGGACCCGGGCTTGCCTCGCGCCGCCGATGGTGCGCTCAACGTGACCGGGCCTGCACCATGCTGGTGCAGGCCCGGTCAGTTGCCGTCTTGCGGGGTCAGCCCTGCACGACGTTGAGGTTGAACGTGGCGGTCACCTCGGGGTGCAGCTTGATCCGCACCGGGTGCGACCCGATCGACTTGATGTGACCGGACACCTCCAGCCGACGACGGTCGAGCGACGGGCCGCCGGCCGCCTTGACGGCGTCGACGATCTCGGCCGGGGTGACCGAGCCGAACAGCCGACCGCCCTCGCCGGCGCGGGCCTTGAGGTTGACCTTGAGTGCCTCGAGCTGGCCCTTGACCTCGTTGGCGTGGCCGAGGTCGCGGATCTCCCGGGCCGAGCGGGCCCGCTTGATCAGGGTGACCTGCTTCTCGGCGCCCTTGGTCCAGGCGATCGCGAAGCCCTGCGGGAGGAGGTAGTTACGGCCGTAGCCGTTCTTGACCTCCACGATGTCGCCCGGGGCGCCGAGCCCGGACACTTCCTGAGTCAGGATGATCTTCATGTCGGCACCTCCTCTCAGCGGGCCGTCGCCGTGTACGGCAGCAACGCCATCTCACGGGCGTTCTTGACCGCGCGGGCGATCTGCCGCTGCTGCTGCGAGGTGACGCCGGTCACCCGCCGAGCGCGGATCTTGCCGCGGTCGGAGATGAACTTGCGCAGCAGCGCGGTGTCCTTGTAATCGATGTAGGTGATCCCGTCCTTGTCGAGCGGGTTCACCTTCTTCTTCGGCTTGCGCAGTGCCGCAGCCTTCGCCATTGCTCTTGCTCCTGGTTTACGATCACGGGCGCTCGGCGCCATTAGAACGGTGGCTCCTCATCGAAGTTGCCGCCACCCGAACGTGAGGGTGCCGGTGCGGCCGAAGCCCAGGGGTCGTCGAAGTTGCCTCCGCCGCCGCCCTGGCCACCACCACCGCCGCCGCCGAAGCCGCCGCCACCGCCACCGGAGCGGGACATCTTCTGCACCTTCGCCGTGGCGTAGCGCAGGGATGGGCCGATCTCGTCGACCTCCAGCTCGATGACGGTGCGCTTCTCGCCCTCGCGGGTCTCGTAGGACCGCTGACGCAGCCGGCCCGACACGATCACGCGGGCGCCGCGCTGAAGCGACTCCGCCACGTGCTCCGCGGCCTGACGCCAGACGGTGCACGAGAGGAACAGCGGCTCGCCGTCCTTCCACTCGCCGGAGGCCTTGTCCATGAACCGGGGCGTCGAAGCGACCCGGAACTTGGCGACCGCGGCCCCGGAGGGGGTGAACCGCAACTCGGGGTCATCGGTCAGGTTGCCGATGACCGTGATGGTGGTGTCTCCTGCCATGACCATCTCCTCGCGCACTCATACGTATGCCGTACAGGTTCTCAGAACCCTCCGACAGCACGGATGAGGCTGATCCGGGTGGGGGCTGGGTGGATTGCTTAGCGCATCTCCGGCCGGATGACCTTGGTGCGCAGCACGGACTCGTTGAGCCGGAGCTGACGGTCCAGCTCCGCCACGGCCTCCGGCGTCGCCTGAAGATCGACGACGGCGTAGATGCCTTCGGCCTTCTTGTTGATCTCGTACGCGAGGCGCCGGCGGCCCCACACGTCGGTCTTCTCCACCGAGCCACCCGCGGTCCGGATCACGTTCAGGTACGTGTCGAGCGACGGGGCGACGGTGCGCTCCTCGAGGCTGGGGTCGAGGATCACCATGATCTCGTAATGACGCAAGACTTACTCACCTCCTGTGGGCTATGCGGCCACGGTCCTTCCGTGGCAGGAGGTCGTGCGTCGTGGCCCGCCCCGACCAGGGGAACCCGATGCGGGAGCGGACAACCTGACCAGAATACCCGGCCCAGACGATCACCAGCCGCGAGGTGACCGTGCACAGCGAGCCGGGGGTCCGGGTCGACGTCGCTGTCGACCCGGACCCCCGGTTCAGATGACCGCGAGGCGCCTCGTCCGCATTCCTTGGGTGGGACCTGGGGAGGAACGACCACACCGATGAGGTTGGACCGGAGACGCCCCGCGGAGCTTTATCATGTTGTTATCTGACGTTATCGCTGAAGTCAGTGCTTCGCGGGCGAAATCCCAGAATTACCGACAAATTCCTCTACCGCCGGTCGTCGATGCTCGCCACCGACCAGATTGCAGTTGTCGACATCCACCGGGATCAACGACTCCGGTCAGCCACGGTGACGCGATCCGGTGGTGGGTCACCATGCCTGTCAGGTACGCGACGTAGGCTCCCCTGCATGCGTATCGGAGCCCACGTCGATCCGACCGACCCGCTGGCGGAGGCGACTGCCCGAGCGGCCGACGCCGTGCAGTTCTTCCTCGCCGACCCCCAGGGTTGGAAGGCGCCACAGCCGCGTGACGATGCGGAGCGGCTGCGCACCGCCGAGGTCGAGGTCTATGTGCACGCGCCGTACGTCATCAACGTCGCCACCGGCAACAACCGCATCCGGATTCCCAGCCGCAAGCTGCTGCTCGCCCACGCCAAGGCGGCGACGGCCATCGGCGCCAAGGGCCTGGTGGTGCACGGTGGGCATGTCAACGCCGGTGACGACCCGCAGACCGGCTTCGACAACTGGCGCAAGGCCCTGGCCTACGCCCAGGAGGCGGGCGGCTTCGGGCTGCCGGTGCTGATCGAGAACACCGCCGGCGGCGAGAACGCCTGCGCTCGACGGCTCGATGCCCTGGCCCGGTTGTGGGACGCCGTCGGTGACCACGAGGTCGGCTTCTGCCTCGACACCTGCCACGCCCACGCCGGTGGCGAGGAACTCCTCGACCTGGTGGATCGGGTCAAGGCCATCACCGGGCGGATCGACCTGGTGCACGCCAACAACTCCAAGGACGGCTTCGGGTCCGGTCGGGACCGTCACGACAACCTGCGCGGCGGGACGATCGATCCGCAACTGCTGGTGGCCGTGATCCGGGCCGCCGGAGCCCCGGTCATCGTGGAGACCCCGGGCGGCACCACCGGGCAGAGCGAGGACATCGCCTTCCTGCGCACCCAGCTCGACCCGGAGACGGCGGTGCGATGACGACGGACCAGTCCCCCTCCGGCAGCCCACGGCCGACCGCCGGTGACGATCCGCTCCGCAGAGATCCCGCCGAGGGGCGGCCCGACACCGAGTCGGTAGCGGATACGTCGACCTCCGGCGGCGAGAAGCCGGCCCAGGTCGCCCCGGACCCGAAGCAGCCGAAGTCCGATCGCACCGCAGCGCAGCCCGCCAACGGCAACGGCCGCAAGCCTGCCGACAAGTCGGGCGAGGCGAAGACGGGCAAGGGCGCCAGCCCCACGGCTTCCTCCGACGCCGGTGCGAAGAAGGCCTCGGGGCAGCCGGCCGGCAGCACGGACCAGGCCGGCACGAGCAACGAGTCGACCCCCGGTGCGGCCAGGAAACCAGGACCCGGTGACAGCACGGAGCCGCCGACCGGCAGGGGCAAGAAGCCGACCGACGACGGCAGGAAGCCGGCAACCGGCAAGGGCAAGAAGCCGACCGACGACGGCGAGAAGCCCGCAACCGGCAAGGACAAGCCCGAAGACGACGCGGCCAGCAAGGACAAGAAGCCCGAGGACGATGCGGGCAGGAAGCCGGGGACCGACGAGGGTAAGAGCGACGGCAAGGACAAGGCCGAGGACGAGGATCCGTGGGCCGCGTTCGGGCCCGCCCCCGAACCGAGGCCGAGATGGTACGGGCGGCTGGCCCGCCGGTCCGGTCGGCTCCTGATCCACGAGTGGACCCTGGCCGTACTCGGCTCTCTGGCGTTGGCCGTGCTGATGACCTGGCCGACCCTGCGCTATCCCCGTCACACCCTGCCCCACGACTACTGGGACCCGAGCCTGCAGGCCTGGCAGATGGCCTGGTCGGGGCAGGCCCTACGCACCGACCCGGCCCAACTGTGGCACTCCAACGCCTTCTTCCCGGAGCGGTGGAGTTTCGCCTTCTCCGACACCCTGCTCGGCTACGCGCCGGCTGGGCTGATCGGTAGCGGGCCCGAGGACGCCCTCCTCCGGTACAACATCATGTTCGTGCTGGCCCACGCGCTGGCCACCTTCGGTGCGTACGTGCTGGCGCGTCAGCTCGGTGCGGGCCGGATCGGTTCCGCGGTGGCCGGGGTCAGCTACGCCTACGCCCCCTGGCTGTTGTCCCAGGCGGGACACCTGCACGTCATCTCCAACGGAGGCATTCCGTTGGCCCTGGCCATGCTGGCCCGGGGGCACGGTTGGTCACTGCGGCACGGCTACCGACCCGAACACCGGCATGAGGGCTGGGTCTACACCGGCTGGTTGGTCGCCGCCTGGCAGTTGAGCCTGGGCTTCGGCATCGGCCTGCCGTTCGCGTACGTCCTCGCGGGCACGGTCCTCGTGGCCCTGCTGATCTGGTTCGCCAAGCGGATCTTCTGGCGGGTCAAGCGACCCTTCGGTCAGCGGCTGTTCGCGGCCGACCTGATCGGCGGGCTGATCTTCGCCGGGGTCGGTGTGCTGCTGGCCATGCCCTACTTCACGGTGGCGCAACTGCATCCCAACGCCGAGCGCAGCATCGACGACATCGCCGCCTTCTCGCCGCCGGCCAGCAGCTTCGTCACCGCCCCGGGGGAGTCCCGCATCTGGGGTGGGCTGCACGAGGGGGCCCGGGCCATCCTGCCGTGGCATCCGGAGATGACCCTGCTGCCCGGCTTCGCGCTCTACGCGCTGGCCCTCGGTGGCCTGTTCTTCTCGATCTGGACCATCCGGCAACGGCTGTTCCTGCTGGCCGGGGTCCTGGTGGCGATGATCCTGTCGATGGGCACCCGGTTCTTCGGCGGCGACTTCACCTACGGACCCCTGTTCGAGTACCTGCCCGGCTGGAACGGCATCCGTACCCCCGGTCGGCTGATGCTCTGGGCCACCCTGCTGCTCGGGTTGCTGGCGGCGGGCGCGGTGAGCGCCTTCTCGCAGCGGGTGCGGGAGGTCTACGCCGAGCGGATCCCGTCCTGGCCCAGCCCGTGGCTGCGGCTGGCCACCCTGCTTCCGTTGCTGCTGGTCATAGTCGAGGGCACGAACACCACCCCGCATCCGGTGGTGCCGAAGCAGCCGGCCGCCATGCGGACCGTCGACGGCCCGTTGCTGGTGCTGCCCAGCAGCCAGAACCACGACCAGCCGGTGATGCTGTGGTCCACCACCCGGTTCCAGGACGTCGTCAACGGCGGCAGCGGGTTCACCCCTCGCCAGCTCAACGACGTCCGCCAGGTGACCATGACCTTCCCTGACCAGACCAGCGTCGACTACCTGCGCACCCTAGGCGTACAGAATGTGCTGGTGCTGCGCGAGGAGATCGCCGGTACGCCGTGGGAGGTCAGTGTCGACGCGCCCCTGGACGGGTTGGACATCACCCGCGAGGAGATGGGCTCGGTCGTCCTGTTCCGGCTCTGAGGCTCCGGGGCACCCCGGCGGGGTGCCCCGGACGCTCAGGTCGTCGGGACCGGGGTGGGCGTCACGGCCGCCGGGGCCTCTCGACGCTGGCGAAAGCGGTCGAGCCAGGGCGCGTCCGGGGTGCCGTCGAGGAGACCTCCGTCGGGGTCGTCGGCGTAGTTGCGGCGTACGGCGTCCTGCTCGGGGTGCAGGATCTCCCGGACCACGAGTACGCAGAGGGCCACCACGGTGCCCAGGCGCAGGCTGGCGGCCAGCACGAACACCCCTTCCGGGATGACCGGGGTGCTGGTCGCGGAGCCGAGCAGTTGGCCGTAGAAGGCGACGAAGTAGCCGACCTCGGCGATCTGCCAGGCGATGAAGGCTCCCCACTTGGGTCGGGCCAGCACCAGCAGCGGCAGCAGCCAGAGCACGAACTGCTGCGACCAGACCTTGCTGAAGATGAGGAAGGCGGCTACCACCAGGAAGGCGAGTTGGGCCAGGCGGGGCCGGCGCGGTGCGAGCAGGCCCAGGGCGCCGATGGCCAGACAGGCCAGCCCGAACAGCGCGTACGACAGGTAGTTCAGGGTGGGGATGTTCGCGTCCAGCCACTGGAAGGGGCCGATGGCGGCCGGGTCGCCGAACTTGCCGTCCAGGTAGCGGGCGATGTACCAGAGGGTTCCCCAGTCGATCGGGCGCTCGGTGTTCAGTTCGAAGAACCGGTTCCAGTTCTCCCGGTACGGAATCGCCGCCGGGAGGTTGACCAGCACCACCGTCACCGCCGCAGTGATGATGGGCACCACGGCGGCCCACACCCGGTTGGCGCGGATGGCCAGCACCAGAATCGGCCCCAGGATGAACAGCGGCCACATCTTCGCCGCACCACCCAGCCCTATCAGCACTCCGGACAGGGCCGCGAGTATCAGCCCGGAGCGGCCGTCGCGGGTACGCGCCCAGACCAGCAATCCCAGGGCGGCCAGGCCGATGGCCAGGAAGTCCCAGTTGACGGTGGCGGTGAGCAGCAGCGCGGGGGAGAGCGCGAACAGCGCCGCGTCCCAGGGTCGTCGGCGGCGCAGCGACAGCAGCACCATGACGGTGGCCAGCGCCAGGGCACCGAGCACGAGTGCGTTGAGGTTGTAGAACCACTGCCCCTGGTTGATCTCCGGGTTGCCTTCACCGGCGGCGTGCACCGGCAGCCCCAGGGCACCCATGAAGTACCCGGTCAGCACGGGGTACTCGACGGGGTGGTCCCGGTAGGGCACGGCGCCTTCGTTGAGTCGTTCGGCGTAGTAGAGCGCCAGCACGTCGGTGTAGCAGAACCGGGTGTACTGCTCGTTGTCCGTCCAGGCACCGTCCTGGCAGGGTGACTTCTGCACCCAGTGCAGGACGAGGGTCAGGCAGGTCAGCGCCAGGACGATCCGTACCGCGTTCCAGAACCGCCCGCCGCGTTGGCGGTCGCGGCTGACGGCGTGGTCACCCAGCGGACCGCCGATCAGGCCGGACAGCCCGCGAACGAAGCCGTCGGAGCGGGACGGGTGGTCGATGGCATCAGGTTCATCGATGCCCGGCGTCGACTTCGTGCTCATGACCGTGCATCCTGCCGTATCAGTTGCCCGGGTAGAAGCCGAAACCGCCCCGACATCACAGATCGCCGTCCGGCCGCCGGTATGACCCTTGCCGGAAACCGCCGTGGGCGGCCGGACAGGTGTCCGGCCGCCCACGGGTCGAGATGCCTAATCCCGATCTGTCGATCTCGTTGGTGGCAGCAGCCCGCCACCCCCACCACCCGGTCGGGTGTCGCCAGGGCCCCCGGGCAGGGGGTTGGTCGGGGTGCCACCGTTGTTGTCCCGGCCGCCGCCCCGGTTGTCGCCGCCGCCGTTGTTGCCCCCGCCCAGCCGGCAGAGGAAGTCCGTCGGCTCGCAGTCGGGCTCCTCGTTCTCCGGAGGGGCGGGCCGGATGCCGTTGCCGGCCTCCTCGTCTCCGATGCCGGTGATGCTGGGCAGGTCGGAGGGTTCGTACCCCTTGAGGGCCTGCTCCATGTACCGCTTCCACAGCTGGGCGGGCAGGCTGCCACCGCTGATGTTGCGGCCGTTCCCGTCGACGATGGCCCGCTTCTTGGTGTCGCGGCTACCGATCCACACCGCCGTGGCGACGTTCTTGTCGTAGCCGACCATCCAGGCGTCCTGGTTCTTGCCGGTGTCGCCGAGCTGCCAGGTACCGGTCTTGCCGGCCAGGGGACGGTTCTGCACGCTGGCGTTGTTCTTGCCCGGGATCTCCTTGAGCACGGCGGTCACCTCATCGGCGACCTCCGGACGGATCACCTGCTGCGGCTTGAGCTTTTCGCCGGTGCCCGGCACCTTGTCCCACTTACCGGTTGCCTTGTTCAGCTTCTCCACCGTCCGCACGAAGTGCGCCTTGTTGTACTTGCCGCCGTTGGCGAGGGTGGCTAGACCGTTGGCGTGGTCCAGCACGGTGATCCCGTACTGGCCGTAGGCGACCACCCGGTCGAAGTGCTTCGGCGCGAGGTCCTCCGGCTTGTTCTTCATCAGGTCGAAGGGCTTCGACTTGTCGTCCCACATCGTGCGGACGCCGGCCCGTCGGGCCATGTCGACGATCTTGTCCGCACCGATCTTGTCCGCGATGTGGAAGAACGGCACGTTGTACGACTGGATCGTCGACTGCTCCAACGAGCACCACTTGTCACACTGCCCGCGCAGGTCACGGTTGGCGTTGCCGATCTGATCCTTGTAGCCCTCCGGCTTGAACGGCGTGGCGTCCCAGTGCGACTTGACCGAGATGCCGGCGTCGACGGCCGCCGCCAGGGTGTAGACCTTGAACGTCGAGCCCGGCGGGTGGCCGCCGACCAGGTTGCCGTTCTGGTCGGTGTTCATGCCCGCGTAGTCATAGTCCGCGCCGCTGTTGCCGCCGTAGTAGGCCAGCACCCGGCCGGTCTTCGGGTCGACGGAGACCACCGCCGGCATGAGGTTCTCCGGCTGGTCGGCCAGGAAGGTGCCCTTACGGCCGACCTGGGCGACTTCCTCCAGTGCCTTCTGCATCTTCGGGTCGATGGTGGTGGTGATCCGGTAACCGCCTTCGCGCAGCTCGTTCACGCAGGTCGGCTTGCCCTCTTCACCGCTCTCGGTGCAGATGCCCCACTCGGCCATCTCCTTGCGGACGTAGTTGATGACGTTGCCGCGCGGGGAGGCCACACCGAAGCCGTTGTCCTTCTTGACCTTCTGAACCTTCGGGTACTCGGTCGGGCGCTCGGGCTTGCCCGGCACACCCAGCCAGCCCTCGTCGACCATGCCGTTGATCACGTACTCCCAACGGATCTTGGCTTCGGTCGGGTTGACCTCCGGGTCGAACCCCTTGTGGCCGGCGCTGGCCACGGGCTGCTTGATCAGGGCGGCGAGCACCGCTGCCTGCGCCACGTTCAGCTTCTTGGCGGTGGTGTTGAAGTAGGTCTGCGCCGCCGCCTCGATGCCGTACGCCCCGCGACCGAAGTAGATCACGTTGAGGTAGTTCTCCATGATCTCGTCTTTGGTGAACTGGTCGTTCAGCTTTGAGGCGAGGATCGCCTCCTTGACCTTCCGGGAGTAGCTGACGTCCTGGAGGTTCTCGTAGGCGTTGCGGGCGTACTGCTGGGTGATCGTCGAGGCACCCTGCTTCTCGCCGCCGGAGAGGTTGTTCCAGGCGGCCCGGGCGATGCCCTTGTAGTCCACACCCGAGTGCCGGTAGAAGTTCCGGTCCTCGGCGGCGGCGACAGCGTCGCGTACGTGCTGGGGGATGTTCTCGATGGTGACGAAGGTGCGGTTCTCGTTGCCGAGCTTGGCCACCAGGGTCTTGCCGTCCTTGGCATAGACCGTGGTGGACAGCGGCAGCGGGATCTCCTTGGGCAGCACCACGTTCGTCGAGTAGTAGGTGAACCCGACGACACCGATGCCGGCCAGCATGATGAAGACCGCGAAGCTGGCGATCAGCAGATTCATCCGCTTGCGCCGACGGGCTCGGGCACCCGCCTTCGGGTCGCGCCCACCCCGTCCGGGACCGCCGGGTCCGCCCGGACCACCGGGACCGCCTGGCCCACCCGGGCCGCCCGGTCCACCGGGGCCACCGACGCTGGCCCGCGCCACCGCGGCCCGACCGCCCACCGAGGCCGAACCGACACTCGCCCGCCCGGCCGGGGCCGCGCCCACGGCGGCGGCTCCTACCGAGGCCCGGCCCGCCGGCCCGCCGTGCGCCGGCGAGACCGGCACGGAGGCCCGACCGGCCCTACCCGGCGCCGGTGAGACCGGCACGGAGGCCCGACCACCGGGAGCGGGTGAGACCGGCACGGAGGCCCGACCCGATCCAGCACGACCGACCGAGGCCGAACCGGTGGGTCGACCCGGCGGCGGTACGCTCGCCGAGCCGCCGACCGAGGCTCGCCCACCGACCGAGGCACGAGCCGACGGGGCCGCGCCCTCAGGTCCGGTCGACCAGTTGACTCCACGCGGGTCACCACTCGGGCCCCGGTACGCGTCGTCCGCCTGCCCCGGGTCGTCCTGGCCCGGTATCCGGGCCCGGCCACGCGAGGAGCTGGGATCACCGTACGAGTTCATTCCTCACACCCTGCCGTCGCAGTGGGGCGCTGTCGCGCCGCCACCGGTTTGCCGTGAGATGCGACACCCGCGCGCACGGCACGGGGGTGCCGTGGAGTGGGTATCAGATCCGAATCATTCGGACCATTCGCACTTATGAGCTGTCGGTGACCCCGGCCAGTTATCTCACGGCCGGGGCCGGCCGATCGCGCTCGAATCACCGTTGGGCCTCTCGCCTTCGCCGAGCATTCGCGCCAGCAGCAGCGGCGGCTACCCCACCGGCCGCTTCCTGCTCCGCCTCGCTGTCGGTCAGTCCGTCCCGCCCGAGCAGGTACTGCTCCACCAGATGGTTCCAGTCACAGCCGAGGCACACCTCCACCACGAACACCTGGAACTCACGCAGCGTCATCGCCAACATCGACAACTCGGCCACCGTCCGGGCCTGGCCGGCGGACTGCTTGAGTTCGTCGCCGTAAATGTAGTGGACGAGG
Organism: Micromonospora sp. NPDC048871; assembly: GCF_043198155.1. Classification (NCBI taxonomy): domain Bacteria; kingdom Bacillati; phylum Actinomycetota; class Actinomycetes; order Micromonosporales; family Micromonosporaceae; genus Micromonospora; species Micromonospora sp. NPDC048871. Next base: position 371,511 of record NZ_JBICUM010000003.1, on the reverse strand, counting down.
GTGAGGTTCTCGCTTCGGCAGATCGGACACCGCTGGTCGGTGGGCTCGCCGTGGAACCGAGCCGCGTTCTTCAGGTACGGAGAGGCGTCGCACAGGTCGTAGGTGCCGACCCGACCGGCGACGAGTTCACGCAGCAGCGCTCGCCTCCGGAGCGAGTAGTCGACCACCTGCCGCTGCGTACGCATGCGGCAAAGGGTACGCGGTCTCGTCAGACGAGGCGACCACCGTCACGATCTGTGATCAGCACACCTCGGATACGAGGGTTTACCGGAGGGGGTTTGCCCCAGTCGAACCGAGACGCTACGGTGCGATGTATCGGTCCGATACATCGTGTGGTTAGCGATCCACGCACAGGGTAATGGGGAGGGTGGTCCGATGCTCGAGCTGGCCATCCTCGGCCTCCTCCAGGAGGCACCCATGCACGGCTACGAGCTGCGCAAGGAGCTCACCGCCAAGCTTGGGGCGATCCGGGCAGCTATCAGTTACGGCTCGCTCTACCCCACCCTGCGCCGTCTGCAGGCGGCAGGCTGGATCACCGAGGCCGCCGAGACACCCGCCACCGCCGAGGAGGTTCCCGCGCTGACCAGCCGACGAGGTCGGGTGGTCTACACCATCACCGCGGAGGGCAAGGAACGCTTCGCCCAGCTCATCGCGCAGACCGGACCGGAAACGTACGGCGACACCGGATTCGGCGTGCATTTCGCGTTCTTTTCCCGAACCGACCAGGCGACCCGACTGCGCATCCTGGAAGGTCGCCGCCGCACGATCGAGGAACGTCGTGAAGGACTTCGCGACATGCTGGGCCGAGCGGCCGAGCGCCTCGACGCATACACGCTGGAGCTGCAACGCCACGGCCTGGAGGCCTGTGAGCGTGAGGTCCGCTGGCTGGAGGAGCTCATCGCCAACGAGCGCTCCGGCCGTGCCCCGACGGTCCCGAACGACGGGACGGCCGGCGGCCGACGAGAAGACAACAGCCCGCCTCCGCCTGGAGAGTCCAGGAAAGAGCGGCCGTGACAGAAAAGAAGGAGGCACACGCGATGGGCTCCGTCCGCGTCGCCATCGTCGGTGTGGGTAACTGCGCCTCGTCCCTCGTGCAGGGCGTCGAGTACTACCGGAACGCCGACCCGAACGACCGCGTCCCGGGTCTCATGCACGTCACCTTCGGCGACTACCACGTCTCGGACGTGCAGTTCGTCGCGGCGTTCGATGTCGACGCCAAGAAGGTGGGCATGGATCTCGCGGAGGCGATCGTCGCCAGCGAGAACAACACCATCAAGCTCTGCGACGTGCCGCCGACCGGCGTCACCGTCCAGCGCGGCCCGACCTTCGACGGTCTCGGCCAGTACTACCGCGAGATCGTCGAGGAGTCGGACGCCGAGCCGGTCGACGTGGCCAAGGCGCTGCGTGACGCCCAGGTCGACGTGGTCGTCGCCTACCTGCCGGTGGGCTCCGAGGACGCCGCCAAGTACTACGCCCAAGCCGCGATCGACGCCGGCTGCGCCTTCGTCAACGCGCTGCCAGTCTTCATCGCCTCCGACCCGGCGTGGGCGCAGAAGTTCACCGACGCGGGCCTGCCGATCGTCGGCGACGACATCAAGAGCCAGGTCGGCGCGACCATCGTGCACCGGGCCCTCGCGAAGCTCTTCGAGGACCGCGGGGTCGAGCTGCTGCGCACGTACCAGCTCAACTTCGGCGGCAACATGGACTTCATGAACATGCTGGAGCGCAACCGCCTGATCTCGAAGAAGATCTCGAAGACCCAGTCGGTGACCTCCCAGGTGCCGCACGAGATGGCCAAGAGCGACGTGCACATCGGCCCGTCCGACCACGTGCCGTGGCTGGACGACCGCAAGTGGGCCTACATCCGCCTGGAGGGCCGCTCCTTCGGTGACACCCCCCTCAACGCCGAGCTCAAGCTCGAGGTGTGGGACTCGCCGAACTCGGCCGGTGTCATCATCGACGCCGTCCGCGCCGCCAAGATCGCCCTGGACCGGAAGATCGGCGGCCCGATCCTGTCGGCCTCGTCGTACTTCATGAAGTCCCCCCCGGTGCAGTACGCCGACCACGACGCGCACGCCGCCGTCGAGGCGTTCATCGCCGGCGAGATCGAGCGCTGACACAGCAACACTGTGAGGGCCGGGTCCGTCTGGACCCGGCCCTTCGCCGTTCGGTACGGAAGGGGCATCCTCGTACCAGGACCCGGGCTAGGCTGAGCCCCGTGCCGCCCATGGACGACTTTCGTGACGCCAGGGTGGGGTGGCGGACGGTCGTCGGCGTCCTGCTCGTGTCCACCCTCGCCGCCTGCGCCCTGCCCGGCACCGACCCGTCGGCCGGACCGGACGAATCGGCGCCACCGGCCGTACCGGCGAGCCCGGTCGTCGAGGCCCGCTGTGCGGTCGGGGCCGGCACCCCGCCGGAGGTGCAGGCCGAGCCCGAAGAGACGGTCACCTCCCCGGCCGCCCCGACCGCGGCCGGCAGCGGACATCCGATGACCGATGAGCAACTGCGCGGGGAGGAGTTCCTGCGCCAGCAGGCAGCCAACAAGGCCTTCCGGCAGCGCGGCACCCTGGACCCGACGGCGGCCGGCGGCGCCAACACCTGCGCGGTACAGGTGCAGTACGTCCTCGACCTGCTGACCGTCGACGATCAGGAGACGCACGACGAGGAGACGGTCCGACAGGCGGTGGCCGGCACCGGGCTGATGGACGTGACCGTCCGCCCGCCGGGCCGACTCGACCTCGGCCCCGGCGACGGGCTGCTCTTCTCCGGTTGGACCGGCCGGGCCTGCGTCTTCGGCAGCGTCCGTGCTGAGAAGGTCACGGTGGAGTACGGCACCCGCGTCGCCGACGGCGGCTGCCTCCCCGCCCCAGGCTGACCCACCCGCCGTCGCTGCCTCGCCCCTGCTGGCCGACCGTCGCACTCGCCCGCCGTGTCGCCGTCACGGTGTCGCCGTCATGGTAGTTTCCCGCCGCGTCGAACCCCGCCGTTACGGCGATACGGAGTCGATCACCGCGTTGCGGGCGAAGAAACTCGCCCGTCGAGGGGCCCGAAGGTAGCCCAGGCGGCCGGGGCAAGGTCTCCCTAGGCCGCAGTCAGGACCAGGCTTTTTGCAGGGCGACCCCGGCCTCCAACTCCAGGAGCTTGACCTTGAGGTCCAGGCCGCCGCCGAAGCCGACCAGCTTGCCGCCCGCGCCGATGATGCGATGGCAGGGCACGATGATCGGGATGGGGTTGCGGTTGCAGGCCACCCCGACCGCCCGGGCCGCACCGGGGTCACCCACCAGCCGGGCCACCTGCCCGTAGGTCAGCGTCTCTCCGTACGGGATACGGGTCATCTCCCGCCACACCGCCCGCTCGAAGTCGGAGCCGCGCGGCACCCGCACCGGAATCCTGAACTCGGTCAACTCTCCCGCGAAGTAGGCCCGTAGCTCCGCCACCGCCCGCGCCGCGATCGGGTCGGCCGGCATCTCGGTCGCGGACTCGACCGGCCCGAAGTGCACCCCGCACACGCTGTCGCCGTCGGTGGCCACGCAGAAGATCCCGATCGGCAGGTCCAGCAGCGTCCAACGCATCCCGCCATTCTCCCCGACGCCCCACTCCGCGACCACGCCCCCGCCGCGCACTCATCCGCGTTACCTCCGCCCCGCTCGACTGGCACTCGATCTGGGTTCGAGTGGTCTTCCGAACCGGGTAAGCCACTCGATCCCAGATCGAGCGTGATCTTCATCGGGCGATGGTGGAGGCCACAGGCCCACGCCCAAGGCGAGCCGCCCCCAGCTGAAGCGGCCCGAGTGAGCGGGTGCGGCAGGATGCAAAGGCCCCAACCGGCAACACCCACCAACGTGCGGAGGGCTCAACGGGCGGCGCCCGCCGGAGCGGCCCCGGGGATCGGGGTGCTCCGGCGGGCGCCGGGTGGTGCGGGTGGTGCTACGCGGCCGAGACGGTGAACTTCTCGCCCTTGCCCAGCCCCAGTTCGTACTCGAACCACTTGATGTTCTTATTCGAGATCAGCTGCTTGGTGCCGGCCGATCCGGCGGAGACCGCCTGGTCGTCGCTGGCCCGGAAGAAGACCGTGCCGTCGCTGTTGTAGTCGAGGAAGTCGAAGACCTCCCAGGTTCCCAGCGACTTGGCGCTGGCGATCAGCGGCTTGGTGCCCCGGCTGGCGGCGGTCACGTACCTGCCGTTGGCCTGGGCCTTGAGGCCGAAGAAGCCGTTACCGACGTTGACGATCTGGAACTTCGCCGCCTTGGTGACCTTGCTGCTGCTGGCGATCAGCGGCTTGGTGCCGGCCACGACGTACTTGCCGCTGGCCTTCGACTTGATGCTGATCACCGGAGCCGGCCGGTCGATGGTGAACTTCTCCGACGTACCGATGCTGGTCTTGCTCGCCTTCAACGACGAGGTGCCGGATTTCGGCGCCGTGACGTACTTGCCGTTGATCTTGGACTTGAGGCTGACCGTACCGTCGGTGTGGTTGATGATCTGGAACTTCGCCGAGGTGACGATCGTCTTGTGGCTGGCGATCAGCGGCTTGGTGCCCTTGCTCGGCGCCACCACGTACCGGCCGGTGGTCTTGGAGCGCAATGCGATCAGACCACTGCCGGCGTTGACGAAGTCGTACTGCTGCGAGGTGCCCAGGCTCTTGCCGTTGTTGACCAGCGCCTTCTTGGTGCTGGCAGCGGTGACGAACTTCCCGTTGGACTTGGCCTTGAAGCCGAAGCCGCTGCGGGTGGGGGTGATCGAACCGACCGTCAACATCCGGTCGATCGAGCCCTTCGTGTCGTAGACCGCCCCGGCGACGCCGGTGGTGACGATGCGGTCGCGGACCTGCTTCGGCTTCCAGGTCGGGTTGGAGTGCAGCAGCAGCGCCGCGGCGCCCGCCACGTGCGGAGCGGCCATGGAGGTGCCGCTGAAGCCCACACTGCCGGTGTTGCTGTCGTGCCGGGCCGAGACGATGCTGACGCCCGGCGCGAACACGTCGAGGCACTTGCCGTAGTTCGAGAACCAGGCTCGCATGTCGACCCGGTCCGTCGCCCCGACGGTGATCGCGTCCGGCACCCGGGCGGGGGACGTCTTGCAGGCGTCCATCATCGAGTTACCGGCGGCGAGGGAGTAGGTGATGCCGGAGGCGATCGAGCGCTTCACGGCCTCGTCGAGCGAGGGGATGGCGACGACGTCGCCGAGGCTCATGTTGGCCACGGCCGGCTTCTGCGCGTTCGCGGTCACCCAGTCGACACCGGCGATGACCTGCTCGGTCGTGCCGTAGCCGTCACAGTCGAGCACCCGGACGCCGACCAGCTTGACGCCCTTGGCGACACCGTACTTGGTGCCACCGACGGTGCCCGCCACGTGGGTGCCGTGACCGTTGCAGTCGCCGTTCCCGTTGGCCTGCACGCCGCCCGGCGGGTCGGTCGGCTCAGGGTCGGGAGTGGGAGTCGGAGTGGGCGGTGGTGGGGGCGGCGGGTCGATCGCGTCGAACCCCATGGTGGCCCGGCCGCCGAAGTCCTGGTGCTTGACGTTGATGCCGGTGTCCAGGATGTACGCCGTGACCTTGCTACCCGTGTTCGGGTACTTGTAGGTCTTGTTCAGCTTCGCCGTGTACTGGTCGAGCCGGTCTAGGCCCCAGGGCGGGCTGCTCTGGGTACCGTTCGCCGACAGTCGGCGTACCGGCTCCACGTAGGCCACGGCGGGATCCGCGGCGACCTTGTCCGCCTGCCCCTGGTTCATCGCGGCCGAGTAGCCGACGAGAGCCTTCTCGTACACCTGCCGAACGCTGCCGCCGTGCTGCTGGGCGAGCTTCGAGGCGAGCGCGCGGGCCGCGCTGTAGCCGGCCTTCCTGTCCTTGAGGACGACGATGTAGCGGCCCGGCACGACACCGGTGCCCTCGCTGCCGCGTACCTCGGCGCGAGCCGGGTCGGCGGGAGCAGCCATCCCCACGCCGCCGGTGGCGACGGTCAGGATGGAGGAGGCGGTGGCGAGGGCAAGCCCCGCAGCCGCCGAGCGGCGCAGTACGCCACGTCGTTTCACTAGGCGGTCTCCCCGTTTGTCGTCGACCGTCATCGGCGGTCGAACGGGCAATGGAATGTCCACTACGCGAGTAGGGACGCTCCAACATCATGGATGAACCGCGCAAGCTCCGGTTCCACCGTTTGGTCGGAACGTGGGCGTTTCGTCGTAGCGACCGTCGATCCAGGACAGCCCAGCCGGTGCGGCCGACCGATCTTCAGCTATCGATGCCCTGCTCGCGGGCCCAGCGCAGGAGTTCGGCCTCGGCCGTGTCGCGGTCCAGGGGCCCGCGTTCCAGGCGCAGGTCCTTCAGGTGCTTCCAGGCCCGCCCGACGATCGGCCCCGGCGGTACGCCGAGCAACTCCATGATCGCGTTGCCGTCCAGGTCGGGGCGGACCCGGGCCAGGTCCTCCTCGGCGGCGATCCGGGTGATCCGCTCCTCCAGGGCGTCGTAGTCCGCCGCCAACTGGGCCGCCTTGCGCCGGTTGCGGGTGGTGCAGTCCGACCGGGTCAGCTTGTGCAGCCGGGACAGCAGATCACCGGCGTCGGTGACGTACCGGCGGACCGCCGAGTCGGTCCACTCGCCCCGGCCGTACCCGTAGAAGCGCAGGTGCAGGGCGACCAGGGCGGTGACCTTGGCGGTGATGTCCTTCGGGTAGCGCAGGGCCTTCATCCGGGCTTTGGTCAGCCGGGCCCCGACCACCTCGTGGTGATGGAAGCTGACCCGGCCGTCCGACCCGACCGCCTTGGTGGCCGGCTTGCCGACGTCGTGCATCAGGGCCGCCATCCGCAGGATGAAGTCCGGCCCGTCCTGCTCGTACGAGATGGCGTTGCGCACCACCGTGAGGGTGTGCTCGTAGACGTCCTTGTGCTGGGCGTGCTCGTCGATCTCCAGCTTGAGGCCGGTCAACTCGGGCAGGAAGCGCTCGGCCAGCCCGGTGTCGACCAGCAGCCGCAGGCCGGTGATCGGGTCGGCGGCACAGAGCAGCTTGGTGAACTCGTCCCGGATCCGCTCGGCGGTGATCCGGTCCAGGTCGGCCGCCATCCGGGTCATCGCCGCGTACACGTCCGGGTGGACCGCGAAACGCAGCTGGGCGGCGAAGCGGGCGGCCCGCAGCATCCGCAGCGGGTCGTCGCCGAAGGACTCGGCCGGGGTGCCCGGGGTACGGACCACCTTCGCGGCCAGGTCCGCCAGGCCGCCGTGCGGGTCGGTGAACCGGTGATCCGGCAGGCTCACCGCCATCGCGTTGATGGTGAAGTCCCGCCGCCGCAGGTCCTCGGTCAGGCTGGTGCCGTACTCGACCACCGGGTTCCGGCTCACCTGGTCGTACGACTCGGCGCGGAAGGTGGTGATCTCCAGCCGCAGGCCGTCGCGCTGGCAGCCGATGGTGCCGAACTCGCGGCCGGTCTCCCAGATGGCCTCGGCCCAGCCGCGCAGGATGCCCAGGGTCTGATCCGGGTGCGCGTCCGTGCAGAAGTCGAGATCCTCGCCGAGGCGGCCGAGCAGGGCGTCGCGTACCGAGCCGCCCACGAGATGCAGTTCGTGACCGGCGGCGGCGAACCGGCGGCCCAACTCGTCGGCGACCGGGGAGACCCGGAGCAGTTCGGCGACGGCGTTGCGCTGAGCGGCGCTGAGTTCGCGGCGGTCGGTGGCGTGGGATGCGGCGGCGTCGGACATCGGATCAGCAGCCTATCGGTCCTGAGGGGCATCTCCTCCGCCGGGCGCGGGTAACGGGCCGAGGTTGACTAAGGTCTGTGGCGTGCGGGCCGGTGCCGGCTCCGGCCTATCCCCTTGGAGGCACAGATGAGCGGCGGGCTCTACCGCAGCGCCAACGCCCAGCAGGGCGGTGCGCCCGGCGGCCGGCCGGGTGACGGCGCGACGTTCATCTCCGCCGATCCCCTCAACCAGCCCGCCGCCGAGTCGGTCGCCCCACCCCCGGAGCAGGTGGCCGAGAGCAGCGCCGCGACCAACAGCGCGGTCATGGCCATCGGCAGCCTGGTCAGCCGGGGTACGGGTTTCCTGCGTACCTTGGCGATCACCGCCGCGCTCGGTTCGGCGATCGGTGACGCGTACACCACCGCTCAGATCCTGCCCGGGATGGTGTACGAGTTCCTGCTCGGCGGCATCCTCACCAGCGTGCTGATCCCGGTGCTGGTGCGTCGGCGCAAGTTCGACCCGGACGGCGGCCAGGCGTACACCCAGCGGTTGCTCACCCTGGCGGTGGTCGCCCTCGGCGCGGCGGCCCTGCTGGCGGTCGCCATGGCACCGGTGCTCACCTGGTTGTACGCCAGCGACGAGGCACCGGCCGACTACCAGGCGCTGGTCACCTCCCTGGCCCGGTTGATGCTGCCGATGATCTTCTTCACCGGCCTGAGTGCGCTGATCAGCGCGGTACTCAACACCCGGGGGCACTTCGCCGCCCCGATGTGGGCACCGATCCTGAACAACATCGTGGTGATCGCCACCGCCGGCCTCTACATCGCGATCTTCAGCACGGACATCCTCGCCCCGGACGAGATGACCACCGGGCGGATCCTGCTGATCGGCGGCGGCACCCTGCTGGGGGTGGCCGTCCAGGCCGCCGGGTTGCTGCCCGCCCTGCGCAAGGTCGGCTTCCGGTGGCGGTTCCGGTTCGACTTCCGGGCCCTGGGGCTGGGCGAGCTGGGCCGGCTGGGCGCCTGGATGTTCTGTTACGTGGCGGTCAGCCAGATCGGGCTGATCGTGGTGTTCAACCTGCTGAGCCGCACCAGCGGGCAGGCCGCCGGGGCACTGATCTACAACAACGTGTTCCTGTTGCTGATGATGGCGCACGGCATCATCGCCGTCTCGATCATCACCGCCCTGATGCCCCGGATGAGCGCCGCCGCCGCAGACGGCCGGTTCGCCGACCTGGCGGCCGACCTGTCCCGGGGCACCCGCACGGTCTCCGCGGTACTGGCCCCGATCGCGATCTGCTACGCCGTGCTGGCCACCCCGATCGCCTTCACCCTGTTCCGGTGGGGGGCCTTCACCGACGAGAACGCCCGGGCGACCGCCCCGGTGCTGTTGTTCGCCGCCTTGGCGCTGGTGCCCTTCGCGGTGAGTCAGCTGTTCACCTTCGCCTTCTACGCGCTGCCGGACACCCGCACCCCGGCTCTGATCAACATCCCGGTGGTGGCGCTGCGGGCGCTGGTGCAGATCGGACTGTTCGCGGCCTTCTCGGCCAGCTTCGCGGCCTCCGGGATGATGATCGGCAACACGATCTCGTACCTGGCCGCCGCGATCGCCTCCGCCTGGCTGCTGCGGCCGAAGGTGGGTCGGATCGGGCTGGGCGGCATCGTGCGCACCCTGGGGAGGGTGGCGGTGGCCGCCCTCGGTGCCGCCCTGGTCGGCCTGCTGGTGGTAGCTCTGCTGCCCGGTGGCGACACGCCGACCCGCCTGGAGGCCCTCGTCCAACTGGTGGTGGGCGGCGCGGTGATCGGTGGTACCTATCTAGGTCTGGCGATGGTCCTGCGGATCTCCGAGATCACCGATGTGGTCGCCATGGTCCGGCGCCGACTCGGACGCTGATCGCCGGATATTCACCGAGCGTGATCGAGGATCACCAGGCTGGGGATGGGCCTGTGGATAACTCCGCGCGTCGCCGCTCAACTACCGGATCGGCCTGTGGATAACCAACCGGAAGTCGGAGTGTGGTCGGCCGATCGACGGGAACCCCGCGGAGACCTGACCCACCGCCTACTGCCTGTCCCGCCCCGGCGACGGCTGGTTGTCGGCGGCCTCTAGATTGGCTGGTACATGTACCAGCAACGTGGCTGACATCGGTCGCAACCGGACGAGTACGCCCTACTGGGGACTCCCCTGTTGGTCACGGCGGGAAGATGACATGTCGGGGAGACGGCCAACCCAGGTAAGGTCGCTCTCGACGGGTACGGCAGGCACCGGCTCGCGTCGGAACCGGTCGCCCCGTGCCAGACGAATGCGGAGCGGGAAGTCACATGCCCAGCAGCGCGGGTCCATCGATCGACAAGATCACCGAGGGAGGACGGGTGACCCAGGTCGGCGAGGGTCAGGACGCGGACGAGACCACTCCGCCCGTCATGACCTTCGGTGCTCCGACGGCCGGTGAGGTCCTCGCCGAGCGTTACGAACTGGTCGAGCACATCAACAACGACAGCGCCGGCCGGTTGGTGTGGCGTGGGGTCGATGTCGTGCTGCGCCGTCCCGTAGCGGTCGTGATGCGCTACCCGGGTGGCGATTCCGCCACCGAGATGCTCCAGGCCGCGGTCGCGGCCAGTCGGGTCATCCACCCCAATCTCGTCGGGGTCTACGACGCGATCGACGAGGCCGAGCGGGCCTACGTGGTACGCGAGTGGGTCGATGGCCAGTCGCTGCGGGAGCTGGTCTCCGACGGCCCCCTGGACGCCGCGCGGGCCACCGCGGTCGGCAACGCCGTCGCCAGCGCTCTGGCGGCCGTGCACGCCACCGGCATGGTGCACGGCAACGTGCACCCGGGCACCGTGATGATCAGCGATGACGGCCGGGTGGTGCTGGCGGACGCCCGTACCGACGGCGCCGACAGCCAGGAGAACGACGTCCGAGCGGTCGGCGGCCTCCTCTACTTCGCCCTGACCGGCTACTGGCCGCACACCGAGGCTCCGCTGCGGGGCGCCACCGCCGGGCACGGCCGGGCGGGGATCCCCGACGCGGTGCGGGACGCCAACGGTACGGCGGCGGCTCCCCGTCAGGTCCGGGCCGGGGTGCCGGCCTACCTGGACGACCTCACGATGGACCTGCTCGACGCCGACATCGCCCCGCCCTCCTCGGACGTCCTGGCGGCCGAACTGGCCCGGCTCGACGTGCCCGAGGACGACTACCTGGACACCCACGGTCCGCTGCGCTTCGCCGCCGAGACCGGCGAGGAGCCCTCGCCCCTGGCCGCCGCCGGGGGCCGAAAGGTCGCCCTCGGCATCGCGGGTCTGTTGGCGGTAGCCCTGGTGGGACTGCTCATCGGCATCAGCACCCTCGGCGGCGACGAGGACGAGCCGCAGACCAGTCCGGTCGCCGCCCCCAGTTCCAGCGCCCCGCTGAGCGAGGAACCGGCGCCGCCGCCGGTCCGGGATTTGAAGATCAGTGCGGCCCGGATCATCGATCCGGACAGCCGGGACCGGGCCGAGGTCCGCGACGCCGAGAAGGTGTTCGACGGCGACAAGGACGAGGGCTGGTCCACCCAGACCTACCGTGGGGCCAGCAACTTCGGCAACTACAAGCGCGGCATGGGGGTCTGGATCGACCTGGGTGGCGAGCACACCATCAAGTCGGTCCAGGTGAACCTCTCCGACACCGGGGCCTCCGCGGAGCTGCTCACCGGCACCATCGACCAGCCCTCGACCAACAAGGGCGACGACGAGATCCTCAAGGCGTACAAGAAGAACCCGATCGGTCAGCCCTTCGAGGCGCACGACGGCACGACGATGACCTTCAACGGCTTCGACGCCGACAAGAAGTACCGCTACCTGCTGTTCTGGATCACCGACCTGCCCCCGAACGGCAGTGGCTACAAGGTCGGGGTCAACGAGATCACGGTCCAGGGGTCATGAGCCGGGTCCGACCGGACCGGTGCCCCGACCGGGCCTGACGATGGCGACGGCGAGGGGCGGTGCCGGTTCCGGCCGGACGGGTGCAGCGGCGGTGGACGCGACGGTCAACGACCTCGACCTGCTGCGCGCCCATGTGGCCGGTGATCGCCATGCCTTCGGTGTGCTGTTCCAACGGCACCGGGACCGGCTCTGGGCGGTCGCCCTGCGTACCCTGGGCGACCGCGAGGAGGCCGCCGACGCCCTCCAGGACGCCATGCTGTCGGCGCACCGGGCGGCCGACCGGTTCCGCGCCGACGCGGCCGTCACCACCTGGCTGCACCGGATCGTGGTGAACGCCTGCCTGGACCGGATCCGTCGGCGTCAGGCCCATCCGACCGTGCCGCTGCCCGACGGCACCCGGGAGCCGCGTGAGGGGCACGGCACCGGCGGGGTCGAGCCGGCCGCACCCGTACGCGACCACGACACCGCCCTGACCGTCCGGGCGGCCCTGGCCACCCTGCCGGTCGAGCAGCGGGCCGCGCTGATCCTGGTGGACGTGCAGGGCTACCCGGTGGCCGAGGTGGCCCTGATCCTCGGCGTGGCCGAGGGGACGGTCAAAAGTCGGTGCGCCCGCGGTCGGGCCCGGCTGGCGGTGCTCCTCGGCAACCTGCGAACCGGGAGTGACGAGCCGGCCCCGGAAGTGCCGGCGGTCACCGGAGGGAACCCGGGAGCCCGGCGGGGCGTCCGATCGGGGTCAGGACGGTCCTGGGGGCCGGATGTCGACCAGGAGGAAGCGTGACTGCCGAGGAGTTCAGCGAGGTCGACCACGACCTGCTCGCCGACTACCTCGGCGGTGCCCTGGAGGGCACTCCGGAACAGGACGAGGTGGCCCGGCTGATCGCCCAGGATCCGTCCTGGGCTCAGGCGTACGCCCTGCTCGCACCGGCCGTCGCCGAAGTCCGCGCCGATCTGCTGGGCTGGGGCGAACCCACCCTGACCATGCCGGTCGACGTCGCCGACCGGATCCTCGCCGCGCTGGACGCCGCTGAGCTGCCGGCCGGCCCTGATTCACCGGCCCCGGACCTGCCGGGCACGGAGGTGGACCACGCCGGAGGTGGGCTGCCGCCTCTGGTGCCGGCCCAGCCGCTCGGTGGCCGCCGTCCGGAGGGTGCACCGCGACCTGGTCGAGACCGCACGGCCACCCGGCCGGGTCGGCGAAGCCGCCGCTGGGCCCGGATCGCCGGGCCGGTGGCCCTGGCTGCCGCGGCGGTCGTCGGCCTGGGGGCCCTGCAACTGGCCCGGCCGGACTCCGGCGGAGACACGACGGCGGACACCGCGCTGAACGAGCCGGTCACCAGCCCGTACGTCCACGAGGGCCAGGAGGGTCCCGAGCAGGCCGCAGCCGGTGCCGAACCACACCGCGCCCCGGTCACCCAGGGCACCCCGCAGCGGTACACCGCCCGGGACTACACCCCCCAGGAACTGACCCAGGAGCCGGAGGCGAGGATCAGCGCCTTCGCCGGTACCGCAGCGCCGGACGCCGGTGACGAGCGGATGGCCGGTCCGGCCGACCTGGCCCGGCTCGACGACCAGTCGGCGCTGGCCGCCTGCCTGGCGGACATCGGCACCGAACACGGTGCCCGGCCGTTGGTCTTCGAGGACATCGAGTACGCCCGCTTCCAAGGGCTCCCGGCGCTGGTGGTCCGGTTCGTCGACGCCTCCGGTGCCCGCTGGGCGTGGGTCAGCGGTCCCGAGTGTGGTATCGCCGGGTCCGGCTCGGACAGCCGCTATCGGACGCGGGTAGGGTGAGTCCGCGGCCGCCGAGAACTTTGGTCGCCCCCGTGACGCGACCCACCGGATGACCGGCTCGGGAATCTCCGGTTCCTACGATGACGTTCTGCAAGTCAGTTGCCGCCGCGTCGGCACTCGGCTCGACATCGGCACAACCGCCGGTGCCGACTAAGTCAACACGATTGGGAGACGGCAGTGGACGAGGTCCGCAACCTCATCATCATCGGCTCCGGGCCGGCCGGCTACACCGCGGCGGTCTACGCCGCCCGGGCCAACCTCAAGCCTTTGATCATCGAGGGCGTCCAGTCCGGCGGCGCGCTGATGACCACCACCGAGGTGGAGAACTTCCCCGGCTTCGCGGACGGCATTCTCGGCCCCGAGCTGATGGACAACATGCGCAAGCAGGCCGAGCGGTTCGGCGCGGAGTTCCTCACCGATGACGTCACCCGGGTCGAGTTGACCGACACCGGCCACCCGGGCGCGGTGAGCACGGTCTGGGTCGGCGAGAGCGCCTACCGGGCCCGGGCGGTCATCCTCGCCACCGGCTCCGCCTGGCGTCCGCTGGGCGTACCGGGTGAGCAGGAGTACCTGGGCCACGGCGTCTCCTCCTGCGCCACCTGCGACGGCTTCTTCTTCCGTAACCAGCACATCGTGGTGGTCGGCGGCGGTGACTCCGCGATGGAGGAGGCCGACTTCCTCACCCGTTTCGCCGAGTCGGTGACCATCATCCACCGCCGGGACTCCTTCCGGGCCAGCAAGATCATGGCCGAGCGGGCGCTGAGCAACGACAAGATCAAGGTCGAGTGGAACACCGTGGTGGAGGAGATCCTCGGCGCGGACGGCAAGGTCACCGGAGCCCGGGTCCGCAATGTGCACACCGGCGAGACCAAGGTGCTCGACGTCACCGGCGTCTTCGTGGCGATCGGCCACGACCCCCGCAGCGAACTGTTCCGCGGGCAGGTGGAGATGGACGACGAGGGGTACGTGAAGGTCGAGGCACCGAGCACCCGGACCAACATCCCGGGTGTCTTCGCCGCCGGTGACCTGGTCGACCACACCTACCGGCAGGCCATCACCGCAGCCGGCACCGGTTGCGCCGCCGCACTCGACGCAGAACGCTTCATCGCCACGCTGCCCCAGGGCTGAACGAGACACACCGAAGCAGGAGGAGCCAAAAGTGGGAGCAACCAAGTCGGTCACCGACGCTAGTTTCGTTGTCGACGTACTCCAGTCCGACAAGCCGGTCTTGGTGGACTTCTGGGCCGAATGGTGCGGACCGTGCCGCAAGGTGTCGCCGCTGCTGGAGGAGATCGCCGGCGAGATGGGCGACCAGGTCAGCATCGTCAAGCTCAACATCGACGAGAACCCGGAGACGGCCCGCGCCTACCGGGTGATGTCGGTGCCGACCCTCACCGTGTTCAAGAACGGCCAGCCGGTGCAGTCGATCGCCGGCGCCAAGCCCAAGGGCGAGCTGGTCAAGCTCATCCAGTCGGCCCTCTGAGCTTCGCAAGCCCCGTCGTCTCGACCCCGTGTCCGGTCCGCCGGAACGGGGTCGAGGCGTTTTGCATCCCTGCGGATCGCCAGCGCATAACCTCGAACCGGGAGGCCGCCGGAGGCCGGTGACCACCTGGTCCTCGTCGCGGTGCAGCCACCGCCGTCAGGCCTGGCCAGCCACCGACCGTACAGAGGGGGTCGTGCGTGCGTCCGATCCGTCCCGGTGACCGGGGACCCGCGGTGATCGAGATCCGTGCGGTACTCACCGGCCTGGACCTCCTCTCCAAGACCACCGGCCCGTACGACGACGAGTTCGACGCCGCCACCGAGCGGGCGGTACGGGCCTTCCAGCAGTCCCGAGGGCTCAGCGTCGACGGTCGGGTCGGTGCCGAGACCTGGCGGGCCCTGGACGCCGCCCGCTGGCGCCTAGGGGCCCGCACCCTCTACCACGCGGTGCCGGTGCCCCTCACCGGTGAGGATGTCCGGTCGCTGCAGGAACGACTCCTGGAGATGGGGTACGACGCCGGCCGAGCCGACGCCATCTACGGCATCCGTACCTCCCGGGCGGTGGCCCAGTTCCAGCGGGAGGTGGGGTTGACCCCGGACGGCACCTGCGGCCCGCACACCATGGGGGCGCTACGCCGACTCGGCCGCAAGGTGGTCGGCGGTCGACCCCAGTGGCTGCGCGAATCCGACGCCATCCGGCAGTCCGGTCCCACCCTGGTCGGCCGGACGGTGGTCATCGACCCGGGCCACGGCGGCACCGACTGCGGGGTGGTCGTACCCGACGGGCCCCTGCGGTGGACCGAGGCGGACCTGATGCACGACCTGGCCAGCCGGCTCGAGGGTCGGCTCGCCGCCTCCGGGGTCCGGGTGCAGCTCACCCGAGGGCCGGCGCCGGAGACCTGCCTGCCCGACATCGACCGGGCGCATCTGGCCAACTCCCTCGGCGCGGACGTGTTCGTCTCCCTGCACACCGACGAGCACCCCAATCCGGCTGCCGAGGGGGTCGCCACCTACCACTACGGCACCGACAACGGGGTCACCTCGGCCACCGGGGAACGGCTGGCCGGGCTGGTGCAGCGGGAGATCGTGGCCCGCACCGGGCTACGGGACTGCCGTACCCACGCCAAGGCGTGGGACCTGCTGCGACTCACCCGGATGCCGGCGGTACGCATCGAGGTCGGCTACCTGACCTCACCGACGGATCGCGCCCGGCTGATCGAACCCCGGTTCCGGGACACCCTGGTCGAGGCGATCGTGGCGGGGGTGCAACGGATGTACCTACCGGACGAACGGGACGTACCGACCGGATCCCTCGATGTCAGTGAACTGCGGGCCGCCGTGGCCGCCGGAAACGTGGTCGACTGACCGCCGCCGTCCGTGGCCCTCAGACGGTGGTCGAGCGGGTGGCCGGGGTGGGGCGTACCGGGCGCAGCAGGGACTCCGGGCTCATCGAGCCGAGCAACTTCTCCAGCGCGTACTCCACGTCTGACTTCCAGCTCAACGCCGTCCGCAGTTCCAGACGCAGACGGGGATAGCGGGGGTGCGGCCGGACGGTCTTGAAGCCGACCGAGAGGAAGAAGTCCGCAGGGGCGACGCAGGCACCCGCCGGGTCGGCCGCGTCACCGAACTTGGCATCGCCGAAGGCCTCGATCGCCTTGATCCCCCGCTTGGTCAGATCACGGGCGACCCCCTGCACCAGCATCCGGCCCAGCCCGCCGCCGGCGAAGGCGGGAACCACGTTCGCGGTCATCAGCAACACGGCGTCGGCGGAGACCGGTGAGGTCGGAAACGCCATCGAACGGGGCACGTACGCCGGTGGGGCGTACATGACGAACCCGGCCGGCATCCCGTCGACGTAGATCAGCTTGCCGCAGGAACCCCACTCCAGCAGGGTCTGCGAGACCCAGGCCTCCTTCTCCAGGCCAGGGTCACCAGCCGCACAGGCACGGTCGGCGGAAACCGGATCCAGCTCCCAGTAGACACATTGCCGGCACGGACGGGGCAGGTCCTCCAGGGTGTCCAGGGTCAGGCTGACCAGACGTCGCGACATTGAGTGCTTCCCCACACTAGGCTCGGCAATGGGACCGGCTCGGACGCCACCCGCCGCATCCCCGCCCCGACGAGCGATCGTACGCCGCCGATCGGCGACGCGGGAGAGGACAGCTGAACGCCCACCTCAGGGCGGTTGCAGGCCGGTCCGGTATGTGGACGGGCGAAGAATCACACGAGCCGTCGGCGCTGTCCGGCGGCTAGGATCGGCACTCGGCGCGCCGTGCCGCCATGGTCGCCGCAGTCCCGGGTATCCGGGGCGGGAGCCGTCTGCGCAGCATCGAGGTGATGTCATGACCGGCACGACACTCGACGATTACACCGACCGGTACGCCCGCCGGGTGCGGGGGATGACCGCCTCGGAGATCCGGGCCCTGTTCGCGGTCGCCAGCCGACCGGAGGTCGTCTCCCTGGCCGGTGGTGCCCCGTACATCGCCGCGCTGCCGCTGGACGCGGTGGGTGAGATGCTCGGCCGGCTCAGCAGCGAGCACGGGGCCACCACCCTCCAGTACGGCATCGGCCAGGGCACCCTGGAGCTGCGCGAGCGGATCTGCGAGGTGATGTCCCTCTCCGGCATCGACGCGGCCTGCGGGGCTTCACCGGACGACGTGGTGGTGACCGTCGGAGGGCAGCAGGCCCTCGACCTGGTGGCCCGACTCTTCCTCGACCCGGGTGACGTGGTACTCGCCGAGGGACCGACCTACGTCGGCGCTCTCGGGGTCTTCCAGGCCGCCCAGGCGCAGGTCGTGCACGTACCGATGGACGAGGACGGGCTGATCCCGGAGGCCCTGGAGACGGCCATCGCGGAGCAGGCCCGGGCCGGTCGGCGGGTCAAGTTCCTCTACACGATCCCGACCTACCAGAACCCGGCCGGAGTGACGCTGACCGAGGAGCGCCGGGAGCGGGTGCTGGACATCTGCGAACGGGCCGGTCTGCTGGTGGTCGAGGACGACCCGTACGGTCAGCTGGGTTTCGAGGGGTCGGCCCCCGCACCCCTGCGGGCCCGGCGCCGCCACGGGGTCTTCTACCTCAGCACCTTCTCCAAGACCTTCGCCCCGGGGCTGCGGGTGGGCTGGATCCTGGCCCCACACGCCGTACGCGACAAGCTGGTCATCGCCAGCGAGGCCCAGATCCTCTGCCCCAGCGCGTACGCGCAGGCGGCCGTCAGCACCTACCTGAGCACCATGCCCTGGCGTGAGCAGCTCAAGGTCTACCAGGAGGTCTACCGGGAACGGCGGGACGCGATGCTGGCCGCCCTGGCCGACCTGATGCCGGCCGGGACCAGGTGGACCAAACCGGCCGGTGGCCTCTTCGTCTGGGCCACCCTGCCGGACGGGCTGGACTCGAAGGCGATGATGCCGCGGGCCATCGCCGCCCGGGTCGCCTACGTGCCGGGCACCGGTTTCTACGCCGACGGCAACGGGGCCAGCAACATCCGGCTGAACTTCTCCTTCCCACCCCCGGAGCGGATCCGGGAGGGGGTGCGCCGGCTGGCCGGCGTGATGGAGCAGGACATCGCCATGCGGCGGGTGTTCGGCACGGTTGGCGGGCCGGGCACCCGGCGTGGCCAGGCCGGCTCGGACACCCCGGGACCCGACTTGGCATGATGCCCGACATGGGTGCTGCCGCTGCCGAAGGAACTGACGTGTCCGGTCCCACCGCCGAAGACCTGCACGTGGTCGTCCTGGCCGGTGGCCTGTCGTACGAACGGGACGTGTCGCTGCGCTCGGGCCGCCGGGTGCTGGACGCCCTGCGGTCGGTCGGGGTACCGGCCGAGTTGCGCGACGCCGACGTGGCCCTGCTGCCGGCGCTGGCCGCCGATCCGCCGGACGCCGTGGTGATCGCCCTGCACGGGGCCACCGGGGAGGACGGCTCGCTGCGCGGGGTGCTCGACCTCTGCGGGATCCCGTACGTCGGGTGTGACGCCCGTGCCTCCCGCCTGGCCTGGGACAAGCCCTCGGCCAAGGCCGTGCTCCGGGAAGCCGGCATCGCCACCCCCGACTGGGTGGCCCTGCCTCACGACCGGTTCAGCGAGTTGGGCGCGGTGGCGGTGCTGGATCGCATCGTCGACCGGCTGGGGCTGCCGCTGATGGTCAAGCCCGCCCAGGGCGGTTCCGGCCTCGGCGCCGCCGTGGTCCGGGACGCGGGGTCCCTGCCGGCCGCCATGGTCGGTTGTTTCGCGTACGACCCCACCGCCCTCGTGGAGCGCTACGTGCCCGGCATGGACGTAGCGGTCTCCGTCATCGACCTGGGCGACGGGCCCCAGGCTCTGCCGCCGGTCGAGATCGTGCCGCGCAACGGCGTCTACGACTACGCGGCGCGCTACACCGCCGGCCGGACCACCTGGCACACCCCCGCGCGACTGGAACCGGCCGTCGCCGAGGCGGTGGGCGAGGTGGCGCTGGCCGCCCACGCGGCCCTCGGGCTACGCGACCTCAGCCGGGTGGACCTGATCGTCGACGCGGCCGGACAGCCGCACGTCCTGGAGGTCAACGTCTCCCCGGGGATGACGGAGACCTCGCTGCTGCCACTGGCGGTGCAGGCGGCCGGGCTGGACTTCGGCCGGGTGATCGGTTCCCTGGTCGCCCGCGCCGCAGCTCGCCGCTGACCCCTCCACAGCACCTGGCCACGGGCGCCAGCTACAGCGTGGGCTCTTGGGCCAGCTCGACGGCCCCCTAGCCCTCCGGAGTACCCGGTTGCGTGCCCGCTCGGTCTGGGCGGTTCCTGGCACCGCTAGCGCACGCTTGCTGGGCGTTCGCGCACGCCTAGGGGCGCCGTTGCCTCACGCCTGCGGGTGCCGTTGACTTCACGCCGTTCGTTCACGGCCTGCGGGCCGGAGGTTACTCACGCCTGCGGGCCGGGGTCGCTAAAGGCGGCCGGCCGGGTTTGCTCACGCCTGCGGGCCTGAAGTCGCTTTCTTACTCCCAGCGGTAGGCCCGGTCGGGGTCGCCGCATCGGCCTCCTCGGTCGGCAGTTCTTCCGGCTCGGCCGGGACTTCCTCAGCGTCGGACCCAGCCTCCTGTTCCGGGATGCTGCGCTGCGGTGGCAACGCCTCGGCCGCCTCGGCCGCCTCGGCCGCCTCGGCCGAGGGGGTGGTGGCCGGCGCCTCGGTAGCGGGCTCGACCACTCCGCCCGGCGCATCGGGAGGCTCCGCGGTCTCCCCGATGGCGTCCAGCAGCGACCCGCCCTCGGTCGGTTCACCCTTGGCCGGGGCGGACTGCGCGGCGAGGCTGGACGGGGCCTGCCACTGAATTCGGGGCGGCTCGGCCAGCGGACGTCCACCGAACTCCGCCAGCCAGGCGGCCACCAGGGCCAGGTTCTCTCGCCACTTCTCCTCCGAGATGGGCGGCAGGATCGAGTCCCAGAGGGAGAGGAAGGTTCCCCGCAACTGGAGCCGCCCGTACGGACGGGCGAGGAACCACATGTGCAGGTGAGCCGAGCCGTCTCCCCAGCGGTTGACATGGACCCGAGCCACCCCGTCCAGGGACCGGATGGCGCGTTCCAGTCGGACGGTCATCACCCCCAGCTCGGCGGCGAGGAGGTTGGGCAGGTCCCCCAGGTCCAGGTGGGATCGGGATTCCAGGATGAGAACCATCGGCAGGCCGGTAGGGCGGTCCATCGCACGCACGCGCCACCGCTCACCGACCCAGATGTAGGCGTCGTCCGGCGCCTGGCAGGCGGTGCATTCCCGGTGCGCCTCGCCCTTGCGGGGCGGCTCTACCGGAACGGGATCGTCGAGGCGTTTGACCCGCAGGTCACCCTCGAAGGGGAAGGACGGCCACTGGGTGAAGTCCGGAACTGAGGGAGGGGTGTCGGGCACGAGGCTGACCCTAACCGAGTCCGGCACCCCTGTCCCCACCCGAATCGAGTTCGCCTCAGCCGGTGGTCTCGGTGTCGACTCGGGCCGCCCCTGGCCGTTGTCCCCAGGGATATCCACAGGCTGTCCGATGGTCTCGGCAGACCGGCAAGCCCTGCCTCAACAAGGGCTTTCGGTAGTTGTTCCACGTGAAACGGCGCCGGGCTGTGGATAACGGGTGTGGATAACATTTCCGGGTCTGGACGACCTGTAGGGGCGACATCCGCCCGGATCCGGAGGCCCGTTTCACGTGAAACCGAACACCGGCTCGATGCGATTCTTGGGCGCCGGGGAGACCGATCGTCGTCCCTCCTGCGACGCCCGCTGACGGAGTGCCGACCTTCTAGGTAACGCGGGTGTCTGGCTTAAGGTGACGACCCGCCTGGGACGGCGGACGTGAGAGAGGCCGATCAGCCTCCGGTCCCGGCCACTCCACGAGAGCTAGGCCGTTCTGCGGGCAAGCAGTTCGACAGGGATCGTGGCCGACAGGTCACCTGCGCGCGACGGCGGGCTGCCCTGCGGTCTCGCGGTGGTCCCGGCGGTGACCGCCGGATCGTCGCCGCTGGTCGCCCTGGGGCCACCCGAACGATAGTCCGGCATTCGAACCCCACCCCACTGCCTTCACTCAGCCTGGCTCCCGCTCAGGCCGCCAAAGTCAGCTTCATGTCCTGGGTGGGCACATGCCCGTCGTCGATAGGGCCTGACTCCCGTTCACCCCTGGCTCTTACACCCCTGGCCCCACTCTCGGCCTGCCGGCGGTCTCCGCCCATGTCCAGCCCGGCACACCACTCGACTGTCCGCCCCGCACCTACGCACCCGCCGTTGGTGGCTTGGCCCGGCACGCCCCTCAGTGAGACGCCCGATCGGCAACTCCGAGACTGATCAGGTTCGGCACGGTCCGCATGCGGTGCTCCGGTGGCCTCCGCCGCGAACCTGCTGGCCCGCCCTCGGCTGAGGAAGGAGCCTTCCGGCGCCCAGGCGACGACCTCTGCGGCGTTTCACGGGAAACGGGCCCGGAACGGTTTCACGTGAAACTGGCCCAGCAGAACGGCCGCACCTTCCGAAGAAGATGCGGCCGTTGTCGGGGGTCGTCGCCCCTCAGCCCTCCGGCTGATTCCGGTCCACCCCGATGAGGTCGACGATCCGCTCCAGGTCGTCGACCGTGGCGAACTCGATAGTGATCTTGCCCTTGCTCCGGCCGATGTCGACCTTGACCCGGGTGTCGAAGCGATCGGAGAGCCGGTCGGCCAGATCATCCAGCCCGGGGGCGTGCGGCTTGGCCCGACGCTTGGCCGGCTCCTTCTTCCCGGTGCCCTCGCTCAGCGAGAGCGCGACGATCTCTTCCGTCGCTCGTACCGACAGGCCCTCGGCCACGATCCGCAGCGCCAACTGCTCCTGGGCCTCGGAGTCCTCCAGACTCAGCAGCGCCCGAGCGTGCCCCGCCGAGAGCACCCCGGCGGCTACCCGGCGCTGCACCGGTGCCGGCAGGTTCAGCAGTCTGATGGTGTTGGAGATCTGCGGTCGGCTGCGGCCGATCCGGCGGGCCAGCTCCTCGTGGGTGGCCCCGAACTCCTCCAGCAGCTGCTGATAGGCCGCGGCCTCTTCCAGCGGGTTCAGATTGGCCCGGTGGATGTTCTCCAGCAGTGCGTCCCGGAGCATCGCATCGTCGCGGGTGTCCCGGACGATCGCCGGGATGGTCTCCCGCCCGACCGCCTGGGCTGCTCGCCAGCGCCGCTCGCCCATGACGAGTTCGAACTTCTCGTCGTCGAGTTGCCGGACCACGATCGGTTGGAGGAAGCCGACCTCCCGGATCGAGGTCTTCAGCTCCTCCAGGGCCTCCTCGTCAAAGACCTGCCGGGGCTGTTTCGGGTTGGGCACGATCGAGTCGACCGGGATCTCGGCGAAGCGTGCGCCGGGCACCGGGCTCAGGATCGGATCAGGGGCGATCGCCGGAGCCGGCGACGGCACCACAGGTGCCATCTCGACGGCCTGCGCCGCGCTCGCTTCGGCCGGGATCACGGCAGAACCAGCACCGGCATCCGGTGCCGGTCCGGTCGGAATCAGGGCCCCCAGGCCCCGTCCCAGACCGCCCCGAGGACGGTTCTTCATGCCACGCCTCCCAGCGCCTCATCCGCACTACGCATTCCGGCTCACCGGCTCCTTGACGCCCCGCTCGGCGATCTCCTGGGCAGCTTCGAAGTAACTCGTCGCCCCCCGCGATCCGGGATCGTAGGTCATCACCGACTGGCCGTAGCTGGGCGCCTCGGAGACCCGGACGTTACGGGGGATGACCGCCTGCAGCACCTTGTCACCGAAGTGGTTCCGCACATCCTGCTCGACGGCGTCGGCGAGCCGGGTACGCCGGTCGTACATGGTGAGCAGGATGGTGGACACCTCAAGCCGCGGGTTGAGGTGTTGGCGTACCAGATTGATGTTGTTGATCAGTTGGTTCAGCCCTTCCAGCGCGTAGTACTCGCACTGAATGGGAATGAGAACCTCCTGGGCGGCCACCAAGGCGTTCACCGTCAACAGGCCCAGCGACGGCGGGCAGTCGATGAAGACGTAGTCGAAGTGCCCGGGGTAAGCGTCGATCGCCCGGGCCAGCCGGGACTCGCGGGCCACCACGGAGACCAGTTCGATCTCCGCGCCGGCCAGGTCGATCGTGGCCGGTACGCACCAGAGGTTCGGGATGCCCTCAACCCCCTGTGCCACCTCCTCCAGGGGCACGCTGTTGATCAGGCAGTCGTACACGTCCGGCACCCCGGTGTGGTGCGGAACGTTCAGCCCGGTGGAGGCGTTGCCCTGCGGGTCGAGGTCCACCACCAGTACCCGGTTGCCATGCAGGGCCAGCGCCACTGCCAGGTTGACCGTGGTCGTGGTCTTCCCCACGCCGCCCTTCTGGTTGGCGACGCACATCACCCGGGTCCGTTCCGGCCGAGGCATTGTCACCTCGCCACTGGGATTCAGGATCTGCACGGCGCGCATCGCCTCCATAGCCAACGGTGGGTCATCCTCTTCGCGCGTCGGGGTTTCACGTGAAACGTACGCGGCCTCGGGTGCTGCCGGCTCGTAGGGGCCGGCGGGCGTGTCGGACGCAGGCCGAGGGTCCGGCACGGGCTGGTACGAGGGTGCCGCCTCGAAACGTGCCGAGGCCGAGGTGTTTCGACGGATCGGAATCACCCGCGCCTCCGGGGTGGCATTGCCCGGGCGAGCCGCTGAATCCGGCCCCTCCCGACCCGCCTCTCCGCTGCGCGGCCACGGCGCATCCGCTGGGGACTCCTCCGCGTGAGGGTCTGACGGGTTCGACCCGGCCCCGGAGGACCGCCAACCCGGGTATTCGGTTTCACGTGAAACAGGGTCACCAGCGGACCCGGTCACGCGCGGATCGTCATACCTGCCGTCGTCATGCACCTGTCATCCCTGCCCGCTTCGGATGGTCGGTCCGCAGCCGTCAGCCGGGCCACTCGCGTTGTCTCGCAGAGGTGTCGCCCGGCAGGAGGGGCAGGCCAAGAGAAGATCCATCGCCGCCCGCTCCAACACTATCGACGCGCGGCCAGCCTACGGCCCATGGGCGTGGCCGGTCCATGTTGGGTTCGCAACCCGCCGGATTACACCCACATTGACCGCCGCCCGGAGGGGAATATGAGCCCCGCTCACCGCTGCGGGCGGGACCTCTTTCCCCGGGCCTTCTTGACCGCGGCACGGGCCGCAGCACCCACCAGACGGTCTCGCGCGATCTCGACCACCACGGTGGGCGGGTCGATGATGCCCTCGCCGCACCGGTGCAGCACGGGCTCCGCCCCGCCCAGGCGTTGCACCGCCGGAGCATGTTCGACGATCTCCTCTGCCGCCGAGGCGCCCTTGAGGGCCACCAGCCGGCCACCCAGCACCGCCAGCGGCAGGCACCAGGCGGCCAGTCGGTCCAGGGGCGCCACCGCACGGGCGGTCACCACGTCGGCCTGCAACGGGTCGGGTCCCGTCGCGGCCTCCTCGGCCCGACCTCGCCGCACCTCAACGTCCAGCCCCAACTCCTCCACCGCCTCGGTGAGGAAGGCGGTGCGACGGGCCAGTGGTTCCAGCAAGGTCACCCGCAGGTCGGGACGGGCGATGGCGAGCACCAGCCCGGGCAGTCCCGCCCCGGACCCCACGTCGATCACGGTGGCGCCGTTTGGAATCAACTCACCCACCACCGCGCAGTTCAGCAGATGCCGGTCCCAGATCCGAGGTGCCTCGCGGGGCCCGATGAGGCCGCGTACGACACCGTCGGTGGCCAGCAGTTCGGCGTACGCGGCAGCCAGGTCAAGCCGATCACCGAAGAGCCGCCCGGCCGCCCCGGCCAACTCCGGTGGCAACACCGCCACGGTCGGGTCGGGCGAGGCAGGGTGTCCGGGCCGGACAGCCGGCGGCCCGGGCGGCGCGCCACCCGGGCCGGTCGGGACACCCTGGAGGTCGTCTCGGTTCACCCGCTCAGTCCGCGGGGCGGACGACGATCCGCCGGTTGGGCTCGACACCTTCAGACTCGCTCTCCACCCCGTCGATCGCGTTCACCACGTCGTGCACGCACTTACGCTCGAAGGCGGACATCGGCTCCAGCCGCACCGCCTCGCCGTGCTCCTTGACCTTCTCGACGGCGTTACGCGCCACCGCGGCCAGTTCCTTGCGCCGGCCGGCCCGGTAGCCACCCACGTCGAGCAGCAGTCGGCTGGGTGACCCGGTCTGCCGGAAGACGGCCAGTCGGGCCAACTCCTGGAGGGCTTCGAGGGTGGCACCCCGCTGGCCGACGAGATTCTGCAGGCGGCCGCCGACCACCTCGACCACCGGTCGACCACCGGACACCAACTCGTCGATGTCGCCGTCGTAGTCGAGGATGTCGAGGAGCCCCTCGACATAGTCGGCTGCGATCTCACTCTGCCGGAACAGGTCGCCCTCACTCTTGGACGGCGCCGCCTCGGTCGCCTCAGGCTCGCCGTCTACCGGAGCCGCCGCAGTCGGCTCCTCGTCCGTGGGCTGGTCGGCGCGGGGGATGCTGGTGTCGGTCACGGTTCATCTCCGTACTCGCTCGGCCGGACCTGCGGTCCGCTGGTTCCCCGGGGCCGGCGGGACCTCGCCGGTGCCCACGGGCACGTCTGTAGGGGCAGTCTCGCCCCTCCACCGCGACCTGCGCGGCGCTTCCCGCCTGCGGCGCCGGCCTCTCGGCGGCAGCACGTCACGCGACGGGCCGTCACCGGCTTCCCGGCGACGGCCCGGAGGGTTCAGCCCTGCCGCTTGGCGGGGCGGCCCTTCTTCGGGTTGGCCGGCTTGGCCCCCGGCTTCGGGCCGGCGACCTTCGGCGCGGCCGGCTTGGTCGGCTCCGGGGCGGGCTTGCTGCGGCCGAACAGGCCGGTGGTCTTCGCCGGCTGCTGCTTGCCGGTGCCCGGCTTGCTGGTAGCGGTCACCGGCGGGGGGAACTTCCGCAGCACCCACTGCTGCTGGCCGAGGGTGAAGAGGTTGTTGGTGACCCAGTAGATGATCACACCGATCGGGAAGATCGCGCCGGAGACCAACAGGGACAGCGGGATGCCGTAGAGCATCAGGCGCTGGATCATCCGCTGCTGGGGGTCCTCCGCCCAGCCGGTCTTGAGGATCATCTGACGGCTGGTGAGGTAGGTGGTGCCCATCATCACCAGCACCAGCACACCGGCCATGATCTTGACGGTGGTGCCGTTGGCCCCGAGCTGGGCCAGCTCCGCCGCCGTGGAGCCGAACTTGCTGGCGATCGGGGCGGTGAACAGGGTGGCGTCCGAGGCGCTGTTGAACTGCTCGACCGTCCAGCCGTAGATGTCCTTGTTGGTCTTCCCCGGATCCGGGTTCAGCCGGCGCAGCACGTGGAAGAGGCCGAGGAAGACCGGGATCTGGAGGAACATCGGAAGGCAGCCCATCAACGGGTTGGCCTTTTCCTTCCGATAGAGCTCCATCATCTCTTTCTGGAGCGTCTCCCGGTCACCCTTGTGCTTCTCCTGCAGGGCCTTCACCTGCGGCTGAAGCGCCTGCATCGCCCGCTGCGACTTGATCTGCTTGACGAAGATCGGGAAGAGGATCACCCGGACGGTGACCACCAGGAAGATGATGGCCAGGATCCAGGACCAGTTGGTGCCGATGACCGTGGTGTCCGGAACCCCGATGGCGTCCCAGGCCGAATGCCAGGCCAGCAGGATCCACGAGATCGCGTAGTAGATCCAGTCGAGACTAAACACTCAGGCTCCAGTCACGTCGGCAGCTCGGCGGTCGCCCGGCTCCGGTACCGGGTCGTATCCACCAGGATTGAATGGATGGCAGCGCGACAGTCGCCGGACCGTCAGCCCGGCTCCCCGAAAGGCGCCGTGTCGGGTGACCGCCTCCAGGGCGTACGCGCTACAGGACGGGTAGAACCGACAGCGGGCCGGCAGTGCCGGACTTATCCACCGACGGTACGCGATGATGGGCAGGGTCAGCATCCGGGCACCGAGGCTGGTCGGCGGGCCCACCGGCGGCTGGGTGCTCACCGTCGCCGCCCCCGGCTGGTCCGGGCGGCGCTCAGAGCGTCGTCCAGGTCGGCACCGAGGCGCTGGTAGGTGGCCTCCGCAGCGGCCGGCAGGGCCCGTACGACGAGGGTGCTCCCGGGCGGTAGGTCCGCCAGCCGCTCCCGGACCAGATGCCGCAACCGGCGACGGACCTTGTTCCGGACCACCGCCGGCCCCACGGCCTTGGAAACCACGAAACCGGCACGGGACACCGGCGCGGAGTTCTCCTCCGTGCCACCCCGTGCCGGTTCCGGTGTTACGTCTGGTGTGCCTCCGGTAACCGCCGGTAGTGTCAGATGCACCACCAGGGTGCCTCGACCAGCCCGACGGCCACCGCGAACCGCTGCGGCGAAGTCGCTGCTGCGCCGCAGTCGATGCGCGGCTGTCAGCACGACTGCCAGTTCCCCGGGAGCGGGCCCGGTCGGCCTCAGGCCGACAGGCGGGCGCGACCCTTGGCGCGACGGGTCGAAAGGATGGCGCGGCCGGCCCGGGTGCGCATACGCAGCCGGAAGCCGTGGGTCTTCGCGCGCCGGCGGTTGTTCGGCTGGTAGGTGCGCTTGCTCACGTCAGGCTCTCCGTTGTCGGACGGCCACGGCATCAGTCGCCGAGGTCATGGTGGGCCAGGCCGCCGCGTGGCGGCCTCGATCGGTGCTGCCCGGACGGGTGCGACGAGCGCACACTCCGCGACATCTCAGGAACGTCGGGAGCCCTCACAGGCAGCGAGCACCCATCACCCTAGCAGAGGGCGTGAGAGCAGCCCCTCCAGCGTAGGTCGGGGTGCAATGACCGTCAAACCAGCGGGACCCGTACGGTCACCTGGGACGAAGGAGGACCGAAGGGGCTGTTTTCACTGATGCCGACAAGGTGCCAGGCGCGTCGACGGTTGATGATGCGGCGACATCGCTGTTACCGTGCCCGATTGCGGTCAGCGTCTCCAGGTCCGGGATGTCGCCGGCAGGGCAAGACCGGACACGGTGGTGAATCGTTCGGCACGGTGAACCCCGCTTCAGCACCCGGCCATGGCAGGGGGTAGGTCCGACCCACGCCCGGCAGGCGGCCACAATCGGTCGGTACACAGGCTGTGGATAACTTGTGGAGAACGACCGGGTGGGACGACGGGTGGGCTACCGGTCACACCTGCCCGGCACTGGGCCTCCCGGATGGCCGGGGGGACAGCGGCATCCGGGAGCAGAGGCGAGGGGGTGGCACGACGGTGGCCGGTACGACCGACCTTGCCGCGGTGTGGACGGCGACCACGGATGAACTCGCCGACGAGATCATCTCCGCGCAGCAGCGGGCGTACCTGCGACTGACCCGGTTGCGGGCCATCGTCGAGGACACCGTGCTGCTGTCCGTGCCCGACGCCTTCACCCGAGATGTGATCGAGTCGCGGTTGCGGCCGGCCATCACCGAGGCTCTCACCCGCCGGCTCGGCCGACCGATACAGGTGGCGGTCACCGTTCGGCTGCCCGAGGACGGCCGTACCGAAGGCACGGTCTACCGCAGCGCTCCGGAGCCGGGCGCGGGGGCGCACGACGGCGGCCCGGTCGACTTCGACGGCCCCGCCGCGCCGGACGCGCCGACCGAGGACCGCCAGCAGCTGCCGCTCATCCCCGAGCAGCACCACCCCCACCGGTTCGATCGCCCGGCACCGGAGGCCCCCCACCCCGCCGACGCCACCGCCGGCCCGCGTACCGGTCCGCCCGTGGCCGAGGGTCAGGAGACCCTCTTCGGTACGGCCTTCGTAGAGCCGAGCCGGCCGGGTGACGCTCGGCGGCCGGCCCAGCGACTCGGTTACACGGAACAGGCCGGCCGGGTGGATCCGCCGCCCAGCGGCCCGCACGGATTCGGCGGCCGGTACGGCGAGCCTCCCCGCGACCAGCACCTGATGCGCCCGATGCCGGGCGACGGCGGCACGGACAGCGGTCCCGGTCGTAGTGGCCAGGATCACCGCTCCCGCGACGACCGGCGGCTGCCGGCCGGTGCGGACAGCGGCGGTAACCGGCTCAACCCGAAGTACATGTTCGAGACCTTCGTCATCGGCTCGTCCAACCGCTTCGCCCACGCCGCCTCGGTCGCGGTGGCCGAGTCACCGGCGAAGGCGTACAACCCGTTGTTCATCTACGGCAGCTCCGGGCTGGGCAAGACCCACCTGCTGCACGCCATCGGGCACTACGCCACCACCCTGGGCAACGCCCGCTCGGTCCGGTACGTCTCGACCGAGGAGTTCACCAACGACTTCATCAACTCCCTGCGGGACGACAAGACCAGCGCCTTCCAGCGCCGCTACCGCGATGTCGACATCCTGCTGATCGACGACATTCAGTTCCTGGAGAACCGCGAGCGGACCCAGGAGGAGTTCTTCCACACCTTCAACACCCTGCACAACGCCAACAAGCAGATCGTGATCACCTCGGACCGCTCGCCGAAGCAGCTGGCGACCCTGGAGGACCGGTTGCGGACCCGCTTCGAGTGGGGCCTGCTGGCCGACATCCAGCCGCCGGACCTGGAGACCCGGATCGCGATCCTGCAGAAGAAGGCGGCGCAGGAGCGGCTGTACGCCCCGCCGGACGTGCTGGAGTTCATCGCCTCCCGGGTGTCCAACTCGATCCGGGAGTTGGAGGGGGCCCTGATCAGGGTCACCGCCTTCGCCAGCCTGACCCGCTCCAGTGTCGAGCTGTCCCTGGCCGAGGAGGTGCTGCGGGACTTCATCCCGGACGGCGCCGGCCCGGAGATCACCGCCGACCAGATCATGGTCTCCACCGCCGACTACTTCGGTGTCAGCCTGGAGGACCTGCGGGGCCACTCCCGCTCCCGGGTGCTCGTCAACGCCCGCCAGGTGGCCATGTACCTGTGTCGCGAGCTGACCGACCTGTCGCTGCCCCGCATCGGCCAGGCCTTCGGTGGCCGGGACCACACCACCGTCATGCACGCCGA
Source organism: Micromonospora sp. NPDC048871 (assembly GCF_043198155.1). NCBI lineage: Bacteria > Bacillati > Actinomycetota > Actinomycetes > Micromonosporales > Micromonosporaceae > Micromonospora > Micromonospora sp. NPDC048871. The sequence continues at coordinate 341,274 of NZ_JBICUM010000003.1, read as the reverse complement.
CCGGAAGATCCGCCAGCAGATGGCCGAACGGCGCTCGCTCTACAACCAGATCGCCGAGCTGACCAACCGGATCAAGCAGAACACCTGAGAGACGTACGTCTCCACAGCAGCCCGGCCGGGACCACCCGGCCGGGCTTTCTGGTGCCGCAGAGTTGACTCTCGACGAGGTGTAGACCACAGCATCGAGGCCGTGACCCCACAGGCGCCCACTCGTTGTCCACAACTCCTCACCCACAGGCTGTGGATAACCACGCGCTGCATATGGCCGGTTACCCACAGGCTGTGGAGAAAAGCTGGGGACAGGGTTGTGGACGCCTGTGGACGCCTGTGGACAACCGCTCGCTCTGTCCACCGCCCAGGACCCCCCTGTGGGCAACCTGTTGAAGGTTCTGGGGAAAACGAGCCTGATCCGGTCCACCCCGATCCACAGGGCTGGGGAGAAAGTCGGTGGATAACCGGTGGATAACCAGTGGACGACGGTGGACAACTGGGGACGCGGAGACCACCTGTGGACGAAGCAGCAGGTTGTACCCCGGGTTGTCCACAAGAAACCCACCGGCCCGCAACGCTCTGACCAGGGCAGACGAGAGTTCTCCACAGTTTGCACAGGTGCGATGAAGACGATGGGTTATCTCTTCTAAAAGAACGAAAACCAATCATCACCGTTGGACTTCCTGTGGATCGTCTCGATTGCTGCCGCAGACCGCGTCAGCATCGACACGATCCGCGGGGTCGGACACACAGCCGATACCCTCGCGCCCTAAGGTGCGAGGGGTACCGCACGCCAGGCGGGTCAGTGGGCAGCGGCCGGCATGAGAGAGTTGACGACGTCGACGTCGACGCGGAGGCATTGATGAAGTTCCGAGTGGAGCGCGACGCGCTCGCCGAGGCCGTGGCCTGGACCGCCAAGAGCCTGCCCAACCGGCCGTCCGTGCCGGTGCTGGCCGGCGTGATGCTCCGTGTCACCGACGGCACCCTGCAGGTTTCCGGCTTCGACTACGAGGTCTCCAGCCAGGTGACCGTGGAGGTGCAGGGCGACGCCGACGGCGCCGCGCTGGTCTCCGGCCGCCTGCTGGCCGAGATCACCAAGGCCCTGCCCGGCAAGCCGGTGGACATCGCCGCAGTGGGGGCACACCTCGAACTGGTCTGCGGCAGCGCCCGGTTCACCCTGCCCACCATGCCGGTGGAGGACTACCCCACCCTGCCGGAGATGCCGGAGAGCGCCGGCACGATCGACGCGGCCGCCTTCGCCGCCGCCGTCGCCCAGGTGGCCGTCGCGGCCAGCCGGGACGAGACCCTGCCGATGATGACCGGGGTCCGGGTCGAGTTGTCCGGTGGCACCCTGTCCATGCTCGCCACCGACCGCTACCGCCTGGCGCTGCGCGAGATGGAGTGGAACCCGGACGACCCGCAGATCAGCATCAACGCCCTGGTGCCGGCCCGCACCCTCAACGACACCGCCAAGGCCCTCGGGCCGCTGGGCGGCCAGGTCACCATGGCCCTGTCCCAGGGCTCGGCCGGCGAGGGGATGATCGGATTCTCCGGCGGCACCCGGCGCACCACCAGCCGGCTGCTCGACGGGGCCAACTACCCGCCGGTGCGCTCGCTCTTCCCCGCCAGCCACAACGCCGAGGCCCGGGTGCCGGTGAGCACCCTCATCGAGGTCGTCAAGCGGGTGGCCCTGGTCGCCGAACGCACCACCCCCGTACTGCTCAGCTTCAGCGCCGACGGGCTGGTCGTCGAGGCCGGCGGCACCGAGGAGGCCCGGGCCAGCGAGGCCATGGAGGCCACCTTCACCGGCGAACCCCTGACCATCGGTTTCAACCCGCAGTACCTCATCGACGGGCTGTCAAACCTCGGCGCCCAGTTCGCCGTACTGCAGTTCGTCGACGCCTTCAAGCCCGCGGTGATTTCCCCTGCCGGCGAGGATGGCGAGCTCATCGGTGGGTACCGGTACCTCATCATGCCGATCCGCGTATCCCGCTGATCGCAGAGCACCAGCACCCCACGAAAGGTAACCACGAGATGCAGCTCGGCCTGGTAGGCCTCGGTCGGATGGGCGGCAACATGCGCGAGCGACTGCGCGCCGCCGGACACGAGGTGGTCGGTTTGGACCACAACGCGGAGCTGAGTGATGTCGCGAACGTCGCGGAACTGGCCGAGAAGTTGGCGGCCCCCCGCGCGGTCTGGGTGATGGTGCCCGCCGCCGTCACCGACGCCACCATCGACGAACTGGCCGAGGTGCTCGGCGAAGGCGACATCATCATCGACGGCGGCAACTCGCGCTTCAGCGACGACGCCCCGCGCGCCGAACGCCTCAACAAGCGCGGCATCGGCTACGTCGACGTGGGGGTCTCCGGGGGTGTCTGGGGCCGGCAGAACGGCTACGGCCTGATGGTCGGAGGCTCCGAGGAGCACGTCGAGCGACTCATGCCGATCTTCGAGGCCCTCAAGCCCGAGAGCGAGTACGGCTTCGTGCACGCCGGTCCGGTCGGTGCCGGCCACTACGCCAAGATGGTGCACAACGGCATCGAGTACGGCCTGATGCACGCCTACGCCGAGGGCTACGAGCTGATGACCGCCTCCGAGCTGGTCACCAACGTGCCCGGGGTGATCAAGTCCTGGCGGGAAGGCACCGTGGTGCGCTCCTGGCTGCTGGACCTGCTCGACCGGGCGCTCGACGAGGACCCGGAGTTGGCCCAGCTGACCGACTACACCGAGGACACCGGCGAGGGCCGCTGGACGGTCGACGAGGCGGTCCGCCTGGCCGTACCCCTACACGTCATCACCGCCTCGCTGTACGCCCGGTTCGCCTCCCGCCAGGAGGAGTCGCCGGCCCTGAAGGCCGTCTCCGCACTGCGCCAACAGTTCGGCGGCCACGCCGTACGCAAGCGCTGACCGGCACCCGGCCCCCGTGTACGTCCGCCGGCTCGAACTGGTCGACTTCCGCTCGTACGAGCGGATCGGTGTCGACCTCGAACCGGGACCGAACATCCTGATCGGCGCCAACGGGGTCGGCAAGACCAACCTGGTGGAGGCGCTCGGCTACGTGGCGACCCTGGACTCCCACCGGGTCGCCACGGACGCGCCACTGGTCCGGATGGGTGCCTCCGCCGCGGTGATCCGGTGCGCGGTCGTACACCAGGGTCGGGAACTGCTCGTCGAACTGGAGATCGTGCCCGGTAAGGCCAACCGGGCCCGACTGGGCCGCTCCCCGGCCCGCCGCGCCCGCGACGTGCTCGGCGCACTACGGCTGGTGCTCTTCGCCCCGGAGGATCTCGAACTCGTCCGGGGCGACCCCGCCGAACGCCGCCGCTACCTGGACGACCTGCTGGTGCTGCGCCAACCCCGCTACGCGGGCGTACGCGCCGACTACGACCGGGTGGTCAAACAACGCAACGCCCTGCTGCGTACCGCGTACCTGGCCCGCAAGACCGGCGGCACCCGCGGCGGGGACCTGTCCACCCTGGCCGTCTGGGACACCCACCTGGCCCGACACGGCGCCGAACTGCTCGCCGGCCGACTGGAACTGGTCGCCGCGTTGACCCCACACGTCGCCAAGGCGTACGAGGCGGTCGCCGCCGGGCGGGGCGCGGCCACCATCGCCTACCGGCCCTGCGTCGAACTGACCGAGCCGATCGCCGACCGGGAGAACCTCGCCAAACTGCTCGCCGCCGCCCTGGAGCAGCAACGTTCCGCCGAGATCGAGCGGGGCACCACCCTGGTCGGCCCGCACCGCGACGACCTGACCCTCAGCCTCGGACCCCTGCCCGCCAAGGGGTACGCCAGCCACGGCGAATCCTGGTCGTACGCCCTGGCGCTGCGGCTGGCCGGCTACGACCTGCTGCGCGACGACGGCATCGAACCCGTACTCGTCCTCGACGACGTCTTCGCCGAACTGGACGCCGGCCGCCGGGAACGGCTCGCCGAACTGGTCAGCGGGGCCAGTCAACTGCTGGTCACCTGCGCGGTCGCCGACGACGTACCCGAGGCCCTCCGCGGCGCCCGGTACGAGGTGGCGGAGGGGACGGTACGACGTGCCGGATGAGTCGAAACACCCCGCCGAGGGCGGCGACCGGACACCGGGCGGGACTCCCGAGGTGCCGGAGGGGGTGTCCGGGCCGGAACTGGCCCGGGCGGTGCTCGACGCGGCCAAGGCCCGCCGGGCCACGGCCGCACGCCCCCGCCGCCGTACCACCGACGGGGCCGGCGGTGAACGGCGGCTGCGCGGCTACTCCGGCCCCGGACCGGACCCCCGCGACCCCCAACCCCTCGGTGCCGTGCTGAACCGACTGGTCAAGGCGCGAGGTTGGCAACAACCGGCCGCCGAGGCGACCGTCTTCGGGGCCTGGGAACGGGTCGTCGGGCCGGAGGTGGCCCAACACAGTCGACCGGTCAAGCTGGAGAACGGCGAACTGACCGTGGAGGCCCGGTCCACCGCCTGGGCCACCCAACTGCGCCTGCTAGCCGGCTCCCTACTGCAACAGATCGGCCGTGAGATCGGCCACAATGTCGTACGCAAACTGCACATCCACGGCCCGGCCGCGCCCTCCTGGTCCCGGGGCCCCCGCCGGGTACGCGGCCGAGGCCCCCGCGACACCTACGGCTGACGGCCTACGGCTGGACCGCCCGGCGCGGCGCCGCCGAGTCCGCGTACACCGCGAAGCCCCGGTCCGCGCAGCGCCGGTAGAAGGCCGCCACCACACTCAGCTCCGCACAGGTGAAGGTCCACTGGGGTGCGGCCCCGCTGTCGTCGCGCAGCGCCTCCAGCCGACTGTCCAGCCAACGCAGCTGCTGCTCGGCCAGGCGACCGTCGGCCAGCAGCGAGCGCAGCACCACCCCGACGGACTCGAAGCTGACCGCCTCACCGTGCGGCCGGTGCGCGGCGACGAACCGCTCGATGCCGCCGGCGATCCAGGCGCACCCGTCCGGGTCGATGACCGGATCCTCGTCCTCCGCCGCCGCCTCGGTGGCGTAGAGCACCCCGTCCAGACCGAGGATCAGATCCACCACCTCGGTGTACGCGGTCGCCCGGACGGTGCCGGTCTTCGCGATCAGTTCCGCTAGCGCGGCGGTCGGGGCCGAGATCCCCGGCACATCGACGATGTCGCCGAAGTCGACGAACTCGGCCGGTGCGACCGGGTCGTAGAAGCGGCCGGTCCGCGGCCACTGGACCGCGACGTTGTCCAGCCCCATCTGGTGTCCACCTCTCACATGCACAGGTCGAGTCTGATCGGGTCGATCGTCCGGTTCCGGCCCAGAAAGATCAAGGCCGACCGTTGACCCTGGTGCCGGAAAAAGCCCGCCGTGGACGGTACCGGCTCCGGGTCGGGGAGTGTCGGACCCCCGGCCTGCATCGCCGTCACGCGGCAGATCGGCTGATCATGCCTTGGCGTGTAGGGGGAGTCGCAGACGGCGCGGTTCGGCCCGCTACGTGAATCTGAGCCCCCGCGAAGGGGTGCCGAGTGGTGGTTCTATCGCCCCCGCACAGTAAGATTGGCGTGAGACGAAGACCCGGTGCGGAGCGACGCTTCGTGGGCCCGGTGCGGGCCGGCGAAACTTGTCCGACTCGGGTCGAGCCGATCGCGATCCGCGGGCAACCGCGGCGACCGGCGCGTTCGACCCGTACTCCGGAATTGTCCCAGGTACCGGTCCGCGCGCCGACGTCGCGCCCTGTCCGCCGAACCCGCGTCCGACGTGCCTGACGGCACGCCGGGTGCGAGAAAGTGGCCGAGGGTGGCAGCGCAGGAAAATCAGCAGTACGGGGCCGAGTCGATCACCGTCCTCGAAGGGCTGGAGGCGGTCCGCAAGCGGCCCGGTATGTACATCGGCTCGACCGGCGAACGCGGTCTGCACCACCTGGTGTGGGAGGTCGTCGACAACGCGGTCGACGAGGCGATGGCCGGATACTGCGACACCATCGACGTCGTGCTGCTCGCCGACGGCGGGGTCCGGGTCACCGACAACGGCCGGGGCTTCCCGGTCGACCTGCACCCCAAGCTGAAGAAGCCCGGAGTCGAGGTCGCGTTGACCGTGCTGCACGCCGGCGGCAAGTTCGACGGCAAGGCGTACGCCGTCTCCGGCGGCCTGCACGGCGTCGGCGTCTCCGTGGTGAACGCGCTCTCCACCAAGATGGCCGTCGAGATCCACAAGGACGGCTTCGTCTGGCGGCAGCAGTACGACCACTCCAAGCCCAGCACCCTGGAGAAGGGTGAGCCCACCGACCGCACCGGCTCGGCGGTCTCCTTCTGGCCCGACCCGGACGTCTTCGAGACGGTCGACTTCGACTTCCAGACCATCTACCGGCGCCTTCAGGAGATGGCCTTCCTCACCCGCGGCCTCACCATCCACCTGCTCGACGAGCGGGTCGCCGAGGACGAGGACGGCAAGCCGCGCGAGGTCACCTTCAAGTACGACGGCGGCATCGCCGACTTCGTCCGCCACCTCAACGCCTCGAAGACCCCGATCCACAAGACCGTGATCGAGTTCGGTTCCGAGGAAGAGGGCATGTCCCTCGAGATCGCCATGCAGTGGAACGAGTCGTACGGCGAGTCGGTCTACACCTTCGCCAACAACATCAACACCCACGAGGGCGGCACCCACGAGGAAGGCTTCCGGGCCGCGCTGACCAGCGTGGTCAACCGGTACGGCGCCGACAAGAAGCTGCTCAAGGGCGATGAGAAGCTCTCCGGTGAGGACATCCGCGAGGGCTTGGCCGCGATCATCTCGGTCAAGCTGACCAACCCGCAGTTCGAGGGTCAGACCAAGACCAAACTCGGCAACACCCCGGTCAAGAGCTTCGTCCAGCGGGTCTGCAATGACCGGCTGGTCGACTGGCTGGACCGCAACCCCGCCGAAGCGAAGATCATCATCACCAAGGCCTCCCAGGCCGCCCGCGCCCGCATCGCCGCCCAGCAGGCCCGCAAGCTGGCCCGCCGCAAGTCGCTGCTGGAATCCGGCTCGATGCCCGGCAAGCTGGCCGACTGCCAGTCCACCGACCCGCGCGAATCCGAGGTCTTCATCGTCGAGGGCGACTCGGCCGGCGGCTCGGCCAAGCAGGGTCGCGACCCGCGTACCCAGGCGATCCTGCCGATCCGCGGCAAGATCCTCAACGTGGAGAAGGCCCGGATCGACCGGGTGCTGAAGAACAACGAGGTCCAGGCGCTGATCACCGCCCTGGGCACCGGCATCCACGACGACTTCGACATGGAGAAGCTGCGCTACCACAAGGTGGTGCTGATGGCCGACGCCGACGTCGACGGCCAGCACATCCAGACCCTGCTGCTGACCCTGCTGTTCCGGTTCATGCGGCCGCTCGTCGAAATGGGCCACGTCTACCTGGCCGCCCCGCCGCTCTACAAGATCAAGTGGAACAAGAAGGGTGACGACGCCCAGTACGCCTACTCCGACCGGGAGCGCGACGGGCTGATCGCACTGCGCCAGCAGAAGAAGCCGAACGCCAAGCCGGACGACATCCAGCGGTTCAAGGGCCTCGGTGAGATGAACTACCCGGAGCTGTGGGAGACCACGATGAACCCGGCCACCCGTACCCTGCGCCGGGTCACCCTGGACGACGCGGCGACCGCCGACGAGTTGTTCAGCGTGCTGATGGGTGAGGACGTCGAGGCGCGCCGCTCATTTATCCAGCGCAACGCCAAGGACGTCCGCTTCCTGGACATCTGACCGGCCCGGCGGCCGGCCGGAGTCGATCCCGCGCCGGCCGTCGATCCACAGAGTTATCCACAGCTTGGCCGCTATCCACAGCTGTTATCCACAGCGCAAGTACGACTCTGAGTCTGATAAGGGTAAACAGTGACCGAATCTCCCGAGTCCACACCCAACGAGCCCGAGGTCCCCGAGGCGCTGGCCGCCGTCGTCTCGCACGACCGGATCGAGCCGGTCGGGCTCGAGGTGGAGATGCAGCGCTCCTACCTCGACTACGCGATGAGCGTGATCGTCGGTCGGGCGCTGCCGGACGTCCGGGACGGGCTCAAGCCGGTCCACCGCAAGATCCTGTACGCCATGTTCGACTCGGGCTACCGGCCCGACCGGGGCTACGTGAAGTGCTCCCGGGTCGTCGGCGACGTGATGGGCCAGTTCCACCCGCACGGCGACTCGGCCATCTACGACGCCCTGGTCCGGATGGCCCAGCCCTGGTCGCTGCGCTACCCCCTGGTCGACGGCAACGGCAACTTCGGTTCGCCTGGAAATGATCCAGCTGCGGCGATGCGTTATTGTCTGACCGGAGATGTCCGTATTCGTGCTGTCGACGGCAGTGTGCGGATCGGGGACGTGGTCCCGGGCGCAGCGCCGAGCAGCGAGACCGACATCGACCTCAAGGTCCGCGACCGCAACGGCGACCTGGTCCGGGCGTCGAAGTTCTTCCACTCCGGCGAGCACCCGACGCTTCGGCTGCGCACCCGCGAGGGGTACGAGCTGACCGGTACCCACAACCACCCGGTGCTCTGCCTGGTGGACGTGGCCGGGGTGCCGACCCTGCTCTGGAAGCTGCTCGCCGAGGTCTCCCCGGGCGACCGGGTGGTCCTCCAGCGCAGCGTGCCCGACGAGATCGGCTACCCGATGCTGGAGCACGTCGAGGCCGCCGTCCTCGCGGGCGCCTTCGTCAGCGAGGGATGGGTCTCCGAGAACCGAGCCGGCTTCAACAATGTCGACCGCGAGTTCTTCGTCCGCGTCTTGGCGGCCTACGACCTCGCCGTCGGCGGTTCTCGGTACGCCTCCGAGCGGGTCATCGCCTCCGGGAGCGTCCTGCACGAGCTCGACATCCAGGATCTGTCCGCGCTGCGGGCCAGCATCCTCGGTGAACTGGTCGGCGCGCGTAGCGCGGACAAGTTCGTGCCGGAGTTCGTCTGGCAGGGGCCGGCCGCGATCAAGCGAGCCTTCCTCCAGGCCCTCTTCGAGGGGGACGGCTCCTCCTCGCTGCTGCCCCGCAACACCATGCAGATCTCGTACTCCACCCGCAGCGAGCGACTCGCCCGCGAGGTGCAGCAGTTGCTGCTGGAGTTCGGTGTCGTCAGCTGGCAGTGCCGGTACGACGACGGTGAGATCAAGGTCGTGATCACCAACCGCCGCGACGCCCGGATCTTCGCCGCTCACGTCGGCTTCCTCGGCCGCAAGCAGGCCAAGCTGGAGTCGGAGCTGGCCTCCGTGCCAGCCAGCAGCACGGCCCTCTCCAGCGACCACGTGCCGCTGGTCGGTGACTTCATCCGCGAGCACGGCGCCAGCCGCTGGACCGAGCGGGACTGGCTGCGCCGGCACAACGTGGACCGGATCGAGCGGTGGGAGCGGGACCGCGACGAGATCGCCGCCCGGATCACCAACGCCGAAGTGCTCGACGTGGTCGAGCCGTTGGTCGACGGCCGCTTCTACTACGCCGAGGTGGCCGAGGTCGCCGACGCGGGCGTGCAGCCGGTCTACAGCATCCGGGTGGACACCGACGACCACTCGTTCGTCTCCGACGGGTTCGTCAGCCACAACACGGAGTGCAAGCTCGACCCGCTGGCGATGGAGATGCTGCGGGACATCGACGAGGACACCGTCGACCTGCAGGACAACTACGACGGTCGGGCCAAGGAGCCCACCATCCTGCCGTCCCGGATCCCGAACCTGCTGGTCAACGGCTCCGAGGGCATCGCGGTCGGCATGGCCACCAAGATCCCGCCGCACAACCTGCGGGAGATCGGGGCGGCGGTGCAGTGGTGCCTGGAGAACCCGGAGGCGGACGAGCCGACCACCCTCGAAGCGCTGCTGGGAATCGTCAAGGGCCCGGACTTCCCCACCTACGGTCTGATCGTCGGCCAGGCGGGCATTCAGGACGCGTACCGGACCGGTCGTGGTTCGATCCGGATGCGGGCCGTGGTCGAGGTCGAGGAGGACAAGCGCGGCCGGCCGGCCCTGGTGGTCAGCGAGCTGCCGTACCAGGTGAACCCGGACAACCTGGCCGAGCGGATCGCTGAGCTGATCAAGGAGGGCAAGCTAGCCGGCATCGCCGACATCCGCGACGAGTCCTCCGGGCGTACCGGTATGCGGATCGTGCTGGTGCTCAAGCGCGACGCCGTTGCGAAGGTGGTGCTGAACAACCTCTACAAGCACACCCAGCTTCAGGAGACCTTCGGCGCCAACATGCTGGCGCTGGTCGACGGGGTGCCGCGCACCTTGAACCTGGCGCAGTTCCTCCGCTACTACGTCGAGCACCAGATCGAGGTGATCCGGCGGCGGACGGCCTTCCGGCTGCGCAAGGCGGAGGAGCGGGCGCACATCCTGCGCGGTCTGTCCAAGGCGCTGGACGCCCTGGACGAGGTGATCGCTCTTATCCGGCGTTCGCCGACGGTGGAGGACGCCCGGCAGGGCCTGATCCGGCTGCTGGAGATCGACGAGATCCAGGCGACCGCGATTCTGGACATGCAGTTGCGTCGGCTGGCCGCGTTGGAGCGGCAGCGGATCCTCGACGACCTGGCCAAGTTGGAGCTGGAGATCGCCGACCTCAAGGACATCCTGGCCAAGCCGGAGCGGCAGCGGCGGATCGTCTCGGAGGAGTTGGGTGAGATCGTCGCGAAGTGGGGCGACGATCGGCGTACCCAGATCATCCCGTTCGACGGCGAGGTCTCCATGGAGGACCTCATCGCCCGGGAGGACGTGGTGGTCACGATCACCCGTACCGGGTACGCCAAGCGGACGAAGGTCGACCTTTACCGCTCTCAGCGGCGTGGTGGCAAGGGTGTCAGCGGGGCGACTCTGCGGCAGGACGACATCGTCAGCCACTTCTTCGTGTGCTCGACGCATGACTGGATCCTGTTCTTCACCAATAAGGGGCGGGTCTACCGGGCCAAGGCGTATGAGCTTCCTGAGGCCAGTAGGGTGGCCAAGGGTCAGCATGTGGCGAACCTGCTCGCCTTCCAACCGGATGAGCAGATCGCGCAGATCATCGAGATTCCGAACTACCAGGTGGCTCCCTATCTGGTCCTGGCGACGAAGAACGGCCTGGTGAAGAAGACGCGGCTTGAGGAGTTCGACTCCAACCGGTCCGGCGGCATCATCGCGATCAACCTGCGCGATGAGGACGAGCTGGTCGGTGCTGCGCTGGTTGGCCCCACCGATGATCTGCTGCTGGTCTCCAAGAACGCCCAGGCGATCCGGTTCAACGCCACTGATGAGGCGCTGCGGCCGATGGGTCGGGCCACTTCGGGTGTGATCGGTATGCGGTTCAGCGATGATGACGAGTTGTTGGCCATGGAGGTCGTCCGGGAGGGCCTGGACGTCCTGGTGGCCACGAACGGCGGATACGCGAAACGTACCCCGATCGAGGAATACCCGGTGCAGGGCCGGGGAGGTAAGGGTGTGCTGACTGCGAAGATCACCGAGCGGCGCGGTGGTCTGGTCGGCGCTGTGGTGATCGACCCGGACGACGAGCTGTTCGCCATCACCAGCAACGGTGGCGTCATCCGGACTCCGGTGAAGCCTGTACGCCGCACGCGTGACAGGAACACAATGGGGGTCAAGCTGATGGACCTTCCGGATGGCGTGACTATCGTGGCGATTGCTCGCAATGCCGACGAGCCTGACGAACAGGACTAGTTGAATGACGGAGACACAGGCGAAGTCGGGGAACGCGGGGACCTCGGCCAACCCGGTCGACGAGGAGGCCGCGCAGAACGGCACGCCAGCGACCGGCCGTGCGGCCGTAGGCCGGGCCACCGTTCCCGCCGACGCGCCTGCCCCGAAGTTCACTCGGGCTCCCGGTATGGCCCCGCCGCCTGACAAGCCCGGTGAGGATCAGGCGGCCGAGGCGGGGGCGGACGAGAAGTCGGGCGGCGAACCTGCCGCTGCGGCGGGGTCCGCCGGCGCCGCGGGTAAGCCCTCGGTCACCCAGCCGATCGCCACCCGGGCCGCCGGCCAGCCCGCCTCGGCGGGCACCACGGGTGTGTTGCCGACGACCGGTACGGGCATGACCGGCAGCCAGCCGCGGGTGACCGGGCTGGCCCCGAAACCGGACTCCTCCCGGCCGCTGAGCACCGGTCGTCCGGCCAACGGGGGCGGACTGCCCCCGGGGGTCGGCACGGCCGCCGTGGGAGCGGCGCGGGTGGGTGAGGCGGTACGCGCCGCCCGTTCCTCGGTGAGTTCGGCCGCCTCGCGTGGACCCCGCCGGGCCCGGCTGAACCTCAAGCGGATCGACCCCTGGTCCGTGATGAAGTTCGCCTTCGCCGTGTCGGTGGTGCTGTTCATCGTGATCGTCGTCGCGACCTCGGTGCTGTACCTGGCCTTGGATGCGATGGGCGTGTTCTCCAGCGTGAACGACAGCCTGAGCGATCTGGTCAACGCCGGTGGCGGTCAGGGCACCAACGGCTTCCAGATCACCGCCAAGGGCGTGATCTTCAGCTCGATGTTGATCGGGGCGGTCAACGTCGTGCTGTTCACGGCCCTGGCGACCCTCGGTGCCTTCGTCTACAACGTCTGCGCCGACCTGGTGGGCGGCATCGAGCTGACCCTCGCCGAGCGCGACTGACAGTTCTTCTGGACATCTCAGCCGGGCCGACCTCCAGGTCGGCCCGGCTGACTGTCTCCCGCCCCACCAGCCCGGCACCGACAGCGCCGACGCGCGGCGCTGACGTGGGGCGGCTGGCGTGGGGCGGCTGGCGTGGGGCGGCTGGCCCCGCCGTTTCGGCGTAACGGCGGGGTACGTGGTGCTGGGAAGCCGCCGTTTCGGCGTAACGGAGTCGATCACCGTGCAGCCGCCCGACCGGACTCCGCCGGCACGGGTATCTCGGTGGGCTCGGCGCCTGCTCTCCGGTAGGTTCAGGGGCGACGGCGTTGAGCAGGCTCCAGGCCGACCCCGATTTGGGGTGGCGTGGGCGGATGGGTTAATGTTGCTCGTCGCTACGCGGGGCTATAGCTCAGTCGGTTAGAGCGCAGAGCTGATAACTCTGAGGTCGCTGGTTCGATTCCAGCTAGCCCCACCGCACATGGTCCGACGGCCACGTCGAGCGTGAGGGGTAACCCCGATGTTCAAGAAGCTGCTGATCCTGGCTGGTGTCGTCGGTGTGGCCGCCGTGGTGGCCATGAAGATGAAGGAAGCCAACGACGAGCGCGCCCTCTGGCACGAGGCGACCACCTCGCCGGACCTGCGCTGATCGCGTACGCTCCGACCGCCCGGCGGCTCTGGCCGCCACGGGGCCCTAGCTCAACTGGCAGAGCACTGCCTTTGCAAGGCAGGGGTTAGGGGTTCGAGTCCCCTGGGCTCCACCAGCACTTTCCTTGGCTGATCTCGTTCCGAGTACAGCCAGCCGCTTACTTCGCGCGCACAGGAACCGCCCCGTTGACCATGAGGTTGACGGCAGTGTGGAGATCAACGAGTGCCGTCAACCTCATGATCAACCCGCTGTTAGTGGGTGGAGTTCGGGGTTAGGGGGCGGTGTATACCGCTAGGGCCCAGGAGGCGGGGGAGGCCGAGGGGATGTCGGCGAAGGTGTCCAGCTGTCGCCAGGCGAGCCGGAGTTGGTTCCCCGTCCGGGGCAGCCAGGCAGGGTCGATGGTCCGGGTCAGGTCCTGACCGTGGCGGTGCGGGCAGAGAAGGAACTGAGCGTCCTGGGTTTCCGGGGTGTCGGCCGCGTTGCCGCCGGTACGGGTCCACGACAGGTCCAGTTCGAGCGCGGAGTTTGCGCTGCTGGTGTGCAGGACCGCTAGCCGGCAGGAGGCGCGTACCACTATGGGTTGGGAGGTCGCCGGCACCTGGACGTCCACCGAGTCCTGGAAGGTCGTCCTCAGCGTGACCAGGTGGACCCGGTCGTAGGTTGCGCCGTTCACGGTGATCGACTGCGGCAGGTCGCTGGTGTTGGCGGTGGGCGGGAGGGTGAAGCCGATGATCAGGCCCGCGGCCAGGGCGACAGAGACGACGGCGACGGCCGCGACACCGATCAGCCACCGGGGTCTGTTGCCCTGCCCGATCACCATCATCCGAGTCTATGGACGAGGTCGTTCGGTTCGTCGAGCCCGATTCACGCGTTTCTTGGTCAGCCAGCGCATGACGTCCAGGGCGTGTGCCGCCGGGTAGCGGATCGGATGGAAGACATGCTCGATCAGGTCGTCGGCGACGATCAGGGTGAGTCGTTCGTACAGGGTCATGTCGCCGGCGGTGAAGGTGGGCAGGCCCAGGGCGGCGGCCAGGGTGAGTCGTGGGTCCGGGATCAGTGGGTACGGCAGCCTCAGCCGGTGTACGAGTTCCCGCTGGTAACCGGTGGACTGTGCGGACAGCCCGTAGACCCGGTCGGCCCCGGCGGTGCGCAGTTCGGCGTGGTGGTCGCGGAACCAGGTGGGTTGTTCGGTGTCCCGCAGCGCGCCGGTCACCTCCAGCAGGCTGTTCGGCAGGTCCAGGCCGGGGCGGCCGGTGAGGGGGTAGATGAAGATGACGCTTCGCCCCGGGCCGAGGGCGGCCAGGTCGACGGGTCGGCCGTCGGTGGCGTAGAAGTGCAGTGCCGGCAGGGGACGGCCGATCAGGTCATGCGGGTCGGTGCCGGTGGGTGACCGGGCGGGTACGAGGAGGCTGGCTGCCGCGTCCAGCCGGGCGTTGAGGGCGTCTCGTTGCGCGGTCAGTTTGCCGATGCGTTCCTGAAGTGCGGTGACGGTGCCGCGATAGGTGGCCAGTGCGGCGGCGCAGACATCGTCCTCGTCGGCTCCGGCGGCGATGGATTCGACGAAGGGTCGGGTCTCCTCGACGCTGAGTCCGAGGGCCATGAGTTCCCGGATCTGGGCTACCAGCCGGACCGCGATGGGGTCGTACTCGCGGTAGCCGTTGCCGAGACGGCGGGGGACGACCAGCCCGACGGACTCGTAGTACCGCAGGGCTCGGATGGTCGTTCCGGTTCGGCGCGCCAGCTCACCCACCCGCACGAGCCGATGCTAAACCCGCACCCTTGGGTACGGGTCAAGGTCGTGGGCGGACTTGACCCGTACCCCGAGGTGCGGGTTTAGCGTGCCCCGCATGAGGGGTGGCGCAGGTGACTTCGACTACGAGACCAAGGGCCAGGGGTACGCGGCGCAGCGGCGTACCGATCCGCGGATCGCGGAGCTGGTCCACACGGCGTTGGGTGAGGCCCGTACGGTCCTGAATGTGGGGGCGGGGGCCGGTTCCTACGAGCCCACCGACCGGTACGTGGTGGCGATCGAGCCCTCGGCCCGGATGCGTGGTCAGCGGCCGGCGACGACGGCACCGGCGTTGGATGCCACTGCCGAATCCATCCCGTTCGACGATGACGCCTTCGACGCGGTGATGGCGACCGTCACCGTGCACCAGTGGGCGGACACCGCCCGGGGCCTGGCCGAGATCCGCCGGGTCGCGCGGGGCCCGGTGGTGGTGCTCACCTTCGACGGTACGGCCCTGGATCGCTTCTGGCTGGCCGAGTACGCCCCGGAGTTGATCGCGGTGGAGCGCCGACGTTACCCGGCGATCAGCAGTATCGCGGCGGCCATCGGCTCCCAGGTGGAGGTCGTCGAGGTGCCGATTCCGGTGGACTGTGTGGACGGTTTCACGGAGGCCTTCTATGCCCGTCCGGAGCAGTTGCTCGATCCGGCGGTGCGGGCCGCTCAGTCGGCGTGGGGATTCGTCGACGAGGCGGCGGCGAGCCGGGCGGTCGAGCGGCTGCGGGCCGACCTCGACTCGGGGGCCTGGGAGGCCAGGTACGGGCATCTGCGCCACCAGCCGACCTTCCACGGCTCGCTGCGACTGATCGTGGGTCGGCCCTGAGGTGACCTGGGAGTCGACCGGTGGTGGCAGCGAATGTGATGAAGGGTCGGGGGTGCGGCGTCGGGTGACCGGCCACCGGCTAGCGTCGGGGGCGTGAACAGCGGCTCTCCTCGTGTCCTGCCCGCCGACGGTGATCTCGCCGAGGCGGCGTCCGTGCTGCGTACCGGCGGGTTGGTGGCTTTTCCCACCGAGACCGTCTACGGCCTGGGGGCGAACGCGTTGGATGCGCGGGCGGCGGCCCGGATCTTCGAGGCGAAGGCGCGGCCCAGCTTCGATCCGCTGATCACCCATCTGGCGGAGGTGGCCGACCTGGAGCCGCTGGTGGGGTCGGTGCCGCCGGCGGTGGCCGCGTTGGCGGCACGGTTCTGGCCGGGTCCGCTGACGCTGATCGTGGACCGGCCGGAGGTGGTGCCGCCGATCGTCACCTCCGGGCTGGCGACCATGGCGGTACGGGTGCCGGACAACGAGTACGCGCGGCGGCTGATCGCGGCAGCGGGGGTACCGGTGGCCGCGCCGAGCGCCAACCGGTTCGGTCAGCTCAGCCCGACCCGGGCCGAGCACGTGGTACGCGGACTGGGCGCCGCCGTGGACGTGGTGCTCGACGGTGGGCCGACCCGGTGCGGGATCGAGTCCACGATCGTGGACGCGCGGGGGGATCATCCGGTGGTGCTGCGGCTCGGCGCGTTGCCGGTCGAGGAGGTGGAGAAGGTCACCGGCCCGGTGATCATTCGGCTGGGCAACTCGGGCCAGCCGGTGGCGCCGGGTGCGCTGGCCGCGCACTATGCCCCGCGTACGCCGTTGCGGTTGCTGGCCGCCGGTGAGCCGCCGGCCGAGGGCGGAGAGCGGCGGGGTTACCTGGCCTTTCGGGACCGGCCGGCGGGCGACTGGGCGGCGGTGGAGGTGCTCTCGGTCTCCGGTGACCTGACCGAGGCGGCGGCGCGACTCTTCGAGGCGCTGCACCGGCTGGACGCGGCCGGCGTCGGCGAGATCGTGGCCGAGCCGGTGCCGGAGAACGGTGTCGGCCGGGCGGTCAACGACCGGCTGCGGCGGGCCGCCGCCACCTGGCGGCCCCGCTAGGCCGGGTGGACCGGGCCGGCCGGCTCGGGCGGGCGGCGCGGAGCCGGTGGTCGGCAGTGTCCGTCGAGTGCTCCCCACATCCGGTGTACCGATCGGTACAGAACGTGGGCCAGGTCACCAACTGACCGGTACAAAACCCTGCTACGGTTGACCCAGAACCGAGCGGTACAAAAAGCGGACATGTGTCCGCTCCGCTCGGACGGTCGATCGGGGTCAACCGGTCGGCGCCAAGAGAACGGAAGAATGATCATGGGCTCTGTTGCGACTGACTCGCGTATGTCTACCCAGGAACTGCGCGACTTCTACCTGCGGTATGTCGAGTTGGCGAACAAGCGTGAGTTCGAGCGCATGGCTGATTTCGCCCACGAAGAGGTCATCATGAACGGCACCCCGGTCAAGATGGCCGACATGGTGGCCGAGTTCTACAAGCACGTCGACGCCGTGCCGGATCTCCACTGGGAGATCCAGGAGATCGTCGTCGAGGGCGACCGGATCGCCGCTCGTCTGATCGACACCGGGACGCCGGTCAAGGAGTGGAACGGCCTGAACCCCACCGGGGCGTCGGTGACGTTCGCCGAGACCGCCTTCTACCAGCTCGAGGACGGCAAGTTCAAGTTCATGTGGTACCTGATGGACACCGACTCGGTGCGGCGACAGCTCGCCGGCTAACTGGTGCGGACCGGCTCGGCCCCGCCGTCCGGCTCGGGTGGACGGTGGGGTGTTCCGTCGGGCTGCGGCAGCCGGGCCACCAGGCGGGTCAGGGCGCCGTTGGCGAAGGTGGCGCCAAGGGCGGAACCGGTGGCGATGGTCCACCCGACCGGCCCCAGGGGGGTGCACCCGAAGAACTGACTGACCCCGGGGGTCTGCACCACCGCGGCCAGCGCGCCGAACGAGACGGCAGTGGAGGCGAGCACGGTGGGACTGGTGCCGCCGGCCAGCACGGTCTGCCCTAGTTGGGTACCGACCAGGGAGACCAGGGCGATCGTGCTGGCGCGGCGGCGACGACCGGTGTAGCGGGCCAAGGTCCAGCCGGCGGTCGCGCCCAGGGTGGTGGCCGCCGCCCGCAGCCCGATCTCCTTGGTCATGGTCTGGCCGAGGGAGGTGTCCGGGCCCTCGCGCAGCATGTCGTCGGCATGCTCGTCGGCGGGTGGCCGGACGGCGATGGCCATCGCGGGGGCCATGTCGGTGAGCAGGTTGACCAGGAGCAGTTGGCGTCCGTTGAGGGCGGCCTGACCGGTGGCGGCGGCGGTCAGCACGCTGAAGGCGATCTCGCCCAGGTTGCCGCCGACCAGGATGCTCAGGGCGTGGCGTACGGAGGACCACATCGCGCGGCCTTCGACCAGGGTGGCGATGATGGTCTCCAGCCGGTCGTCGGTGACGACCAGGTCGGCGGCGGCCCGGGCGGCCGGGGTTCCTCGTTGGCCCAGGGCGATGCCCACGTCGGCCAGCCGGATGGCGGGGGCGTCGTTGGCGCCGTCGCCGGTCATCGCCACGGTCCGCCCGCGCTTCTGCAACGCCTGGATGATCCGGACCTTGTGGGTAGGGGTGCAGCGGGCCACCACGTCGGTGGCGGTAAGGCGGTCGGCCAGGGCCTCGTCGTCGAGGTGGTCCAGTTCGGTGGCGGTGACGACCCGTTGGGCGTCGCCGTCGCTGATGGTGGCGGCGATCGCCTCGGCGGTGGCCGGATGATCACCGGTGATCATGATGGTGTGCACCCCGGCCTGCCGGATGCGGTGGACGGCCGGTGCGGCACTGGCGCGTACCCCGTCGGCGATGGCCAGGAATCCGGTGAAGGTCAGGCCGGTCACCTCGTCGTCGGTGATGTCGGGATCGGTGACGATGCATTCGGCGACGGCGAGGATGCGGTGCCCGGCGCCGGCGCGTTCGCTGAGTTGCCGTTGGAGGTCGGCTCGGCCGGCCTCGTCCAGGGGCTCCTCCCGACCTCCGGTGCGGTGGGTGGCGCACCGGGGCAGCACCTGCTCGGGTGCGCCCTTCACGCTGAGCAGCAGTCGGCCCTGGGTCTGCCCGACGCTGGCGTGGTAGCCCCGGGAGGGTTCGAAGGGCAGCCCGCCGGCCGCCCGCCAGTCCGGGGCCGCCTCCTGCTCGCAGACCCCGACGGCGCGGGCACCCTGCAGCACCGCCCGGTCGGTCTGCATGGCCAACTCTTTCGGATCATCCGCGGTGGGGGTGGCGCGCAGTGCGGCCGCCAGGGTTCGCCGCAACCGGTCGTCGAGTTCCTCCGGGCGGGCGTAGCCGTCCGCATCGCCGACCCCGGCCAGCACCAGGTGTCCTTCGGTCAGGGTGCCGGTCTTGTCGAAGCAGAGCACGTCGACCCGGCCCAGGGCCTCGATGGTGCGCGGGTTGCGGACCAGCGCGCCGTGCCCGGCCAGTCGCCGGGCGGCGGCCAGTTGGGCGGCGCTGACCAGGAAGGGCAGCCCCTCGGGCACCGAGGCCACGGCCAGGTTCGCGGCGGTCGCGGCCGTCTGGGCCAGGGGTACGCCGCGCAGCAGCCCGGCCCCGACCACCGCGACCGCCGATCCGGCGGCCAGGGGGATCGCGGCGCGGGTCAGGTTGCCCAGTCGGGCTTCCACCCCGCTGGCCGGTGGTGCCTGTCGGGCCAGGGCCAGGCTGCGTCCGGCCTCGGTGTCGGTGCCGATGGCCACCACCACTGCGGTGCCCTGTCCGGCGGCGATGGTGGTCCCCTCGTAGAGCATCGATCGGCGTTCGGCGACGGCTGCGGCGACCACCGGCTGGTCGGTCTTGGCCACCGGTAGGGACTCGCCGGTCAGGGAGGACTCGTCGGCCTCCAAGCCGACGGATTCCAGCACCCGGCAGTCGGCCGGTACGGCGTCGCCGGATTCCAGCACGATCACGTCACCGGGTACGAGGTCGTCGGCGGGTACCACTCGTTCGGTGCCGGAACGGCGGACCCGGGCGGTGACGGCGGACCGGGACAGCAGTTGGGCCAGGGACTTCTCGGTGTTGCGCTGGTGCACGGCGCCGATCAGGGCGGAGCCGCCGACCACTCCGCCGACCAGGGCCGCGTCTACCAGGGAGCCGAAGTTGGCCGACAGGGCCGCCCCGGCGATGAGGACCGGGGTGAGGGGGTTGACCAGTTCCTCGGCTACCGCCCGGAGCAGTCCGCCCGGCCCGGCGGCCTCGGCGGGACCGGCGGCCTGGCGCTGGTCGGCCTCGGTCTCGGTCAACCCCTCCGGGCTGCTGCCGAGCTGATCCAGCACGGTCGGCACCGGCATCAGGTGCCAGGCGGTGATCGCCGGGGCGGGTGTCTCGGCATGTTCGGAGAGCCGGGAGGCCCGCCACACCCCGTGACCGAAGGCCAGGGCCGCCGCGCCGTTGACCGCGGTCAGGGTACGGATGGGCAGGGCGGCCCGCTCGGCGGTCAGTGCGCTCAGGGCGCCGAGACCGGTGCCGGCCAGGCCGACGCGCAGGTTCTGGGCGGTCATCCGGCGGGCCACCCCGGCGGCCTCGATGATCAGGGCGGCGATCCGCAGGTCGGTGCCGATCAGCAGGTGGGCGCCCCAGGGCGGCAGGGCCTGCGGGTCGGCCACCCCCAGGCCGCAGTCTGCTGCGGCCAGCGCCGCCCGGTCGCCGGAGACGAGCATCACCATCGCGCCTTCGCGTTGCAGCCGGCGGATCGAGGCGGCCAGTTGGTCACCCCCGGGCAGCAGGGCGTCGGCGGTGGCGTGCCGTTGCGCGTCGTCGCCGGCCACGATGAGCCGCAGCCCGGCCTGCCGGGCGACCGCCGGCAGGCTGTCCACCCCGGGGGCGGGTTCGGGTTCCACCCGCAGCACCGCCGCCAGGGCGTCGCCCTGGGCCAGGCCTAGCAGGTTGCCGCCCCGCTCGCGCAGCCGACGGCTCTCCTCGGTGTCGCCGGGGTCGTGGGCGTCGAGCCGGTCCAGCGGGCCGAGTTGCCAGCCGTCGCGTCGGCGTACCTCGTCGGGGGCGTCCGGTTCGAACAGGGCGAACGCCCGGGTGGCCACCTGGGAGGTGTCCGCCCCGGGCAGCGGGGCCAGGTCGGCCAGGACGCCCCGGTCGGTGCCGAGGACCCGGGTGTCCAGCACCAGGGTGTCGATCCGGTCGAGTTCACGCAGCACGCTTCGGTCCATCGCGATGACCCCGCGCTTGGCCAGGATCCGGCCGAGCTGGGCGCCGTAGCCCTCACGACCGCTGCCGGGGGCCTTGGGCAGCGCGGACAGGCCCAGCGCGGCGGCCCGTTTCGGGCCGATCACCGGGCTGGCCGCGGCGAAGGCCGCCACCCCGGCGCCGAGCATCCGGGTTTTGTACTGGTCGACGGTGCTGTCCGGCTTGGGGCAGGGGCGCTCACCGTCCGGGTTACGGGCGACGGCCCGATCGGGTTCGCCGGTCAGTCGGGGCTCGGCCTTCTCCCAGGTGCGCAGCTGGGCCAGCCCTTCCCCCCACTGCACGATCCGCTGGGCTCCGTCGAGCACGATGCCGGTCCAGCCCCCGGCCAGCCCCTGCACCACCGCCTCGGCCAAGGGGAACAGCAGGTCGGCGCGGGGGTCGCTGCGGATGCCCAGCCCGGCCAGGGTGTGCAGTTTGGGGTGCAGGTCCACGGCGCCGAGCAGGCCGGCCACCTCGGCGGGGATGGGGGTGATGGGCAGGATGCGGGTGGCCGCGGAGATGGTCAGGCCCAGGGCGTCGGAGGCCAGGGCGCCGAGGGTACGGGCGGTTCGGGGTCCCTCCTCGGGCGGCTGCGGGGGTGGGATCTCCGGGTCCGGCTCGTGCGGGCAGGTGCGTTCGGTGCGGGCGATGGTGGCGATCAGGTCGCGCACCTTCGGCCCGGGTATGTCGACGGCGACGATGACCCGGCCGGAGGGGGCGTTGACCCGGGCCCACTGCACCCCGGGCATCCGTTGCAGGTCCGTCTCCACCTGGCGGGCCAGGAGGTCGCCGCCGTCCTGGCAGACCCCGTGCACCTCGATGTGGTGGCGTCCCGGCCGGGACCAGACCCGTCGGCTGCTCAGCCCGATGGTGCGGGCGAACCTGCTGACGGTGGCCCCGGCGTCCCGGGCGACATCCTGCACCAGCGGTACGTCGACCGGTGGCCGGAGGCGGCGGAGCAGACCGCCGAGCGATGTCATCGACGGCCGGGACGGATCGGGTGGTCGATCAGCCTTCCGCTGCTTCTGCCGTACCCCATCTCGCCTCCTACCGGTCGGGCCCGGCGGCCTGGCTTCCCGCCGGGGCGTCCCTTATGCCCGTCCGGGTGGGGGAAGTTTTCCGGTTCGGTCGGGCATGAGCTGGTTCGGTGGGTGGAATGCCGGATGACGACGGGCACGGGGAGGTCTGGATGAGGGTTGGCCGGTCGGGTCCGGCGGTGATCGGCCGCCGATGAGCTTCCTGACCTTGCTGCCCCTGGCGGTGGTCATGATCGCCGGAACCCAGTTGGTGGCGGCGGTCTTCTTCGCCTCGTCCGACCGACCCCGGGCCGCCTCGTGGGGCTATCTGGCCGGTGCGGCGATCGTGGTGGGCGGCGGTACGACAGTGGCCTGGGCGGCCCTGCGGCTGTTCCGGATCAGGTTCTCCACCGGGACGGAACGCGACGGGGTGGAACGGACCATCGACTGGCTCGTCCTCGGACTGCTGGTGGTGCTGGCGATCGCGGTCTTCCTGCTTCGTCACCGGGGTCCGCCGAGCTGGATGGGTCGGCTTCAGCACGCCAGCCCCGGGTACGCCTTCCGGGTCGGCCTGCTGCTGTTCCTGGCCAATCCGACCGACGGCCTGACGATGATCGCGGTCGGTGCTACCGCCGCCCGTCATGATCAGAGCTGGTGGCACCTGCTGCCGTTCGTGCTGCTGACCCTGACCCTGCTCGCCCTGCCCCTGCTCGCCCTGCTGCTGCTGGGCGACCGGGCCCGGGTGCTGCTGCCCAGGATCAGGACCTGGGCGGACACCCACTCGTGGATCGTCAGCGAGGCGGTGATCGCGCTGTTCTTCCTGCTCACCGTCGTCGACCTGGCCCGGTGACACCTTCGGGGGAACGGCGCCGAGGCGGGCCTGGTCCCCGGTCGGCCCGACCTACGGTCGAGTCATGCTCACGTTCGTCGTCACCAGCGTTCTGTACGTCTGTGGATTCGTCTTCCTGTACGGGGTGATCCGGCTGGCCGTCCGACACGCCCTTGAGGACGCCGAGATGCGCAGGGTGCAGACCCAACGCGCGGAGGAGGCGGCCGCGGCCCGGGATCGGGCCCTGCTGCACAAGCACGGCTTCCTCAACAACGGCTGAGACCCCTGCGGCCAGTTCGGGGAGACCGGGTGATTCGGGGCGGCTGCCGGCGGCCTGACCTGCGGCGGATGCGACGATCTCAGCTGTGATGGGAACGTTGAAGACCGAGCCTGCCCGTACCCGCCCCGACCTGCTGGCCGCGCCGGTGGCCGCCGCGCTGGCCGCCTGGCCGGCCGACGCCGTGGAGGTCGACTCGGTGCTGGTGGCACCGATCGACGCCGAACTCGCCGACACCGCACAGTTCTGTGCCGCGTACGAGGTGGGGCTGGACGAGTCGGCCAACTGCGTCGTGGTCGCCGGCAAGCGGGAGGGGGTCACCCGGTACGCGGCCTGCCTGGTGCTCGCCACCACCCGGGTGGACGTCAACGGGGTGGCCCGCCGGGCCCTGGACGTGCGCAAGGCCAGCTTCGCCCCGATGACCGACGCGGTCGAGTTGACCGGGATGGAGTACGGCGGGATCACCCCGATCGGCCTGCCGGCGCAGTGGCCGATCCTGGTCGACGCGCGGGTGGTGGCCGCGCCGTACGTCATCGTCGGTTCCGGCGTACGGCACAGCAAGATCGCGTTGCCCGGGGCGGCGCTGGCCACCCTGCCCAACGTGCGGGTGGTGGAGGATCTGGCCAAGCCGGTCTAGATACTCATCCTGCTCGATGTTGTTGCACGTGAAACATCGGGCGGCTCAGGCGCCGACGGCCTCGCGCTTCTCGACCTCGGCCAGGGCGGCCAGCAGGGTGGCCGGCTCCTGGGCACCGGCGACGACGTACTTCCCGGCGAACACGAAGGCGGGCACGCTGGTCACCCCCATCTGGCGGGCGGCATCCAGCTCGGCGGTGAGTTCGGCGACTCCCCGGTCGGAGTCGAGGAAGCCGCGGGCCTCGGTGCCGTCCAGGCCGACCTCGGCGGCCAGGGTGGCCAGGGCCTCCGTGGAGCCGATGTCCACCCCGTCGGTGAAATGGGCGCGGTGCAGCACCTCGACCATCTCAGCCCCGCGGCCCCGCTCCCCGGCCCAGTCGATCAGCCGGTGCGCGTCGAAGGTGTTGGCCGCGATCGCCCGGTCGAAACGGAAATCCAACCCCAGGTCCGCGCCGATCCCGGCTACCCGGTCGACCATCTGCCGGACCCGATCCGGTCCGCCGAACTTTGCGCTAAGCGCCTCCAGTAGGGGCCGGGGCTCCGTCACCGGGGTGGGATCGAGCTGGAAGGGCCGCTGCCGGATGGTGACCGGGCCTTCGTAGGAGGCGAGGGCCAGGTCCAGCTTGCGCCGACCGATCCAGCACCAGGGGCAGACCACGTCGGAGTAGATGTCGATCTCCATAACCCGGGTCAACCCCTCGGTTCGGCGATCTGTTCCCGCACCTGCCGCTTGAGCCGGCCCAGGATGGCGGTGCCGCCCCGCACCCGCAGCGGGGTGATCGCCTGCGCCAGACCCATCCGCTGGTACAGGTCGTCCGGCACGGCGAGCACCTGCTCGGCAGTGGCCCCGGCCAGCCCTTCGGCGAGGATGCCGGCGAAGGCCCGAGTGGTCGGCGCCTCCGGTGGGCAGTCGAACAAGGTCCGGACCGTGCCCTCGGGGGTCACCTCGGCGCGCAGGAAGAAGGGGGTCTGACACTCCGGCACCTGCTCCATGCCTTCGTGGCCCTCCTGGCCGGCGGGCAGCGGGGGCACCGCCTCGGAGTACTCCAGCAGCATCTCCAACACCACGTCCCGTGGCGCGGCGGCGAACTCGTCGACGATCTCGGCCAGCTTGCTCGGCATCTCGGGCATCCCGCCAGGCTACCGGCGTACCCCGGTCACAGGGTGGGGGCCTGCTCGCTGATCTGCCCTAGGGCGGACTGGGGGTCGAACTGCACCGCCAGGTCGCCGAGGGAGACGATGCCGACCAGCTTGCGTTCGACATCGCAGACCAGCACCCGGCGTACCCCCCGTTCGCGCATCAGGGCCGCCGCGTCACCGGCCGAGCAGTTCTGCTCGATCATCACCACCTCGCGGGTGGTGATCGAACCGATCGTCGTGGTGGTGGGGTCGCTGTTGGCGGCCACCGCCCGGACCACGATGTCGCGGTCGGTGAGCAGCCCGGCCAGGGTGGCCCCCTCGGTGACGACCACGTCACCGATGTCGGCCTCCTTCATCACCCGGGCCGCCTCGTCGAGGGTGGTTTCCGCCGGCAGGTAGATGACCTGTCGGGTCATCACGTCAGCGACGCGATAGTCGGACATGAGAGCCTCCAGAGAACGTTAGGTCGATCGGAATGCGGTACCCCGTTCTCCGGCTGCTACACCCCATCCGGCGCAGGCTCACCGGTCCTCGGTCAGATGGGGGAGCAGGTCGGCCAGCGGCAGTTCGGTGTGCTCGCCGGTGGCCCGGTCGCGCACTTCGACGTACCCCTCGGCCAGGCGGCGGCCGACCACGACGGTGCGGGGGATGCCGATCAGCTCGGCGTCGGTGAACTTCACCCCGGCCGAGACCCCGGTCCGGTCGTCCACCAGCACCCGCAGACCGGCCGCGGACAGCCGGGCACCCAGGTCGACCGCCGCCTCCAACTGCGGACCCTTGCCCGCCGCCACCAGATGCACATCGCAGGGTGCCACCGAGCGGGGCCAGACCAGTCCCCGCTCATCGTGGTGCTGTTCGGCGATGGCCGCCACCGCCCGGGACACCCCGATGCCGTAGCAGCCCATGGTCAGGCGTACCGGTTTGCCCTGCGGTCCGAGCACGTCCACGGCGAAGGCGTCCGTGTAGCGGCGGCCCAGCTGGAAGATGTGCCCGATCTCGATGCCTCGGCGCATCGTCAGCCGACCCTGGGCGCAGGCCGGGCAGGGGTCACCGGCGCGTACCTCGGCGGCCTCGACCGTGCCCTCGGGGGTAAAGTCCCGGCCACACACCACATTGGTGGCGTGCCGGCCCGGTTCGTTGGCACCGGTC
Organism: Micromonospora sp. NPDC048871; assembly: GCF_043198155.1. Classification (NCBI taxonomy): domain Bacteria; kingdom Bacillati; phylum Actinomycetota; class Actinomycetes; order Micromonosporales; family Micromonosporaceae; genus Micromonospora; species Micromonospora sp. NPDC048871. Next base: position 315,253 of record NZ_JBICUM010000003.1, on the reverse strand, counting down.
AGCCAGGCCGTCCCCGGCACCACCCGGGGATCGACCAGGTAACGGATGCCCAGCTTGTCGAGCACCTGGGGGCCGAGGTAACCACGAACCAACTCGGGACGGTCGTCCCAGCCGTCGAAGATGTCCACAGTGGCGGGCGACAGTGCGGCGGCCAGCCGCTTCAGGTCCACCTCCCGGTCGCCCGGCACCCCGACGACCAGGAGCTCCACCTCCTCGACACCCGGATGGCGCAGGGTCAGCACCACGTTCTTCAAGGTGTCGGCGGCCGTCCAGTCGGTCCGACCGGCCAGGGCCCGGTCGTTGGCCAGGGCTACCAGGCCGGCGATGGTCGGGGTCTCCGGGGTGTCGTGCACCTCGACGGCGGGCTGCCGGTGCGGGTCACCGGCCGGAGGTGCCGGGGTGGTGACCGCCTCGGTGTTGGCCGCATAGGCGCAGTCGGTGCAGCCGACGTAGGTGTCCTCCCCGACCGGGGTGGTCGCCAGAAACTCCTCCGAGGCGGAACCCCCCATCGCCCCGGACACCGCGTGCACCACGCTGTAGTCCAGGCCCAGCCGGTCGAAGATCTTCTGGTACGCCGCGCGGTGCCGGGCGTACGCCGCCCGCAGGCCCTCGTCGTCCAGGTCGAAGGAGTACGCGTCCTTCATCAGGAACTCGCGTCCGCGCAGCAGCCCGGCCCGGGGACGGGCCTCGTCCCGGAACTTGGTCTGGATCTGGAACAGCGTCATCGGGAGATCCCGGTACGAGGTGAACAGGTCCTTCACCAGCAACGCGGCCATCTCCTCGTGGGTCGGCGCGAGCAGGTGCTCGGCCCCGCGCCGGTCGGCCAGGGTGAAGATGTCGTCGCCGTACTCCGTCCACCGTCCGCTGGTGCGGTACGGCTCCGCCGGCAGCAGCGCCGGGAAGTGCACCTCCTGGCCACCGATCGCGGCCATCTCGGCCCGGACGATCTCGGTGACCCGGTCCAGCACCAGCTTGCCCAGCGGCAGCCAGGTGTAGCCGCCCGGCGCGGCCCGCCGCAGGTAGCCGGCGCGCAGCAGCAGCCGATGGCTCGGCACCTCCGCATCGGCCGGGTCCTCGCGCAGGGTCCGGAGCAGGGTGGTGGACATCCGAAGCAGCATTGCCGCAGGGTACGACCGCAGGGGCGGTCTGGGCCAACGCATTGGGCACTAGGGCTCGCTGAGCCCGGACCGATGCGCGATCACCGCCAGGGCGGTACGGTCCCGGGCGTTCAGCTTGGTCAGCAGGCGACTCACATAGGTGCGTGCGGTCGCCGGACTGATGAACAGGGCCCGGCCGATCTCGTCGTTCGTCTCCCCCAGCCCGACCCGGGCCAGCACGGCCCGCTCCCGCTCGGTCAGCACGGCCAGCCGAGGATCGGGGCGGGCCGGTCGGGGCGCGGCGGCCAGCCGTTCCATCACCCGACGGGCGACCGAGGGGGACAACAGGTTCCCGCCCGCCGCCGCCGTCAGCACCGCCCGGCGCAGCTCCTCCGAGGGGGTGTCCTTCAGCAGGTACCCGGCGGCGCCCAGGCCGACCGCCTCGATGATGTCCTCCTCGTCGTCGAAGGTGGTGAGGATCACCACCCGGGTGGCGGCCAACTGCTCGTCGGCCCGGATCGCCGCGGTGGCGGCCAGGCCGTCCAGCACCGGCATCCGGATGTCCATGAGTACGACATCGGGCCGATGCTGCCGGGCCAGCCGCAGCCCGGAGCGGCCGTCGGCGGCCTCCCCGACCACCTCGATCCGAGGATCGGCCGACAGCAGGGTACGAATGCCGGCCCGGACCAGATCCTGGTCGTCGACGATCAGCACCCTGGTCATGCCGGCCCGACCAGCGGAAGTTCGGCGTGGACGGCGAAACCCCCCGGCACCGGGTCTGCGGTCAGCCGACCCCCCAGGCTCTCGGCCCGCTCCCGCATCCCGGCGATGCCGTGCCCGATGCTGGCCTTTGGTGCTTCGAGGCCCGGGTCGGCTCGGGCGTCGGCGCCGGTGTCGGTGACCGACAGGGTCAGGCGGGCCTCGTCCTGGCGTACCCGGACTTCGACCCGGCTGCCGGCGGAGTGTCGTACGACATTGGTTATCGCCTCCTGCACGATCCGGAAGGCGGCGGCCTCCACCGGACCCGGGACGGGGTTGTCCAGGTCGACCCGGAGGTCTACGTCGAACCCGGCGGCGCCGGCCGCCTGGGTTACCGCGTCGAGGTTGGCCAGCGAGACCACCGTGCGGCGCTGGTCCTCCGGTGAACGCAGCAGAGTCACCGTGCGGCGCAGGTCGACAAGGCTGCGGCCGGCCGCCGACCGGATCAGCTCCAGCGCCGAGCGGGCGGCGGCCTCGTCGCGGCCCAACGCCTCCCGGGCCACATCGGCGTGCAGGGCGATCACCGACACGGTGTGCCCCAGGGAATCGTGCAGGTCCCGGGCGATGGCCATCCGTTCGTGCTGGACCCGGGTGTGCGCCTCCTGCCGGTACCGTGCCGCGATCAGATCGGCGATCCGCCGGGCGTCCGCCTGCGCCGCCCGGCGCGACCGCACGCTGTCGCCGAGAGCGATCGCCGCCCCCATCAACAGCAGGTGCCCGGCCAACTCGTAGCCGACCACGAAGGAGAAGTCCTGCCCCTCGGCCAGGCGGAAGACCACCGAGACCACGGTGACCAGCACGGCGGCGGTGACGGCGGCGGCCAGTCGGGCGTACTCGGCGGCGGAGAAGAGGGCGGCGGCGACCGGCACGGCCAACCCGATCGCCGGGTAGCCGACGGCGTAGTAGGCGCACAGGCCCAGCACCGTAGCGGCCAGCACCGGCACCGGGTAGCGGCGACGGGCCAGCATCAGCGCCCCGAGGCCGACGGCCCACAGGTACGCGACCCCTTCCGGCCCGTGTCGGCCACCCTCGTTGGCACTGATCACGATCGAGACGACGGCGGCGACACCCACACCTAGCAGGAGGTCGAGGACCCAGGGGCGGCACGCCTGCTTCCTCGCACGACCGGCCACGAACTCAGCGTACGGCGCGGGCCCGACCCGGTGGAGTCGTCAGGAGGCGACCCCGACAGTCGCCCACGGACGTACCCGGTCCGGTGGGAAGGATCAGGGGCGTTTGGCGAAGGCGATGAAGCGACGCCAGGTGGGTGGGTCGAAGGTGAGCACCGGGCCGGTGATGTCCTTGCTGTCGCGTACGCCGATCACGCCCGGCAGGTTGTCGGCGACCTCGACGCACTCGCCGCTGGCGCTGCGGCTCGACTTGCGCCAGGTCGCCCCGGTCAGATCGTCCACGAGTCCATCACTTCCTTCATCAGCAGCTCGGACTGCGCCTTGGGCAGGGCGACGCTGCGGATGCCCTCCCACCTCGCCAGCACAGTTGCCATCTCCTCGTTTTCGTCGATGGTCGCGCCACCGACGTGGTTCTCCAGGTGTCCGACCCACTCGCCCTCGACACCGCGGGCCAGGGTCAGCGGGCCGGCGTGGCCGACGTGCACGCTCACCTCGGCGGGGATCAGGTGCACCAGCACACCGCCGCGTTTCACACAGTCGAGCAGGTGGTTGATCTGCTGGAGCATGATCCCTCGGAAACTCTCGTCGGCCCGGCGGAGCGTCGTCTCCTCGATCACCGCGATCAGCATCGGCGGATCGGGCCGGGTAAGGATGGCCTGCCGGTCCATCCGTACCGCCAGTCGCCGCTCCACCTCGTCGTCGCTGAGCAGATCATCGGCGCGGATCACCGCTCGGGCGTAGTGCTCGATCTGCAGCAGACCTGGCACCAGTGTGGGGTGATAGCAGCGCAGTTGGCGGGCGGCGCGTTCGGCATCCAGCCACGGCCGCAACCAGCTCGGCTGACCGTGCAGCTCGGCGATGCGCAGCAGCCCCAGCAGCAGGCCGTCGCTGTCGAGCACCTCGTCGGCGCGTTTGAGGAAGAGTCGGTCGAAGGGGCGTTGCCCCAGCTCGATGGCGGAGATCTGGGAGCCGGAGAAGTGCACCAGCCTGCCGAAATCCTCCTGGGTCATCCCGGCGGCCAGTCGCAGCCTGCGCAGCTGGGCCCGGATCAGTTCGGCGGTCGGCTCCGATTCCACAGTGCCTCCACGATCTCTTGGCCGCTCCCACGGGGTTCCCGGGCCGGCGTGGAGAACACCCCGGCCCGCGCGTTTGCCTTCCGACCGTAGTCGTGCGATCAGCAGAATGTCACGTAGCGGTCTTGCTCCCATCCACCGGGGACGGGGTGGGGCTGCCCAGGGGTCGCCTCAGACCAGATGGGACGGGGCGGCCCCGGCAACAGTCAGCGGGATGCCCGGCGGGCCACCCGGAAACCGACATCGTCGACCGTGAACGTCGGATGGCTGCGACGGCGTACGGAGGCGCGGCAGCTCCACTGCTCGTCGAACCAGCCCCCGCCGCGCAGCACCCGATAGCTGCCGTAGACCTCGGCGTCGTAGACGTCCCAACACCAGTTCCACACGTTGCCCAACATGTCGTACAGGCCCCAGGCGTTGGGTTGCTTGCCGGCCACCTCGTGGATCCGCTCGGCGGAGTTGCCGCGATACCAGGCGATCTCGTCCAGCGGTCCGTATCGGGGGCCGGTGGTGCCGGCCCGGCAGGCGTACTCCCACTCGGCCTCGGTCGGCAGCCGGTATCCCTCGGCGTCGACGGTCCAGTCGACCTGCTCGCCCTCGATCCGGTACGCCGGGGTCAGACCCTCCTGTTGGGACAGGGCGTTGCAGAAGCGGATCGCATCCCACCAGGAGACACTCTCGACCGGTAGCCGATCGCCGGTGGCCGCGCTGGGGTGCTCGCCGGTGACCTGTGCGTACTGCTCCTGGGTGATCGGGACGGCGGCGATGTCGTACGGCTGGAGTCGTACCGACCAGCGCCGCTGAGTACGCCGGTCCGACAGCGTCACCAACCCGGCCGGGACGGAAATCATGGCTAGCTGCGCCGTCACGAGCAGGGAGCGTACTCCAGTCGACGGGCAATGACCTCCGCCACGATCGCGTGTCCGGGGCAGCCGGACATGCCTGCCGGGTGCCAGACTCTGCGACGTTAAGAAGGGGCCCTTCCCATACCGCAGGCGTTAATAAGGTGCCCTTCCTTACTCCGCTCAAGGGAGCAGTGGTGCGCTGGGGTAGTTATGTCGCGGTCGGGGACAGCTTCACCGAAGGCCTGGACGACCCGTATCCGGACGGCACCTTCCGGGGCTGGGCCGATCTGGTCGCCACCCGCCTGGCGGCCGAGGCCGGCCCCGATTTCCAGTACGCCAACCTGGCCATCCGGGGACGCACCTTCCCGAACGTGGTGGCCGAGCAGGTGCCCATGGCGTTGGCGATGAGGCCGGACCTGATCAGCTTCGCTGCCGGTGGCAACGACGTGCTGCGTCGTACCTTCGACCCGGATGCCCTGGTCAGCCGCTTCGACCAGGTGGTGGGCCGGCTGCGGGCGGACGGCGCGGACGTGGTGCTGTTCCGGTTCGCCGACGTGATGGCCCGACTGCCCGGTCAGCGGTTCATCGCCCCCCGGGTGGCGCTGCTCAACCGGGCGGTCGGCGAGACCGCCGAGCGGCACGGCGCCATCCTGGTCGACCTGTACGCCGACGACACCTACCTGAACCCGATGCTGTGGAGCACGGATCGGCTGCACCTGTCTGCGGTCGGTCACCGTCGGGTCGCCGCCCAGGTGCTCACCGCCCTCGGGGTCGGCTGTGACGAACAGTGGTTGCTCGTACCGCCCTCCCCGCAGCCGACGCCCTGGCTCTCCGCCCGGGCGGCCGACCTGCGCTGGGCCGGACAGCACCTGGCTCCCTGGATCAAGCGCCGGATCACCGGCCGCTCCTCCGGCGACACCCTGACCGCCAAACGCCCCCTGCTCGGCCCTTTCTCGTCACCGCCGCCGCGCTGACCGGGAAGCCGCCGGCACGACGACTTCCCGGTCAAGCGTGCAGGGCTAGGCGTGCGGCAGACGGTTGCGGCGTCGGGTCAGCAGCAGCATGAGGCCGCCTCCGGCCAGCAGGACCAGACCGATTCCGGCGATCAGGGTGGTCTGTGACCCGGTGATCGGCAGCTCACCCCCGCCCCCGTTGCCGCCGTCGTCCCCACCGCTGCGGGGGGCGGCGACCACGACGGAGAAACCGTCCTGGTTGTCGCTGGCATCCACATCCGCCGCCGGTACGGCCACCGCGTTCGCCGGCAGCGTGGTGCCCACCCGGTCGGACTTGGCGACGACCTCCTCGGTCAGGCCCTCGACCTGCACGGTCCCGCCCTTGAAGGTGACCGGGGCCTTGGTGTCGGCCGGCACGGTAATCAGGTTGTGCAGCTCGACCGCGGAGTGGATGTCGTCCTTGGGGTCGGTGTCCTCGGCGACTGGTACGAGGGCCAGGGTGTCGTAGGTGCAGACCGCCGAGCCTGCGTCCTCGTCGACCGCGCACTCCTTGGGAGGCTGGGTGAAGGCGGTTCCCTCGGGCAGGCCCAGGGTGACCTTGACCCCGCTGACCGCCTTCCGGCCCTGGTTGACGATCCGGTAGCGCACGGCGGCCGTCTCGCCCGGGTTCAGCGGCCCGGTCGCTTCGAGCTTGCCGTCCGCCGCTACCCGCACGGACTGCTTCACGTCCGGGGCGATCACCGAAAGGTCAGCCTCGTCTTCGTCGACGATCTTGATCGTGAAGGTCTTCTTGACATCGGGCGACCTGACGTCGTCCCAGTACGCGAACACGGTCATCGACAACGTGCCCTCGAACGGTTCCTGCTTGTGCACATGTAGGTCGAGCGGAATCTCGACCGTCCCGCCGGGAGACGGCATGAACTCCGGATACCAGGAGTCAACAATGTGGCAGTAGAAGTGGTCGGGCTCGCCGTCGCACTCACCGATGTCAGTGCCCCGTCCCGGCCACTCGACGGCGGCATTCTGCCACGGTTCCGAGTTCATGGGGCCGAGGCTGAACTGCCACCCGGTCGGGGTCTCGTCAGACGTCAGGTTGGTGAATCTGAGATAGATTCGCTTCTTTTCGACTCCCACTGAAGCCGTCGTGCCGAGCAGATCGAAGTCGAACTTCGGCTCCGGATCCATTGCAGCGGCGGGACCAGCGGGAAGAGCTGTACCGGCAAGGACTAGCAGTGCGGCGGCCACCGTTCGTGACAGCCAGCGACGACCAACAGTCACAGCGAAACCTTCCAGGGGAACGGCGAGTGTCATTGCCGACGATATTCGGCCAGGCGCCGTCGCGCTGTCCCGTCATCGGAGCGGCCACCCGGCAGCTCACGACTGGGTACCTTGGGGACCATGCCTGTGCCGAGTGATCCCGATTCCCGACTCCAGTCCTACGCCGATCCCCAGCGGCTGGTCACCACCGAGTGGCTGGCCGAGCATCTGCACGACGAGGGTCTGGTCGTCGTCGAATCCGACGAGGACGTGCTGCTGTATGACACCGGGCACATTCCCGGTGCGGTGAAGGTCGACTGGCATCTGGAGTTGAACGACCAGGTGACCCGCGACTATCTGGATGCCGAACGGTTCGCCGAACTCTGCGCCGCCAAGGGCATCGGCCGTGACGACACGGTGGTCTTCTACGGCGACAACTTCAACTGGTGGGCCGCGTACGCCCTCTGGGTCTTCACCCTTTTCGGGCACGCCGATGTGCGCCTGCTCGACGGCGGGCGACAGAAGTGGATCGCCGAGGGGCGGGAGTTGACCCGTGACAAGCCGAACCGGCCCCGGGCCCAGTACCCGGTGCCGCAGCGCGACGACGCGCCGGTGCGGGCCTTCCGCGAGGAGGTGGCGGCGCACGTAGCGGCGGGTCAGCCGCTGGTGGATGTGCGTTCACCGGGTGAGTACACCGGCGAGATGCTGCACATGCCGGACTATCCGCAGGAGGGTGCGCTGCGGGGTGGGCACATCCCGGGTGCGGTGAGCAAGCCGTGGAAGTCCGCCGCCAACGACGACGGCACCTTCAAGTCGGCCGAGGAACTGCGCGCCATCTACGCCGATCAGCTCGGGCTGAGCCCGGAGGACGACGTGATCGCGTACTGCCGGATCGGGGAACGCTCCAGCCACACCTGGTTCGTGCTGCGCCACCTGCTCGGCTACCCCCAGGTTCGCAACTACGACGGTTCCTGGACCGAATGGGGCAACCTGGTGCGCGCCCCCGTCGTCAAGGGCCCCAACCCGACCTGATCCCTCGGGCCGATCGTCGAAGTCGCCGGGCGGGCCGTCCCCGGCGACTTCAACGATCGACGGGGGTCTCGTCCATCAGATAGCGCTGGATGGTGGGGGCCAGCCAGCCGCGCAACTCGGCCAGGGAGATGTCGACCATGGGTGGTATGCGCAGGACGTAGCGGGTGAGGGCCACCCCGAGTAGCTGGCCGGCGATCAGACCGGCCCGGCGGGGAGCCTGGGTGGGATCGGCGATGACCCGGGCCACTGCCGTGCCGAGCTGGGTGGCGCAGATGGTGCGTAGCCGCTCCGCTCCATTGGGGTTGGTGGACGCCGTACGCAGCAGGGCGGGCAGGGTGTCGTCGGCCTCCCAGCGGGTCAGGAAGTGTCCGACGAGGGTGTCGCCGAGGCGCTCGGGGGGCACCCCGCCGAGGTCCGGCAGGCGCAGGTCGAAATCGGCCGCCGCCGCGAACAACCCCTCCTTGTTGCCGTAGTAGCGCATCACCATCGAAGGATCGATCCGAGCGTCCGCCGCGATGGCGCGGATGGTCGCCCGGTCATAGCCGTCGGCCGCGAATCGGGCCCGGGCCGCTCGCAGGATGGCCGCCCGGGTCGCCTCCGAGCGACGCGTTCCCCGCACCCCGGCTGCCGGCTGCGCCTGCGATCCACCCTGCCGCTGGTGTACGCCTTCCGTCATCTGACCGACAGTATGCCAACGATCGTTGACTTCCGGTTCCGGGTCGACTTACCGTCAGGTCAACGGCTGTTGGCAAACAGATGTTGGCAGATGCCTCGGAGGTCGCCATGCTGCCCGAACGAACGGATGTCCTGATCGTCGGCGCCGGCCCGACCGGGCTGACCGCGGCGCTCACCCTGGCCCGTCACGGTGTCCAGGCCACCCTGGTCGACGAGCGGGAACGGCCCCAGGTGACCTCCCGGGCGGCGGTGGTGCACGCGTACACCCTGGAGATGCTGGACCGCATCGACGCCGCAGCCCTCCTGGTGGCGCGGGGATTGCCCTCCCGTCGGATCACCGTGCGGGACCGGGACCGGGTGCTGGTCACCGTGCCGTTCGACGGATTGCCGAGTCGACATCGGTACGCCCTGACGGTGTCCCAGTCGGTCACCGAGCAGGTGCTAGCCGAGCAGCTGGCCGAGGCGGGGGGTGAGGTGCTGCGTCCGTACCGGCTGACCGGCCTGGACCTCGACGATGCCGGCGCCCTGGCGCGGTTCGACGGCGCCACCGTGCGGGCCCGGTGGGTGATCGCGGCCGACGGAATGCACAGCACCGTACGCACGGCGGCCGGCATCCCCTTCACCGGGCGGGCCGACACGGAATCCTTCGTGCTGGCCGACGTGCTCATGGACAGCACCATGTCCCGCGAAGGGGCCTCGATCTTCCTGGCCCGGGGCGGTCCACTGGTCTGGGTGCCGCTGCCCGGCGACCAGGTCCGCCTGGTCGCCACGGTCACCGACCCGCCGGCCGAGCCCGATGCCGCATACCTGCAACGGATCCTCGACGAACGCGGCCCGGCCGCCCGCCCCGACCGGGTACGCGAGGTGCTGTGGTCCTCCCGTTTCCGGCAGCACCAGCGGGTGGCCGAGACCTTCCGCGCCGGGCCGATCCTGTTGGCCGGTGACTCCGGTCATGTGCACAGCCCTGCCGGGGGGCAGGGCATGAATCTGGGCATCCGTGACGCGATCGACCTGGGGGAAACCCTCGCCGAGGTGCTGGCCGGGGGGCCCGACCGGCTGCTCGACGAGTACGCCGCCCGGCGTCGTCCGCTGGCCGAGGAGGTGGCCGGCTTCGCCGGCCGGCTGACCCGGCTCGCCGTGGTGCCCCCGCCCGCCCGGCCGGCCCGGGACGTGCTGCTGCGCCTGGTCTCCGGGCTGCCCCCGGTACGCCGCCGGATCGCCCTGCGGCTGTCCGGGCTGCACCAGCGGGCGTGACCTCCAGCGGCCGATCCGCCCGCTGAGCTGGTGCGGGTGCTGTTCGTGACCGGTCGTCGGCGGCCATCGCCACGTGGGCGTTCCCGGCAGGCGGACTGGCGGGTAACCAAGCCTGCCCCCGGTCATCGGCCTCGGTCTAGGCTTGCCCGGTGACGGTGGAGCAGCGGGCCCGCAGCGCGAACAGCGGGGCTACGGGGACGGGGCGGCGCCGGTCCCGCAAGGACGAGATCCTGGAGATCGCGGTGGGGCTGTTCGCCTCCCGCGGCTACCACGGGGTGTCGATGGACGACATCGGCGCGGCGGCCGGGGTGACCGGCCCGGCCCTCTACCACCACTTCGCCGGCAAGGAGGCGATGCTGGTCGCCGCGCTGGTGCCGGTGAGCGAGGGACTGCTCGACGGAGGCCGTCAGCGCGCCGCCGGCCACCCGGGCGATCCAGGTGCCGCCCTGGAGTCGTTGATCGACTTTCATGTCGACTTCGCATTGGCCAATCCCGCAGTCATCGCGTTGCACCTGCACGAGTTGGACCGGCTGCCCGAGGAGCCCCGACGGCGCATCCGGCGCCTCCAGCGGCTCTACGTGGAGGAGTGGGTCACCGTGCTGACCGCCCTGCACGACGGGCTGCCCGACGGGGAGGCGCGGGTGCTGGCGCACGCCGCCTTCGGCCTGATGAACTCCACCCCCTTCCTCGGTGGTGAGGTGGACCGCCGCCGCCGGGCCGAACTGCTGCGCGCCGCCACCCTGGCCGCGCTGCTGGCCCCCACCGGACCGGCCTGAGGTCTCCTCCCCGGGGCTCCAGCAAGAGGGCCCTTCCTTGCTCCATGGCGGTGGGCCTGCCTAGCATGCGGTCCCACCATCTGGACGCTCGGAGGACCCATGATCGAGTCGTTGCTGGTCGCCAACCGGGGCGAGATCGCCCGCCGGATCATCCGTACCGCCAGGCGGCTCGGCGTACGCGCGATCGCGGTGCATTCCGAGGCGGACGCCGATCTGCCGTTCGTGCGGGAGGCCGACGAGGCGGTCTGTGTAGGGCCCGCCAACCCGGCGCAGAGTTACCGCAACACCGAGGCGATCCTCGCCGCCGCCGCCTCGACCGGGGCCCAGGCCATCCACCCCGGCTACGGCTTCCTGTCGGAGAACGCCGACTTCGCCCGTACCGTCGAGGCCGAGGGCCTGGTCTGGGTCGGACCGGGGGCGGACGCGATCAGCGCGATGGGCGACAAGATCAACGCGCGGAACCTGATGGCCGCCGCCGGGGTTCCGGTGGCCCCCGGCACCACCGAGCCGGCGGCCGACCTGCCCGCGGCGGTCGCGGCCGCGAACCAGATCGGGTACCCGGTCATGGTGAAGGCCGCCGCCGGCGGTGGCGGCATGGGCATGGGGGTGGCCGCCGACGAGAGCGCTCTGCGCACCGAGTACGACAAGGTGCGCGCGTTCGCGGAGCGGATGTTCGGCGACGGCTCGGTGTTGATCGAGCGCTACTTCCCCCGGGTACGGCACGTCGAGGTGCAGATCCTGGGGCTGGCCGACGGCCGGGTGGTGGCCCTGGGTGAGCGGGAGTGCTCCGTGCAGCGCCGCAACCAGAAGCTGGTCGAGGAGTCCCCCTCCCCGGCGGTGTCGCCGCAGCTGCGGGAACGCCTGCTGGCCGCGGCGGTACGGGCCGGTGAGGCGGTCGGCTACCGCAACGCCGGCACGGTGGAGTGTCTGCTGGTCCCGGGCACGGACGAGTTCTTCTTCCTGGAGATGAACACCCGGCTCCAGGTGGAGCACCCGGTCACCGAGCTGGTCTACGGCCTGGACCTGGTCGAGGAGCAGCTGCGGGTGGCCGCCGGCCTGCCGCCCACCTTCGACCCGGACGCGCTGAGTCCGCGCGGCCACGCCATCGAGTTGCGGATCAACGCCGAGGACCCGAAGCGGTTCCTGCCCGGCCCAGGGGTGATCAAGACCTGGGTGGAGCCCACCGGCGAGGGGGTACGGGTCGACTCCGGCTACGTCGAGGGCAACACGGTCACCCCCTTCTACGACAGCCTGATGGCCAAGCTCATCGTGTACGCCGACACCCGCTCCGAGGCCATCGCCCGGGCCCGTACCGCCGTGGCCGACTTCGCCCTGTCCGGCCCCAAGAACAACCTTCCCTTCTTCACCGAACTCCTGGACAACCAGGAGTTCACCTCCGGCACCTACGACACCACCCTGATAACCCGCATGCGCTGAACTTTTCGATCAACAGGGGTCGGGTGGGTGGGGTGGGATGCTGGAAAGGAAGCAGGGCTCGATGGGTGTCACAGTGAGGTGGCCAGGATGACGGAACTGCCGGGGTTTGTGTCCATCCGGGAGGTTGGACCGCGTGACGGGCTCCAGAACGAGGAGCCGATTCCGACCGAGGCTAAGGTGCGGCTGCTCGACGCGCTGTCCCACACCGGGGTACGGCGGATCGAGGCGGTGTCGTTCGTGCACCCGAAGGCGATCCCGCAGATGGCCGACGCCGACGAGGTGTGGCAGCGGGCGACGAAGGTCGACGGGGTGAACTACTCGGCGCTGGTGCCCAACTCCCGGGGCGCCCAGCGGGCCCTGGCCGCCGGGTTCACCGAGATCGAAGTCGTCGTCTCCGCCAGCGACACCCACAATCGGCGCAACGTCAACCGCGGCACGGACGAGTCGCTCGACGACATCGCCGAGCTGATCGACCTGCTGCACGGCGCCGGCGCCACCGCCGAGGTGATCATCGCTACCAGCTTCGGTTGCCCGTACGAGGGGGACATCGACCCCGGCCGGGTGGCCGCCATCGTGGACCGGGTGGTCCGTGACGGCGCCGACCGGGTGGCCTTCGGCGACACCACCGGCATGGGTACCCCCCGACGGGTCCGGGACCTGCTGGCCGCCGTACGCGAGCGCAACGCGGACATCCCGGTGCTGCTGCACTTCCACAACACCCGGGGTACCGCCCTGGCGAACCTGTTGACCGCGTTGGAGTTCGGGATCACCGAGTTCGACGCCAGCGTCGGTGGCCTGGGCGGCTGCCCGTACGCCCCCGGTGCCAGCGGCAACCTGGCCACTGAGGAGGCCGTGCACATGCTGCACGACATGGGCATCGACACCGGCATCGACCTCGACGCCCTGATCGAGGCCGCCAAACTCGCCGAGGAACTGACCGCCCGCCGCCTCCCCTCCGGCGTCCTCCGCGCTGGCCCCCGCACCCTCCTGACCCCCCTCCCCTAAACCCACCCCCACCCTCCCCCGCGATCTTGCAGTTTTGGTCGCCATGTATCGCCATGAAAGGTGCATATGGGCGACACAAAGTGCAAGATCGCGGGAGGGGTCGCGGGGGCGGGGCAGAGGGCGGGTGGGTGAGGCGTGGTGGGGGGTGGGGGGAGTGGGGTAGATTAACGATCGTTCAGGTCGGCTGGGGGTGGGGAGCCGTGGTGACGGTAGACGGTGGCGCGCTGGAGCAACTCGGTAAGCGGGTTCGGGCCGGCGGTGCGGAGAAGTACCACGCGGCGAACGCGGCCAAGGGCAAGCTGTTCGCCCGGGAGCGGGTGGCGCTGCTGGTCGATGAGGGATCCTTCGTCGAGGATGGACTCTTCGCCAACGCCCTAGCCGAGGGCCTGCCCGCCGACGGGGTGGTGACCGGCACGGCCACCATCGACGGGCGTCAGGTCTGCCTGATGGCCAACGATTCCACCGTCAAGGCCGGCAGCTGGGGCGCGCGTACCGTCGAGAAGATCATTCGGATCATCGAGCGGGCGTACGACACCGGGGTCCCGATGGTCTACCTGGTCGACTCGGCCGGGGCCCGGATCACCGACCAGGTGGAGCTGTTCCCGGGGCGCCGGGGTGCCGGCAAGATCTTCTGGAATCAGGTACGCGCCTCCGGCTCGATTCCCCAGGTCTGCGCACTGTTCGGGCCTAGCGCGGCCGGCGGCGCTTACATCCCGGCGTTCTGCGACGTGGTGGCCATGGTGGACGGCAACGCCAGCATGTACCTCGGCTCCGACCGGATGGTCGAGATGGTCACCGGGGAGAAGACCACCCTGGAGGCGATGGGCGGTGCCAAGGTGCACTGCGCCGAGTCGGGGGTCGGGCACTTCCTCTGCAAGACCGAGGCCGAGGCCCTCGACGTGGTCAAGCGCTACCTGTCGTACCTGCCGGCCAACTGGACCCAGCAGCCGCCGACGGCGGAGCCGGTCGAGGCCCCCGCCAAGGCGGACCTGGCCGCGCTGGTGCCGGCCAGCGAGCGGCAGGCCTTCGACATGCGGCGGTACGTCAAGGGGCTGCTCGACGAGGGTTCCTTCTTCGAGATCCAGGCCCTCTGGGCCAAGGAGTTGACCATCGGGTTCGGCCGGCTGAACGGCGAGGTCGTCGGCGTGATCGGCAACAACTCGATGTTCAAGGGCGGGGTGCTCTTCGTCGACTCGGCCGACAAGGCCAGCCGGTTCGTGCAGCTCTGCGACGCCTTCAACGTGCCGCTGCTGTTCCTGTCCGACGTGCCCGGATTCATGGTCGGCAGCGCGGTGGAGAAGCAGGGCATCATCCGGCACGGTGCAAAGATGATCACCGCGATCTCCGAGGCGACCGTACCCAAGATCTGTGTGGTGGTCCGCAAGGCGTACGGCGCTGGTCTTTATGCCATGGCCGGGCCGGGCTTCGAGCCGGACGCCACCATCGCCCTGCCCACCGCGAAGATCGCGGTGATGGGCGCGGAGGCCGCGGTCAACGCGGTGTATGCGAACAAGATCGCCGCGATCGAGGACGAGGCCGAGCGGGCTGCCTTCGTCGCCGCCAAGCGCGCCGAGTACGAGCAGGACATCGACATCGTCCGGTTGGCCAGTGAACTGGTCATCGACACGATCGTCGAGCCGCACGAGTTGCGCGCCGAACTGGTCCGCCGCTTCACCGCCGCCCGGAGCAAGGATCGGCACTTCTCCCGGCGTCGGCACGGCGTAACCCCCGTCTGAACCGGCGTACCCGCAGCAGTCATCACCGGCACCGTCGGCGGCGCCACAAGCGTCCGACGGCCGTCCACACAGGAGGAACCCGATGGACTTCCGGCTCTCCGAGGAGCACCAGGCCCTGCGCGACAGCGTGCGGGACTTCGCCCGCGAGGTGGTCGCGCCGGTCATCGCCGAGCACTACGAGCAGCACACCTTCCCGTACGAGATCATCCGGCAGATGGGCAAGATGGGCCTGTTCGGCCTGCCCTTCAGCGAGGAGTACGGCGGGATGGGCGGCGACTACTTCGCCCTCTGCCTGGCGTTGGAGGAGTTGGCCCGGGTCGACTCCAGCGTGGCGATCACCCTGGAGGCGGCGGTCTCCCTGGGCGCGATGCCGATCTACCGGTTCGGCACCGAGGAGCAGAAGGCCCGCTGGCTGCCGAAGCTGCTCAGCGGCGAGGCGCTGGCCGGGTTCGGGCTGACCGAGCCGGGCACCGGCTCGGACGCCGGGGGCACGGAGACCCGGGCCGTGCTGGAGGGCGACGAGTGGGTGATCAACGGTTCGAAGGCCTTCATCACCAACTCGGGCACGGACATCACCTCCATGGTCACCGTCACCGCGGTCACCGGCACCCGACCGGACGGCGCCAAGGAACTGTCCACCATCATCGTGCCGAGCGGCACCCCGGGCTTCACGGTCGCCCCCGGCTACTCCAAGGTCGGCTGGACCGCCTCGGACACCCACGAGTTGACCTTCGACGACTGCCGGGTGCCGGCGGAGAACCTGCTCGGCGAGCGGGGCCGGGGCTTCGCCCAGTTCCTGCGCATCCTCGACGAGGGTCGGATCGCCATCGCCGCCCTGGCCGTGGGGCTGGCCCAGGGCTGCGTCGACGAGTCGATCAAGTACGCCCGCGAGCGGCACGCCTTCGGCCAGCCGATCGGCAACTACCAGGCGATCCAGTTCAAGGTCGCCGACATGGAGATGAAGGCGCACACCGCCCGGCTGGCGTACTACGACGCGGCGGCCCGGATGCTGGCCGGCGAGCCGTTCAAGCGGCAGGCGGCGATCGCCAAGCTGCACGCCAGCACGATCGCGGTGGACAACGCCCGGGAGGCCACCCAGATCCACGGCGGGTACGGCTTCATGAACGAGTACCCGGTGGCCCGGTTCTGGCGGGACTCCAAGATCCTGGAGATCGGCGAGGGCACCTCCGAGGTGCAGCGCATGATCATCGCGCGGGACCTGGGGATGTGAGCCGAGCCGGGCAGCCGGGGCCAGGGCTCGACGGGCCACCTGTCCTGGCGCCGGCCCTGCGCGGCTGACCCCGGCTCATCCTGTCGGCTTTCCGCATCGACCGGTCGGGTGGCTGACGCTCGTGTGTCGGCTGTCGGTCCTGGCCCGTAATGTCCGTGGCCATGACGCTGGGTCATGATCCCTTCTCGGCCTCGGTCGAGCCGTCCGACCTCGCGCAGCTGCTGCGCGGCCACCGTCGAGCCGCCGGCCTGACCCAGGCCGAACTCGCGGCCCGGGCCGGTGTCGGCGTACGGACGGTCCGGGACCTGGAACGGGGACGCTCCCTGCGTCCGCAACGGACCACGATCGAGCTGCTGGCCGGTGCTCTGGGACTGACCGGTGCCGCCCGTACGACCTTCGTGGCAGCCGCTCGGGGAGCCGGTGACGACCCGGTCGGCTCCGGTACCCCGACACCCATCCCGCCACCACCCGAGCTGATCGGGCGGGAGGGTGACCTGGCCGAGCTGGTGGCCCTGCTGACCGGGCCGCACGGCCCCCAGGTGATCAGCCTGGTGGGCCTGGCCGGGGTCGGGAAGACCGCGCTGGCCCTGGCCGTCGGTCATGCCGTACACCCTGGGGAGGCCCGGGGGGTGCAAATCGGCGTCGGATCGGATGTCGCCGAGGTGCTCGCGGCCGTGCTGGAGGTCTTCGGGGCTGCCCGGGTCGCGGACCTGGCCGCCCGGATCGGCGATCGTCCGGGGTTGCTGTTGGTGGACGCGGCCGAACGGGCCCCCGAGGCGGTGGCCCGGACGGTGCCCCGCCTCGCCGAGGCGGCGCCCTCCCTGCGGGTACTGATCACCAGTCGGCATCCGCTGGGGCTGCCGGAGGAATGGGTCCGACCGGTCCCGCCCCTGGAGGTGCCGGCGCCGGAGGTCATCGATCCGGCGACCCTGGCGGCCTGTCCGGCGGTGGCCCTGTTCACCGCCCGGCTGGCGCAGGTCCGCCGGGAACCACCGGCCACCGAGGAGCTGCCTGCCCTGGCCACCCTGGTACGACGAACCGGCGGGCTGCCACTGGCCATCGAGCTGATGGCGGCACGCGGTCGACTGCTCAGCCTGACCGAACTGCTGGACCGGTACGGCGACCGGGTGCTGGATCTGGACCTGGCTGTCCGCAGCGGCTGGCAGGGTGGGCAGATGCGGCGGGACGAGCCCCGCGTACCGGTGCAGGAGACGCTGCGCGACGCGGTGGCGGCCAGCTACCGACTGCTGGACGACGAGGAACGTGCGGCGCTGCGGCGGTTCGCCGCGTTCGGCAACCGGTGGTCGCTGGAACTGGCCGAGGAGATGCTAGCCGGCACCGCCATCACCGCCGACCCCGTACGGTTGCTCGACCGGTTCCTGGAACTGGGGCTGCTGAACCTGCGCGGGGATGCACCGCTGCGCTTCCGGTTGCTCGACGCGGTCCGGGACTACGCGCTGGAGCGCGCCTCCGGCGCCGGTGAGTCGACCGTCATCCGTCGTCGGCACGCCCGGGTGATCGCGCGATTCGTGGAGCGCACCGTGGCGGGACTGGTCGACACCGAGGCCTGTCTACTCGACGAGGTCCGCGGGGACATCGATGCCGCGCTGGCGTACGCCGCAGTCGACGATCCCGGCACCGCCCTGCGTCTGGCGGTTGGCCTGCCGCCCTGGTGGCGGCGCCGCGGGCAGGAAGCCGTGGGGCGGGAGTGGCTGTCCCGGCTGCTGACCGATCCGGGTACCGCTGATGTCGATCCGCAACTGCGCGCCCGGGCGGCGCTGGAGGTGGCGGCGCTGGCCGGTGCGGGTGAGGCTGCTGGGGAGGAGTCGCCGAAGGGCCGGGATCGGTCGCGGCGACGGGGGGTGGTGGCGCGGACGAGAAAGCCCCCTGTTGTCACCCCTCGCTCATCGTCCGCGCCGGCACCCCCCTGCACGCCCCCGCGGACCCGAGACTAGCGAGACGGGGACAGGTCATCTGTCGGATTTGATGGTCTATCCCCGTTTGATCGATGGATTCTGCCGCCTTTTCTGCCGCTGCTGTCACCCTCGGCTGGTCGGCCGAACACCGGTAGTTCACAGCGGGGGTTGATCAGTAGCCACGGTCACGCGATGATCAACCTTCGGTGGGGCTGGTGTCCTCCGTACGGACGGACTCGTCGCTGCCGGCGGTCGCGCAGGGATGCACCGCATCCCGCACCCGGCGCAGGCCGTCGAGCAGTGCGCTCAGGGCTGCGGGATCCAGTTGGCCGGTGAACCAGTCCTCGATGAGTTGGAGGTGGCCGGGCAGGCATTCATCGAGTCGACGCAGGCCGGCGGGGGTCACCACGGCGAAGGAGCTACGTCGGTCGGAGGGGCAGGCCTGCCGGACGATCAGGCCGTCGCGCTCCATCCGGTCGACCACCCGGGTCACCCCGCTGGTGGACAGCGAGGTCTGGGCGGCGAGGTCGGTCATTCTCAGTTGGTTGTCGGGCGAGCGGGTCAGTCGGGTGAGCACCTCGAACTCGACCGAGGAAAGCCCGTGTTCTTCCAGCTGCGCGGCGAATCGTGCCGACAGCCCGGCGTACACCTCGAAGAGGAGGCCGACAGCGGTGATGCGTGAGTCGTTGAACACGTTCGGGTTCACCAGGCCATCCTATCAGTACTTGACACACGGAATATTGTTGAGAGTATAGTTGCTGAGTCAGTCGTTGACTTGCCGAACATTATCCCTGGAGGAAGTTCCCATGACCAGCACCGAGTCGGTTACCCGCGAATGGAACGGCCTGACCATCCCGGCGGCCGGCACCTACCTCCTGGACGCCGCGCACAAGCGGGTCGGCTTCCTGGCCCGGCACATGATGGTCTCCAAGGTGCGGGGTGAGTTCACCGAGGCCACCGCGACCATCACGATCGCCGAGGAGCCGTTGGAGTCGACCGTCAGCGCGACCATCCAGGCGGCCAGCATTACCACCGCCCAGGCCGACCGGGACGCACACCTGCGCAGCCCGGAGTTCCTCGACGTCGAGAAGTTCGCCACCCTGGAGTACCGCAGCACCGGGGTGAAGTCCCACAGCGGCAACGAGTTCGTCCTCGCCGGTGAGCTCACCATCAAGGACGTGACCCGCCCGGTCGACCTCAAGGTCGAGTTCGAGGGTGTCGGTCGCAGCCCCTTCGGCCAGGACATCTTCGGCTTCTCGGCGAGCGCCGAGATCGACCGTGAGGAGTTCGGCCTGACCTGGAACGTCGCCCTGGAGTCCGGTGGCGTCCTGGTCGGCAAGAAGATCAAGATTGAGATCGAGGGCGAGGGCGTCCGCCAGGCCTGATCCTGACACCCGCCGACAGGCCCGCGCTGAAGCTCGCGCGGGCCTTTCGGCGTTGTCCACCACGTCGCGCTGCCACCGGTGGCACGTGTCGGCGAAATGTCGGGAAAACCACGCCGGATGCCCGGACAACCATGCGGGACGCTGTGGCAACCACGGGGGCCGATGCTTAATGTCACAGATTGTTCGTCAGTTGGACCGTTGGCCACGACAGCCCGGCTGGGTAGGAAGTCTTCTAGCGCGTCCGATCGGGCCCGTCGCTGGTCAGAGCGGCGTTGCTGGGCGGTGGACTGCGGCAGGGAACCGATGTTCGGGGCAGCCAGGTTCGGCGCGTCAGCGAGTATGGTTCACACTGCGCTGCGGAACGGCACCGGTTCCGTCGCGTCGCGCCCCGGGAGGAACACATGGGCAGGGATGTCGACCGAGCCACATTCTCCCGTGAGGATCGGGTCCTCTACCGGCAGAAGGTCCGCCGCTGCCTGGATGTCTTCGCCCTGATGCTCGACGACTTCGGCTTCGACGCCGACCGGCCGATGACCGGGCTGGAGATCGAGCTGAACCTGGTCGATCAGGCGGCTGAACCCGCCATGCGCAACGAGGAGATCCTCGCCGCCATCGCCGATCCGCTGTTCCAGACCGAGCTGGGACAGTTCAACCTGGAGCTGAACGCGAGTCCGAGACTGATCTCCGGTGACGGCTTCGCCGACTACGAGCGGGGCCTGCTGGGCAGCCTCAACCGGGCGGGTGAGCGGGCGGCCCGCTCGGACACCCGGATCGTCCTGGTCGGCATCCTGCCCACCCTGACCGAGTGTCATCTGGTCGCCGACAATCTGTCCACGAACGAGCGTTACCGGGTGCTCAACGACCAGATCGTCGGTGCCCGGGGCGAGGACATCGAACTGGACATCCGCGGGGTGGAGCGGCTGCGTACCCACACCGACTCCATCGCCCCCGAAGCGGCCTGCACCAGCCTCCAGTTCCACCTCCAGGTGGCGCCGGACAGCTTCGCCGACTACTGGAACGCCTCCCAGGCGATCGCCGGAGCGCAGGTGGCGGTGGGGGCCAACTCCCCCTTCCTGTACGGCCGGCAACTATGGGCGGAGACCCGGATCGCCCTGTTCGAACAGGCCACCGACACCCGCCCGGATGAGTTGAAGGCGCAAGGGGTGCGACCCCGGGTGTGGTTCGGGGAACGCTGGATCACCTCGATCTTCGACCTCTTCGAGGAGAACGTCCGCTACTTCCCGCCGCTGCTGCCCATCTGCGAGAGCGAGGACCCGGTCGAGGTCCTGCACGCCGGCGGGGTGCCCGAACTCGCCGAGCTGAGGCTGCACAACGGCACGGTCTACCGCTGGAACCGCCCGGTGTACGACATCATGAACGGGCGCCCACATCTGCGGGTCGAGAACCGGGTGCTGCCGGCCGGGCCCACCGTGGTCGACATGCTGGCCAACGCCGCCTTCTACTTCGGGCTGGTCCGGGGCCTGGCCGAGGCAGACCGTCCGATCTGGAGCCAGCTGACCTTCAGCTCCGCCGAGGAGAACTTCCACGCCGCCGCCCGACGGGGCATGGACGCCGTAGTGCACTGGCCCCGCCTCGGTGAGGTGCCGGTGACCAAGCTGGTCCTCGACGTGTTGTTGCCCATCGCCTTCGACGGGCTGGACGGCTTCGGGGTGGCCCCGGCCGAACGCGACCGGCTGCTCGGCATCATCGAGCAGCGCTGTCGTACCGGCCGTAACGGTGCGGACTGGCAGACCTCGACCGTGTGGGCCGCCCAGCGGCAACGGGGCATGGACCGGCGGGCCGCCCTGCACCACATGCTTCAGCGGTACGCCGAGTTGCAGGGCAGCAACGAACCGGTGCACACCTGGCCGATCGACTGACCTCAGCGGGCTCGCCGCGAGGGCCGGGCAGGTCCCCTCCGGGTCTGCGGCCCCTCCGGTGACCCCTCGGCCCCGGGAGCCACATCCGACCCCTCCCGGACCCCGCCGGAGGTGATCTCCGCAGGCTCCGCCCCGGCCTGCTTATCCGACCTGGTGGGCTTGGCGCCGGCCACCCCGGCACCGTCCCCGGCTGCATTGGGGCGGTCGCCGGTCGGCTCGCCGGGGCTGTTGTTCTCGGTCGGCTCGCCGGTGACCCCGGAGGCGATGTCGTCGTCCCCGGAGCGCTGCCGAGGCAGCGGCGGGGTGGAGGGCTGATCGGCGACCGGCTGGTCCGACCGGCGTCGGGCGGCCCGCTGGGCGAGCGCGGCGACCAGGACGGATCCGCCGACTCCGACTATCGCCGCGTACGGGGCGATGAGGTGGGCGGACACCTGCTCGGGGCTGATCGCCGTCAACCTCGGTACGGCGAGGAAGTAGGCGATCGCCACCAGCAGAGGGCCGGCCGCACCGGAGGCGGTGGGGCCGACCCGCCGATCGGAGTCGCGTACCCCTCGCCAGGCGGCCAGGGCACCGATCGCCAGTGCCGAACCGAGCGAGAGGAGGGCTCCGGGCCAGTAGAAGTAGTCCCGGATCCAGAACTGGTCGCTGTCGGAGCTGAGCTGCCAGATGCCCAACTGTGCGGTGGTCAGACCCCGACCGGCCAGCACCGAGTCGACCACGGCGACGACCGCGAGCAGCCACAACCAGCCGGCGGTGGCGATCACATTGGTGGCTGCCGCCCGACAGCGCAGCGACCAGAGGGCCACCAAGGCACCCACCAGTACGCCGACTGCGGCGTACCCGGCGGCCATGTCCCGGGGCGCGGGGGTGTCCGGTACCACCGCGACCCGGGCGGGTACCGCGACCAGCAGCACGGTGATCAGTGCGCCCAGAGCGGCGGCCCCGGCCAACGCGATTGACCACCCGCCGTCACCGGGGCGTCGGCCGGTCTGCGAGGGTCGATCCGGGTCGCCTGTCGAGGTCGGGTCGGCCGGGCTGGGGTGCCGGTCGCGGAGCCGTTGGGCGCAGACCGCACCGAAGATGGTCGAGTTGGCGGCGATCCAGGTGGCCCAGATCAGACTGGCCACCCAGGCCGCCGTGCCGGCCGTCGGATCAGCCGGTGCCCAGTTCAGAATGCCCAGGCCGTACGCGAAACCCAGTTGGGCGGCACCGGCGCCGGCGGCTACGCCGGCTGCGGTGGCTATCGATCCTCCCCAGCCCTGTCTGGCCATGCCGGGCAGCGTAACCTCCTGTGCTCGGTGCGGCGAGTCGTGCGCCGTACCGGAGGGTGATGGTGACCGAGGGTGTCTGGCGTCGGTGATCACAGACGCCGATGATTGGGCGGTGGGGGCGATTCCCGGGTGTCGAGTACCGACCCGGAGGCCGGCAGCCTGGTGAAACGCGGTGTCGTAGTCGTGATCAATGTGATCGGGTCGCCACCGCCGACCGAGGTGCCGAACGTGCTGGGGACGGACTGCCGGGCGGCGGCGGCCGACCTCCTGCGCTACGGATTCGTCCCCCGCCATCCGGCCGGGCTGGACGGCGCGGTCACCGCCCAGGAACCTGCCGGTGGCACCCTCGGCCGGTGGGACGACGAGGTGCGCCTCGTCTGCGGGACCCCGGGGGACAGCCCGGATTCGCAGTGACCGGACGCCCGACACGCTGATGCCGGCCGATGGCCCGAGGAGGCGCTAGGTTGACCAGGGTGGGGATGTCGAGATGAGCGAGCGGGGCGAGGAACAGCCGGACGACCGGACACGTCCGTTGCCTTCGTCCGCCGCAGATCCCGACCACACCCGCCCCTTGCCTCCGGCTGCCGCAGATTCCGACTCCGCCGCAGATTCCGACCAGACCGCCATCCTGGGCGGCACCTCTGGACCCCCGGCGGCGGACCCGACCGTACCGGTGCCTCCGGTGCGACGGGCGGAGCCATGGTCGGGACGGGCCGAGGTGCCGCCGGCGGGTTCCGGTCAGGAGCGCGACCTGGCCGCCGGCGAGTGGTACGGCGACGACCCGGCCGGGCGGCGCTGGTGGCTGCCGATCGTCTGGGGCATCGCCCTGCTGCTGCTCCTGGCGCTGCTCGGGACAGGGCTGTGGCTGGCCCGTCAGGCGGTCGACGAGGGAGACTCCGGCCCGCCCTCGCCGCAGCCGACCACCTCGGCGGCACCCACGAGCGACTCGCCGTCACCCACCCGCTCGCCCTCGGCCACGCCGACGACCAGTGCGGCGCCGACCACCCTGCCGCTGCCCCCACTTGTCGGCCTCACCGAGGAGGCCGCCCGGGCCCTGCTGGACCGGCTGGATCTCGAACCCCAGGTGGAGTACCGCCCGTCGAACCAACCGGCGGGGACGGTGATCGCCACCGACCCGGGGGCGGGGGATCCCGTCGAGTCGGGCGACGTGGTCAGGTTGGTGGTCGCCAGGGCCGATCCGAGCCCGTCGACACCGGCCCCGGAGCCGCCGAGCACCGAGCCGACCACTGCACCGACGACCACTGATCCGACGGCCACGGCCAGCCCCACCAGGTGACCGTCGGAGGGCTCACCACTGGCGGCGTCTGGTACCCACCAGCCCCAGCCCGGCCAGGGAGATGGCCAGCCCGAACACCCCCGACCAGAACAGCGACCGACTGAGTTCGTCCGCGCTGTGCTCGCCGACGGTGTGACCGGTCCTGCCCGCCCGGTGGGGGGCGGAGGATTCGGGGCCGCCGGGCAGGTTGGCCGAGCCCTCGGGCGGCACGGCGAAGTCCTCGTCGGTGAACTCCTCCCAGGTGGGTGGGAAGTCCTCCGTCGGGGTGGCTTCCACCACCGTGATCTCGGGGGCGGGCACCGGTTCGGCCAGCCGGGTCGACGACAGGGCGGGATCCCGGATCAGCACCGCCAGGGTGGCGGCGGCACCCAGCAGTGCCAGGATTCCGAAGGCGTAGGCGATACGGGACCGATGGGGCCGCCGCGCGGACAGATTGACCATGGCCATCCCAGGTTCAGGGTCCTGGAGGCGCGGTGGAGAGGTGCCGGGGTGGGCACACCGATTCTATGGTGCCGGTGTGCCCCTCGGCGGCTGTTCCGAAGGCTCAGCCCGTCGTGGCTCGGCTGCTCAGGCCGTACGGATCGGGGTCCGGCTCACGGGCCGGCGGAGCGAGCGGACGGTGTGCGGCTGCGGCTGCGGCGCGGCCTGAAGCAGTCGCAGCCCATCCCGTTTGACGAAGATGGACCGGCGGTTGACCGCGTCTCCCACCGCGTTCAACTCGTAGCCTTCCAGCCAGAGCCAGCCGTCGTAGGTGGGCCGGTCCAGCACCCGGATCACCCGGAAGTGAATGGGCTTGGCGAACTGGACACTGGCCGCGCTGTTCACGTGCAGTACGTCACCGGAGCGGGGAAGCACATGGGCTCCTGAAGGTCGGCCGGCGGGGAAGGCCGGCAAGGCTGTGTGGGGGGCAGTGCGGACTTCCGGCGAGGAGGTCGTGTCTCTACACCGGTGCGGGACGATGACGGGTCGAGCGGTGCTGGTGGCCACCGGCCCGTCATGTCTCGGCTGTCACGGAAAGCGGCTGACGCTACCGCCTCCGATTGCACCGCGGTGATCACAGGGGGAGACTGGATCGAAACGGTGCGTAGCCTGGGTCATACGGACAGAGTGCATCAGCGTCGTGCTTCATGCAAGTTGCATGTCGACTTTTGCCGATACATGAGCGGCTCGCGCGAAACGACGCTTGAACGTTCCACCACCCAAACGGCACACTGGGACCGGTTTCGCCCGTCGCGGCCGGTCGAGGACCGGCTTCATCCCCCTTTGCCGCGAACGTCCGCCGCCCCATGGATCGCGCCCCAGGCGGCGGCACGCAGCGGCGCGTCGAGGCGGAAGGTGACACCGTGAGTGAGCGGCGTAGTCCGACCATCCGGCGACGCCGACTCGGCGCGGAACTTCGTCGCCAGCGGGAGACGGCCGGAATCACGATCGAGGCGGTCGCCGAGCAACTGGAGTGCTCGGCGTCGAAGATCTCCCGGATCGAGACCGGCCACACGACCGCGACCCCCCGGGACGTTCGGGACATGCTCCGCATCTACGGGGTGGTCGGCGCCGAGAGCGACGAGTTGGTGCAGATCGCGCGGGAGGCGCGGCAGAAGGGATGGTGGCATCCGTACAGCACGGTTCTGGTCGGGGCGTACGTGGGCCTGGAGGCCGCGGCCAGCTCGATCCGTGCGTACGAGCAGCAGGTCGTTCCGGGCCTACTGGAGACCGAGGACTACGCCAGCGCGATGATCCGTGCGGCCCGCCCTGACTTCACCGAGGAACAGGTGCGGCAACGAGTGCGTGTCCGACTCGGTCGTCAGTCGTTGTTGACGCAGGACGATCCGGTCGATCTGTGGGTGGTGCTCGATGAGGCGGTGATGAGCCGTCCGGTGGGCGGGGACGCGGTGATGCGCGCTCAGCTCCAGCAGTTGGTGGAGGTGGCCAAGCTGCCGAACGTGACGTTGCAGGTCCTGCCCTTCGAGGTGGGAGCTCACGCCGGCATGGACGGCACCTTCACGATTCTGGGCTTCCCTGAACCCGGTGATCCGGATGTCGTGTACGCGGAGAACGCCACGGGTGGGCTCTTCCTGGAGAAGAGCGACGAACTACAGAAGTACAACTTCATCTTCGATCACATTCGAGCAGCGGCCATGCGTCCGGAGGAGTCCGTCGGGTACATCGCAAAACTGGCAGAGGAGCCGCTGTGGAAATGGCGACGCAAGGATTCCCCGTGAACCTGACGCAGGCGCACTGGTTCAAGAGCTCGAAGAGCGGGCCGAACTGTGACAACTGCGTTGAGGTGGCGTATGTGACCGGGGCGGTCGGCGTCCGGGATTCGAAGGACAAGGCCGGACCGGCCCTGGTCTTCGCCCCGGGTGACTGGCGCGCCTTCGTCGCCGGCACACGGGACGGCGTCTTCGGACGGGACTGATCCCGTAGTAGTGACTGGTCCCCGATCGGCTCGTCCGGTCGGGGACCAGTTCGTGCCGACGGTCGGCACGGCTGCCGTCGCCACTTCGTGTCCGTCTCGTTGTACCTCTCGGTACGCGCTGGTCGACATCCCCCCGAGCAGGGCGGGTATCCGAACGAGGCAGGCGAGACGATGACGAGTATCGGGTCGGACAACCTCACCAACGGGCCGGGCAAGCCGGAGCGGTTCGGTGGGAAATATCGCGGGGCTCGGCGGGACACCGTGTTGACCGAGGTGGTCTCTACGGACCCCGAACACCCTGGGCGGGAGGCCAGCCCGACGGGCGAGCCGGCGGCTTCGCCGCTCACCCTGCCGTCGCTGGACCCCAATCCGCTCACCGAGCCGTCCTTCCCGGCGGCCGGTTGGTCGACCATGGACGAGGGCTCCCTGGCGGATCATCCGCTGCTGCGCGGCCTGCTGCTGGAGTTGCCCCCCAGGGGCAGTGTGCCGCCGCCGGGCTGGCTCGACCGCTGGTTCGAGGCGACCCGGGCGATCCTGGAACTGCTATACGTGCAGGGCACGGGCCGGGCTCGGTGAGCTGACGGCCCGCTGCGGCATGGCCCGCTCGGCCAGCCGGTTGTGCCGCAGCGCGTGGCGGACCCCGATGGCCACCACGCCCAACACTCCGATGGTGACCGCCGGTCCGGTGGCACCGGGGCCGAAGAACTGACCGACGCCGCTGGCCGCGATCAGGGCGGGCAGCAGGGCCAGTCCGGTCACCTGCAACGGCAGCCCGATCATCGGATGGGCGGCGGCGGCCCGCAGCCCGTGCGGGGCCGGGGTCGTGGCGGTGGCGGCCAGTGCCCCCGCTCCGGCCCGGAGCCGACGCACCCGGCGTACGGTGCAGATCGCCACCGTCAACGCGGGCAGGGCGGCCAGGGCCAGGCCACCGGCGGCCCGGTCGGCCAGGGTGGCACCGGCGGTGGTCAGGCCGGCGATCGGCAGAGCCACCGTCAGACCGAGCCCGACCAGGGTCAATCCGAGCAGCCAGCCGGTGTGTCGGCGCAGCCCGCGCGCGTGCCGCATCCGGGGCAGCCCCTCCGCGAGGTAGCCGGCGGCCCACCAGACGACTGCGACCGGGAGCAGGAGGACCAAGTGGTTCTGCATACCGGTCAGCCTTGCCCGTTTTTCGTGTCGGCGAATCCGGGTTGGTCCCCGGTCCCTCCCGTACCCGTACCCGTAGGGGGACCATCGCTTCGTGTTATGGGTGATCCGACATGTTTATCTGGTTGAACACCTCGAACTACCCTCTTCTTGATCGGCATCCTTCGATCTAGCTGTCCCGAGCAGGTGACGAAGGCTGTCGATGAGAGGGAGGTAGTAGGAAGATGGCTCTTCCACAAAGGTCCGTTCTCGTCGGGTTGGCTGCGTTGGCCATGGTGGCGGCAGCGACGCCGGCCATGGCCGCCGAACCGGTCGGCACCATCCGAAGCGCCGGCGGCGCCACCGCCGTCAAGGACAGCTACATCGTCGTGTTCAAGGACAGCGAGGTGAGCCGTACCGCGGTCGGTTCCTCGGTGGAACGCCTGCTGCGCCGCCACGGTGGAGCCACGGCCCGCACCTACAGCACCGCCATCCGGGGCGCCGAGCTGCGGATCAGCGCCAAGGCGGCGGCCCGGATCGCCGCGGATCCGGCGGTGGCGTACGTCGAGCAGAACCACACCGTGCAACTGGCGGCCACCCAGACCAACCCCCCGTCCTGGGGCCTGGACCGCATCGACCAGCGCAACCTGCCGCTGAACAGCTCCTACACGTACCCCAATACGGCCTCGAACGTGACCTCGTACATCATCGACACCGGCATCCGGACCTCCCACTCGGACTTCGGCGGCCGGGCGACCTGGGGCACCAACGCGGTCGACTCCAACAACACCGACTGCAACGGCCACGGCACCCACGTCGCCGGTACGGTCGGCGGCACCGCGTACGGCGTCGCCAAGGCGACCCGACTGGTGGCCGTCAAGGTGCTCAACTGCTCCGGCAGCGGCACCAACGCCGGGGTCATCGCCGGGGTCGACTGGGTCACCGCGAACGCGGTCAAGCCCGCCGTGGCCAACATGAGCCTCGGTGGCGGGGCGAACACCACCCTCGACAACGCGGTGATCAACTCGATCAACTCCGGTGTCACCTTCGTGGTGGCCGCCGGTAACGGCAACAGCCTCGGGGTCCGGCAGAACGCCTGCAACTACTCCCCGGCCCGAACCGCACCGGCGATCACGGTCGGCGCCACCCAGAACAACGACGCCGCCGCCAGTTTCTCCAACTTCGGCACCTGCGTCGACATCCTGGCGCCCGGCGTGAGCATCACGGCCCCGTGGATCACCAACGACACCTCGACGAACACCATCAGCGGTACCTCGATGGCCTCGCCGCATGTCGCCGGTGCCGCCGCCCTGGTGCTCTCGGCCAACCCGTCCTGGAGCAACCAGCAGGTGCGGGACTACCTGGTCAACAACTCCACCCCGAACGTGATCAGCAACGTGGGCACCGGTACCCCCAACCAGCTGCTCTACGTGGTCAACGGCAGCACCCCGCCGCCGACCAACGACTTCTCGGTCTCGGTCTCGCCGACCTCGGGTTCGGTCGCGCCGGGCGGTTCGGCGACCGCCTCGGTGTCCACCGCCACCACCAACGGCTCGGCCCAGTCGGTAAGCCTCTCGGCCAGCGGCCTGCCGTCCGGGGCGACCGCCTCGTTCAGCCCGGCCACGGTCACCTCGGGCGGGTCCTCGACCCTGACCATCAGCACCTCGGCCAGCACCCCGGCCGGCACCTACCCGGTGACCATCACCGGTAGCGCGGCCTCCGGCACCAAGACCGCCACCTACACCCTGACGGTGACCGGCAGCGGTAGCGGCAGCTGCTCCGGCACCAACGGCACGGACGTGTCGATCCCGGACGCCGGGTCGGCGGTCACCAGCTCGATCACCATCGCCGGCTGCAACCGCAACGCCTCGTCCAGCTCCACCGTCGCGGTGAACATCGTGCACACCTACCGTGGTGACCTGGTCATCGACCTGCTCGCCCCGGACGGTTCGTCCTACCGGCTGAAGAACAGCAGCGGTTCCGACAGCACGGACAACGTGAACACCACCTACACGGTGAACCTGTCCAGCGAGGCGGCGAACGGCACCTGGCGCCTTCAGGTGCGCGACGTCTACCGCGCTGACACCGGCTACCTCAACACCTGGACCCTGAACCTCTGACCCTCGTACGACATCGGGCCCTCGACCACTTGGTCGGGGGCCCGATCGTCGACACTTGCGGGAGTGCGGTCAGACCGCGAAACCGGTCGGTCGTTCGGTCGCCGGCGCGGGCGGCCGGGCCTTCCACAGGCCGACCTTCTGCGCGAACAACCGGCTCAGGTAGGCCGGGTTGAGGATCACATACCGCCGCCACAGCCGCTTCGGCTCCAGGCCGAGCCGCCAGAACCACTCCAGCCCGGCCCGCTGCATCCACGGCGGGGGCTGACGCAGCAGCCCGGCGTGGTAGTCGAAGGCGGCGCCGACGGCCATCAGGGGCATGTCCAGCAGCGGGCGCATCGCGTACGTGAAGACCTCCTGGCGGGGGCAGCCCAGGCCGACCAGGACCAGCCGGGCCCCGCTGGCCTTGATCCGGTCGGCGATCTCCACGTCCTCCCCCGGCTGCACGGCACGGAACTTGGAGGGCTCCACCCCGGCGATCTTGAGGGCCGGGAACATCCGCTCCAGTTCGGGAATCAGCCGGGCCAGGGTCTCCTCGGTCGAGCCGTACAGGTAGACCGGCAGGCCCTCGTCGGCGCAGCGGGACAGCACATGCAGGGTCAGTTGGGGCCCGTAGACCCGATCGGTCAGGCCCGCCCCGTGCAGCAGATTCAGCGCCCAGCGCACCGGCTGGCCGTCCGGGGTAACCAGGTCGAAGGAGTTCAACCGGGCGTTGTGCGCCGGGTCCAGCACCCCGGTCATCACCCCGTGCACGGCGAGCGCGGTCAGCGCCAGCGGGCGGCGCTCCTGGGCGGCGGCCACGACCTGCTCGGTCGCGGTCGCGTAGTCGGTGGCGTCGACCAGGACGCCGAGCACGTTGCGCTTGCTCACGACCGGACCTCGCCGTTGCTGGTCGGGACCCACTTGCCCACGTTGGCCTCGTAGATCTCTCGCATGATCATGGGTACGTCGTAGACCTGCTTCCAGTCCGGGTAGTCGGCCTGGAAGGCCTCGTTGGAGCCGATCCACCACTTGTGGTCGCCGATCCGGTTGGCCTCGACGTACTCGGTGATCATCTCCTGGCCGGTGATCTGCTCGGCCAGCGCGAACGCCTCCCGGTTGGAGATGTTGGAGTGTCGGCCGCCACCGAGGTTGTAGACCGCTGCCGAGCGGGGGTTGCGGAAGAAGGCCTCGAAGGCGGAGACAACGTCCGAGCTGTGGATGGCGTCCCGGACCTGCTTGCCCTGGTAGCCGAAGATCTTGTAGGTGCGGCGCTCCATGTTGGCCCGCATCACGTACCCGAGGAAACCGTGCAACTCCGTGGCGGAGTGGGCCGGCCCGGTCAGGGTGCCGCCCCGGAAGCAGGCCGTCTTCATCCCGAAGTACCGGCCGTACTCCTGCACCATCACGTCCGCCGCGACCTTGGAGGCCCCGAAGATGG
Source organism: Micromonospora sp. NPDC048871 (assembly GCF_043198155.1). Lineage (NCBI taxonomy): Bacteria > Bacillati > Actinomycetota > Actinomycetes > Micromonosporales > Micromonosporaceae > Micromonospora > Micromonospora sp. NPDC048871. The sequence goes on along the minus strand of NZ_JBICUM010000003.1, from coordinate 284,169 downwards.
AGTGCAGGCAGGCGTCGATCGACATGTCCTCCCGGATGCCCCGCTCGTACGGGTGCCCCGGCTCGATCTCCCAGCGGGTGGCCAACTCGACCAGGGGCAGGCTGTTCGGCCGGTCGCCGTAGACCTTGTTGGTCGAGCAGTGGATGAACGGCGCCTCGATGCAGTGTTCGCGGACGTTCTGGAGCACATTGAGGGTGCCCGCGGCGTTGACGTCGAAGTCGGTGAACGGATCGCGTACCGCCCAGTCGTGCGAGGGCTGGGCGGCGGTGTGGATCACCACCGCGATGTCCCGGCCGTACCGCTGGAACAGCGCACCCAGGGCGCTGCGGTCCCGGATGTCGATGCTGTGGTGCGAGTACGCCTCACCCAGCTCGTCGGTGAGCCGGCGTACGTTCCACGCGGTGGAGGCCTCCTCGCCGAAGAACTCCTGCCGCATGTCGTTGTCGATGCCGACCACGTCGAGACCCAGGCCGGCGAAGTGCCGGACCGCCTCAGAGCCGATCAACCCGCCCGAGCCGGTCACGAATGCGACACTCACGAGCCACTCCTGGTCCGTTGGAGGCAGAAACCAGCGAAGCATAGCGTGACATTCGGTATGCCCGATAAGCAGCGAGGGCCCCGCGAATTCGCGAGACCCTCGTCGACTGGTGGGGAAGGGGGGAGTTGAACCCCCACGTCCTTTCGGACACACGGACCTGAACCGTGCGCGTCTGCCATTCCGCCACTTCCCCGTGGCATGACCTCGGTCAGCGTAGTAAACCCCGACTCCGCTGTCTCCAGCGGGGCCTCGGCAATGCTACGTGGCTCCGGTCTTCGCCGCGAATGGCGTTCGCTGCTTCCAGCGGTTACCGTTCGTGGCGGACGAAAGAGTAGCACGACAATCCTGAGCCGTCCGAACGAGGCCTGGCCTGCCGGCCGAGCGGCGTGTGAGCTGCGTGCGCTCTGGACGGATACCATCATGTCCTCGGGACCCGAGGAGGAGCCGGTGAGCGTGCTGCAACGCTTCGAGAAGCGTCTGGAAGGCCTGGTCGAAGGAGCTTTCGCCAAGGTCTTCAAAGGGGTCGTGCACCCCGTGGAGATCCTCAACGCCATGCAGCGGGAGGCCGAGGCGCACAAGGCCATCCTGGCTGGCGGGCGCACGTTGGTGCCCAACCGCTACGTGATCGATCTCTCGCCGTACGACCACAGTCGGCTGGCGCCGTACGCCGCCGCGCTGGCCCAGGAACTGGCCCAGTCGCAGGCGGAGTTCATCGGCGAGCAGGCGTGGACGGTCTACGGCGACGTGATCGTCGAGATCGAGCGCGGGGAAGGGCTGGACACCGGCATGTTCCGGGTCACCGCCGAGGTCTACACCGGTGGCGAGGTCGCCCCGGTCGCCGCCCCGGGCTACGACGCCGGTCCCCCCGGATACCCCGCCTACGACCAGGGCGGCGGCTACGGCGCGCCGCCGGCGCACAGCGGCGGTCGTAACGTGCGACTGGTCTCCGGCGACGGCCGCACCTACCCCCTCCAGATGGGGTCGACCGTGATCGGTCGTGGCGACCAGGCCAATCTGCGCCTGCCGGACGTCGGCATCTCCCGCCGACACGCCCGGCTGGACTTCGACGGTGGGCAGGTTGTGCTGACCGACCTCGGCTCCACCAACGGCACCATGGTCAACGGTCAGCGGGTCTCCGCGGTGGCGCTGAACCCCGGCGACATGATCCAGCTCGGCACCACCACCCTCACCTTCCGCGTGGACGGCTGATCCGCCTTGCCGGAACTCGTCATCACCGTCGCCCGGTTCGGATTTCTCGTCCTGCTGTGGATTTTCGTGTTCACGGTGGTCGGCGTCATCCGGCGGGACCTCTTCGCCGGGGCCCGCTCCGGTCGGCTGGTGGCCGCGCCCCGCGCGGTAGGTGCGTCGACCGGCCAGGCGACGGCGAAGCCGGCGAAGGTGAAGCGGGGACGGGCGGCGCATCAACTGGTCGTGACCGCCGGTCAACTGGCCGGCACCAGGATCACGTTGGGCGAGGCTCAGATAACCATCGGTCGGGCCGAGGATTCCACCCTCGTCATCACGGACGACTACGCCTCGGCGCGACACGCCCGGCTCTTGCCCCGTGAAGGGCAGTGGTTCGTCGAAGACCTCGGTTCGACTAACGGGACGTACCTCGATCGCGCTAAGGTCACCGGACCGACCCCCGTACCCCTCGGCGTGCCGATCCGGATCGGCCGCACCTCTCTCGAATTACGGCCATGACTCTGACCCTGCGCTATGCGGCCCACAGCGACCGCGGTCTGATCCGAGACGGCAATCAGGATTCCGTCTACGCCGGACCGCGGCTACTCGCCGTCGCCGACGGCATGGGCGGTATGGCCGCCGGTGACGTCGCCAGCAACATCGTCATCGGTGCCATGGCGCCGCTCGACGAGGACGTCCCTGGGGATGCCCTGGTCGACGCGCTGCGCTCCGCCGTGGGCACCGCCAACCAACAGCTCCGCGAGACAGTGGACGCCAACCCGCAGTTGGAGGGGATGGGCACCACACTCACCGCGACCCTCTTCTCCGGCAGCAAGCTGGGGATGGTCCACATCGGTGACTCGCGCGCCTATCTGCTGCGTGACGGTGACTTCAACCAGATCACCAAGGACGACACCTACGTCCAGATGCTCGTCGACGAGGGTCGGATCAGCCCGGAGGAGGCCAGCAGTCACCCCCAGCGGTCGCTGCTGACCCGGGCCCTCGACGGTCGGGACATCGACCCGGAGTACTCCGTCCGCCAGGTGTTGCCGGGGGACCGCTACCTGATCTGCTCGGACGGCCTGTCCGGGGTGGTCAGTGCGGAGACCATCGCCGAGACCATGCGCGAGTACGCCGACCCGCAGCAGTGCGTAGAGCGACTCGTCCAACTGGCCCTGCGTGGCGGCGGTCCGGACAACATCACCGTGATCATCGCCGACGCCACCGACCGCGACATCGTCGAGGCCGCCCCGATCGTGGGTGGTGCGGCAGCCCGGGACCGGGGCATGGCGACCTCGGCGGACGTCTCCACCCCGGCGGCCCGCGCTTCGGCACTGTCCGCTCCCCGGCCGCCCGCGCCGGAGGAGCCGGCCGGAGATGACGACGAGCCGGAGGCCCGCCGCCGTCCGCTGCGTGCCGTGGCGATGACGGCCGCCCTCCTGGTGATCATCGGGGGTGGGGTCTTCGCCGGGTACGAATACACCCAGCGGCAGTACTACGTCGGGGCGACCGAGGACGGTCAGGTGGCCGTGTTCCGGGGCATCCAGGGTGAGATCGCCGGGATGGATCTCTCCTCGGTGCATTCCACCAGCACCGCTCGGCTGGACGACCTCACCCTCGCCGCTCAGGAGCAGGTCAAGCAGGGCATTCCGGCCAGGAGCGAGCCGGACGCGGAGCGCCGGCTGGCGGAGCTGACCATGGACAGCCCGACGAATGTCAACCTGAAGCCGCTCTGCCCGCCCACCTCGTCCCCGAGCACCGACCCCACGGCGGACTTCTTCTCCCCGGAGCCGAGCGCTCCGCCGAGCCGGGCCGCCAGCGGTTCGCCGGCACCCGACAGCAGTTCCCTGGCCCCGCCGGTGAGCACACCGGACGCCCCACCCGCCGATGCCTTCACGCCCACGGTCGACCCGGCGGCCTGCCGGTCGCCCGAGTAGGCGTCGGCTTCCGACCCGAGGACGATCGTGACCGCAGCGGCCACTCCGGCATCCTCGCCCGCCAACGCGGGCGAGCGACCCGGCGTACGCCTGGCCCGGTCCCGACGCAACGCCGAACTGTCGCTGCTGCTGCTGGCCATGGTGCTGGTCGCCGCGTACGGCGCGATGGTCGAGGCGAACGTGCTCGACACGGTCACCCCGAACTTCTGGGTGCCGGCCGCGGTGCTCACCGCCGTGTTCCTCGGCATCCATGTGGCGATCCGGTTCCTGGCCCCGCACGCCGACCCGGCCCTGCTGCCGGCGGTGGCGCTGCTCAACGGCCTGGGGGTCGGCTTCCTGCGCCGGCTGGACCTGGCCTACGCCGACCCGGAGGAGCGGGCCGACCTGGCCATCTTCGCTGGTATCGGTGGTCGGCAACTGGCCTGGACCCTGCTGTCGGTGCTGCTCGCGGCCGGCCTGCTGGTCCTGGTACGCGACCACCGTTCGATCTCGCGGTACGCGTACACCCTGGGGTTGGCCGGCATCGTGCTGGTGATGATCCCGGCGGTGCTGCCGGACCGGATTTCCGAGGTCAACGGCGCGAAGCTCTGGATCCGCATCGGCAGCTTCTCGATCCAGCCCGGCGAGTTCGCCAAGCTGGCCCTGCTGGCCTTCTTCGCCTACTACCTGGTCCGCAAGCGCGAGGTGCTCTCGCTGGCCAGTCACCGGTTCCTCGGCATCGACTTCCCGCGCGGCCGTGACCTGGGTCCGGTGGTGGTGGTCTGGGTGATCAGCCTGCTGGTGTTGATCTTCCAGAAGGACCTGGGCACCTCCCTGCTCTACTTCGGCATGTTCGTGGCGACGGTCTACATCGCTACCGAACGGGTCAGTTGGCTGCTCATCGGTCTGGTCCTGTTCTTCGGCGGCGCCTACCTGGCGTACGTGCTCGGCGAGGCGATCGGTGGGCCGTTCGCCAACTTCTACGTGCGGGCGCAGATCTGGCTCGACCCCTTCGCCAAGCCGTACGACGAGGGCTACCAGTTGGTGCAGGGGCTGCTGGCCCTGGGCACCGGTGGGTTGTTCGGGGCCGGGCCGGGCGGCGGCCAGCCGACGGAGCTGCCCGAGGTGCAGAACGACTTCATCTTCGCCGGGATCGGTGAGGAGATCGGCCTGTTCGGGCTCACCGCCCTGCTGGTGATCTACCTGCTGATCGTGGAGCGAGGACTGCGGGCCGGCCTGGCGGTGCGGGACTCCTTCGGCAAGCTGCTCGCCGGTGGCCTGGCCTTCACCCTGGCGTTGCAGGTCTTCGTGATCGTCGGCGGGATCAGCAAGCTCATCCCGCTGACCGGCCAGACCACCCCCTTCCTGTCCGCCGGTGGCTCCTCGCTGATGGCGAACTGGCTGCTCATCGCGGTGCTGCTGCGGGTCTCCGACGCCGGTCGTCGGCCGGTCACCGGCGGCGGCAAGGTGAACCGACCGACCGGGGGCCCGCCGGAGCAGTTGCACGGTGCCCCCACGGAGGTGATCAAGCCGTGAACGCACCCCTGCGCCGGGTCGGTGTCGTCGTCATCGTCCTGTTCGGTCTGCTCTTCGCCAACCTGAACTGGGTTCAGGGGTACAAGGCCGACGAGTACCGCACCAGCGACTACAACACCCGGGTCCAGTTGGCCGAGTACGAGCGTCGCCGGGGCAACATCGAGGCAGGCGGCACCGCCCTGGCGGTCAGCAAGGAGACCGACGGCAAGCTGACCTTCCTGCGTACCTACCCCGGTGGGGCGAAGTACGCCCATGTCCTCGGCTACAAGCCGGTCAACCTCGCCGACACCGGCATCGAGCGGTCCGAGAACGACTTCCTGGCCGGCACCAGCGACAAGCTCTTCGCCAACCGGATCAAGGACATGTTCACCGGCAACCGCACCGCCGGTGGCAACGTGCTGCTAACCCTCTCCCCGCGTGCTCAGGACGTCGCGTACGACCAGTTGCGCAACAACAACCGGGGGGCCAGCAAGGGGGCGGCGATCGCGATCGATCCGCGTACCGGGGCCGTGCAGGCCATGGTCTCCATGCCCAGCTTCGACCCGAACCCGCTGGCCAGCCACAACACCAACGAGGCCGTGGCGGCGTACAACAAGCTGGACCAGGACCGGTCCCGTCCGCTGCGCAACCGGGCCCTCGCGGAGGTGCTGCCACCCGGTTCCACCTTCAAGATCGTGGTGGCCGCCGCCGCGCTGGAGAACGGCATCGGCAAGGACACCAACATCTCGGCAGGCCCTAGCTACACCCCGCCCACCTCCGGTCAGTCGATCACCAACGCGGCGCCCTCGATCTGCCCCCAGGCGGAGGTGACCCTGATGAAGGCGGTCACCGACTCCTGCAACACCGGCTTCGCCAAGCTGGGGGTGCAGCTCGGCCCCGACGTGATCAAGAAGAAGGCCCAGGACTTCGGCTTCGAGCAGGAGGACCTGACCGTGGGCCGGCTCGGTGAGGGCGGTCAGGGCGTCGCGGCCAGCCGTACCGGCAGCATGGAGAACCCGGACGGCGGTCCCGACCCGGCCGCGCTGGCCCAGTCCTCCATCGGGCAGCGGGACGTGCGGATGACCCCCCTGGAAGGGGCCATGATCGCTGCGGCGGTCGCCAACGGCGGCAGCCAGATGCGGCCCTACCTGGTGCGTCAGCTGCTCGCGCCGGACCGCACCACGGTCTACGACACCGCCAACCCGCGCGAGCTGCGCCGCTCGGTCAGCGGTCAGGTCGCCGGCGACCTGCGGGACATGATGGTCAGCGTGGTGCGCAACGGCACCGGGCGCAACGCCCAGATCAACGGGTACACCGTGGGGGGCAAGACCGGTACCGCGCAGTCCGCGCCGGACCGGCCCGACCACGGCTGGTTCATCGGCTTCGCACTGGACTCCGACGGCAACCCGGTCTCGGCGGTCTGCGTCGTGCTGGAGGAGGCGGGCAGCGGCGGCAGCGCCGAGGCCGCCCGGATCGCCGGCCAGATCATGCGCGCCGCCATCGCCGACCCCGGGGGGCGCTGATGCTCAGTCCGGGAGTACAGCTGGGCAACCGGTACCGCCTGGACGAGCGGATCGCCAGCGGCGGCATGGGTGACGTCTGGCGCGGCACCGACCAGGTGCTGGGGCGTACGGTCGCGGTCAAGAGCCTGCTCCCGGCGTTGCTGGACGAGCCGGGTTTCGCCGAGCGGTTCCGGGGCGAGGCCCGGACCATGGCGACGATCAACCACCCCGGCGTGGTCGACGTCTACGACTTCGGCAGCGACCAGCAGATCGCCTTCCTGGTGATGGAGTACATCGAGGGTGATCCCCTGTCGGCCACCCTCAGCCGGGTCGGTCGGCTAACCCCGGCCCGGACCATGGCGCTGGTCGCGCAGGCCGCCGACGCCCTGCACGCCGCCCACGTCAAGGGGATCGTGCACCGGGACGTGAAGCCCGGCAACCTGCTGGTCCGCCCCAACGGCACCCTGGTGTTGACCGACTTCGGCATCGCCCGCTCCGAGCTGGTGGGTCAGCTCACCGCGGCCGGTTCCGTGCTCGGCACCGCCTCGTACATCTCGCCGGAGCAGGCCACCGGTCAGGTGGCCACCCCCGCCTCGGACGTGTACGCCCTCGGGGTGGTCGCCTATCAGTGTCTGGCCGGGCGTCGGCCGTTCGAGGGCGACAACCCCCTGGACATCGCCATGCGGCACGTCCGGGAGACCCCCCGGTCCCTGCCCTCGGACATCCCGCCGCAGGTCTGCGCGCTCGTCGAGCGGGCGATGGCCAAGGATCCGAAGGACCGCTGGGCCAGCGCCGCCATGCTGGCCGGAGCCGCCCGGCAGTTGAAGGCGGCCCTGTCCCGGCAGGCGCGCTCCGGTGGGTCGGCCCCCATCTCGGCGGCGCCGGCCTCCCCGGCCCCGGGGCGCCCGGCGGCATCCCCTCCCGGGCGGGCCCAGGTGCCGGCGCCGCAGCCGCCCCGCCCACCGGCCGCCCCGCACTCACCGGCCGCGCCCAGGCCGCAGGCTGCCCCCCACTCGCCCGCCGCACCCCGGCCGCCGGCCATCAACCGGCCCCCGGCGGCGGGCCACCTGCCGGTCGCCGGGCGGCAGCCGGTCGCCCAGCCCCGTCCGACGACGGTCGCACCGGCGGTGACCGGCTATCCACGCGGTGCGGCCCCGGTTCCCCCGGCGTACGCTCCGCAGGGCGGTCAGTCACGGCCTGCGCCCAGGCGGTCACGGTCCGGCATGGTGTTCCTGGCGATCCTGCTGGGCACACTGGTCGTGGTCTGTTCGGGCGTGGTTTCCTACAGGCTGAAGGACAGCATCAACAGCGGCATGCCGGTAGTGGGGTCCGTGCAGTCGGTGACGTCCGGCGCGCTGGGGCCCGACGGACGAGACGATCCGGCCCGGACGGCGTACCGTCGACTGGATCAGCCCCGAGCGGGCTACGAGACGATGACGAGCGAAGGACGACGGACGCGATGACAGCGCAGGCCCGCCTGCTCGGTGGCAGGTATCAGGTCGGCGAGCTGCTCGGGTATGGCGGCATGGCCGAGGTGCACCGGGGGCGTGACCTTCGGCTCGGCCGCGACGTCGCGATCAAGATGCTCCGCACGGACCTCGCCCGGGACGCCACCTTCCAGATGCGGTTTCGTCGGGAGGCCCAGAACGCCGCCTCCCTGAACCATCCGGCGATCGTCGCGGTCTACGACACCGGTGAGGAACAGGCACCCACCGGCGAGACCCTGCCGTTCATCGTGATGGAGTTCGTCAACGGGCGCACCCTCAAGGAGGTGCTCGGCGCCGAGGGGCGACTGCAACCCCGGCGGGCCCTGGAGATCTGCGCCGACATCTGCGCCGCCCTGGACTTCAGCCACCGGCACGGCATCATCCACCGCGACATCAAGCCCGGCAATGTGATGCTCACCCAGACCGGCCAGGTCAAGGTGATGGACTTCGGCATCGCCCGTGCCCTGGCCAGCGGCGCCACCACGATGACCCAGACCAGTGCGGTCATCGGTACGGCGCAGTATCTCTCCCCGGAGCAGGCCCGTGGCGAGGCCGTCGACGCCCGCTCCGACGTGTACGCCGCCGGTTGTGTGCTGTTCGAGTTGCTCTGCGGGCATCCGCCCTTCGTCGGTGACAGCCCGGTCAGTGTGGCGTACCAGCACGTCCGGGAGGCCCCGCCGACCCCGAGTGATATCAACCCGGACGTCAACCCGGCGGTCGACGCGATCGTGCTCAAGGCGCTGTCGAAGAACCCGCTCAACCGCTACCAGAGCGCCGGCGAGATGCGCGCGGACCTGCTCCGGGCGGCGGCGGGTCGGCCGGTGATGGCCACCCCGGTGCTGCGCGAGGACGAGACCGTGCCGATGGCCGCGGCCGGTGGCCCGGGCTACCCCTCGGCGGGAGCCACCCAGACCCGCCAGATCCCGGCCCGGGTGGGCGACCCTCGTCAGCGGCGTGCCTCGTCCTGGTTGATCGCCATGTTCGCCGCCCTCGGGGTACTGGCGGTGATCGCCCTGGTGGCCGCGCTGCTGCTCAACGACAAGGCGGCCGAGGAGGTGCCGGTCCCCACCCTGGCTGGGATGACCCAGCAGGAGGCGTTCGCCCGGATCGAGGCGGACGGCCTTCAGCCGGTGCGGGGTGACGACGAGTTCACCTCGGACTGCCGCAAGGGCCGGGTGACCACCCAGACCCCGCCCGCCGGAGAAAGGGTCGCCCCGAACAGCACGGTCACCGTGCGGCTCTGCGGCGGCAAGCCGGAGGCGATCGTTCCGGAGGGCCTGGTCGGCAGCAAGGTCGAAAGCGCCACGGCCCGCATCGAGGAGCGCAAGCTCCGGGTCAAGGTCGTGCAGAAGGACAGCGCCGACGCCGCCGGCCTGGTGCTTGACGTCGACCCCAAGGAAGGCGAGAAGGTCGCCGAGAACACCGTGATCACCCTGACCGTCTCCAACGGCAACGTGGTCCGGGTACCCAACGTGGAGAACCTCACCGAGGCCGACGCCAAGCGGGAACTGGAGAACGCCGGCTTCAAGGTGGATGTGGAGATCGGCCCGGAGGTACCCGCCGACCGGGCCGGCCGGGTGACCGACCAGAACCCGAACGCCGGCAGCCAGCGGACCAAGGGCAGCAAGGTGACCATCTTCGTCTCGGTGCCGGAGCCGGAGGACGACGAGCCTGCGCCCCCGACCCCGCCGACCGGGGAGCCGACCACCCCGCCGCCGGACGATGACGGTGGTGGCAGCGGTGGCGGCAGTGGCGACACCGGTCAGCTCTGGCCGGGCGTCCCGCCGTTGCGCCTACCCGTCGACTGAGCGGGCCCGACAAGCCGGATGAGTCGCCGATGGGCGGGGTGAGTCGGCGGCGACTCGTGCGCCGGGTGGCCCTCCTGGGGCTGATCGTCCTCCTGCTCACCAGCCTGCCCTGGATGTGGACGACCGCCACCGCGTACGGCCACCGTCATGCCGTCGACGAGGCCCCGGCCGTGGAGGTCGTGATCGTCCTGGGTACGGCGGTTACCGAGGAAGGACGTCAGCCGGGCATCCGGTTGGCGGGCCGGCTGGAGACCGCCGCCGAGCTGATACACCGGCAACGGGCCCGGGTCGTACTCGTCTCGGGCGACGGGAACGGGGCCTCCGGTGACGAGACTGCGGCGATGACCGCACACCTCACCGAGCGGCTGGGGGTCGATCCGCAGCGGGTCGTCGCCGACCCCTACGGCCTGGACACCTACGACAGCTGCCGCCGGGCCCGGGAGGTGTACGGGGTGCAGCGGGCCCTGATCGTGACCCAGTCCTACCACCTGTCCCGGGCGGTGACCCTCTGCCGGCAACTCGGTGTGGAGGCCGACGGGGTGCCGGCCCGCTGCTCCGGCTGCGGGGCGGGGCTGCTGGCGGAGAAGGCGGTACGGGACTACTTCGCCAGCGGCAAGGCCGCCTGGGACGCGATCCGGAACCGCCCCGCCGCAGTCGACTCCCCGGCGCACCCCGGGGTCAGGGACGCGCTGACCCGCTGAGAGCGGCAGATGGGCCTGGTCGGCCGTAGACCACGCCGCGGCGGATCTTCCCGCCCTCTCGGCTGACCCCGGCCGTGCTGCTCAGCTGGTGGCGAAGGCGGCCAGGCGGCGGGCGTCGACCTCGGCGGCCAGTTCCGGGGCGCGGTCCAACGCCTCCCGGTGACCACAGGTGGCCAGCCAGTTGGCCAACATCAGGTGGCCGCCCTCGGTGAGCACCGACTCGGGGTGGAACTGGACGCCCTCAATCGGCAGGGTGCGGTGCCGCATAGCCATCACGATGCCGGACTCGGTCCAGCCGGTGACCTCCAACTCCTCCGGCAGGGTCTCGCGGAGCACCGCCAGGGAGTGGTAACGGGTAGCGGTGAACGGGTCGGGCAGCCCGGCGAGGACCCCGGAGTTGTCGTGGTGGACCTGCGAGGTCTTGCCGTGCAGCAGCTCCGGGGCCCGAGTGACGGTGGCACCGAACGCCTCACCGATCGCCTGGTGGCCCAGGCAGACCCCGAAGATGGGCAGCTTGCCGGCGTACTCGCGGATGACCTCCAGGCAGATGCCGGCGCGATCCGGGCTACCCGGACCGGGCGAGAGCAGCACCCCGGCCCGGCCGAGTCGACCCACCTCGGCCAGGTCGATCTCGTCGTTGCGCCGTACCTCGCAGTCCACGCCGAGTTGGCCGAGGTACTGGACCAGGTTGAAAACGAAGGAATCGTAGTTGTCGATCACCAGGACGCGCATCGGTCTCACTCGTCCTCGTCAGGGGGTGGGGTGTTGTTCCGTTCGGTGTCGTACGGCAGGTCGTGTTCGTCGCCCGGCGGGGCCTCCTCGCCGGGTTCGGTGCCGGGCTCCACCTCACCCGGGGCACCCGGTATCTCGGAGTCCTGCTGGGTGACCTGCACGTCCTCGCCGGTGAAGGGGAGCAGCGGTCCGGCCCAGGGGAAGACCACGTACCAGAGCAGGGCCACCGCCGTGGTCACCAGCAGCAGACTGCCGATGAGCTTGCCGGGCAGTCCGAAGGGCAGCTTGCGCCAGATCCAGGCGTACATCAGGTCCCCAGCTCAGCCGGGCGCCCCTGGTCCTTGGACTGGGTACGCGTCAACTCCGCATGGATGATCAGGCGCTCGTAGTTGTCGAACTTCGGGTTGCAGGTGGTCAGGGTGAGCATCTTCTTCGTCGGCTTCGCCCCGGGTCGCCCGGGAACCGGGGCCACCACCTCGACCTGGTGCGGCTTGACGATCAGATTCTCGGTCACCTGGTAGACGTACCACTGGTCGCGGTCCTGGACGACGATCGGATCGCCCTTGCGAAGCTCGTCCAGCCGCCAGAAGGTGGCCCGGTTGCGGTGCCCGGCGACGGAGAAGTTGCCCACCTGACCCGGCAGGGCGCTGTCCGGATAATGGCCCGGGGCGTACCGGATGTCCTTCTGGGTCACGCCCTCCACCACTACCCATTCCTTGTCGAACTTCGGAATGTAGAGACCGGCGATGGGCTTGCCCTGCACCGGCGGCTTGGGTGAGGCGGAGGCGGACGGACTGGCCGGGGCAGCGACCGTAGGGTCGGTCTCCGGTGCCCAGGCCTGGGCCAACTGCTGGCTCAACTCGTCCTGATGGGCGTCCACGATCGCGGACTTACCCCAGATCTCGTACCCGGCGAAGAGCAACACCACCAGGCCGAAGGTGATCAGCAGTTCGCCACCGAACCGCAGGCCGGTGCGGAGCCGGGACCAGAAGGAGGGCCGGGTCAGCTCGGAGTAGACGCTCTTGTAGCCCTCGCCGGTCTGCTCCGGTCGCAACTGCACCACCCGGTCGCCCCGACGAGGCTTGGGCGGCTCGCTGGGCTGGTCGGCACCCTCGGGCTGGTCGACCTTCGGTGGCCGGGGCACCGCACCCATCAGGGCGGTCGAGTCCGTCGCGGGCGGAGCCCCCGGCCGTACGCCGTTGACGGCCGGAATCAGGGCGGTGGCCGCCTCATCGGTCCCGTTCGGTCCGTTCTGCGGCGGCTGCCCGCTCCGAGCCGCTCGCTGCTGGTCCGCCGCTTGAGGCCCCGCCGGCACCGGGCCGGACTGCTGGTGGGGTCCTGCCGGGTGGTTCGACGGTGCGCCGGGCCGCTGGTGGGACCCTGGCGGGGTCGGGCCGGTGGCAGAGTCTTGGATCTTGGGGATCAGGGCGGTCGGGCCCTCGGCAGACCAACCAGCCGGGTCCTGGGCGGGACGCTGCGGAGCGCCACCCTCGTCGGGGCGGTACGGCGTGGTGGGCCGTTGGTGGCCGATGGGCGGCTGCGGGCCCTGCGGTGCCGATGGGCCGCTCTGGGGGCGCTGCGGCGCCGGCGTACCGCTGGGGGGCTGCTGGTGGGCGGCGGGTACCTCCACCGGGGAGCGGTACCCGGGCGGTGGGGCCTGGGATTGTGGCGGGGCCTGCGGTGGCGGTACCGCCCGAGGCCCGGCCGGTGCCGGTGGTCCGAAGCCCGGCCCGGTCGGCGGTGACTGGCGGTCCTGCTGCGCGGCTGGGGGTGGCTGACGCTGGTGCTGCTGCCCGGTCGGCGGCTGGCTGCGCTGGGTGCCCTGGTCGGTGGGGCGGCTGGGCTCGAAGGCCGTCCGCCACGGGGTCGGCCCGACCGGAATGTCCGGCTGCCCGGAGGGCAGGGGTACTCCGGTGACCTGCGCCGCGCCCTCGCTGCGCGCCGGGGTGGACGGACGCGGCGGCATCGGATCGGGCCAGGCACCAGCCGGGCGGACCGGGGGCGGCGGGGTCGGCTCGGTGCGTTCGATCCTAGGCAGGAAGGCGGTGGCCTCGTCAGCCTGGTCGTGGTGTCGACCTTGGGGACGCTCACTCATGACGGCGCTTCGGCCCCGGCCCTCTGCTCGGCGATCCGCTTGCTCATGAGGGCCTCACTCCGGCACGGTCGCCGAACGCAGAGTGGTGGAATCCTCGAATGCGGGCACGGTGACCGTGGAGGCGTGCTCGGAGTATCCGAGTTGGTAGTTTTCCACCGCGTTCCTGAACCACCGGACTCCCTCGGAAGCGGCGAGGGCCTGCCGAAGCGCGCCGGGATCGCCAATTGCCACGATCTTGAAAGGTGGGGAGTACACCCGGCCATGCAGCAGCAGGGTGTTACCCACGCAGCGTACCGCGCTGGTAGCCAGAACGCGGACATTCATGATTGACATGGCCTCCGCGCCGCCGGCCCAGAGCGCGTTCACCACCGCCTGCACATCGCCCTGGTGTACGACGAGGTCGTCGTTGCTGGCTCCCTCGGGGAGCTTGCTGAGCTGTGGGGCGTCGTCGAGTTCGACAGTCAACCCGGGCCCGGTGAGGGCGGTGAAGCCGGCCGCGGTCAGGTTCTCGGCGGCCCGCTCCTGCTGTTCCTTGATCGGAGTGTCCGAGTTGGCCAGGTCGTTCGTACGATTTTCCACCTCCCGGCGCAGGGTCGCGGCCAGTTGCTCGTTGGCGGCAACCCGGTCCCTGCGGCCCTCGATCAACTCGGTGAGCTGAGGGCGGCGGTCCTCGCGCAGGGCGGTTCCGCCGGCGGTGGTAGCCGTGGTGGTGAAGAGCAGGCCAGCAGCGGCGGCGATCAGCGGTACCCCGATTGACCAGCCAGGACGTCGCCGCCGTCCACGCCGCAGCAGGCCGGCGACGAGGCGTCGCAGCACCTTCTGCCACGAGGCCGCGCCGGACGTGTACTCCACGACCGTCTCCCCCTGTCCTCGGCTCCGGCGACCGTACCCGTACGGTCGTGACGGCCCTTGTTCCGCCGTCCGCTGCCGGGGCGTCCGGCAACGGGTCTGGCCCCATTCGTGGATTGAGCGGGGCTTCCGGACTACGCTAGCTCTCGAACATTATTGGCCATGGACCGTCGCCCTCGCGCCCGGTTGCAGGCCGGACGAGGTCGTAACCCCTCTGGAGAGCGTCGTGCCCAAGTCTCAGGTCCGTAAGAAGAAGGTGTACACCCCGCCCACGGACGTCCGCCCGACGGCGACAGCGGCGACGCGTAAGCCCAGCCCGATCTGGCTGCCGGTCACCGCCGTGTCCCTGATCGTCTTCGGCATCGGTTGGTTGGTGGTCTACTACCTCTCCGAGCAGGAGTACCCCGTCATGGAGTTGGGGTACTGGAACCTGGCGGTGGGTTTCGGCGCCATGGTCGGCTCCCTGATCCTGCTTTCCCGCTGGCGCTGACCCCTGGGTCCTCCGACTACGGTCGGTGACGTGTCGAGCCCCGGCCGTGCGGCTGCTGCGATCGCCTCCTAAGGTGTGCGCAGGGCGGCGCGGCCCAGGTGCGAGAAGACTCACGTTACTGCTGGGTAACCTTGCGCGTAGGCTGCACTGCATGACCGAGCGGGAAGGTCATCGGCGGGTCCGGTTCCAGGTGCGGCAGCGGTTGAGATCGCGTACGCACCTATGACCCGGGCTCCGGTCGCCTAGCCGCTCGCCAGGCAGCAGACCGGGAGGCCAACTCGATGGGCAGCGTCCAGATCGTCACCACGATCCTCGCGGCCGCCATCACCGCTGTCGCGGTGTGGCTTGCGGTACGCGCGGTCATGCAGATGACGGCCGTGATCCGGCTGGGTCAGCCCGACCCGTCCCGGTTCGGTGACAAGGCCGGCCGTACCAAGACCATGCTCGCGGAGACCGCCGGGCACACCCGGATGCTGCGCTGGAGTGTGGTGGGCGCGGCGCACTGGGTGGTGATGGTCGGCTTCATCGTGCTGTCGCTGCTGGTGCTTGAGGCCTACTTCGAGGTGGTCTCCCCGACCGGTGGGCTGCCCCTGGTCGGCGGGTGGGCGCTCTACGGTCTGGTCACCGAGTGGATCGGCATCCTCGGCATCGTCGGGATCCTGGTGCTGATCGGCATCCGGGTGGCCAACCGGCCGAACCGGGCCGGTCGCCGGTCGCGGTTCACCGGGTCGACGATGTGGCAGGGCTACTTC
Source organism: Micromonospora sp. NPDC048871 (assembly GCF_043198155.1). NCBI lineage: Bacteria > Bacillati > Actinomycetota > Actinomycetes > Micromonosporales > Micromonosporaceae > Micromonospora > Micromonospora sp. NPDC048871. The sequence goes on along the minus strand of NZ_JBICUM010000003.1, from coordinate 268,599 downwards.
GTCGAGGCGATCGTCCTCGCCGTACTGATCATGGGTTTCCTGATCCGGGGCTTCAAGGTGGCCACGGACCACTTCGAGTACCCGACCTGGGCCACCCCGCTCAGCCACGCGGTCGGCTCGGTGCTGCCGGACTGGGAGTCCGGGGTCAGCGTGGCCGCCCTGATCAAGATCGCGATCTCGATGACCTGGCTCATCGTGATCTCGCTGAACGTCACCATGGGCGTGGCCTGGCACCGCTTCCTGGCCTTCCCCAACATCTTCTTCAAGCGCAAGCCCGGATCGGCCGGCTCCGGTCTCGGTGCCCTGCGGCCGATGATGAGCGACGGCAAGCCGCTGGACTTCGAGGAGGCCGACCCCGAGTCCGACCAGTTCGGGGTGGCCCACGTCGAGCAGTTCACCTGGAAGGGCCTGCTGGACTTCAGCACCTGCACGGAGTGCGGCCGGTGCCAGTCGCAGTGCCCGGCCTGGAACACCGGCAAGCCGCTGTCGCCGAAGCTGCTGGTGCTGAGCCTGCGCGACCACGCGTACGCCAAGGCGCCCTACCTGCTGGCCGGTGGCGGCAAGGACCTCACCGGTGAGGAGAAGGCCACCGCGGCCCAGTTGGCCCACCTAGACGTGCTGGCCCTGGCCGAGGCGGACAAGCCCCTGATCGGCGACGCCGAGGCCGGCGGTGTGATCGACCCGGACGTGCTCTGGTCCTGCACCACCTGCGGCGCCTGCGTCGAACAGTGCCCGGTGGACATCGAGCACATCGACCACATCGTCGACATGCGGCGTTACCAGGTGCTCATCGAGTCCAGCTTCCCCTCCGAGGCCGGGGTGATGCTGCGCAACCTGGAGAACAAGGGCAACCCCTGGGGTGCCCCGCAGAACACCCGGGAGGACTGGACCAAGGGTCTGGACTTCGAGGTTCCCCGGGTCGGCGAGGTGGAGGACTTCGAGTACCTGTTCTGGGTGGGTTGTGCCGGTGCCTTCGAGGACCGGGCCAAGAAGACCACCCGGGCGGTGGCCACCCTGCTGAACGAGGCCGGGGTCTCCTTCGCCATCCTCGGTGAGGGCGAGACCTGCTCGGGTGACCCGGCCCGCCGGATCGGCAACGAGTTCGTCTTCCAGATGCTCGCCCAGCAGAACGTGGAGACCCTCAACGAGGCCTTCGAGGGCCGCGAGAAGGCCAAGCGCAAGATCGTCGCGACCTGCCCGCACTGCTTCAACACCCTGGGCAACGAGTACGGCCAGCTCGGCGGGGAGTTCGAGGTGGTGCACCACACCCAGTTGCTGGCCCACCTGGTCGCCACCGGCAAGCTCACCCCGGTGCAGCCGGTCGACGGCGGGGTCACCTACCACGACCCGTGCTACCTGGGGCGGCACAACCGGATCTTCACCCCGCCGCGCGAGGTGCTGGGTAGCGCGGTAAGCGCCGAGATCACCGAGATGCCGCGGAACAGTGAGCGTTCCTTCTGCTGCGGTGCCGGTGGCGCCCGGATGTGGATGGAGGAGCGGATCGGCAAGCGGATCAACGTGGACCGGGTCGAGGAGGCCATGTCGACCGGGGCGCGGACCATCGCGGTCGGCTGCCCGTTCTGCTCGACGATGCTCACCGACGGGGTGAACGGCAAGGGCGCCGGCGAGCAGGTCGAGGTGGTCGATGTGGCGAGCGTCCTACTGCGGTCGGTCCGGCCCGAGCAGGGTCGGGGCGTCGAGGAGAGCGAGCCGGTCGCCGGCTGACCAGCACGTGACCGTACGAGGTACGGCGGGCCGATGTGGCCCGCCGTACCTCATTTTTCTAATTGACGTGCGTGACTATAACGAAATGATCGACACCCTTTGTGTGCGGTTGGTTGCGCAAACGTGAATCGACCGTTGGTCGCCTTGATTCCACACCGCGCCTTCCCTAATGTTGGGCACCGACCGCCGCGGGTCGTCTGTCTCGCCCCTCAACCGCTCGCGGGACGCCCGGCGGTCGGCTGCAAAGGAGTCGCTGTCGGTGGCAACCATGCCCCTCCATCGTCCTGTGCCCGGATGGCCGCGTCGTCCAGGTGGCCTACGGAGAGCTGCGCACCGCCTGGTCGTGCTGGTGGCCGCCGCCGCGGTCGGTGCCGGCCTGATCGCCGCCCCCGCGTACGCGGAACCCTCCGTGGAGGAGATCGAGCGCCAGATCGACAAGCAGTGGCAGCAGCTTGAGCCCACCATCGAGCAGTACAACAAGGTGCGGTCGCAGCTGAAGGTCAACCGCAAGAAGGCCAGCGACCTGCAGAAGAAGATCCAGCCCCTGGCCCTGGAGGCCGAGCTGGCCATGAACCGGGTGGCCGACCTGGCCTCCCGGTACTACGTCAACGGGCCCTCCCAGGAACTCGGGGCGGTGCTGCTGAACGCCAAGCCGGACATGCTGGGCGAGCAGATGGCCCTGCTGGAGCGGCTGGCCGCGTACGAGCGGCAGCAGCTCGAGGGCGTGATGAAGGTCCGCAAGAAGTACGACGACCAGAAGGCCAAGCTCGACGCGCTGATCGCCGACCAGGAAACCAAGGAAAAGCAGCTGGCGGCGAAGAAGAAGCAGATCGACACCAAGATCAAGCAGCTTGAGCGGTCCCTGCCGGTGACCACGGTCAAGACCACCAACTGCCCGACCATCAACGGGGTGGTCAGCGAGGCGGCCCGGACCGCCATCCGGGTGGCCTGCGCCCAGGTCGGCAAGCCGTACGTCTGGGGTGCCACCGGCCCGAACTCGTTCGACTGCTCCGGCCTCACCCAGTACGCGTACAAGGCCGCCGGCATCTACCTGACGCACTTCACCGGCGCGCAGTGGAACGAGGGCAAGGCCATCTCCCGGGCCGAAGCCCGCCCCGGCGATCTGGTCTTCTTCCGCAGTGACCTCAGTCACGTCGGCCTCTATCTGGGCAACAATCAAATGGTGCACGCGCCCAGAGCGGGTAAACCGGTGAACGTTTCTCCGATCACCACCATGCCGATCGCCGGCTTCCGTCGACCCGGCTGAGGGATCGCACAGGAACATCGGCAGGGCCCCCGGTCAAGAGATCGGGGGCCCTGCTCTGTGTCGGATCTGGACACCCTGCGTCACGGCGTGGATCTGTTGTGTATCGACGGAGGTCGTCCCTAAGCTGGGCAATTGTCGGCCCGATGGCAGTTCAGCCCACCCGGGGCGGTGACGGTCCGACACCGCCGAGTCGCCTGTGCGAGCCGGGGACCCAGGTACCCGGGGTGAATCCGCGATCCGCGCGGTAGGGCGCCCCCTTCCCGCCCGAACCCGTCAGCTAACCCGGTAGGCGGTATGGGGAAGAAGGAGTTGGGAGCCCGGTGGCACACCATGCCCCGCGGCCACCGTCCCCCCGGGCGATGACGCCCGGCCCGGTGACGGCTGCGCCGCGATCTCACTGGTACCGCTGCACCACCGCACTAGCCGCCCTGTCCGCGACCGCCGTCATCCTCACCGGCGGCGCCACGGCGGCCCACGCCGACCCGTCCGTCGACGCCATCGAGCGCCGGATCGACGCGGACTGGAACCGGCTGGAACCACTCATCGAACGGCACAACGCCACCCGGCAGGATCTGGCCGGCAAGCGCCGGGAGGCGGACTCCCTGGCCGCCCGCATCGCCCCCCTCCAGCGCCAGGTCGACGAGGCGATGAGCCAGGTAGGCGCCCTGGCGGCACGGGCGTACATGGGTGACACTGTCGGTGCCGTCAACGCGCTGTTGGGCAGCAGATCCCCCGGCGAGGCCGTGGAGCAGATCGGCCTGCTCGACCGGTACGCCCACCACCAGCAGCAGGCCGTACGACAGGCTGCCGCGCTACGCGACGAACTCGCCGCCGCCAAGGCCCGGCTGGACGTGGCCATCGGCGAGTTGACCCGGACGGAGGTCGCACTCGCGGGGAAGCGACGCCAGATCGACGCCGAGATCGACCGGTTGCAGCGGCTGCGACTGCGGGCGTACGGCCGGGGTGGTGGCGGCCCGCTGCGGCCCGCGCCCTGTCCGGCCGACTATCCGGGCGGGGCGGCCGGGGTGGCGGTGAAGTTCGCCTGCGCCCAGATCGGCAAGCCGTACTCCTGGGGTGCTGAGGGACCCTACGCGTACGACTGCTCCGGTCTGATGCTCGCCGCGTGGGCGCGGGCCGGGGTGGCCCTGCCGCACAACGCGGCCCGGCAGCGTCAGGTGACCCGGTCGGTAGCCCGTAGCGCCCTACGCCCGGGTGACCTGGTCTTCTACTACCGGGATCTGCACCATGTCGGCATGTACGTCGGCGACGGCTGGGTGGTGCACGCCTCCCGCGCCGGTCAGCCGGTGAAGATGAAACGGATGGAGAGCAGCCCCGTCCACAGCTTCGGTCGGCCCGGCTGAGGTCAGCGGGTCGGCCAGGTGCGCCAGTTCTGCCAGGCCCGGCTCGGGGTCGGGCCGCGCTGGCCCTGGTAGCGGGAACCGTAGACGGCCGACCCGTACGGGTGCTCGGCCGGCGAGGAGAGCCGGAAGATGCAGAGCTGACCGATCTTCATGCCGGGCCAGAGGGTGATCGGCAGGTTCGCCACGTTGGACAGCTCCAGCGTGACGTGCCCGGAGAAGCCGGGGTCGATGAAGCCCGCGGTGGAGTGGGTGAGCAGACCCAGCCGACCCAGGCTTGACTTGCCCTCCAGTCGACCGGCGAGCTGGTCACCCAGGGAGATGACCTCCAGGGTGGAGGCGAGCACGAACTCGCCCGGGTGCAGCACGAAGGGCTCGCCGTCGGGCACCTCCACCGGGGAGGTCAGGTCGTCCTGCCGGGTCGCCGGGTCGATGTGGGTGTAGAGGTGGTTGTTGAAGACCCGGAACAACTTGTCCAGGCGTACGTCGATGCTGGAGGGCTGCACCAAGGTGGGCTCGAAAGGCTCCAGCGCGAGGGTGCCCGCCTTGATCTCGGAGACCAGGTCGCGGTCGGAGAGCAGCATCGCCACACCATACCGATATGGCTGACCTGCGTGTCGCGCTACCTGACTAGAACGTATGTTCGATAAGATGTCGGCATGGCTTCCTGGTCCGATTTCGCCGCCGACGAGCCCCGACTCGCCGACGCGATCCGCCTCCTCATGCAGCAGTACGGCCCGGGCTTCGGCTACCTGGCCACGGTCCGCCCCGACGGCGGGCCCCGGGTGCACCCGGTCTCCCCGGTGATCACCGATGACGGTCTCTACTGCTTCGTGATCGACTCTCCGAAGCGGCGTGACCTGGAACGCGACGGGCGCTACGCCCTGCACTCCTTCCCGCCCGAGGAGAGCGACGACGAGGCATACCTCGCCGGTCGGGCCTGGCCGGTGACGGACGACGCCACCGTGGCCCGCCTGGCGCTCGCCGCCCGCGCCGCGCCCCAGGTCGACTGGCGGCTGTTCGAGTTCACGATCGAGGTGGCGATGCTCAGCCGCCGTGGGCACGCCAACCCCGAGGTGCCCGGCGAGCACGGCGGGGTGCCGGCCGTCCAGGTCTGGCTCGACCCGGCGACCACCGCCCCCCAGGCCCAGCGGCCCGCCTCCCTGGCGGCCCACTCCGCCCGCCGCGCCCGCTGCGCGGCCTGACACCAGCCGGTGCCGGCCCCGTCGAACGGGACCGGCACCGGAGGCGGTACGTGCCGAAGGGCTCGCGTCAGGCGGCTCGGTAGGTGTTCCAGGCGCTGATCATGCGGCTGGCCTGGCCCGCCGTGAACTGGTACATGCAGGAGTCGTACGAGTAGTCCATGAAGTTGGTGATCGGGTCGAGGCCCGGGGCGGAGCAGGTGTCCCGACCGGTCGGGCAGCCGCTGGCCGGGGAAGCCTCCGCCGGGGTGTCCGAGACCTGGTCACCCGAGCCGGAGCAGCCGCCCTGGAAGGTGTGGTACAGGTTCAGCCAGTGACCGACCTCGTGGGTGCCGGTGTCGCCCTGGTTGTAGTTGGTGGCCGTGCCGCCGGGCAGCGACTCGCTCAGCACCACCACCCCGTCCATGCTGTTGAGCGTGCGCTGCGGGAAGGTCGCCCAACCGAGCAGGTTGTTGCTCAGCGCCCCCAGGTAGATGTTCAGGGTGTTCTTGCCGCCGACCCGCAACTGGGTCTTCATCTGCCGCTCGGCGGTGGTGCCCTGCCGGATCGGGTACCAGGAGGTGTTGGTGACCCGGTTGATGCTCTGCAACTGGAAGGCGAAGGCGGTCGCCGCCCCACCGGACGCCCCGCTGAAGGCCTGGTTGAGCACGTTGATCTGAGACTGGATCATCGAGTCGGGGATGTTTCCGCCGGCCCGGGTGGTGTCCCTGCGGATCACGTGCACCACGACCGGGATGGTGACCGACGCGGCGGCGGCCTGGGTGCCGAGGGAACGCTGGCCGACCCGCTTGGCCCGCTCCTGGAGCAGGTCGGCGAACTCGGCCTCCCGCTGGAGGACCTGGCTCTTGGTCAACTCGTTCGGGTCGTGCGCGAGGACGCCGCCATCACGGACCCGGGCCGCACTGCCGGTCGGGTCGGCGCACTCCTCGTCGGCGTGCGCGTGCGCGTGCCCGGCGGCCATCGCCGGGCTGGCGGAGATGGTGGCGGCCGGCAGCGCGCCGACCGTTACCAGGCCGAGCGTCACGGCCAGCGACGTCGATGCGATACCGGCGAGGCGCCGGTGCAGCAGGACGGGACGGAGTCCCATAAGCCCACCTCTTTCTGTCGACGCGACCGGGGGGTTGTGTCGCGCCGTGCGGAAAACGTGAGGCAGACGTTACAACCCATCGATAGATTTGAGAATGGGCATATGTTGCCGGCCTGAAACTTCTTGCCGGTCCGTGGGTCGGCCCGGCGGTCGGAGGACGATCGGGGTGCCTGGGTGCACCAGGCCGGTCGACTCAGGTACAGTGGTCCCGCTTGCGGGTGTAGTTCAATGGCAGAACATCAGCTTCCCAAGCTGACAGTGCGGGTTCGATTCCCGTCACCCGCTCCACGTACAGAAGCCCAGGTCAGGACATGTTCCCGACCTGGGCTTCATTCGTTCCGGTCACCTCCTGGGCTTGCCGTGCCCGCTACGTGCCCGATCCCGCCCCTTCTTGCACTGCTCGCTGAGCCCGTCCGCGAGGAGATCAGCGAGCAGTGCAAGGCCCGGAATGCACCGGGACTAGATCGGGGTGGCTGTGTCCGGTTTCCGTGAGGTGGCCGCCAGCGCGGCAGCGCCGATGGCGGCGGCGGACAGCCCCACCGCTCCGGCGATGGCGCCCGCCACGTTGGGGCCACTGGCGCGACCACCGTCACCAGTAGCCGGCCCACCCTTCGGCCACCCGATGAGGTACGGCCGCATCATCTCGTTGTCCTCGTGCTCCAGGATGTGGCAGTGCCACACGTAGCGGCCGGGCAGATCGAAGAAAGCCTTGATCCGGGTGATCTCACCCGGCAGGGCGATCACGGTGTCGAGGAAGCCGCTCTCCTGCGCGCTCGGCGGCTGGTTGCCGTCGGCTCCGCGGCCGACCACCTGGAACTGGATCTCGTGGACGTGGATAGGGTGCGCGTCCATCGTCCGGTTGTCGAGCTCCCAGATCTCGGTGGAATTGAGTGTCGGGTTCTCGGTGATCGGATCGTCCCACCGCAGCGGTACGGCCGTGCCGCCGGCCGTGACGGTGCCGAGCAGGGCCGCGATCGGACCGCAACCGGTTGAGGAAACCTGCTCGTTGAGCGAGAGCCGGCGGGTGTTGGTCGCCGTGCCCAGGGGTGTGAACTTGGGCAGGCGGAGCTGATCCGGCGGGACGCTCTTGTCCGCACCGATCCGGGGCCCGACGACGAACTTCATCACCTGTCCGGTCGTGTTGACGTCCGCGAACCCGTCGTCGGCAGGCACGCCGGTGAACGGCCCGTCCGGCCCCTCGTTGATGAGGAACAGCTCAGTGCCAGCCGGCACGTCGGTGAAGTCCACGATCACATCCGCCCGCTGGGCATTGCCGAGCAGGATCTGGTCGAGCCGCACCGGCTTGGGCAGGAAGCCGCCGTCGGTGCCGATCAGCCACATCGGCAGGGCCACGGCGGCAGGTCGCGGGGCTGTCGGGTTCGCCGCGATCTTCAGGACGAGGAAGCGCGAGTTGCAGCCGTTGAGCAGGCGCAGCCGGTACCGTCGCTTCTCGACCTTGAGCTTTGGCCACGTCCGCCCGTTGACCACCATCGTGTTCGCGAAGAACTCGGGGTTCCAGATCGGCGGCACGTCGCCATTCGGGATGTAGTCGGCCGGATTGGTGCAGTCGCCAGAGAACGCCCGCGTGCCCGGGTAGAAGAGCGACCCGTCCGGGTTGAACGACCGGTCCTGGATGGCCAGCGGGATTTCGTAGTAGCGGGTGCCAGGCTTGTCACCGATCGCGGGGGCGGGACCGGGCAGGACACCGGGGGGCAGGTCCGACTTGCCGCCCCGGAGAAGGTAGAAGCCGGCCGGGCCGGCGTACACGTTCTGCCGGGTCATGCCCAGGGTGTGATCGTGGAACCACGCGGTGGTCGCTCGCTGGTCGTTGTCGTAGTGGAAGGTGGCGGTCCCCGGCTTCCACTTGATCCCGTGTCGCCGCTCGAACTTCCGCCGGAACTCGTCATAGAAGCTGCCCACCGTTGCGAAGCCGGCGGGGATATTCTTCGCTCTCGGCAGATACCACGCCTCCGGGTACCCATCGCTCTCTTCCCGGCTGTGCCCGCCGTGCAGGTGGACGACCATCGGCACGGGACCGATGTACGGGCCGGGCGTCTCGGTGAACGTGGGCATGGAGTCCCGTCCGGCGATCCCGCCCGGGGGGTTGGCCCAGTGCAGGGTTGGGTCGACCGGCAGCAGGTGCGGCAGGAACTTCCCCCGCTTGTCGACCAGCTGGTTGATCCAGGTCACCCGCACCGGGTGATCCACCCGAGCGTTGATCGTGAACGACGGGAAGCTGAAAGTCCCCTTGTGCACGGCCGAGCCGTAGCCCCAGACCGTCGTGCTTGGCAGACCCGGTGGCAGGACCTGTTGCGAGAACTGCCGCACCCCGATCAGATATTCCTCGATCTTGTGCTTGCCGTGCTTGTGCGCCGGTGGCATGGCTGGCGGGATCAGCAACTCCGTCACGTACTTCTGGATGGTCGTGGGATCGAGTATCGGCTGCGCCAGCCGAATGGGCGCCGCCCATGCCCCACGCGGAGCGACCAGCAGGGCTGCGCTGCCAGCACCTGCGATCAGCAACTGCCTTCGCGAGATCACTATGTCTCCTTCATGCCGTGCTGTCCGGGGTGGGCATGAAGGCGAATTTAGTACCAGGGGCGGGGCTTCAGGCGAGGAAGCGGATAACTCGTCACTGGTTCCTGCCGAAGCCCGAAGTCCGCAGCCGCGTGCTTCAGACGGGAGAGCCATGGCCCAAGGCGGGGTGTGGCCGGCGTGCCGACGAGGGCCGGACTCCGGGTGGACTGCAAGGGGTCGGTTTCGGTGTTCACCCGGAGACCGACGTCGACCTGTTGATGGTGTCTCGTTGGACGGCCTCGGCCTGATCGACGCGACAACGGGTGCGAAGGTCGCGCGGGACCGTCACCCTGACCGATGACCTGTCACCGTCCGGGCCGGACCTGACCTGTCCGGGCACCACCTGGTGGCACGTCTTCCGTGGCACCTGTCAGGGGGATGGGCGAAGGCTGGCGGCCACCGCCCCGCGAACTGCTTGTTCGTACTGGTTTCGACGGAACACGAATGGACCGAAGTCCCCATAGTCGCGCTGGGGCCGGTAGGGCTGGGAGAAGCCGCGCCAGATCACCGATTCCTCAGTAGTGATCACCTGGGCTTCCAGGGGCCAGCAGCCGACCTCGCCGCAGTCGCAACCGAGTAGGGCGATCACACCTTTCCCGCGGTAGGCGGAGTTCGATCGTCCGGTGAGGTAGGCATCCAGGTCGCCGAAGTTGAAGTGATCGTGAACGATCCCGGCATATGCTCCGGGCACATCGTGACCGGCCGCGCGCTCGAAGTCCGAGACCAGGTCCACCAGGCTCACATTGTCGACGTACGGCAATAACTCGCGTGCCGGGTCGGGAGCCTGGCCCCACGGACCGATCTCGAAGCGAACCGTGCGAATCAGCGGCTGAGTTGGCACAAGGCCCGAGTCTGCCGTACGGCCGCTCTGCGGCCGGGTGTTGCGGGGCGCCAGGACGGTACTACCGGAGTACGCTGATCGGTATGACCACGGTGAAGAAGCTGTCGATCTCCGTCCCTCAGGATGTGGCTGAGACGTTGGAGCAGCAGGGCCCGGGCAAGGCGAGCGCCTACGTGACCAGGGCCGTGCGCGCCCAGAGGGCGTGGGAGCAGTTCCGTGACGAGCAGGCTCGCCGTGGAGTGACGGTGACCTCGGAGGGCATGGCCGCCGCCCGCGCCCGCCGGTACGCGGTGCAGGCCGAGTGGCCTGCGGAGCGATTCGCGTCGGTCCGCGAGCGGGCCCGCCAGCACATGGAGCAGGAGCAGGCCGACGGGGACCAGTCGGCGTCGGCCGCGTGAGCCCCGAGGACGAACTGCCCCCGGTCACGCTCGTGCTGGACCGCTCGGCGCTGCTGGCGTACGTAGCAGGATCGATCCACGCCGTAGAGCCAGTAGGCGAGGTCATCACCGACCGGCAGCGCTTCGGCGTCACCGCCGTCACCGTGGCCGAAGCCTTGAAGCTGGTGGCCGATTCGAAGGACCGGAAGGACCTCCACACACTGCTGGCGATGGATGCCTGCGCGGTGCTGCCCACGTGGGGCGAGGACTGGTTGGAGCTGTCGTACTGGCTGGGAATGACCAGTCGGGTCGACCTGGCCACGACGGTGCTGGCGTCGCTGGAGTACGGGGCGCAGATTCTGACCGGGGAGGGTCACCGCTACGGCGAGGGCCTGCCGATCAACAACATGCCGAATCAGTGACCGGGGCGCTGGCTCGCGGCTGATCCGTGAGGGGTCGGAAGAGGCTTGGGGCTGGATGTGTGGGCGCTGTCGAGCTGAATCGGTGGTGCTATCAGGCGGCAGCGCCATCGCGGCGGCCATGACGGGCGAACCAGGCGGACGCCGAGCCCGTACCCGCCACATCAGCGGCAGGTGACCCGTTTGAGCCCTCAGCTCGACAGCGCTCTGTGCACCCACTCCACCCGGCCTCGGTCATCTGGTGCCGATCGCCGATGAGGAATCGCCGATGAGGAGATGCCCTCAGTCGAGCCACCACGCCTGCAAGTCGGCACCAGCCGGAATGAAGCGGAGCACGGTAACCGCCACCCCGCCCACGATCCCGGCCAGCAGGAGGACCCGAGACCGCCGTGGCAGTTCGTGCCGCTTCCACGCCAGCAGCGCCGCCGAGTAGAGCGCCAGCAGCGGGCTGGCCAAGCCGCCGAGATAGAGCAGCGAGGTGATTCCGTACAGCCACAGGAAAGGGTTCCACCCGTGCATTCCGAACGGGATCAGGTCCTTCGGGTCGTACGCCCCTGTCTGCATTTCCGCTGGGCCCACCTCGGCGGCGGCCATCCGGCCGAGCCAGAGGGCTGCGACGATGGCGAAGGCGACGATCAGCGCCAACTGGGCGGCGGCGACGGTGCGCAAAAGCGGCGGGCGGCCCGCAGCAGCATCGGCCATGCTCGACATGCCGCCAGCGTAGATCGTCGGACCGTGCACGGGCGATAAGCAAGTGTTATCGGGGCCGCGTGAGGCCGCTGGCTACGGCGACCACGCGCTATTCAGCTGCGGTGTTGTACCGGTCGAGCGTTGCCTTCGAGGTGGAGGCGTCACGGAAGATGAGTTCCCAGGGGCCGGTGTTGACGTCCATGTCCTTGCCGAATCCGACCCACTTTCCGGCCATCCGTCGACCGGTGGGCTCGGCGAGTAGTTGGATCGCGCCGTGATAGCGGGCGCCCCGGTAGTAGCCGGCTGGGTCGGTCTGCTCGACCCACGTTCCGGTGGCCACGGCACCGTCCACGGTCAGATCGAGTGACAGAGACGATGACGCCGAGCCGGGCAGGCTACGCGCGGTCAGTCGGTCGCCGTGCTGGAGCATGACCAGGAAGTGTTGCCCGGCGAAGGAGTCTCCTCGGCCGCTGGAGTGGTACTGGTAGCGGCTGAGCCAGACACCTTCGTAGGACCTGTGGACCGTGGATGCTCTGGCGCTTGGCGTCGGCGTGGCCAGGTCGGACATGGGAGATGTCAGGTCGTGGCCACCGTGTTGATCGTCGGCTACGTGCTCGTTGGGCACGGCGGCGAAACCGAGCAGCGAGATGGGTAGGCCGGTGACGACCTCCAGCGCGCGGGCGTAGACCGGTCGTGGCGCGGTGATCGCGCCGGACTCCCATCGCTGGACGAGTCTCTTGTTGGCGTCGTTGGGCTCGCCGACGCGGTGGCCGGCGGCCTGGAGCGCGCGGGCGAAGTCGTCCTGGCTCATGCGCATCCCGGTGCGGACGGCACGCAGGGCGGTGTTCGGGACGGTCATGAGCGCCAACCATAGCGGCATGTCGCCTAAATGTCGCCGGACAAACAGCCAGATTATCGTTGTATGGCCTAATCGTAGGCGACATTCTGGCGTCGTTCGGTGACGACGTTTGGCGGCCGAGATTGTCACTGCGCTTTTGCTGACGCTGGGAACCCCGGCGTGTGAGGGGTTATGGGGTGGCTTGCCTGTCGGTAGCGTGGTGATTGCGGCCGATGGGTCGTGGTCTTCGCCGCGTTACGCGAGGAGGTTCCGGGTGGATTCCTTGCCGGAGTTGACGTTCGGGCAGCGGCTGAAGGTCTACCGGGAGCGGTCCGGGAAGACTCGTGCGGTGCTCGGTGGCCTGGTGGGGCGTAGCGCCGAGTGGGTCAAGGCGGTGGAGACCGATCGAATTCTGCCGCCGCGCATTCACATGCTGGATCGGATCGCGCGTGCCCTGAAGATCGACGTGTCGGTGTTGGCCGTGGAACTGGGTGACCGGTCTGCGACGGTCAACGGGCCAGAGCATCCCGCGCTGGCGTCGGTCCGGGACGCGGTGAACCGCATCCCCCTTACCGGTGACACCCCGGCGGAGTCGTTGGTCGGTCTGAGGGAGCGGCTTGCGGTGGCGTGGCGGGCGCGGCATCAGGCGTCGGATCACCGTACGGTGCTGGGCGGGTTGTTGCCGGGGTTGCTGCGCGACGGGCAGCGGGCCGTGTTGGCGTACGAGGGTGAGCAGCGGCGGCAGGCGCAGGCCCTGCTGGCGGAGACGCTCGGGCTGGCGCAGATGTACATCGCGTACCAGCCCGCTGCCGAACTGCTCTGGCGGGTGGCGGATCGGGCGATGGTGGCGGCGCAGGAGTCCGGTGATCCGGAGGCGATCGCCCGTGCGGGGTGGTTCCTGTGTCAGGTGCATCGGGACGCCGGAGACTGGGACACCGCGATGGCGGTGACCCTGGACGTGCTGTCGGCGCTGGAGTCGCGGGCAGCCGACGGAAGCACGAATCTGCTGGCCTTGTGGGGTGCGCTGAACTTCGAAGCCGCGTACACCGCTGCTCGTGCCGGTGAGGAAGGGCGGGCCTGGCGGTACTGGGACCGTGCGGACCAGGTGGCACAGCGCCTGCCGAAAGGCTTCTACCAGCCGCAGACGTCGTTCTCCCAGGTCATCATGGGCGCTCATGCGGTGACCGTGGCGGTGGAGCTGCAGAAATCCGGCGAGGCGGTGCGGCAGGCTAATCGACATGACGCGGCGGCGATCCCGTCGAGGCCGCGTCGAGCACGCCATCTCATCGAGGTCGCGCGGGCGCACCACGGCAAGGACGACAAGGAAGCGACCGTGGCGACGCTGCGAAAGGCGTACGAGTCGGCTCCGGAGACGATCCGCTTCAACGGGTACGCCCGCCAGATCACCTTGGACCTGCTCGACGGGCCGCGTTCCATCCGAGATGACGCCCGTGACCTCGCGGTCAAGGTCGGGCTCGTGCCGTGATCCAGGGGTAGGAACCTTACCCGTTCCGCCTCGCCACCGGCCGTAGCTTTCCGCTCACGGGATGCGGCGGGCGGTGCGATTAACGCCTGGTCGCCGCGTCCCCCGCAATCAGAGGGTGGCGGTAACAGCGCCCTCGTGATCGGCGAGGGAGGTTACGTGCGGCGCGTCTCGTACGACGAGTATCTCTCCGCTACGGCGTTGACGTTCGCGCGGCGGCATCGGCCGGTGTGGTCCTGGCAGCACTGGCGGCGCCTTTGCCGCTGCGGAGCCGAGTTGCCATGCCGTGCCCTGCACCGGATTCCGATCAACCGTGGTCACTGGCCGCAGGAGGGTGAGCAGTGACCGGCGGACCGGAGCGGGCGATTCTCGCCGTACACGTTCGTGGGCTCGATGGCATGTGTGCGGGTTGCCGGGCATGGTGGGCGCGGCTGGTGCCGTACCCGTGCTGGCAGGTGGAGTGGGCGACCAGTCGGCAGGCCCGCGCGAGCGTGGCCCGGTTTTTAGAGGGTGTGCGGTGAGCACCCACGGCCCGGTGTTGCCGATCTGGAGCTGTGGTGGCTGTGACCTGCCGTGGCCGTGCCCGACGCGGCGGCGTGAGCTACGGGCGGAGTATGCCGGTGCGCCGGTGTCGCTGGCCCTCTACCTCGGTGTCTGTCTTGTCCAGGCCGCCGAGGACATGCCCTGGGCGCCGGCTGGCGCACTGCACCGACGCTTCATCGGCTGGGCCAGGCAACTACCAGAAGGACAGCAACCGGGCCGACACGCCGGAACGAGATGAGCGTTGGCTCCGTTGACCACCGGACCCCGTAGGTAGCCGACGGTCTATACGCTGCGGCCATGGGTGCGATCAAACCGTGGCAACTGTCCCTTCTCAGCCTGTGCTGCCTGGTGCCGCTCGCCGCGGCGGCGGTAGCCGGCTTCTGGGTTTCGCGAAGGGACCGCAAGTAGAGGGCCACCCCTCGCCGTACCCTGGTGATCATGCGGATTGGCATCGTGATTCTGCCCGACCAGCGCTGGTCGGTGGCCCGGCACCGCTGGCAGCAGGCCGACGAGTGGGGGTTCGACCACGCCTGGACGTACGACCATCTGGGCTGGCGGGATCTGGTGGACGGGCCCTGGTTCGACTCGATGGCCACGCTGACCGCCGCCGCGACGGTGACCTCCCGGATCCGGCTCGGGACCCTGGTGGCCTCGCCCAACTTTCGGCATCCGGCCGCCTTCGCCCGGCAGGTGACGGCGCTCGACGACGTCTCCGAGGGGCGGGTGCTGCTAGGAATCGGTGCGGGCGGCATCGGCTTCGACTCGGCGGTGCTCGGTGGCGAGACCCTGCCACCACGGCAGCGGGTGGACCGGTTCGGCGAGTTCACCGAGCTGCTCGACGGGATCCTGCGCAACGACGGTACGACCTGGCGCGGCGACTGGTTCGCGGCGGTCGACGCGCGCAACAACCCCGGGTGCGTGCAGCAGCCTCGGGTGCCGTTCGTGGTCGCTGCGAACGGGCCGCGTTCGATGCGGCTCGCCGCCCGGTACGGCCAGGGTTGGGTGACCATCGGTGTCGGCGGCGACGACCTTGACGCCTGGTGGGCGGGGGTGGCCGAGACGGTGGCCCGGTTCGACTCGGTGCTGGCGGAGCAGGGGCGTGACCCGGCCGATCTGGACCGCTACCTCTCGTTGGACGCGGCCCCGGTCTTCTCGCTGAGCAGCGCCCAGTTCTTCGCCGACCAGGTGGGGCGGGCGGCCGAGTTGGGCTTCACCGACGTGATCACCCACTGGCCCCGGGAGAGCAGTTGGTACGCCGGTGACGAGGCGATCCTGGCGGAGGTCGCCACCGGCCTGCTGCCGCAGTTGCGCGGCTGAGGACGCCGGGGGTCAGGTGCTCAGGTCGCCGGTGGCGATGCCGCCATCCCCGGCGCTGACCAGACGGAAGCGGATGCAGACGATCTGGGTGTCGTCGGTGACCGGGGTGCCGATGCGGGCCCAGTAGGCGGCGTGACCGGCCCGCCACTCCTCGATCGAGCGGTCGCCCTCGCCCTCGGCGTGGGCGAAGTCCCAGGGCACCTCGGCGAAGCGGTACATCTGCACATCGGTCACCTGGACGACGCCCACCAGCGCGTCGTGGTCGTCGACCAGGACCAGCCGCTCGCCGACGTGTTCGAGTTCCTCGCCGTCGGTGGCGTACTCGTCGAGCAGGCCGGCGGTCGCGGTCTTCACCCCGTTCAACACCAGGGTGTTGAGGCTGGTTCGCAGCTCACCGGGGGTGCCGAGAGTCAGGGTGCGTAGTCCGCCGATCCGTGGCCACATCCTGCCGAGGTTACCGCCCGCACGGCCGGCCGTCCGGCGGTGTCGCTTCGGCCGTGCCGCTGCGGCTTCACTGGCGGTACGGTCGATGCCCGACAAGAAGGAGATGTCCATGGCGGACCGACGTGCGGTGCTCATTCCGGGCCGTGGCTACGACACCCGGTACCCACTGTTTCTCTATCTGGGTGAGGCGCTGCGGCGGGCCGGTTTCGGGCTGCACGGGATCTCCTGGCAGGTGCCGGAGGACTTCGACGTGGACACCATCGGCAGGTGGGTGTGCGACCAGGTGTCCCCGGCCCTGAACGAACGCACGGACCTGCTGGTCGGCAAGTCGCTCGGCACCCTGGCCGCGCCGTTGGCGGCGGCGCGGGGGTTGCCCGCCGTCTGGCTCACCCCGCTGCTGCACCGGGGCGAGCTGATCGACGCGCTGCGCCGGGCCACCGCCCCGTTCATCCTGGTCGGGGGTACGGCCGACTCCTCCTGGGACGGCGCGACCGCCCGGCGGCTGACCCCGCACGTGTTGGAGATCCCGGCGGCCGATCACGCGTTGATGGTGCCGGGGCCGCTGGCCCACTCCGCCGAGGCGCTCGGCCGGGTCTGCACGGTGGTCGAGGGCTTCGTCCGCTGAGCGAATCGCTTCACCCCGGCAGGGTGGTGAGGGCGTGGATGCGGAGGGTGGTCGCGACGGACGGGGGGCAGTCGACGACCACGGCCGAGGTGCCCAGGGGTTCCGCGCCCAGGCTGGCGCAGATGTCGTAGAGGGCCTGCACCTGGGCCCCGGTTGCCACCCAGTCGTCCACCACCAGCACTCGATCACCCGGGCCCAGGTGCCGGCTCGGCACCGCCAGGTCGACCCGTCGGCCACGGAAGTCGGGTGGGCTCTGCGCCCAGGTCAGCGGCCCGGCGGGTAGCCGCCCGTCGCCCGGTTTGTGGGCCGGTACGAAACCGACACCCAGGGCGGTGGCGGCCAGTGGGCCGAGCAGGAACCCGGTGACCGCCGGGGCGAGGACCACGGTGGGGCGGGCGGCCCGGAAGGGTGCCACCAGGGCGGGGCCCAGTTCGGCGAGGACCTGGGGGTCCCGCCACCAGCCGGAGACGTCGCTGACCAGGTGACTTGCCTCCGGGCCCGGATCGACCCAGCGGAACAACTCGACGAGACGCTGGCTGAGCTCGGCGGACATCCTTCTATCCTGCGCCGTGGTCGCCCGGGGCAGCGGGCCGCCCGGCCGATTGCGGGTCGGATGATCGGCTTCAGGTATCGCCGCAATTCCGGCTATACCGCCATGATCACGTTGACTTCCGAAGTGCTTCTCTCGTTATGGTCCGACCCGATTTGCTCCGCTGAGGAAAGGACCGGGCCGGTGACAGCCAAGCACCCCCGTACCCGCAGGATCACCTCGCCGGCCGGTCTCGCGGCCAGCGCGGTGGTGGCCGTCGCCCTGGCTGTCGGCGGCACCGTCGGCGCCGTCCGGTTGACCGCCGGCTCCGAGCCGGTGGCGATCGACCTCCCGCCGACCCCGGCCGCCTCGGCGGTGGCGAGCGGCTCGCCGAGTCCCAGCGCCAGCGCCTCGCCCACGGTGACCGCCAGCCCGACCCCGAGCCGTACCGCGCAGGCACCCTCGCGGAGCAAGCCGCGTACCCCCAAGGCGACCTCCACCGCGAAGCCGACCCCCACGGCGAAGAAGACCACCGCCCAGCCGGTGGTGGAGACGGGATCGTGCGGCGCGTCGTTCTACTGGCAGGGGCAGATGACGGCCAACGGCGAGACCTTCAACCCGGCGGAACTGACCGCCGC
This sequence comes from Micromonospora sp. NPDC048871, assembly GCF_043198155.1. Lineage (NCBI taxonomy): Bacteria > Bacillati > Actinomycetota > Actinomycetes > Micromonosporales > Micromonosporaceae > Micromonospora > Micromonospora sp. NPDC048871. The sequence continues at coordinate 250,639 of NZ_JBICUM010000003.1, read as the reverse complement.
GCACAAGACCCTGCCGTTCAACTCCAAGGTGCGGGTGACCAATCCGGCCAACGGCAAGTCGGTCACCGTCCGGATCAACGACCGTGGTCCCTTCATCGCCGGTCGATGCCTGGACCTGTCCCGGGCGGCCTTCGCCCAGATAGCATCGCTCGATCTGGGACACATCGAAGTCCGGTACGAGGTGCTCGGCTGAGCCGGTGCCGGGCGGCGATCGGCTCTGAGCCGCGATCCTGGTGGCCAGATCCTGCTCGTACGAGGGGCCAGGTTCGTGCTTTCGGTCATATCCATCAGGCATGCTGTCGGACGTACGCACTCGACTCCTCCAGCCGGGCACTAGCCCGCTGAGCCCCGGATCCCGCGCCGGCCTCGGCGCGGCCCTCGTTCTGCTCGCGATCGTCTCCACCCTGGAACTGGCCGACGGCCACGCGGCGAACTATGTAGCCCTGATGGTGGCCGCACCCTTCCTGGCCGCCGCGTTGGCCTCCTGGCGGGTGGTGCTCGGGGTGGGTGCGGTGGCCGCCCTACTCGGGGCCGGCTTCGCGCTGGCCGAGCGGATGATGTCGTTGCCGGCTGCGGTGGGGGTGGCCGGCATCGTGGTGGGCACCGGCATCGCCGCCGCGGTGGCCTCCGTGCGGGAGCGACAGGACAAGCAGATCGCGGAGTTGTCGAAGCTGGCGATGGTCGCCCAGCAGGCGGTGCTGCGGCCCCTGGGCCCCCGGGTGGGCACCCTGTCGGTGGCCGGGCGCTACATCTCCTCCACCGCCCGGGCGGAGATCGGCGGTGACCTGTACGAGGCGATCGACACGCCGTACGGCGTACGCATGATCATCGGAGACGTACGCGGTAAGGGGCTGGAGGCGGTCCGGCTGGCCAGCATCGTGCTGGGCTCGTACCGCCATGTGGCCTACGAGCGGGCCGACCTGCGGGCCGTGGTGGCGGACCTGGACCGCGCGGTGGCCCGCAATGTCGGCGACGAGGATTTCGTCACCGCCGCCCTGGTGGAGGAGCGTGGCGGCACCCTGACCATCGTCAACTGCGGGCACCCCGCTCCGCTGCTGTTGCGCGGTGGTGCGGTGATCCCGCTGGAGCCTCCCGCCCCCGCCCCGCCGTTGGGGTTCATGCCGGTGGTCCGTCCCCGGGTGGAGCGGCTGGAGCCGGGCGACCGGCTGCTGCTGTTCACCGACGGCCTGGGCGAGGCCCGCCGGGACGGCGAGTTCTTCCCGACTGCGGACCGGGCCTGGCGGCTGCTCGGGCACGGGACGGTCGCCGACGGCCTGGCGTCGCTGGAGACCGCCCTCAAGGAGTGGGTGCACGGTCGACTGGACGACGACATCGCGCTGGTGTTGATGGAGTACACGGGCACTTCCAGCGGGATGACCGCGGTCGTACCGAGCTGGGAGGTCGGTGCGGCCGAGAGCTGACCGGACGGGTGTGTAATTGCCGTCACTTCGGCGAGCGACTTGTCGCTGTCTACCCGCGAGTAATACAGTCGGGGTTACTGATCGGTAACACCTGTCCGGAAGCGGGGCCAGCGGCATGACCCACTACAAGAGCAACCTTCGGGACCTCGAGTTCAACCTGTTCGAGGTGTTCGGGGCGGACCGGGCGTTCGGCCAGGAGCCGTACACCGAACTCGACGTCGACACGGCGCGCACCTTCCTAGCCGAGATGGACCGCCTGGCCCGTGAGGATCTGGCCGCCAGCTACACCGACAGCGACCGCAACCCGCCGGTCTTCGACCCGGCCACCCACACCGTGCCGCTGCCGGAGTCGTTCAAGAAGTCGTACCAGGCGTTCATGGACTCCGAGTTCTGGCGGCTGGACCTCCCCGCGGAGCTGGACGGCAGCAACGCCCCCCGGATGCTGTGGTGGGCCCTCGCCGAGCTGGTGCTCGGCTCGAACGCCCCGATCTGGATGTACGCCTCCGGCCCGTCCTTCGCCCACGTACTGCGGGTCGAGGGCACCGAGCGGCAGAAGAAGTGGGCCAAGCTCTTCGTAGACAAGCAGTGGGGCTCGACGATGGTGCTCACCGAGCCGGACGCCGGCTCGGACGTGGGCGCCGGCCGGGCCCGGGCCATCCCGCAGCCGGACGGCACCTGGCACATCGAGGGCGTGAAGCGCTTCATCACCTCCGGTGAGCACGACCTTAGCGACAACATCGTCCACTACGTGCTGGCCCGCCCGGTCGGCGTGGAGGGGGTGGGCGGCCCGGGCACCAAGGGCCTGTCGCTGTTCGTCGTGCCGAAGTACCACTTCGACGAGGAGACCGGCGAGCTGGGCGAGCGCAACGGCGTCTACGCCACCAACGTCGAGCACAAGATGGGCCTGAAGGTCTCCAACACCTGCGAGCTGACCTTCGGCGAGCACGGGGTGCCCGCCAAGGGTTGGCTGATGGGTGACAAGCACGACGGCATCCGGCAGATGTTCATGATCATCGAGTACGCCCGGATGCTGGTCGGCACCAAGGCGATCGCCACCCTCTCCACCGGCTACCTGAACGCCCTGGAGTACGCCAAGAACCGGGTGCAGGGCGCCGACCTGCTCCAGTCGACCGACAAGACCGCCCCCCGGGTCACCATCACCCACCACCCCGACGTACGCCGCTCGCTGCTGCTGCAGAAGTCGTACGCCGAGGGTCTGCGGGCCCTGGTCTGCTACACCGCCTCCTGGCAGGACAAGGTCGCCATCGCCGAGGCGGCCGGTGACGAGAAGGCCACCAAGCTGGCCAAGCGGGTCAACGACCTGCTGCTGCCCCTGGTCAAGGGGGTCGGCTCGGAGCGGGCGTACGAGCTGCTCGGGCACGAGTCCCTGCAGACCTTCGGTGGCTCCGGCTTCCTCCAGGACTACCCCTTGGAGCAGTACGTCCGGGACGCCAAGATCGACACCCTGTACGAGGGCACCACGGCGATCCAGAGCCTCGACCTGATCTTCCGGAAGATCGTCCGGGACAACGGCAAGGCCCTGATGGCGGTGGCCGCCGAGATCCAGGAGTTCATCACCACCGAGGGCGGCAACGGCCAGCTCAAGCAGGAGCGCCAGGCGCTCGGCAAGGCACTCGCCGAGATCCAGACCATCCTCGGCGTGCTGACCGGCTGGCTGGGCGAGGCGCAGGGTGGCGACACCCGCGCCCTCTACAAGGTCGGGCTGGCCAGCCGGCGGTTCCTGCTGGCGATCGGCGACCTGGTGGTCGGCTGGCTGCTCCAGAAGCAGGCGGACGTGGCGCTGAAGGCGCTGGCCGGGGAGGTCTCGGCGGCGGACAAGGCCTTCTACACCGGCAAGGTGGCCGCGGCCCGGTTCTTCTCCCGGGAGGTGCTGCCGCGCATCGGCGCCGACCGGCGGATCATCGAGGGCACCGACCTGGACATCATGGACCTCCCGGAGGAGATCTTCTGACCTGCGGGTGACGGCTCGGACGGCCGGTGGGCGTACTGCCCGCCGGCCGTCGGCGTTCCCAAACCGGTCCGTTCGCCCTTTCGGCACCGGACCCGGTCACCCCATACCGTTCGTCTGATTCGTCCCCCCGGTGGGCGGGGGTGTTCGCCCGGCGCGGCGCGGGTAACCCCGGTCCGGACGGGTAACCGTCGCGGGCCAGTCAACGTACGCCCAGAGCAACCGCACGGGGGAGTGCCGCGCACATGGGCATTGGTAGTGGGATCTTCCTGATCGCCATCGGTGCGATCCTGACCTTCGCCATCCGGGCAAACGTCTGGTGGATCGACCTGCGCGCGGTCGGGTGGGTGTTCATCCTGGCCGGCCTGGGCGTCCTGCTCACCACACTCTGGTTCTGGCAGGACCGCCGCAAGCGGGCCAGGACGCTGATCGTGGAGGAGAACCGGCTGTCTCATCCGACCGCGATGATGCCGCCACCTCCCGATCCGCCGCCACCCACCGCGCCACCGAGCTGAGGTGACGAGGCGCTGAGTCAGCGGAGCCGACCATCCGGCCCGCTGGCTCAGCGCTTTCGTGCTCAGCCTCGGGCGGTGTGCCGGGCGCCGATCGCCGCCGTACCCCGGGTCAGGTCCGCCCAGGGCAGGGTGGTGCGGTGCACCACCAGGTCACTGGTGCGCAGCCCGTCCGGATCGGCGCCGTACGGGTCGAGCAACCCCGACAGCAGGGAGATGCCCGGGTTGTGGGCGATCAGCAGCACCGTGCCGGCCCCTGGATCGACTCCGCGTACCAGCCTCAGCAGGTCCAGCGGGTGTGCCTCGTACGCCTCCGGTTCGTAGCTGACCGCCGGCACCGGGCCGGTCGGGCCGCCCTCCGAGGGTGACCCGGTCAGGCCCGTCTGCACCCCCTGCCAGGTCTGCCGGGTCCGCAGCGCCGCCGAGCAGAGCACCACCTCCGGCAGCAGCCCGTGCCGGGCCAGCCAGGCCCCGGCCGCAGCGGCGTCGGCCCGTCCCCGGGCGGACAGCGGGCGCTGCACGTCCCGCCCATCCTCGGCGGGCGGTTCCGCCTCGGCATGTCGTAGCAGCACCAGAGTGCGTTCCTGCCCCGGGGCGTCCCTCATGCCCCCAGCTTGCCCGATTGGCGATCTCCGTGTCGGGGTAAGTCAGGCGTGCCGCAACCTCATCGATGGCCGCGGCGAAGTGGAATGCCAGCTTCGATAGCCGAGGAGACAGAGAGATGGGCATCGGTGGCAGTATCTTCCTGATCGCGCTCGGCGCGATCTTCGCGTTCGCCGTGGAGGCGGATCTCGGCTGGCTCAACCTCAGCGTCGTCGGCTGGGTGCTGATGCTCACCGGGGTTGCCGGCCTGCTCGTGACGCTCTACTTCTGGAACTCGCGCCGCCGGGCCGTGGTCGCCCCGGTCCGTCAGGAGCGGGTGGTCGCCGACCGGGTCGTCCCGGTCCAGGAGGACCGGGTGGTGCAGGAATACCGCGAGGTGCGTCGGCCCGGTCCCACGGTCTGATCCAGGTACCCGACGGGGGTTGGTGGGCTCGCCCGCCAACCCCCCTCGGCGTACCCGGTCAGGCGAAGAGGGCGAAGTAGATGGCGATGTGGTGGCAGATCGCCGCCACCAGGGTGCAGGCGTGGAAGAACTCGTGATGCCCGAAGACCGTGGGCCACGGGTTCGGCCTGCGCAGGGCGTAGAAGACGGCCCCCACGGTGTAGATCAGCCCGCCGACGCTGAGCAGCACCAGCGCGGTGACCCCGCCCTGGTGCAGGATGTCCGGCAGGATCGCCACCGCCACCCAGCCCAGGGCCAGGTAGAGCGGAGCGGAGACCCACCGCGAGACGTGCGGCCAGACCATCTTGAGGGCCACTCCGGCCAGCGCGCCGCTCCAGACCACCGCCAGCATGGTCACGGTGGCGCGGTTGTCGAGCAGCAGCAGACAGAACGGTGTGTAGGTGCCGGCGATGAACAGGAAGATCATCGAGTGGTCCATCCGGCGCATCACCGCAAAGCCGCGCTTGGACCACACCCGACGGTGGTAGAGCGCGCTGGTGCCGAAGAGGCCGCAGACGGTGAGGCTGTAGACGAGGCAGCTGACCAGGGGTGTCCAGCCGGGTCTGGTCGCGGCGATCGAGCAGAGCACGATGCCACAGACCACGGCGACGAAGAACGCGTACGTGTGCAGCCAGCCGCGCATCCGGGGTTTCCCGATGTCGACCGGCCGGAGCCGGGACGGTGCTGAGGTGGTCACGACAATCAGGTTACGGCACCGTAGGTTACCTTCGGGTAGTGCGACCGGTCACGCCTCCTGCTGACAGGTCGAGACCGTCGGCGGGCCTGCGGTCGGCGAAGATGGCGGGATGCGGATCAGACCGGTGGGCAGGCACGCCCTGCTCCTCGACTTCACCGCACCCCCCACCGGGAGCGACTCCACCGGCTCGGTGGATCCCGCCCTGGTGCAGCGGTGGCTAGCCGAGCTGTGGCGCCGCCGGGAACAGGGTGAACTGGTGGCCACCGAGATCGTCCCGGCGGCCACCACCGTGCTGCTCGACGGGATACCGGACCCGGCCGCCACGGCCGCTGACATCAGCACCTGGACCCCGGCACCGGAGGTAGCCACGGCAGCCGAGGCCGAACTGGTCGAGATACCGGTGACCTACGACGGGCCGGACCTGCCCCGGGTCGCCGCACACTGGCACACCGAGGTGCCCTCCGTGGTACGCCGCCTGAGCCGGACCGAGTTCCGGGTGGCGTTCTGCGGCTTCGCACCCGGATTCGGCTACCTGACCGGGCTTCCCCCCGAACTGGCCGTGCCCCGGCTGGCCACGCCCCGACCCCGGGTGCCGGCCGGTTCGGTGGCCCTGGCCGGCCCGTACGCCGGGATCTATCCCACCGCCTCGCCCGGCGGATGGCTGCTGGTGGGGCGCACCACGGTGTCCCTGTTCGATGTGCGCGCCGACCCCCCGTCCCGGCTCACTCCCGGGGCCCGGGTGCGCCTGGTGCCGACATGATCGAGTTGGAGGTGCTGACCGCCGGTGCCCTGACCACCGTGCAGGATCTGGGCCGGCCCGGCTGGGCGCACCTGGGGGTCCCCCGGTCCGGCGCCCTCGATCCGGAGGCGTTGCGGCTGGCCAACCGGCTGGTCGGCAACCCGGAGGCGGCGGCCGGGCTGGAGATCACCATGACCGGCTGCGCGCTGCGCCCCACCCGGGCCACCACGGTCGCCGTCGTGGGGGCCGAGGTCGAGGTGCGGGTGGGCGAGCGGCCCGGCGACACCGGTCGCCCCCTGGCCGTACCCGCCGGGGCGGTGCTGCGGATCGGCCCGGCCCGACGGGGTCTGCGCTGCTGGCTGGCGGTGGCCGGCGGCATCGCCGTGGACCCGGTGCTGGGCAGCCGGGCCACCGACACCCTGGCCGGACTCGGACCGGCACCCCTGCGCGACGGAGACCGGCTGCCCCTGGGTCTCCCGATCAGCCCACCCGCCCCGGTAGACCTGACCCTGCCGGTGCCACTTCCCACGGAACTGCACCTCACCGCCCGACCCGGCCCGCGACACGACTGGTTCGACCCGGTGGCCCTGGACCGGCTGTACGGCTCGGCGTACACGGTGAGTCCGGTGAGCAACCGGGTGGGGGTCCGACTGACCGGCGCACCGCTGACCCGGGCGGTGTCCGGGGAACTGCCCAGCGAGGGAATCGTCCTCGGTGCGGTCCAGGTGCCGGCGGACGGCCAACCGTTGATCTTCCTCGCTGACCATCCCACCACGGGTGGATATCCCGTCATCGCCGTGGTGGACGAGGTGACCCCCCTCGCCCAGGCCCGACCAGGGACTACGGTCAGATTCCATGGACCTCAACGCTGATCTCGGTGAAGGCTTCGGTGTCTGGCAGCTCGGCGACGACGAGGCACTGTTGGACGTGGTCACCTCGGCGAATGTCGCCTGCGGTTTCCACGCCGGGGATCCGATGACGATGCGTCGGGTCTGCGCCGCCGCAGCCCAGCGCCAGGTAGCCATCGGTGCCCAGGTCGGCTACCGCGACCTGGCCGGATTCGGCCGTCGGCACATCGCCTACGAGTTCGCGGAGCTGCGTGACGAGATCCTCTACCAACTAGGGGCCCTGGACGCCTTCTGCCGCCCGTACCGCACCCGGGTCCGCTACCTCAAGCCGCACGGTGCGCTCTACCACGCGGCGGCCCGGGACGAGACCCAGGCGGCGGCCGTGGTCGCCGCGGTCAACGACTACGACCCCGAACTGCCCGTGCTCTGCCTGCCGGGTTCGGTGCTGGCCCAACTGGCCCAGGGGGCGGGGCTGCGGGTGGTGGCCGAGGGGTTCGCCGACCGCAACTACCTGCCCACCGGTCAACTGGTGCCGCGTACCTCGCCGCAGGCCCTGGTAGCCGACCCGCACGAGGTGGCCCGCCGGGCCGTCCGGATGGCCACCGAAGGCACCGTGGTCGCCACGGACGGCAGCGTGGTTCCCTGCGTCGTCGACTCGATCTGCCTGCACGGCGACAGCCCCGGCGCGGTGGCCGCCGCGGAACTGGTCCGCGCGGCCCTCGTCGACGCCAAGACCACCCCCACCCCCTTCACCTGAGGGGAAAGGAAGGGCACCTTATTAACGCCTGCGGTAGATAAGGGGTCCCCTCTTAACCACTCGTCGCGGTGTCCAGGCCGCGGAGCACCAGGGGGAGACGGGTCGCGGCCTCGGCGGCCACCCGTACCGGAACACCCCAGTCCTGCCGGGTCAGGTGGCAGGCCGCGTGCTCCACATCGGCGTCGCAGGTGGCCGCCTGGGCGGTCACCTGCAACACCCCCTCGGTCACCGAGTCGGAAAGCACCAGACGCCGGGACAGCGCGGTGTCGGTGCCGGCCCCCTCCACCAGCAGCTCCGGCGGGGAGGCGGAAACCACCAGCCGGGTGGAGGGGCCGTAGGTCTCGTCCAGCTTCTGACCCGGCGCCGGAGTGAAGATCACGTCCAGCGTCACCTCCCCGGCCGCCAGCAGAGTCGGCTTCCGCTCGGTGCGAAGCTGAGGACCCTGGACTGTGCTGGCACCCGCTGCGGAGAGGGCACCCGGGGCCAGCCGGGTGATCCGATGCCCGGCGGACTCCACCACCAGCACCGCACCCTCCGGGGTGAGCACCAGGTCGCTCGGCTCGGCCAGGTCGGTCGCCACGGTGAAGACCTGCTCCGTGGCCGGGTCGTAGCGTCGCACCGCCCCGTTGTAGGTGTCCGCGATCAGCACCGAGCCGTCCGGCAGCGCGCAGACCCCCAGCGGATGCTGGAGCAGCGCCTGCTTGGCCGGCCCGTCCACATGGCCGAAGTCGAACAGGCCCTGGCCGACCGCCGTACCCATGACGCCGTCCTCGACGTACCGCAGGGCACTGGTCTCGCTGTCGGCCACCCAGAGCCGGGCGCCGTCGGTGGAGACGGCCAACCCGGAGGGCTGAGCCAGCCAGGCCTGCTCCAGCGGGCCGTCCCGCAGCGCCTCCACGGTCGTGCCGGCGTACATCCCGGCGGTTCGCTTGATCGGATCGAACCACCACAGCTGGTGGATGCCGGCCATGGCGATGATGACCTTGCCGTCGTACCAGGCCAGGTCCCAGGGGGAGGAGAGGTCGATGGAGAGGGCGTCGTGGGCGTGGTCGTCGACCGTGGAACGCCACTGGCGCCCGGTGCCGGCCACGGTGACCACCTCACCGCTGCTCAGGCGTACGCCGCGCAGCAGGTGGTTGACCGTGTCGGCTACCACCAGGTCGTACCCGGCGACCTCGGCCGCGTGCTCCGGGAGCAGGCACAGCCCCTGTGGCTCGGAGAAGGTGGCGACCTCGGCCGTACCGTCGACCCGACCTCGGCTGCCGGTGCCGATCGTGCGCAGCAGGGTCTCCCCGTCCGGGGCCAGCTCGACCACCCGGTGCCGGGCCGAGTCCGACACCAGCAGGTTGCCCTCCGGACCGACCACCAGCTTGCCGGGGAAGCGCAGGGTGGTCGGCGGTTCCGCCGGGGGGACGTACGGGCCGTCGCCCCGGTGCAGGGTGCCCTTGGCCTCGTGGGTGGCGATCAGGTCGTCGATCAGCCGGGCCAATCCTTCGGCGTGGCCCTCGCCGGCCATCGTGGCCACCACGTAACCCTCAGGATCGATCACCGCGAGGGTCGGCCAGGCGCGGGCCGCATACTGCTGCCACATGTCCAGGTCAGGATCATCGAGTACGGGATGGTGCACCCCGTACCGCTCGACGGCGGCGGCCAGGGCCTCCGGGTCCTTCTCGTGCTCGAACTTCGGTGAGTGCACCCCGATCACGACGAGGACGTCCGCGTACTTCTCCTCAAGCGGGCGCAGTTCGTCCAGTACGTGCAGGCAGTTGATGCAGCAGAAGGTCCAGAAGTCGGCAACTACGATCTTGCCGCGGAGGTCGGCGAGGGTCAGTTCCCGCCCACCGGTGTTCAGCCAGCCCCGACCCCGCAACTCCGGCGCCCGTACGCGTGCACTCATGACCCCATCGTGCCGTACCGCCGGCCGGGGCCGGCCCGCTGGGCGTGATCTCGGGGGTGATCGACTCCGTTACGGCGAAGTTGCGGTATCCAAGCCGCCGGGATACCGCAATTCCGGCGCAACGGAGTTGATCGCCAAGCTAGGCCACCGGGGGCTTGCCGACCCGTTCCGCACGGGGAGTGATCACGGTCAACCGACCGGGATCCGCGCAGGTCCACAGCCCGGAACCGAACTCCGGTCGCAGCACCCAGATCGTCTCGTCGAGGACATCGGTGACGATGCCTGGCTCGGCGGCATCCTCGTCGTGGACCAGGTCGCCGACCCAGGCCCGGGGCGCTTCGCCGGGGAGCGGCGCGGGAAGTCGTCGGGTCGGCTCCCGGTCGACAGGGCTCGCCTGCCTGCGTGGCTCCGGCATGATCACCTACCTCTGGTCAGAACATGGGGGATGAGTTGCGGGCTCGCCGCGCATTCGTAGCTGACCTGCGCTGCTGCCATGCGGCGACACGTTGCCGATCACTTGGCCGGGGCGCGGGCGGATTGAGCTTCTGGACTCCGGCGTACTGGACGAAGACCTCTCGTCGGGTGACCGCGTCGCCCTTCTGGTCCAACTGATACCCGTCGAGCCATACCCATCCGTCGTAGGTCTGCCGGTCGAGCACCCGGATGAGGCGGAACATCATCGGCGTGCCGAACTGGACGCTGGCGGCTCGGGTGAGGTGCAGCAGGTCGCCGGCCTTGAGCCCGGCTACCGCTGCCGGTACCGATGCCATGCCGCGAGCCGAGTCCGCGCGACTTGAACCTCTGGACACCAAGCGCTGGCCGTGCAGCGCTCGCAGCGGTGATGCCGGTGGTATTCGAGTACGTACCAGGAGTGCTTGATCAGTTGGGGCGTTCGCCGCGCCGTCATGAACAACACCGGCGGTCCAGTGCGACAGGAGAGTCCCAGATTCGTTCCATTTGTCTCCGTCCCTGGCTGTCAACAGAGATGCGCGGGTCCGCCGCGAAAGATGCTGCTTTGTGTGGCGGGTCTGCTGATCGAGTGCGGGTGCCGCTAACCGTACTGCCTTACCGGGTAAGGCGCAAGTTAGGAGGGGAGGGCTTGCCAAGTAAGGCAGTAGAGTCGTTCACGCATGAGGAGGGAGAAGTCGTGTGAGTGGCTACGAGCAAGACAGCACGTCAGACCGATACATGACTCCCGGCAGCGGAGACGCGTGGGCCAAGGAAGCAGCTTCGACAGGCAAGCAAGGAACCCAGCGGATCATCGCAGCGGAAGAAGTTCTCGCGCCGCCAGAGGTGGCCGCGGCCCTGCGTCTAGCGCCGAACACGCGCGTCGTGCTCCGGCAGCGTGTAATGCTGCTGGATGGTCACGCCGTCGAGCTCGTCGACTCCTACTACCCGAGCAGCATCGCCGCCGGAACACCGTTGGCTGACTGCGCCAGAATCCCGGGCGGCTCGGTCACTCTGCTCGCCAACCTCGGATACACCCCCGACCGTGCGATAGACGACATCACCGCGCGTCGTCCCACGCTCCGAGAGCAACATGAACTCCGTATCTCCGAGCGAGACCCGGTGATCGTTCTCACCCGGCTCACATTCGCCGCCGACGGCACGCCGTTCGAATACAGCATCATGACCATGACTGCCGCCGGCCGTCACCTCCGCTATCAAACCAAGGCGTGACCATGCCTCGACCCAACAAGGACTCGCGTGCCCGCCACCAGCAGGTGGCCGCTGAGCTGCGGGCGATGATCCTCTCCAAGGACCTGCCGCCGGGTAGCAAGCTGCCGAGCACCGCGCAACTACAGCAGGAGTACGGCGTCCCCAACCAGACCGTGCAGAACGCCATCGCCGTCCTCAAGCGCGAGGGCTATGCCGACAGTTCGCCGGGCAAGGGCGTGTTCGTCCGTGAACGGCCGCAGCACGTCATCACGCCAGCAGCCTTCATCACCTCTTCGCCAGCCGGGCAGCCGTATCCCTGGCTGAGTGAGGCCGAACGGCGTGGACTCAAGGGGTCGGTTGACCTGCTACATGTCGGTGAGGTGACCCCGCCCGCTCAGGTCCGACTCGCGTTCGGCCTCGCGGATGGCGACGTGGCGGTGCTGCGCAAGCAGCTCATGCGACTCGATGACGAGCCCGCCGAACTTGTGCACTCCTATTATCCGGCCGACATCGCGCGGGAAACTCCACTCGCCGAGAAGCGGCGCATCAAGGGCGGCACGCCGCACGCCCTCCGTGAGATGGGGATCATCCCCCATGAGTTCGTCGACCAGGTGTCGACGCGTCCCCCGACCCCTGAGGAGTTCATCGCTCTGGAGCTACCGCCGGACATCTCGATCATGCGAACGTTCCGTGTCGTCTACGCGGAGGGTCGCCGCCCGATCGAGGCGACGGTCATGGTGAAGGCCGGGCACATGTACGAGTTGCAGTACCACCAAGTCGTGGACCCGACTTCCGGGTAGCTTTGTCGGCCCGCACCGCTCGGGCCTCAGCTCAACGAAGCCCCGACTTCGTGCATGTGGCGTTGTGGCAGTCCTGCTGTTCGACACGCCGGGCCGGGAGCAGCTGCACTGCCACGATCGGGCCGCCTCTGGACCACCGGAGTATGCGAAAGCGCCCGCCCTCTTGGTGAGGGCGGGCGCTTCGCGTTTCGGGTGGCGCCAGTGATCAGCCGGCGGCGTTCTTCAGGCAGAGCACCGGGTTCTCCACGTTGCCGCGCAACTCGACGTACGGCAGGGCCGGGTCGGGGCACTTGTCCTTCGAGTCGACCTTCGACACCACGCTGAACGTCTCCGGTTCCCCGCACACCGCCTCGATGGCGGTCTCGCCGGAGCGCTTGACGCAGGAGCCGACCGCCGGGTCGAAGGCGTTGTCGTCCGAGCCACCGAACTTGCCGAGCAGCAGCAGCAGGCCCAGCGGGATGGCGAGGATCAGCACGGCGGCCACCAGCACCGCGGCCAGCACCCGACCGTTGCGTACCTTCGGCGGCGGCGCGTCGGCGGCCGGCTCGGCTACCGGCTTGAACGCGTCGAATCGGCCCTGCTCCGGCTCGGCGGCCGGTGCGTCCGGGCTCCACGGGGCGTTCGCCTGCGGCCCCGAGGGGAAGGCCGTGGTGTGGTTGCCGCCGGAATCCGGGCGGGCAGGGGAGCCGTAGGTGACCCCGGGACGGTCGTTCGGGCCGCCGAAGGGGTCACGAGCGGCACCACCGGACGGGCCACCGAAAGGATCACCAGACGGGGCGCCGAAGGGGTCACCGGGCGACGTACCGAAGCGGTCACCGGGCGGGGCGCCGAAGGGATCACCGGAGGGGCCGCCGAAGCGGTCGGCGGGAGAGGGCGGTTCGGCGTGCGGCTTGACGCCGTTGACCGGGCGGTCGGTCGCCGGGGCGTCGGCGAAGGTCGGCAGGCCCGGCGGGAAGGCGGGTGAGGCCGGAGCGACCGCACCGGCGAAACCGCGCGGACCAGGCTGCTCGTGCTCCCCGAAGCGCGGGTCCGGACCCTGGTCGAACCGGGGCGCCGAGGGCTGCTCCTCCCGCTCCTGGACCGGCTCCTCCGGCTCCGGGCGGGCCGGTCGGCCGTACACCCGGGGTGCCGGGGTGCCGGTCGGGCGCACCACGTGGTCGGCTGGGGGAGTGACCCGGCTGGTCGTCGGTACGGAGGCGCTGGCCGAGACTGCGCCAGCGGCCGTCGGTGGGGTGGCCCGGCCGACGGACTCGGGCGAGGTCCGGGGGTTGGGGATCGCGGCGTCGGCCGAGGGCTGCGCCTCGTCCTGTCGTGGCTCGGGCTGGCCCCAGCCCGGCTGCTCGCCGCCGGTACGCGGGCCTTGCGGGTGCTGCTCGCCGGAGTACTGGCCCGGGGCGGGGTAGTCGGCCGGGGGTACGGCGGCCAGGCTGGCACCGGGGACCCGCTGTTCCTGCGGGGGCAGCGGGACCATGTTGGCCGGCGAGATGCCCGGAGCCGGAGCGGGCTGATAGACCGGGCTCTCGTCGGAGCGACCGGCCTCGGCCCGGGGTGCACCGGCCTCGGGCGCTCCGCTGCTGCCCCAGGCCTCACCGGGCGCCCATGGCTCGACCTCGCCCAGTGGCGCGCGGTCGCCGGTACGCGAGGGCAGGGGGGCAGCCGCACCCGGGGTCTCGGTGGGGGTCCAGGCGGCGGGACGGTCCTGACCCGGGGGCGACCATTGGGGCCGTTCGTCGGCCGGGCCGCCGCTGCCGGACCAGCCGGTCGGCTCGGCCTGCTGCGGGGTGGCCCAGTCGGGCTGTGCGGGTCGGTCGTTGCCGGGCTGCCGCTCGTCAGTCGACCGTTGGTCACCGGCCCAGCCGCCGGTCTCCGGCTGCCGGGCCTGGCCGCCGGTGGCCCAGCCGGGTTGTTCCTGCTGCTCGGCCGGCCAGGCACCGCCTCGGGCCGCGTCGTCACGACCGGCCATCTGCTGAGGCGTCGGGTCGGCCTGGGGTACCTGGGCCACGGCCCGGGCCCCCGGCTCGCTGCGGGTCGGCGGCTCGGCCCGGGTCACCGGCTGATCGGACTGAGCCCAGCCCGGCTGCCCGGACGGACCGGCCTGCCAATCCGGCTGAGCGGGCGAACCGGCCTGCTGCGCCCAATCGGGCTGGGCGGGTGCACCAACCTGCTGCGCCCAGTTCGGCTGAGCCGGCGAGCCACCCTGCGCCCAGTCGGGCTGCTGGGGAGACTCGGGCGGGCCTGCGGTGGTGGCCCAGCCTGGCGGCTGCTCATCGGGGCGGGGGGCGGCGTTCCACTCCGGCTGCTGGCCGGCAGCCCAGCCACCGGGCCGGGCGGAGCCGGGCTGGCCGCCGGTCGACTGGTCGGGGGCGGTCTGATGGGGAGTCCACTCAGCCGGTGAGGGAGTCTCCGATGTGGTGCCACCACCACCCCAGGCCGGGTTGCTCTGCCCACCGTTGGCCCAGGCAGGCTGGTCCGAGGTGGACGGCGCCGGCCAGTTGGCGGCGGGGTGCTCACCCTGGGCCGCCCAGGACGGCTGGCCACCGGCCGGTTGCTCGCCCTGTGCGTTCCAGGACGGCTGACCGCCGGCCGGTTGCTCACCCTGTGCCGCCCAGGCGGGCTGGCCGCTGGCGGGTTGCTCGTTCGGTGCGGTCCAGGAGGGCTGCCCGCCGGCGGGCGGTGCCCAGGTGCCGGAGTTCGGGCTCTGCGCCTGCCGGGTGGCCTGTGGGCCACCCCAACCCGCGCCCGGCTGACTCGCCCAAGCGGGGGCGGCCTGGTCAGGCCGGGCTGGTGGTGGCGGAGCCCAGCCGAGATCCGGGGCGGGTGCGCCGTATCCGTTGTCCTGCTGAACCGGGCGGTCGCCGTACGGCGCCGATCCACCGCCGCCCGGCGGCACCTCGTCCGGCTCGTGGCCGGGGTGGTGCGGGCCCTCGGACGTCATGCGTGCGCCTCCTCCATCACATGTCGGCCGCCGTCGCCGATGGTCTCGGCCGGGCAGCCGGCGGTGCCGGCGTACCGGCCGTGCCGGCTCCCCGCACCGTATCCGGTAGTCACCGGGGCGCATCCGGGGAGCGCCGATCGTCACTGTCTGTTGCCGGGCGATGTCGATCCGCATCTATCGCGTGACCTGCCCGGGGTGACGACCGTGAACCACCGTACCGGGCGCTGGGGCGAGGCGGTATCCCGGTGTCAGCGCCCGGGCCCAACGCCAACGACCCGCCCGGTGCGCCGGGCGGGTCGTGGTTGGGGAGGTGAGTTGAAGTCGGGTGGCGTCAGTGCGTGTGACGCTGGGCGATGGCGAGGATCTCGTCGCGGACGGACGGCGAACTCGCGGAGCGCAGGGCTCGCTCGATGGCGCGGGCGCGCCGGTTCGCGTCACGGCGGGTACGGATTCGCTCGATCATGCTCATGGTCTGTCTCTCCTGCTGTGCTATTCGGTTGTCGGCCCCTTGTGGTCTCTATTTAACCCCAGAACCGCGCAGGTATCCATCGATTATTAGGTGAGCTGCAACACGAACCTAAGAATCTTAGGTCCGGGGTGGAGTGTGGACCGGCATTCTTCGCCCAACGGCAACGGCCGGTGTGCCGGGCGTTCACCCGTGGCACACCGGCCGTCGTCGTACCGCGTCAGGTCCAGGCGAGCAGGGCCGCCTCGGGGTCGGTGAGGAAGTCACCGATGTCGCGCAGGAACTTCGAACCCAGCTCACCGTCGATGATCCGGTGGTCGAAGGAGAGGGCCAGGGTGGTGACCATGCGGGGCTTGACCTTGCCCTTGTGCACCCAGGGCTGCTCGCGTACGGCACCCAGGGCCAGGATCGCCGACTCCCCCGGCGGCAGGATCGGGGTCCCGGTGTCCACCCCGAACACACCGACGTTGGTGATGGTCAGGGTGCCGCCGGACATGGCGGCCGGTGAGGTCCTACCGGCCTTGGCGGTCTGCACCAGGTCGGTCAGCGCATCGGCCAACTCGCGCAGGGTCAGTCGCCCGGCATCCTTGATGTTCGGCACGATCAGGCCGCGCTCGGTGGCCGCCGCGATACCCAGGTTGACGTACTCCTTGACGACGATCTCGTCGCCGGCCCAGGTCGAGTTGACCATCGGGTGTCGCTTGACCGCCAGCAGCACCGCCTTCGCCACCAGCAGCAGTGGCGAGACCCGTACCTCGCGCCACTCACGTCGGCCACGCAGCCGGTCCAGGGCCTTCATCGCCCGGGTCACGTCGACGGTCAGGAACTCGGTGACATGGGGGGCGGTGAACGCCGAGCGGGACATGTTCTCGGCGGTGAGCTTGCGTACCCCCTTGACCGGGATGCGCTGCTCGCGGTCGGCGCCGAAACTCGCGGCGGAGGTGGTCGCCGCACCTACCGTCAGCGGCTCGGCCGCCGCCGGTGCCGCCACGGCCCGCTGTACGTCCTCCCGGGTGATCGAGCCCAGCGGACCCGAGCCGGTCAGGGTACGCAGGTCTACCCCGAGATCCTTGGCCAGCTTGCGGACCGGCGGCTTGGCCAGCACCGGCCCGGCCAGGTGACCGTTGCCGTTCACCGCCGCAGGAACCGGCGCCGGGGTGGCCGGAACCGGGGCGGTCTGGACCGGCACCGGAGCCGGGGCGGTGGCCTGGGCCGGGGTCGCGCCCTTGCGGGGCCGGCGCTTCGCGGCCGTGGTGCGGGGGCCGTAGCCGACCAGGACGGCGGTACGACCCCCCGGTGCGGGACCCCCGATCAGGCCCGGCTCGACCGCACCCTCCGCCGGGGCGATGTCGACCGCGGCCAGCGCGGCCGCCGAGGGGGTGGGCAGCTCCTCCGGCACCGGCCCGGCGCCCGGGTCGGTGTCGATCGCGATGATCGGCGTACCGACCTCGACCGTGGTGCCCTCCGGGTGGAAGATGGCCTGCACCTGACCGGCCCACTTGGCCGGGATCTCCACGGCCGCCTTGGCGGTCTCCACCTCGACGATCGGCTGGTTCAGCTCGATGATGTCGCCCACCTTGACCAGCCAGGCGAGGATCTCGCCCTCGGTCAGGCCCTCGCCGAGGTCGGGAAGGTTGAACTCCTTGATCCGGGACATGCCGCTCACCAGCCGAAGGTGCGGTCGACGGCGTCGAGCACCCGGTCGAGGTCGGGCAGGTACTCCTCCTCCACCCGGGCGGCCGGGTAGGGGGTGTCGAAGCCGGTCACCCGCAGCACGGGCGACTCCAGGGAGTAGAAGCACTCCTCGGTGATCCGGGCCGCGATCTCCGCACCCAGGCCCACATTGGAGGGTGCCTCGTGCACCACCACCGCGCGGCCGGTGCGCCGCACCGACTCGTACACCGCGCCCAGGTCCAGCGGGGAGAGGGTACGCAGGTCGATGACCTCCAGGTTGCGGCCGTCCTCGGCCGCGGCGGTCGCCGCGTCCAGGCAGGTACGCACCATCGGGCCGTACGCCAGCAGGGTGGCGTCCGTGCCGGGCCGGACCACCCGGGCCGAGTGCAGGGGGTACGCCTCGGACAGCGGGGCGTCCAGGTCGACCTGCCCCTTCTCCCAGTAGCGCCGCTTGGGCTCCAGGAACACGATCGGGTCGTCCGAGGCGATCGCCTGCTGGATCATCACGTACGCGTCCTGCGGGTTGGCGCAGGAGACGACCTTCAGGCCGGCGGTGTGGGCGAAGTACGCCTCGGGCGACTCCGAGTGGTGCTCCACCGCCCCGATGCCGCCACCGAAGGGAATCCGGATGACCATCGGGATGCGCAGCTTGCCGCCCGAGCGGTAGTGCATCTTCGCCACCTGCGACACGATCTGGTCGTACGCGGGGTAGACGAAGCCGTCGAACTGGATCTCGCAGATCGGCCGGTAGCCCCGGATGGCCAGGCCGACCGCGGTGCCGATGATGCCGGACTCGGCCAGCGGGGTGTCGATCACCCGCTGGTCACCGAAGTCCTTCTGCAATCCGTCGGTGATCCGGAAGACCCCGCCCAGCTTGCCGACGTCCTCGCCCATGATGACGACCTTGGGGTCGTTCTCCAGGGCCTTGCGCAGGCCGATGTTGAGGGCCTTGCCGAGGGTGAGCGTCTCCGTGGCCATCAGTGCGCGCTCCCCTCGAACGAGTCGAAGTACTTGTTGAACTGCGCGCGCTGCTCGTCGAGCAGCGGCGACCCGTTGGGGTAGACGTGGTCGAACATGGTGACCGGTGCCGGGTCCGGCATGGCCAGCACCCGCTCGCGCAGGTCGATCGCCTCCCGGCGGGCCTGCTCGTCGACCTCGGTGAAGAAGTCGCCGTCGGCGATCTTCTCCCGTTCCAGGAAGGCCTTCATCCGGGCGATCGGATCCTTGGCCTGCCAGGCCTCGACCTCGCTGGCGATGCGGTAGCGGGTCGGGTCGTCCGAGGTGGTGTGCGCCCCCATCCGGTAGGTGTACGCCTCGATCAGGCTGGGGCCCTGCCCCTGCCGGGCGTTGTCCAGGGCGTGCCGGGCCACCGCGTACGTGGCCAGCACGTCGTTGCCGTCCACCCGGACGCCGGGGAAGCCGAAACCGGCGGCCCGCCGGTACAGCGGAACCCGGGTCTGCCGCTCCAGGGGCTCGGAGATGGCGTACTGGTTGTTCTGGCAGAAGAACACCAGCGGGGCGTTGAAGACGCTGGCCCAGACGAAGGCCTCGTTGACGTCGCCCTGGCTGGTGGCACCGTCACCGAAGTAGGCGATGACCGCCTCGCCGTCCTCGCCGCCGGTCTTGCCGTCCATGACGACGCCCATGGCGTATCCGGTCGCGTGCAGGGTCTGCGCCCCGATCACGATCGTGTACATGTTGAACTTGAACTCGTTCGGATCCCAGCCGCCCTGGTCGACGCCGCGGAACAGGCCCAAGGGCATGATCGGATCGATGCCACGGCAGTAGAGGACGCCGTGCTCCCGGTAGGTCGGGAAGGCCATGTCCTGCGCGCGTAGCGCCCGACCGGAACCGACCTGCGCGGCCTCCTGGCCCAGCAGACTGGCCCACAGGCCCAGTTCGCCCTGCCGTTGCAGGGCGGTGGCCTCGGCGTCCAACTTCCGAACGAGGACCAGGTCGCGGTAGAGGCCGCGGTATTCCTCGTCGGTGAAGTCGACACGGTATTCGACGCCGTCCGGGCCGGTGACGCTGTCGATCCGCTCACCCGTCGGGGTGAGCAGTTGCACCAGCTCCGGGTCGCCGGTCGGGGCCTTCCTGGATCGGGGTGCGGCTCGTCGGCCGCGGGTGCTGGCCCCGGGGTCGCCCTTTGCCATCCGTCTCTCCCTGTCGTGTCTGCGTCGGCACCGGGGGGTCACCCGGCCGCGCGACTCGTGAGCCCGCCCCGGCTGGTGCCGGGATCGGTTCCTGGCGACCGCGCCTAGCCCCGGTGGGGGTTGCCGCGCGGCGTGAGCCGGATTCATGGCCGAACCCGGTTCGGGGAGCGTCGGCGCCCAGTCGCGCCTACCGCGTGGTGCGCGGAGGTCGCGGCTGCACTGCCGTCGTGGGTCCATATTCGCATCATGGGTGAGCCGTCCCACACCCTGCCTGCTCCGCATCCCGGCCGGGGTCCGGTTCGTTACCTGAAATGCCGAGGTGTCTGGTCCAGCGACTCCCGGCCGAACCGGCGATATTTATCGCCATTCGGTCAGATGGGGTGTTTCGCCACGCTGCGGGGGGTTGGCTGCGGCGCGGCCACTGACCCACGCTTCTCGGGTGGGCCCCGTGCCGACCTCGGTGGCCCCCCGGGCTGCTCATGGCGGTCCCGGCCCCGGTGACGGCGAGGAGTGCGTGGTGTCGGAACCAGCTGAGGGCGCGGAGACACCCGGTCGGCACCGGCCACCGGAGGGCTACCGCCGAGTGATCGGCGCCCACCGGGCGGTACGCACCGCCGGCCCCTCCCGGGGCTACCTGCTGACGGTCGCCCTGCTGGCCGGTACGGCCTCGATGCCGGTGCTGGCCGCGATCAGCACCGGCTCGGCGACCGTGGGCAGCACCGCCCTGCCGGACAGCGGCACCCCCTTCATCCCGACGCCCTCCGTGGGGCCGGTGGTCATTCCGCCACCCCCCACCGGCGCCGCGCCGGCCACCCCGACGGCCTTACCCTCGACCGCTCCGGCCGCCCCACCGGTCAGCCCGACTGACCGACCCGACCCCGGGCCGATCCCCCCTCCGGTGGACCTGACCCCGCAGCGTCAGGTGGCCCCACCGGCGAACTCCCCCCGGCCACCGCTGCCCACCCCCGCGCCGTACCCACGCCCCAGCCCGGCACCCACCCCCACCCCGACCCGGCCCCTGCCGGGCACCTCGCCCACGCCGAAGCCGACCCCCCCGAGCGAACCCCCCACCCCCTCGGTGTCGCCCGATCCGCCGGCCGAGCCCAGTGCCTCCCCGGACCCGGATCCGCCCGCCGAGCCCACTGCCTCGGCAGAACCACCGAACATGACCGACCCGGTGGCCAGCAGCCAGCCCTGCGTCACGACGGATCCGTCCACATCGGCGCAGCCCGGTAGCCCGACGGAGCCCGGGATCTCGGCCGAGCCGGCCCCCGCCGCCGAACACTGAGGAAGCACCCCTTCGCCGACGGTACGGTGAGCACGGCGGCACATCGCCCTCGACGGACCGGAGCGAAGCGGGGGATCGAATCTTGGTCGACCGTGACCTGGCCACCGACGAGGTCGCTGCGGTCCGGCCCGGCCCGGGGCTGCGACTGGCCCGGATCGTCACCGAGTTGACCGCGCCCGCCGTCCTGGTGTCGCTGCTGACCGTGGTGATCGGCTGGCACAGCGCCCAGGGCACGGCGAGGGGCCTGGGCTGGGGCCTGGTGGCCGTGGTCTTCGTCAGCCTGATCCCGATGGCGTACATCCTCGGTGGGGTGCGCCGGGGCCAGCTGACCGATCACCACATCCGGGTACGCGAACAACGGCGGGTGCCGCTGCTGTTCGGGCTCGGTTCGGTCGCCGCCGGGCTGGCCCTGCTGGCCGTGCTCGGCGCCCCCAGACCCGTACTGGCACTGGTCACCGCCGGACTGGTGGGCCTGCTGGTGGCGGTGACGGTCAGCCACTGGTGGAAGATGTCGATCCACTCTGCGGTGGCGGCCGGCACCCTCGTGGTGCTGGTCGTCACCTTCGGCGCCTGGCTGTTGCTCGCCACCCCGCTGCTCGGGCTGGTCGGCTGGTCCCGGGTCCGGTTGGGTGACCACACCCCCGCCCAGGTGCTCACCGGTGGCCTGCTCGGTGCCCTGGTAGCGGCGGTGGTCTACGCCCTGCTGCGCTGACCCGGGCGGGTCAGCCCTCGTCGGCCAGGCGGTGCCGGTTGGCGTCGATCCAGGCGTCCAGGGCGGCCGGGTCGTCCGGGTCCACCCCGTCGGCCATCAACTGGGCCACCGCGGCGGTCGCCGGGCTGCGCCGCTCACCGGTGGCGTAGAGCCGGACGAACTCCGGCACCATCTCCGCGATGGCGGTGTCCGTACCGATTGCGGCCGTCTCCGGCAGGCCACGCCTGCGGGCGGCGTACCCGGCCCAGGCCCGCAGCACCCGGGGCAGCATCGCGGCGTCGTCCATGTCCAGTACGGCCCGGCGGTGCACCCAGTCGAGCAGGAAGAACCCGGCCACGGTCGGGCTCCAGCGCAGGGGGTCGGCGTCGGCGAAGGTGGCCGCATGGTCCAGCAGCAGGCCCAGGCAGAAGTGCAGGGAGGCCAACTCCGCGCCGTCCAGGTCGTCGAACCCCGCCCGGACGGCCTCCGGGGAGGCCAGGAACCGTCGGATCTCGTCGCTGCGTACGGCGGCCGGCAGCGGATCGGCGGGGGGCACCGGCGCGGCGCCTCCCGGCCCGGCCGGGAGGATGGCCAGCCGGGCCCCGACCAGGGCGCGATCGGTGGCCAGGGAACTAGCCCCGGGCAACTGCCCGAGTTGGTCGGTGACGGCCAGATGCCGGGTCACCTCGTCACGCATCCGGCTCGGTTCCTCCTCCCGGAACCAGGTCAGCTCGTCCTCGGCGCACAACTGCCGCACCTGGGCCAGGATCCGGCTCGCCGGCCCGCCGATGAAGACGTCCTTGGCGATGCCGATGTTGTGGTCCACCAGCGCGATCAACGCGTGCTCCGGCCCACCCAGGGTGTCGTCGTAGGCGAAGGTGGCCAGATAGGAGGTCTGGTCGCCGTAGACGTCGCCGTACGCCCAGGTGCCGGTGAGATGCACCCGACCCAGCTGCCCGGACCAGGCCGGGGCAGCGGCACCGGGGCGAACCCGGTCCGCGCCCTCGGCGTCCGGCACCAGGGCGGCGAACACCGCGCGTACGGTGGTCGCGGCCAGGGCCCGCCGTCGGGAGGTCGCCGCCAGGAAACCGGCCACGAACTCGCGTACGGCCGTCTCCCGGTCGGTCTCCGCTACCTCGTACACGCTGCCCAGCAGCGCCGCACCGAGCATCTCCGCGTCGAGGGCGGTGTCGAGCTTGGTCACGTCGCGGGCGGCGTGCAGCACGGCTTCGTACGGGGTCTGTGGCGTGGCCATGTGCTGACACTACGCCGCCGAGGGCCCGACCAGGGGTGAGCGCAGTCCCCTCGGGGCGGTCACCGGTGTCGGGCCACCTCCAGGACGGTCCGGGCATCGGCGTGCGCGGCGATCACCGCCCGGACCGGTGCCAGCACGTACTCCTCGCCCACCTCGGCCACCGCGCTGGTCAACCGGGCCTCGGCGCGTCGGCGGGCCCGTCCGGCGGCCCACCGGGTAACCGGTCGGGTCAGGGCCGCCACCAGCAACCCGGCCAGCAGCCCGCCGAGCAGCAGCAGGGTCGGCACGGGCACCTCACCGACCATCGGATGACGCAGTTCCGGCAACCCCAGGGCCCGCAGGGCGTAGCCGAGGGCCAGCCAGCCGAGCCCGGCCACGGCGGCCAGGGTCACCAGCCACTGCACCGCCCCGACCAGTCGCCACCAGGTCCGGGGACGGTCCATCCCCAGGTCGGTGCCGGAGATCGCGCGGTCCAGGGCGTCCGGCAGGTCGCCCAGTCGGGACCGGGCCGCCGCGGTGACCGCGTTCGGCCAGCCGCTGGGCAGGCCGGCACCGGCCCCCTCGGCCACCGTGCGCACCGCCAGCCCCAACGCGGACCGGTCAGCGCTGCTGGGCTCCGGCACCGAGGTGGCGGCGACCAGACTCGCCGCCTCGGGTGCCGTACCGGATCGGTCGGGAAGGTGCAGCCGACGCAGCGGATCGGGGCGCAGCCGCCGCCAGGCCCGTACCAGCGGCCAGCCGGTGGTCGAGGCGGCCCGGTGCCGGTACGCCTGCTCCACCGCCGCCACGACGGTCGGTACCCCCGCGGCGGCTACCAGGGCCCGGTCCAGTGCGGCCACCGAGGGATCGCCAGTGCTCAGCGTCGCCTGCGGGGCCCCGACCATCTCGTCCAGGGCGGCGACCACGGCGTCCAGGTCACCGGAGAGCCGGCGCAGGGCGGCCTGCCGCTGGGCGACGCTGCGTTCCAGCGCCTCACGCAGCCCCTGGGTCCCGGCTGGGTCGGCGACCGTGGTGGCCAGCAGTGGCACCCCTTCCAGCCCGTCGGCGTCGAGCAGTCGACGCAGGTCGGCCAGCACCCGGGGTACCTCGGCCGGGGGCAGTCGGTCGACCTGGTTGAGCACGACCACGGTCACCTCGCGGTGCCGGCGGAACTCGCGCAGGTAGCTGTCGTGCACCACCCGGTCGGCGTACTTCTGCGGATCGACCACCCAGACCACCAGGTCGACCAGGCCGAGCAGCCGGTCCACCTCCAACCGGTGGGAGTGCTGCACGGAGTCGAAGTCCGGCAGGTCCAGCAGGATCAGCCCGTGCAGGGTGGACTCGTCGTCGCCGTCCAGCGCGCTCTCCCGGACGAACCGGTGCCGGGGCAGTACGCCGAGCCAGTCCAGCAGTCGGGTGCCACCGTCCAGGGGACCCCACACGCAGGCGTGGGCCACCCCGGTGGTCGGTCGCCGTACCCCGACAGTGGAGAGATCCATCCCGGCCATCGCGTTGAACAGGCTGGACTTGCCGCTGCCGGTCGCCCCGGCCAGGGCCACGACGGTGTGGTCGCGGGAGAGGGAGAGTCGGGTACCGGCCCGTTCGACTAGGGTGCGGGCCGGCACCAGCGGAGTGTCCGGCAGGTGGCCGTCGACGATGCCGAGGAACCGGCGGATCGCCTCCAGTCGGGCGACCAACTGGTCGGCGTCGACCCGGCCGTCCGCCCGCAACGCCTCACGCAGGCGTCCGCCCATCCCCATCATGGCCGCTCCCGGCTGGTCCATGCCCTCACGCCGACCGCCCCCGGTCGGCCGGCTCACTCAGGTCGGCGAATCCGCTGCTCACCCGGGCCGCCTCCACCTGCTCGGCGGCCTGGCGCAACGCCGTAGCGGTCTGCGCCAGCGGCCGGGCCTGCTCGGTCCGGGTCAGGTAGCGGTCGGCCTCCGTCTCCAGCAGGGTCCGCACCCGGTCCAGCAGGTCCTCCCGGGCCTTGTTGGCCAGGGTACGCACCGCCTGGTCGCCGAAGATCGCTTGCAGTACGGCCTGTCCGGCGACCGTGGTGCCCGCTCCGGTGGCGACCTCCAGCCCGGTAGGGATGAAGGCGGTCGAGGCGAAAACGGCGATCATGACAACCAGCCCGGTGGCGTTCACCGCGTAGGCCGCCGTACGGGCCACGAACCGCCGGTCGCCGCCCTCGTCGCGGACCAGTTCCAGCACCCCCCGCTGCCAGTCCCGGACCAGCCGCTCGGCGCGTTCGGGCAGGTCGGCACCGGGGTGGGCGAGGTCCGGGGTGAGTAGGGCGGCCCCGGCCGGATGGGCCCGCCAGCCGGTGTACGCCGCCTCGGCCGCCTCGGCGGCCACCGCCCGCAGCAGGGTGACCAGCTGGGATTCGATCGCCTCGCGTAGTTCGGTGGCGGGGGCCGGACGTCGGCTGAAGGCGGCCACCAGCCGGTCCCGCAGCCGGCCGATGCGTGCCTCCAGGGTGCGGAAGAAGTCGCCGGTGCCGACGAACTCCTGCCAGCGGGCCAGCACCTCGCCGCGCAGCAGCCGGCCGTCGCGCAGCCCCTGCTCGACGGTGTGGTTCGCGGCCCGGTACGCGGCGTGTACCCGATCATCCAGGGCCTCCGCGGCGGCCACCTGGTCGTCTGCGGCGACCGCCAGGCCCTCCACGGCCGGTTGCAGGGCGGCCAGGGCGCCGCCCAGGGTCTGCCGGATCACCGCCGACCGCGCGTCGGCGTCGGCGGCCAGCCGGGCGAACCAGTCGGCCAGGGGTGCGGTGACCCGGGCGGGCAGCAGACCCTGCCCGTCGACCCAGGTCTCCGGCAGCACGAACAGCGGGGCCGAGCCCAGACCCTGTTCGGCGAGCATCTCGGCCAGGTGGGCGGCCACCTCCTCGGTGGCCTCGGCCGGCACCCGGTCCAGCACCATGGCGATCACCGCGCCTCGGGCCCGGGCGCCGCGCAGCAGTTCCCAGGGCACGGCGTCGGCGTACCGGGCGGCCGTGGTCACGAAGAGCCAGAGGTCGGCGGCGGCCAGCAGTTGGCCGGCCAGGGCCCGGTTGGCGTCGACCACGGAGTCGATGTCGGGGGCGTCCAGGAAGGCCAGCCCGGGGGCCAGCGCCGGGGCGGTGACCAGGTGCAGGGTGCCCGGGTCGTCACTGGGCTGGTTGGTACGGGTCAGGCCGGGCAGCAGTTCCCCTCGGCGGAACCAGGGCGAGTCGGCCGGATTGCAGACCAGCACGGGTGAGCGGGTGGTCGGACGCAGCACCCCGGCGGCGCTGACCCGGGCCTGCACCAGGCTGTTGACCAGGGTCGACTTGCCGGCACCGGTGGATCCGCCGACCACCACGAGCAGCGGGGCGTCCAGGCGGGCCAGCCGGGGCAGCAGATAGTCGTCCAGTTGGGCGGCCAGGGCGACCCCGGTCCGCTCGGCGGGCTCGGCCGAGGGCAGGACGAGGGGGAAACCGGCGGCCCCGATCGCGGCGCGCAGGCCGGACAGGGCGTCGGGCAGGCGATCGTCCCCGGCGGGCCGGTCCTCCCCGGCGTCGGTCGGGCCGGTGCGGGCTGCGACGGCGGGCGCGCCGGGAGGTGAGCCGGGATCGCCGTTCGTCGTCACCGCTAAAGCGTGCCCGACCGACACAAGGTAAGACAACCGATCGCCCACCAGGCGGGTTGCGCCTGGTGGGCTCAACCCTGACTTGACGATTACAGTGGGCGTGGCACTATTGAGTCAAGTTCACTCAACTTGAGGTGGGGTCGCAGCGGGCGGCGCCTGCCGGGCGGGGTGACGGGAGGCCCGTCACCTGCTCAACGTTACGAAGCGAGGAAGCGAAGATGGCACGTGCGGTCGGTATCGACCTCGGCACGACGAACTCCTGCGTCAGCGTTCTGGAGGGCGGTGAGCCCACCGTCATCGCCAACGCTGAGGGCTCGCGGACGACCCCGTCGATCGTCGCGTTCGCCCGCAACGGCGAGGTGCTCGTCGGCGAGGTAGCCAAGCGTCAGGCGGTGACGAACCCGGACCGGACCATCCGTTCGGTCAAGCGGGAGATCGGCACCAACTGGTCCGTCGACATCGACGGCAAGAAGTACACCCCGCAGGAGATCTCGGCCCGCACCCTGATGAAGCTCAAGCGGGACGCCGAGGCCTACCTGGGCGAGCAGATCACCGACGCGGTGATCACCGTCCCGGCGTACTTCAACGACGGCCAGCGCCAGGCCACCAAGGAGGCCGGTGAGATCGCCGGCTTCAACGTGCTGCGGATTGTCAACGAGCCGACCGCGGCGGCCCTGGCGTACGGGCTGGACAAGGGCTCCAAGGAGCAGACCGTCCTGGTCTTCGACCTCGGTGGCGGCACCTTCGACGTGTCCCTGCTGGAGCTGGCCGAGGGGGTCATCGAGGTCAAGTCGACCAGCGGTGACAACCTGCTCGGCGGTGACGACTGGGACCAGCGGATCATGGATCACCTGGTCAAGACCTTCCGTGGTGAGCACGGCATCGACCTGTCGCAGGACAAGATGGCGATGCAGCGGCTCAAGGAGGCGGCCGAGAAGGCCAAGATCGAGCTGTCCGCCGCCACCACCACCAACATCAACCTGCCGTACATCACCGCCGGTGCGGCCGGCCCCCTGCACCTGGACGTGACGCTCAGCCGGGCCGAGTTCCAGCGCATGACGCAGGACCTGCTGGACCGCTGCAAGATCCCGTTTGAGCAGGCCGTCAAGGACGCCGGGATCAAGGTCGCCGACGTCGACCACGTGATCCTCGTCGGCGGCTCGACCCGGATGCCGGCCGTGACCGACCTGGTCAAGGAGCTCACCGGCCGGGAGCCCAACAAGGGTGTCAACCCGGACGAGGTCGTCGCCGTCGGCGCCGCCCTGCAGGCCGGTGTGCTCAAGGGTGAGGTCAAGGACGTCCTGCTGCTCGACGTGACCCCGCTGAGCCTGGGCATCGAGACCAAGGGTGGCATCTTCACCAAGCTGATCGAGCGCAACACCACCATCCCGACCAAGCGGTCCGAGGTCTTCACCACGGCCGACGACAACCAGCCGTCGGTGCTGATCCAGGTCTTCCAGGGTGAGCGCGACATCGCGGCGTACAACAAGAAGCTCGGCACCTTCGAGCTGACCGGTCTTCCGCCGGCCCCGCGTGGGGTGCCGCAGATCGAGGTCACCTTCGACATCGACGCCAACGGCATCGTCAACGTCCACGCGAAGGACCTGGGCACCGGCAAGGAGCAGAAGATGACCATCACCGGCGGCTCCTCGCTGCCGAAGGATGACATCGAGCGGATGCGCCGGGACGCCGAGGAGCACGCCGAGGAGGACAAGCGCCGCCGCGAGGAGGCGGAGACCCGCAACGTCGCCGAGGCCCTGCAGTGGCAGACCGAGAAGTTCCTCGCCGAGAACGGTGACAAGCTCCCCGCCGAGAACCGCGAGAAGCTCAACGAGGCCCTCGGTGAGCTGCGCGGTGCCCTGGGTGGCAGCGACATCGAGAAGATCAAGTCGGCCCACGAGCGGCTGGCGCAGGTCTCGCAGGAGGCGGGCTCGCTGCTCTACGCCCAGCAGGGCGAGCAGGCCCAGCCGGGTGACCCCGGTGCCGCCGGTGCGGCCGGTGCGGCCGGCGGAGCCCCGGGCGGTGCCCGGCCCGGTGCGGACGACGTGGTCGACGCGGAGATCGTCGACGAGGACAAGAAGTGAGGGACCGGACTACGCAGACTCACGGGCGCAGGGATGAGGTAGTCGTATGACGGAGAAGCCACGAGCCGCTGACCCGGGTGACACCGGGTCGGCGCCGGGTGGCTCGGCGTCGGAGCCGGCCACCGGTGACGCGCCGCGGGTCGTCATCCGCAACAACCGCAAGATCAACAAGTCCTCCGAGGCGGCCGGTGCGGCTGCCGACGCCGGATCGGACGTCTCGGCCGAAGGTCTGGTCGAGGACGCCGAGGTGGTGGTCGACACCATGAAGGTCGAGGCCTCAGCGTTGAGCGAACCCGCCACCGATGGCCCGCCGGTGGTGGACTCCCCGGCCAGTCCGGTCGGGGAGCCCACGGCCGAGAAGGCAGCGGAGGGGGCGGCCGGCGACCTGGCGGCGCTCCGCTCCGACCTGGAGGAGCGCACCCGGGACCTGCAGCGGGTCACGGCCGAGTACGCCAACTACCGCAAGCGGGTGGAGCGGGACCGTGGGCTGGTCACCGAACAGGCGACCGGTTCCGTACTCACCGCCCTGCTGCCGATCCTGGACGACCTGGACCGGGCCCGGGAGCACGGCGACCTGGTCGGCCCCTTCGGCTCGGTGGCCGAGCAACTGATCACCACGTTGGGCAAGTTCGGCCTGACTCCCTTCGGGGAGCAGGGCGATCCGTTCGACCCGACCCGGCACGAGGCGGTGGCCCACCAGACCTCGCCCGAGGTCACCGAACCGACCTGCGTGCAGGTGATGCGGCGGGGCTACCAGATGGGTGAACGACTGCTGCGGCCGGCGATGGTCGCGGTGGCCGATCCGGAATAGTGCGCGACGGTGCATCGGGCCGTCCCGTCCGCCGAGTCAGGGCGGGCGGGGCGGCCCGGCAGCGGGGAGGAGGTGGACGTTGAGTTCCAAGGACTGGATCGAGAAGGACTACTACGCGGTCCTGGGCGTGGCGAAGACCGCCTCCGCTGACGAGATCAAGAAGGCGTACCGGAAGCTGGCCCGGGAGTCCCATCCGGACCACAACCCCGGCGACCCCAAGGCCGAGGAGCGCTTCAAGGCGGTCTCCGAGGCGTACGCCGTGCTGGGCGAGGACACCAAGCGCCGCGAGTACGACGAGATGCGGTCGCTGTTCGGCTCGGGCGCGTTCCGGCGGGGCGCCCGCCAGGGCGGTCAGCCCGGTGGGACGCCCTTCGACGTCTCCGACCTGTTCGGCGGGGCCTCTCCCAGCGGCGGTCGGTTCGCCGGGGGCAACATCTCCGACCTGTTCAGTTCGATCTTCTCGGGCGGCCAGGGTGGTGCCGGGGGCGGTGCGCCCGGTCCGGCGCGGGGGCGGGACGTCGAGACCGAGGTGGCCCTCGACTTCAACGACGCCGTCCGGGGAGTGACCCTGCCCTTGACCCTGCGGGCCCCCGGGGTCTGCGAAACCTGCCACGGCAACGGTGCCAAGCCGGGCACCCAGCCGCGGGCCTGTCCGGTCTGCCACGGTGCCGGGGTGACCACCCGCAACCAGGGTGCCTTCAGCTTCTCCGAGCCCTGCCGCAACTGCCAGGGGGTCGGCACGGTCGTCGACGAGAAGTGCCCGGAGTGCCAAGGCACCGGCGGGGTGACCAAGACCCGTACCCTCAACGTCCGCTTCCCGGCGGGGGTGGCCGACGGCCAGCGGATCCGGCTGGCCGGCCGGGGTGAGCCGGGAGTCCGGGGCGGCCCGGCCGGGGACCTGTTCGTGCAGGTCAAGGTGCGCCCCGACGATCTGTTCGGGCGTACCGGCGACGACCTCACCCTGACCGTGCCGATCACCTTCACCGAGGCGGTGCTCGGCACTGATCTGCGGGTGCCGACCCTCGACGGTGCGGTGACCCTGCGGGTGCCGCCGGGTACCCCCAGCGGACGGATCCTGCGGGCCCGGGGCAAGGGGGTGACTCGCCGCGACGGGCAGGCCGGTGACCTGCTCGTCACCCTGGAGGTGGTGGTGCCGGCCCGGGTGTCCGACGAGGCGCGGGCGGCCCTGGAGACCTTCGCCGCGCAGAGCCCGCCGGCGGCCAGGGAACATCTCGACGCGCGGGTGCGTCGATTCAGTTGACTCGGTGAAGCGGTGCGGAGGTGAGCGGGATGGACGGGTTCGTCGGTTCGGATGACCCCGCCTACGAGGCCAAGGTGCTGATGATCTCGGTTGCGGCGCGGATGGCGGGGATGCATCCCCAGACCCTGCGTCAGTACGACCGGCTGGGCCTGGTGCAGGCCGGCCGGGCGGCCGGCGGCGGACGCCGGTACAGCGTCCGGGACGTGGTGCTGCTGCGCGAGGTGCAGCGGCTCAGTCAGGACGACGGGGTCAACCTGGCCGGGATCAAGCGGATCATCGGCCTGGAACAGCTGTTGGAGCAGGCCCAGCAGCGGGTGGCCCAGTTGGAGGCGGAGTTGGAGGCGGCGTACCGGCGGATGGCCGAACTGGAGTCGTTGGCCCGCTTCCCCGGCCGTGACCTGGTGCCGACCAACCGGACCTCCACCGCCCTGGTGGTCTGGCGCCCGCGCCGCGGCCCCGACCGCTGACCTGGCGGTCTGCGCGGCTGCTCAGCTCCGCCGCAGCGGACACCGATGGCCGGAAGGCGAAGCCCGTTTCCCCGAATCCGAGCGGGGGGCGGGCTGCCTTCGTTAGCCTCCACGACAAGGGGCCTGAGGCGGTCTCCCAGCTGGGCGGGAGGAGCCATGACGGAAGCCGCGAAGAAGGTGGCCGAAGATGCGGAGCACCGGTTCGACGACCTGACCGAGCGGGTCCGGGAGCGATTCGACCGGATCCTCAAGGGGCGCTTCTCCGATCAGGTCACCTCTGGTCGCTTCGGTCCGGCCCGACCCGGCAACCGCGGCGACGGTGGCGACCGCCGGGTACGGCCGGTGCCAGGTGGCCGGGGCGGACACGGCGCCGGCCAGGTACGCACCGACCAGCACCGCCGCGCCGGGGGCGGATCGCGTTGACGTGCGGGCCGGGAGCCACGGGGGGTCCCGGCCCGTTCGCGCGGTGACTCCTGAGCTTGACCCGCAGGCGGAGTTACAGCCGGCGGCCCTCCCGGACCAGCCCGCCCTCACACCATTCCCGGTAGACGAACAACTCCGGCCGGGCCAGCAGCACCCGGCTGTTGTGGGCCCAGGTACGCATCAGTTCGTCGCCGTTGCGCTCGGCCTGGTCCACCAGCTTGCGGAAGCGTCGCCGAGGATGTGCCCGGAAGTTCGTCCGGATGCCGTCGGCCGCGTAGATGTAGAGGCAGTGCAGGGCGAACCGGCGGGCCGGACAGCTCGGATCCATGGCCAGCTCGAACAGGGTCATCACCAGCCGGTCACCGGAGACCAGCAGATCCCAGTCCGGGGGCATGGAGGTCAACGGCACCGAGTCGGGGTTGTACGCCCAGGTCCGCAGTTCCGTCGGGCTGGGGTCGACAGGGTTGGCGAAGCCGCGGAACGTTGACTCCTGCACGCTCACCGGCCAACCTTCCGCTCTACCCGCGGGGCGTCGTCCGCCCACCGCGAACCCTGGCTGCTGGGGCGACACGGTAACGCGGTACCGACGGGTACGGGTAGCCCCTGCCCGAAGCATCTTCACCGTCCGTTGGACGGGTCGGATCCTCCGTACGACCGATCTCACGCGGGGCGGGGCCGCGAGTCCGTCATCAGGTGGTGGCGAACCTCTCAGGCTGGTGACGCTAGCCTGACCGGCACGAACACCAGCTCAGGTGACGGAGACTGGATGATCACCCGAACAAGACGTGGGATGGCGCTGCTGGCCGTGGTGCCGGTGCTGGCGGGTTGCTCCGTCGGGGACATCCGTCGGCCCCCGCCCACCCCGGTGCCCTCGACCTCGACGCCGTCGAGTCCGGCCCCGACCCGGGTCGCGGAGATCCGGGCCAGCCGACTGGCCGTACCGCAGCGCTACGACGAGCCGTATGTCGAGTTCGTCGACGCCACGCGGGGCTACGCCCTCTTCGGCTCCTGCGAGAGCCGGCCCTCCGGACCGGACTGCCCCGCCCTGATCTTCGCCACCGGGGACGGCGGCCGGTCCTGGCAGGGACTCCGGCATCCCCAGCCGGTCGCCGACAATCAGCAGTTGTACGCCGCGCCGGGGACGCTGGCCCTGTGGGCCGAGCCGCACGGCTGGTGGACCTCCACCGACGAGGGCCGGACCTTCCAGCACAGCCCGGGTGAGGCCGTGCCGCGGCAGTGGCAGGCCAGTCAGGGCAGGTTCCAGATCATCGAGGCGACCGGCGAGGTCGGCCGGTGGACCGGCAGGAGGTTGCGTCCCCTGGCCACCCAGCCGCGGCTGCCCAGGCTGGACTCGGTGGCGCTGGGCGGGGGATGGATGGTCCGCGACGGTACGGAGTACCGCGGGCCGCTGGTGGCGGCCGGGGCAGGCGAGGACGGCAGGCCGTACGCCGCGATCTCCTGGGACGAGGGGCGGCGCTGGCAGGAGACCTCGCTGCCCGCCCCCGACGGCGCGGTGTGGATGGTCCGGGCGGAGTCGGTGGCCGGGGAGATCTGGCTGGTCGGGGAGGCGGAGAACCGGGTCGACTTCCCGGCGCTGTGGCACCTGGAGGGCGACACCTGGCGAGGGGTACGCGCCGAGGGGCAGCCGGGCGCCGGACGGGCCGTTCCGTTGGGCTCCGGAATCGTGGCGGTGGTCAGTTCGCGCGGTGCGGGGGCCCTGCTCGGCGGCCGGTACCTGGACCTGTCCTGGCCGGTGACCGACCGGCACTACCTGCGGCGACTGCCCGACGGCACCCTGTTCGCCGGCACCTCGGACAGCATCCTGCTAGGCCTGGGTCAGCTCGGCGACCGCACCTGGGTGCAGGTGGTGCTGGAGCGGGACTGAGGCGTTGCTGTGGGGTAGCTCACACCCCCAGGGTTGAGCGGAATAGACTCAACTCTGGTTCTGTCGGTACCAGTGGACACGCCGAACCAGGGGAGCCCATGAACACCGAACGCCTCACCACCCGCAGCCGCGAAACCATCACCGGCGCCGTCGCCCTGGCCAACCAGCGCGGGCACGCCACCGTGGAGCCGTGGCACCTGCTGCTGTCGTTGCTCGACACCGAGGGCTCGACCGCTGCCGGCCTGCTGCGCGCCGTCGGGGCCGACCCCGCCGAGCTGCGCCGCGCCGCCCAACGGGCCCTAGACGCGTTGCCCGCCGCCCGGGGTTCCAGCATCGCCGAGCCGACCTTGGCCCGGGAGTTCGTCAACGCCATCGGTGCGGCCGAGCAGATCGCTCGCCCGCTCGGCGACGAGTACACCTCCACCGAACACCTGCTGGCCGGGCTGGCCCGGGTGGGTGGGGCGGTCTCCGGGGCACTGAAGGCCGCCGGGGCCACCGAGGAGACCCTGGTGGCCGCCTTCCCGACCGTACGGGGTGGGGACCGCCGGGTCACCAGCGCCGACCCGGAGCAGACCTACCAGGCCCTGGCCAAGTACGGGGTGGACCTGACCGCGAGTGCCCGGGACGGCAAGATCGACCCGGTGATCGGCCGGGACTCCGAGATCCGTCGGGTGATCCAGGTGCTGTCCCGGCGTACCAAGAACAACCCGGTGCTGATCGGTGAGCCGGGCGTGGGCAAGACCGCCATCGTGGAGGGCCTGGCCCAGCGCATCGTCGCCGGTGACGTGCCGGAGTCGTTGCGCGACAAGAAGCTGGTCTCACTCGACCTGGGGGCGATGGTCGCTGGCGCCTCCTACCGGGGGCAGTTCGAGGAGCGGCTCAAGTCCGTCCTGGAAGAGATCAAGAACTCCGACGGGAAGGTCATCACCTTCCTGGACGAGCTGCACACCGTCGTCGGCGCCGGCAAGGGCGAGGGCTCGATGGACGCCGGCAACATGCTCAAGCCGATGCTGGCCCGTGGTGAGCTGCGGATGGTCGGTGCGACCACCCTGGACGAGTACCGCGAGCACATCGAGAAGGACCCGGCCCTGGAACGCCGCTTCCAGCCGGTGCTGGTCGGGGAACCGACCGTCGAGGACACCATCGGCATCCTGCGCGGGCTCAAGGAGCGCTACGAGGTGCACCACGGGGTACGCATCACCGACGCCGCCCTGGTCGCCGCCGCTGCCCTGTCCGACCGGTACATCACCGACCGGTTCCTGCCGGACAAGGCGATCGACCTGGTCGACGAGTCGGCCTCCCGGCTCCGGATGGAGATCGACTCCCGGCCGGTAGAAGTGGACGAGATCGAGCGGGCGGTTCGCCGGCTGGAGATCGAGGAGATGGCGCTGGCCAAGGAGCCGGACCCGGCCTCCGCCGAGCGCCTGGACCGGTTGCGCAAGGAGCTGGCCGACAAGCGGGAACAGCTCACCGCCCTGTCCGAGCGGTGGAAGTTGGAGAAGGCCCACATCACCAAGCTCTCCACCGCCAAGGAGGAGTTGGAGCGCCTCGGCGGAGAGGCTGAGCGGGCCGAGCGGGACGGGGAGTTGGAACGCGCCGCCGAGCTGCGGTACGGCCGCATCCCGGCGCTGAACAACGAGCTGAAGCAGGCGGCGGAGGAACTGGCCCGGCTCCAGGCCGACGGCGCGATGCTCAAGGAGGAGGTCGGCGCGGACGACATCGCCGCGGTGGTCGCCTCCTGGACCGGCATCCCCGCCGGTCGGCTGCTGGAGGGCGAGACCGCCAAGCTGCTGCGGATGGAGGAGTCCCTGCGGGAGCGGGTGGTCGGCCAGGCCGAGGCGGTCGGCGCGGTCTCCGACGCGGTACGCCGGGCCCGGGCCGGGGTCGCCGACCCGGACCGCCCGACCGGCAGCTTCCTGTTCCTCGGCCCCACCGGGGTCGGCAAGACCGAGCTGGCCAAGGCGCTTGCCGAGTTCCTCTTCGACGACGAGCGGGCCATGGTCCGCATCGACATGAGCGAGTACGGCGAGAAGCACTCCGTGGCCCGCCTGGTCGGTGCCCCACCCGGTTACATCGGGTACGAGGAGGGCGGCCAGCTCACCGAGGCGGTACGTCGTCGGCCCTACTCGGTGATCCTGCTGGACGAGGTGGAGAAGGCCCACCCGGACGTCTTCGACATCCTGCTCCAGGTGCTCGACGACGGTCGCCTGACCGACGGCCAGGGCCGTACGGTCGACTTCCGTAACGCCATCCTGATCCTCACCTCCAACCTGGGATCGGCGGTGATCAGCGACCTGACCCTGGCCGAGGAGCAGCGCCGCGAAGGGGTGCTGGCGGTGGTCCGGTCGCACTTCAAGCCGGAGTTCCTCAACCGGCTGGACGACATCGTGGTCTTCGCCGCCCTCCAGGGCGAGGATCTGCGGGCCATCGTGGACATCCAGATCGCCCGGCTGCGGCGTCGGCTCGCCGACCGGAGGTTGACCCTCGAGGTCACCGACGCCGCGCGCACCTGGCTGGCCGAGCACGGGTACGACCCGATCTACGGGGCCCGGCCGCTGCGTCGGCTGGTCCAGTCCGCGATCGGTGACCAGTTGGCCAAGGCTCTGCTGGCCGGCACGATCCGCGACGGTGACCCGGTGCGGGTCGACCTGGCCGACAGCAAGGACGCCCTCTCGGTGACGGCCGCCTGACGATCGCATCCACCCTCCGGGGCCCGCATCGCGTCCAGTCGCGCTGCGGGCCCCGAGTGGTTCCGGGCCCGGGATCGCTGCGGGCCCTGAGTGGTCACAGGCGCCCCTGGTCGCTGCGGGCCCGGGTCGTTGCGAGGCCAGGGGCGTCGGGACGGGATGCGCCGCCGGCCGGGTCGGGTCAGGATGGAGGCATGTTCGGGATGGGACGACAGCGCGACGAGTTGGCGGCGGCGATGGCGGCCCTGGCCGAGGCGGAGACCCTCACCTTCGGCGGGGTGGGGCTGGCCGGGACGATGTTGCCGGAGACCGAGGCGTATCAGCACATCGAGCAGGCGGCGGCCGACCGCCCCGAGCAGGTACGCGGACAGCTCGAACGACTGCTGTCGGCGGGCTCACCGGCCGCCCGGGTCTACGCGGCCACCCTCCTGGAACAGCTCGACCCGCAGGCCGGGCAGGCGGCCTGGAAGCGGCTGCGAGCCGACCCGGCGCCCCTACAGACCGCCACCGGCTGCGTCCTGGACAGCACCACGGTCGGGGCGTACGCCGCGAATCGACTGGCCGAGTCCTGAACCCTGGCTGGCCCACACCGCGCACCTCGGACCCACCGATCTCGGAGGTGACCAGCTGGAAAAGCCGATGCTGTATCTGTTGACGGCGCTGGGCTGCCTGCTCGGGTTGACCCTGGTGGCCATGCTGCTCGGTCGACGGCGGCCCACCACCGGGCGGTCGCCCGGTCCCCGGGTGGACCCCCGCCGCATCGAGGTCGGGGACATCGTCGAGATCGGCGACCTGACCTATCCGGTACGCGGCTCGATCCGCCTGGTCGAGGGCGAGTGGACCTGGGCCGAGCATCTGCTCGACGATCCCGACGGCCGCTGCCGACTGTCCGTGGCGGAGAGCCCCGAGTTCGAACTGGTGCTCTGGTGGTCCGAATCCGGCGACGCCGGTACCGCCGGGGCCCCTGTGATCGAGTTCGCCGGCCGACGGTTCAGCTGGCGCGAGTCCGGCGAGGCCCGCTACACCGCCACCGGCGACACCGGGCTGGCCCCCAGCGGGATCATGCGCTACCACGACTACCGCGCCCCCGGCGGCGCCCGGCTCACCTTCGAGGCGTACGGCGAATCCGGTTGGCAGGTGGCCCGGGGCGAGCGGTTGGATCGCGCGGAGGTGATCGTTCATCCCCAGAGCCGATGACACGTCACCACAGGTGACGCGCGGTACGGCTCTGCTCCTGTGCCGTGCCGAACTGGTCGGGTGCCGATACGGTGATGCGCGTTGCAAGGAAGGAGAGAGATGGCCGATCCTCAGAGCACCCCAACCCGGTCACGTCCGGGTGTGGTGAGCATTTCCACGTATTTGCTATTGCTGTTCGCAGTTTGCCAGCTGATCAGCGCAATCATCACCTTGGCCACCATCGGCGACGTACGCAACGCGATGGAGGACGCGCTACGGGACAGTGGGGGCGAAGGGCTGGAGGGGATCGCGGACCTGACGGTCGCCGTCGGTGTCGGCACCGCCCTGCTCACCCTGGCGTTGGCACTGGCCGTGGCCGGTCTGGGTCTGGTGAACCTGCGAGGCAAGAACGGCTCGCGCATCGCCACCTGGATCGTGGGCGGCATCCTGTTCTGCTGCAACGGGTTCAGCCTCCTCAGCGGTCTGGGTGGGGGCCTCACCACTCCGGCCGACACCAGCGGAGACATGCCGAGCCCTGAGGAACTCCAGCGTCGGATCGAGGAGGCCCTGCCCTCCTGGGTCACCCCGGTCACCGTCCTGCTCGGGGTGATCAGCCTGATCTCGCTGCTGGCGGCGCTGATCCTGCTGGCCCTGCCGAAGGCCAACGAGTTCTTCCGCAAGCCGACCCCCCAGTGGGAGCCACCGGCTCCCGGCGCCACCTACCCCGGCACCCCGGGCTACCCGGGCTACCCCCCGGCGCCGGGCGGCTACCCCGGTCAGCCGGGCGCTCACCCCGGTCAGCCGGGCGGCTACCCCGGTCAGCCGGGTGGCTACCCCGGCCAGTCGGGTGAACCCGGTTACCCGCCGGCACCCGGCCAGTCGGGCGAGCCTGGTTACCCGCCCCCGCCCGGCCAGTCGGGCGAACCCGGCTATCCGCCCCCGCCCGGTCAGCCGGGGCAGTCGTCCGGCGAACCCGGTTACCCGCCGATTCCCGGTCAGCCCTCCTCCGGTCAGCCCGGCGACCAGGGTGGACCGAACCCGCCGGGTTCTCAGCCGCCCGGCGGCAACCCCAGCTGATCTAGGGTCAGCGGCACGGTCCGGCCCGCTTCCGGAGCCCCGACACGCCCGAAGGTCACGACGGTGACGGTCCCTCCGAGTAGGTTGCTTCCCGAACGCCTACCGGAGGGACTCGTCGTGTCGTACCCCGCACAGGCGCCGGTTCGTCGGCCCAGGGTGCTCTGGCTGGCCGTGGCACTGCTGGCGGTGATGGCGATCGGGGCCCTCGGGTACGCCCTGGCCGGCCTGCTCATCTTCGGTGGGGTCGGAGATCGGCTGCGGGAGGCGGCCGTCGGTGCCCAGGTGAGCGCCAGCGAGGTGGACATGATGGCCACCCTGGTGCGGACCTCGATCCTGGTGTCGGTGATGGTCAGTGGGCTGGCCGGGCTGCTCCTCGCCGGTCTGGCCCTCGGCGTGGCGGCGGGTCGGCAGGGTGCCCGGGTGGGCACCTGGGTGGTGGCCGGCCTCGGGATGCTGTTCGGTTGCTGCGGCCTCGTGGTGCAACTCCTCCAGCGGGCCACTCCGATAGATTTCGGCAACGACCAGGCCACCGCGGAACTCTTCGGGCTGATCGGGGACGCCTACCCCTCCTGGTGGATTCCGCTCACCGTGACCCTTTCGGTCGGCCAGGTGCTCGGTTACCTTGTGGTAGCCATAGTGCTGGCGCTGCCCTCGGTCGGTGCCTCGTTCCGTCGTCCCACCCCACCGGTGCGGGCGCCCGCTCCGCCCCCGATGGGACCACCACCCCCGCCGCACCACTATCCGCCGTTTGCCCAACCGCCGAGGTGAGTAACTCCGTGACCCCCGAACCAGCCTCCTCCGACTCCTCGGACGCCGGGCGCTGGGCACTGATCACCGGGGCGACCGCCGGCATCGGAGCGGCCTTCGCGCAGCGACTGGCCACCGACGGGTGGCACCTGGTGCTGGTAGCCCGTGACCGCACCCGACTGGCGGCTCAGGCCGCCGAGTTGACCGGTCGGTACGGCGTGCAGACCGAGGTCCTGACCGCCGATCTGTCCACGGACGACGGCTGCGAGCTGGTGGAGGAACGCCTGGCCGCCGACCCGTCGGTCGAGCTGTTGGTGAACAATGCCGGAATCAGCCTGAATACTTCATTCCTGCGGTCTTCCGTGGCGGACGAGACCCGTTTGCTCCGGCTCAACGTGCACGCGGTCATGCGACTGACCCTGGCCGCGCTGCCGATGATGACCGAGCGGCGCAGTGGGGCAGTGATTAATGTCTCCTCCGTGGCCGGATTCGGCGCCCTCATGCCGGGATCGACGTACTCGGCCAGCAAGGCCTGGGTCATCAATTTCAGCGAGTCCGTGGGTCAGGCCGCGCGTCCCTTCGGGGTACGAGTGATGGCGCTGTGCCCCGGCTACACCCGTACGGAGTTTCACCAACGGGCCGGC
This sequence comes from Micromonospora sp. NPDC048871, assembly GCF_043198155.1. NCBI lineage: Bacteria > Bacillati > Actinomycetota > Actinomycetes > Micromonosporales > Micromonosporaceae > Micromonospora > Micromonospora sp. NPDC048871. The sequence goes on along the minus strand of NZ_JBICUM010000003.1, from coordinate 210,977 downwards.
ATCGACATGTCGAAAACCCCGGAATGGATGTGGCTCAGCGCCCCGGCCGTGGTCGACGACGCCCTGCGTGACCTGGGAAAAGGCAAGTTCATCAGTGTCCCGTCGTGGAAGTACAAGCTGGCGGTGGTCGGCTTGCGGCATGCACCCCGTCGACTGCTCGAACTGGTGGCCCGGGACACCCGGGGCCGCATCGGTCGGGACCGAGGCTGACCGGCTGGGCGGGAGCGCGCGATTCCGGAGTGGATCACCGGATCCGCGCCAGTGGGTGACCCACTGTAACGGGCATCGTCATTCATCGGTCGCCCGGAAGAGTTGCCGCAGGTAGCCCGCGCACGCGGCGTACAGGTATGAGCAGTACCCTCTACCCCCATGGGGGACCACGACGACCTGCGTAAATTCATCTCTGACCTGGCTGTGGTCCACGGCCGGGTGGTGCTCTCCTCAGGGCAGGAGGCCGACTGGTACGTCGACCTCAGGCGCGTCACACTCCATCACCGGGCGGCACCGTTGGTCGGCCGGGTGATGCGGGAACTGACCGCCGACTGGTCGTACGACGCAGTCGGTGGTCTGACTCTGGGCGCTGATCCGATCGCTCTGTCGATGCTGCACGCTCCCGGACGTCCGTTGGACGCTTTCGTGGTGCGCAAGGCGGGCAAGGCGCACGGGCTACAGCGGAGGATCGAGGGCCCCGAGGTGGCCGGTCGTCGGGTGTTGGCGGTGGAAGACACCTCCACTACCGGTGGAAGTGTGTTGACCGCTGTCGAAGCACTTCGCGAGGCCGGGGCCGATGTCGTGGGGGTGGCCGTAATCGTTGACCGTGGTGCCGGCGATGCGGTGCGAGCCGCCGGATTGTCCTATCGGGCGGCCTATACGTTGGCTGACCTCGGCCTTGTGGCGTAAAAGTTTGCCGATTCGGATCTGCTGATATGCAGGCGGATCGATGCTGCTGGTGGAAGGATGGAATACGTGGGAACTGCGTTGGCCGAAATGACTATGCCTCAGATCTCGCCGCTTGCCGGTGAGCCGATCGAACGTGCCGATGCCGAGCGGCTGGCCGGGGTCCTCAAGGCCCTTGCCGACCCCGCCCGGTTGCGGCTACTCAGCCTGATCCAGTCGGCGCCAGAGGGCGAGGCGTGCGTGTGCGATCTGACCGCACCGCTCGGCCTCTCCCAGCCGACGGTCAGCCACCACCTGCGGATCCTCACCGAGGCCGGCTTGCTGGAGCGGGAGAAGCGCGGTGTGTGGGCCTACTACCGACTGGTCCCGAGCGCGATCGCCACGATCGCCGACCTGCTGACCCCGCCGCGTAAGCGGGCCACCAAGAAGGCTCGCTGACTCGCCGCCGCCTGGTGGCTACCGTGGGCAGCCACCAGGCGGCGAGGTCAGCGCAGCTGTGAGGTCGCGTACGCCTCCTCGGTGAGGTCCTGCGCCGCGCGACGAAGCCGTCGACGCTCGGCGAGGACCATCGCCGCGACCACGGCGACCCCGACCAGGAACAGCGCGACGATGGGCAGGATGTTGTCGCCCGGGGCGTGCAGGTTCCGCTCGTCGGACTGCCATGGCCACAGTGCCCGCAGGCTGCCCAGCAGGGCACCGGACATCACCGCGAGGGTTATCCGGCGGTGCTGTTCCAACAACCATTGAAGCAGCTTGACGAAGAGCGACAGGCCGATCACCATGCCGGTCGCGAAGATCGCCAGGTAGCCGAAGTCGCGATCGTTCAACGCGGTGATCGTCGGCTCGTACAGGCCCACGGTCAGCAGTAGGAACGACCCGGACACCCCGGGCATCACCAGGGCGCAGACCGCCACGGCCGCGGCCACCAACACGATCAGCGGATGCGGATCCAGGGTGGCCTGCGGCAGACCGGTCAAGGCGAACGCGCCCACCGCGGCGAGGACCAGGCCGGTGATCTCCTTCCACTGTTAGGGTGCGCCGGGCACCATGCCGATCAGCAGCGGGATGACCACCTCCCAGTGCACCGTGCCCCAACCGTTCGCCCAAAGCCATGAACAATCCGTTCCGTCGATCGCCGGAGGTCACCCGGACGGCCTCCGGCAAGGGCACCCAGGCTACCGGTACGTGATCCATTCGCCGGGCGTGGTCACAGCCGAGGGTCGACCGGCTCGGACTCACAGGCCAGGATCGCGAAGACGAACTCGTGTCGGCGCCACAGCGGTGCCCCCTCGGCCAGGGCGTCCAGCGCGGCCAGCCCCAGGGCGTGTTCGCGCAGGGCCAGGCCCCGCTTGCGGCCCAGTGACCGGCCCCGCAGGGTGGCCAACTGCCCGGGATCGAGGTAGCTAGGGCCGTAGATGAGGCGCAGATACTCCCGTCCTCGACACTTGATCCCCGGCTGGAGCAGGGCACCCTTGGCGCTGCGGGCGGCCGGGCCGGCGTACGGCTTGACGACCATGCCCTCGCCGCCCTCGGCGGTCAAGGTCGACCACCATTCGGTGGCGGCGCGTACCCCCTCGGTGTCGGAGAGGTCGACCACCTGACGACGGGTGGGGGTGAACAACCCCGGGTCCGCCGCGCAGAGCCGGTCGGCCAGGGCCAGGTGCCAGCCGTGATCCCGGTCGGCGTAGCTGGCCTTCCGGCCCGCCAGCACCGCGAAGGGTGCCAGGGTCACGCCCCGCAGGCCCTCCGTCGGACGCACGTACGCCCGGTAGGCCGCCGTGTAGGCCAGCAGGTCGTCGCGTCGCCCGGCCATCCGCTCGCGTAGGGCCCCCACCTCCAGCCCTCGGTCGGCTGCCGCATCCAGCGCGGCCAAGGCGGCCGGCAAGGCCGCCCGACCGGCGGCGCCGACGCTCGCGTACTGCTCACGGATCAGTCCCTCGGCCTTGGCCGACCAGGGCAACACCTCGCAGTCCAGCAGCAGCCAGTCGGTGTCCAACTCCTCCCACAGCCCGGCGGCGGACACTGCGGCCCGGACCCGGGTCAGCAGATCGGCCTCCAACCCGGCCGGGAAGAAGGGCCTGCCGGTGCGGGTGTGCACCACCCCGCGGCCCGGCGAGAACGGGCCGCCCTCGTCCTCCCGGCAGACCAGCACGACCGCCCGGGAGCCCATGTGCTTCTCCTCGCAGATCACCCGGTCCACCCCGGCCGCCCGGTAGTCGGCGAAGGCCTCCGCCGGATGCTCCAGGTAACCGTCGAGCTTCGAGGTCGAGCAGGGCGCCATGGTCGGCGGCAGCCACACCAGCCAGCGGGGATCGACCGCGAAGCGGCTCATCACCTCCAACGCGGCGGCGGCGTTCTCCGCCGGCACGGTCAGCGAGCCGTACGGGTGCTCGATGTGCCGGCGGCCGACCACATCGGTCAGTTCCAGCACCTCGTCCGGTCGGGCGGGTGCGGCGGTCAGCGGGCGGACCGGGGCGTACCACTCACGCTCCGCCGGTACCCCCACCAACTCCCGTTCCGGGTAGCGCAGGGCGGTCAGCCGGCCACCGAACACGCAGCCGGTGTCGATGCAGATGGTGTTGTTGACCCATTCCGGCTCCGGAGTGGGGGTGTGGCCGTAGACCACCGTGGCCGTACCCCGGTACTCCCGGGCCCAGGGGTAGCGCACCGGCAGGCCGTACTCGTCGGTCTCCCCGGTGGTCTCGCCGTACAGGGCGAAGGCGCGTACCCGCCCGGAGGCCCGGCCCTGGTATTCCTCCTTGAGCCCGGCGTGGGCCACCACCAACCGGCCGCCGTCGAGCACGTAGTGGCTGACCAGGCCGTCGACGAAGGCGGCCACCTCGGCGCTGAACTCTGCCGGCTCGGCGGCCAGCTGTTCCAGGGTCTCCGCCAGGCCGTGGGCCACCTTCACCGTGCGCCCGCGCAGACTGCGCAGCAGCTTCTGCTCGTGGTTGCCGGGCACGCAGAGGGCGTGCCCGGCCGCGACCATGCCCATCACCAGGCGGAGCACCCCCGGGGAGTCCGGGCCCCGGTCCACCAGGTCCCCCACGAACACTGCGGTACGCCCCGCCGGGTGGGTGGCGTCGACCGGCCGACCGGCCTCGTCGCGGTGCACCTGCCAACCCAGCCGGTCCAGCAGCCTCTCCAACTCGGCGCGGCAGCCGTGCACGTCACCGACGATGTCGAAGGGCCCGGTCAGCTCCCGCCGGTCGTTGAACAGCCGCTCGATGCGGATCTGGGCGGCCTCGATCTCCTCGACCCCCCGCAGCACATGCACCTTGCGGAAACCCTCCCGAGCCAACTGGGAGTACGTCCGGCGCAGGTCGCGGGACATCCGGGCCAGCACCTGCCGACCGAAGGTCCGGTCGGCTCGGGCCTCGGTACGCGCCCAGGCCAACTCCTCCGGTACGTCCAGCACGATCGCCACCGGCAGGACGTCGTGTTCCCGGGCCACCCGGACCAGGGCGGCCCGGGCGTGCGGCTGGAGGTTCGTGGCGTCGACGACGGTCAGCCGACCGGCCCGCAGTCGCTTGCCGGCCACGTAGTACAGCGCGTCGAAGGCGTCCGCCGAGGCGGACTGGTCGTTCTCGTCGTCGGCGACCATCGCCCGGAAGGCGTCCGAGGAGAGCACCTGGCTGGGCGCGAAGTGCCGGCGGGCGAAGGTGGACTTGCCGGACCCGGAGACGCCGACCAGCGCCACCAGCGACAGCTCAGGCACATCCAGTACAGCCATCGCACCTCCTTGAAAGGAAGGGCCCCTTGTTAACGCCTCCGGTAGAGCAGGGGCCCCCTGTTAACACTCAGGTCCGGGTGAACACGGCCAGTTGGGTCGGCGCCCCCAGCCCGGGGTCCACCTCGCCGATCCCGCGTACGACCGCCGAGTAGCCGTAGGTCGTGCAGACCCGGTCCACCCACCCGGCGAACTCCGTACGGGTCCACTCGAAGCGGTGGTCGCCGTGCCGGAAGCCGCCCGCGGACAGACCCTCGTACCGGAGGTTGTACTCCACGTTGGGGGTGGTCACCACGACCGTGGTCGGTCGGGCGTGACCGAAGACGGTGTCCTCCAACGCCGGCAGCCGGGGCGGATCGAGGTGCTCGACGACCTCCATCAACACGGCGGCGTCGTACCCGCGCAGCCGCTCGTCCCGGTAGGTCAGGGCGGACTGGTGCAGGGTGACCCGGTTGCGTTGCCGCTCGGGGAGCCGGTCTAGGCGCAGCCGACGAGCGGCCAGGTCCAGGGCCCGGGTCGAGACGTCCGTGCCGACGATCTCGGTGAACCGGCGGTCTCCGATCAGGGTGGCCAGCAGGGCACCGGAACCACACCCCAGATCCAGTACCCGCTGGGCACCGGCCTCGACCAGCGCGGCGTGCACCGCCTCGCGTCGCTGGGCGGCCAGGGAGGCCCGGGGGGTCGGCTGGTCGGTCGCCTCCTCCTCGCCGCCCGGCTCGTCCGTGGGGCACTGTGCGGCCAGCCGTTCCAGGGCCTGGGCGGCCAGCGCCCGCCGGTGGGCCAGGTAGCGGCGCACGATCAAGGCGCGCTCCGGGTGGTCGGCCAGCCAACCGGCACCCACCCGCAGCAGCTTGTCCACCTCGTCCGGCGTCACCCAGTAGTGCTTCGCGTCGTCCAGCACGGGCAGCATGACGTACAGGTGGTGCAGGGCCTCGGCCACCCGCAGGGTGCCGGTGAGGGTGAGGTCGAGGTACGGGCTGTCACCCCACTGCGGGTGCCCCTCGTCCAAGGCGATGGGGGTGGCCGTGACCTGCCAGCCTAGCGGAGTGAACAACCGGGCGGCGACCTCGGCGCCACCCCGGCAGCGCAGCACGGGCACCCGGACTTCCAGCGGAATGGGGGTGGCGGCCAACTCCGGGCGTTCCCGGGAGTCGCCCCGCAGGGCCGACCGGTACACCCGCGACAGGGCGGAGGCGAGCAGGCTGGACGCGGCGTACGGCCGGTCGTTGACGTACCGCCCGAGGGTGAAGTCTGCCGGGGTGGTGGTCGGCTGCCGCCCACGACCCCTGCCCCGCGCGGCGGCCAGCTTCGTGGGGTCGACCTCAAGCAGGAGGGCGGCCGTGCAGCGTGCATCGTCGGCCTGCGGATAGAAGACGTGCGCGGTACCGACCGGCAGGTCGAAGGCGTGCGTACGACCGGGATGCTTGACCAGCAGGTGACCGAGGTCGGTCGCCGGCCGGTGGGTGGTGGTCAGGGTCAGCAGCACCGGCCCATGGTGTCAGCTCGATCGATCTTGCGTCGCCCCGATTCTCGGGTCAGCGGTAGTCCTCCTCGTCGGCGGCGACCACCCGGGCCTGCTCCATCGCGTCCCAGTCGTCGACCTCGAAGCCGCGGTGCGGTTCCTCTTCACCGTGCGCGGGGTCGATGACGGCGGCCTGCTCGATGGCGTCGGCCGGCTCAGCCTCCAGGTCGCGCTCCTCCGGGCCGAGGTGGTCGCCGGGGGCGAAGTCCTCTTCGGGCTGACCCATTCGATGCCTCCGGGTAATCGGTGGACAGTTCCCACCCACCGTACGGGCTGAGTCGGCACCTCGCTGGGAACCGACCTGCCGGGCGCGTGAGGGTACGCCGTACTCGCAGGTCAGTCGGGCCGAACCGGCCCGCCGGCGGCTACCCGGTGCCAGGATGTTGTCGTGGGCTTCCTCATCCGACTGGCGACGACCGCGGTCGCACTGTGGGTCACCACGTTGATCGTGCCCGGGGTCGAGGTGACCGGACGCAGGTTCTCCGACACCGCCTTCACCCTGATCATCGTGGCGTTGATCTTCGGGGTGATCAACGCGGTGCTCAAGCCGGTCATCAAGGTGGTGGGCTGTGTCTTCTACCTGGCGACTCTCGGCCTGTTCGCCCTGGTGGTCAATGCTCTGCTGTTCCTGCTGACCGACTGGATAGCGGGGTCGCTGGACCTGCCGTTCCATGTCCGGGGCTTCTGGGCGGCCTTCTGGGGCGCCATCGTGATGGCCGTGGTCACCTGGCTGATCAGTGTCATCGTGCCGGACTCGATGGATCGACGGTGAACCCCCGGCGCGCTGGCCCGGTTGTGCCCGGCTGTGTGAGCTACGGGATACTTCCCGCGGAGGACAGCGCGGTCCGGCGTGCCCATTGGATTCAGGCGCCGTAAACCGGCACGCAAGGAGAACAGCGGCCGCACGGCCGACAGCGGCAAGTAAGGAGCGTTCGACATGCCCATCGCTTCCCCCGAGGCTTACGCCGAGATGCTGGACCGCGCCAAGGCGGGCCGGTACGCGTACCCGGCGATCAACGTGACGTCCTCGCAGACGCTCAACGCGGCGCTCAAGGGCTTCGCCGACGCGGAGAGCGACGGCATCATCCAGGTCTCCACCGGTGGCGCCGAGTACCTCTCCGGCCCCTCGATCAAGGACATGGTCACCGGCGCGGTGGCGTTCGCCGCGTACGCGCACGAGGTGGCCAAGAAGTACCCGGTCAACATCGCCCTGCACACCGACCACTGCCCCAAGGACAAGCTGGACAAGTTCGTCCGGCCGCTGATGGCCATCTCCCAGGAGCGGGTGAAGGCCGGCCAGGAGCCGCTGTTCCAGTCGCACATGTGGGACGGCTCGGCCGTGCCGGTGGCGGAGAACCTGGAGATCGCCGAGCAGCTGCTCGCCGAGGCAGCCAAGGGCAAGATCGTCCTGGAGATCGAGGTCGGCGTCGTCGGCGGCGAGGAGGACGGTGTCGAGAACGCCATCAACGACAAGCTCTACACCACCGTCGAGGACGGCCTGGCCATGGTCGAGGCGCTCGGCCTGGGCGAGAAGGGCCGCTACATGGCGGCGCTGACCTTCGGCAACGTGCACGGGGTCTACAAGCCGGGCAACGTCAAGCTCCGCCCCGAGGTGCTCAAGCACATCCAGGAGGCGGTCGGCGCCAAGTACGGCAAGGAGAAGCCGCTCAGCCTGGTCTTCCACGGTGGCTCCGGCTCGCTGCTGTCGGAGATCCGCGAGGCCCTGGACTACGGCGTGGTGAAGATGAACATCGACACCGACACCCAGTACACCTTCTCCCGCCCGGTCGCCGACCACATGTTCCGCAACTACGACGGCGTACTCAAGGTCGACGGCGAGGTCGGCAACAAGAAGATGTACGACCCGCGGGTGTGGGGCAAGGCCGCCGAGGCCGGCATGGCCGCCCGGGTGGCGGAGGCCTGCGAGCACCTGCGCTCGACCGGTACCACGATGACCAAGTGACGCACTGACGTCGTGACGACGGCGGCCAGACTCCCTCCCGGAGCCCCTGGCCGCCGTCGCTTTGTTAATAGGGGGCCCTTCCTCTACCGGAGGCGTTAATAAGGTGCCCTTCCTTACCGCAGCAGGAGCCGGACGGCCTCGTGGGCGTCGTCGGTCAGGTGCACCGTGCCGGACAGGTCACCGAACGGGGAGCCGGCCAGCAGCGGGCGCAGCAGGGCCTCCACCGGCAGTTCCTCCGTCCAGTAGGTGCGGTCCAGGAAGACGTACGCCCCACTGGCCCCGTCGGTGCCGTAGTAGGTCTTGGTAGCCGCCTGGAACACCTCCTGCACCGTGCCGGCCCGGCCGGGGGCGAAGACGATTCCGCCTCGGGCCAGCCGCAGGATGGTGTCCTCCCGGATGGCGTTCGAGAAGTACTTGGCGATCCGCCCGGCGAACAGGTTCGCCGGTTCGTGGCCGTAGAGCCAGGTGGGAACGGCCAGCCCGCCGCAGTGGGCCCAGTCCAGGTCACCGGTGGCCAGCTCGGTCGAGTCGGCCCGGTACGCCGTCAGCGGATCGGTGCCCTCCGGTGGTGGGGTGACTGACCGGCCGTACAGTTCCCGGACCCGAAGGGCCGCCGCCGTGTACCGGTCGTGGTCGGTGTAGTCGGGGGCGGTGGCCAGCAGGTCGATGGCGGCGGTCAGGTCCTCGGCCGGGCGGGTCGACAGGTAGGCGCCCAGGTTGGCGGCCTCCATCACCCCCGGCCCCCCACCGGTGACCACCAGCCGCTGAGCCCGCGCCAGCTCCCGGCCGAGCACCGCGGCCATCCGGTACGACCGGCTGCCCCGGCGTACCGCGTGCCCGCCCATCACCCCCACCACCGACTGCGGCCCGTGCGCGGTCAGCCAGGCGCGGGTGGCGTCGGCCAGGGCGTTGTCCACCCCGTGGTCGTGCAGCCGCTGGCTGAGGGCCTCCCGCACGTCGGGCAGGGCCCCGCCGTGGTCCCGGAAGTGCGCGTACACCCGGTTGTCGTACATCGCCTGGTAGCCGCCCTCGGCGAAGCCGGCGGCCAGCTCCTCCGGGGTGTAGAGGTGCGGCGGCTGGGTCGGGTAGGGCAGCCCGGAGAAGGGGGGCACCACGTTGGCGCCGCGCCGGACCAGGTCGGCGCCGACCTGTCGGGAGGCGAAGCGGCAGCCGACGAAGAGGGTCCCGGCCACCTCGACGGAGGTGAAGTCGGGGACCGGCGCCAGATCCAGCCGAAGCCCTTGAATGGTCAGCCCGACCAGGCTTCCGCCGGCCAGCCGCCGATCGAATTCGGCCCGGGTCTGAATCTCGTTCGTCCAGGTGTGCGGCTCGATGACGTCCGCGGGGGGTGGGGTCGGCACCCGGTCATCCTGCCCGGCCGGTTCAACCCGCGCCGAGCGGCCCCGGCCCGGATTCCGGCGGCCTGACCGGGGCCTGTGGGCCGATCGGTCGGCGCGCCTGCCGGACCCGCTCGCACACCCTCGCGCGAAGCGGGTTGAATGGGGCGATGCAGAACCTCCTACCTGAGCCACCCGCCACCCTCCTGCCCGCCCACGAGGAGGCCGACGCCGCCCTGGCGGCGGCGGAGCAGGCCGGCAGCGACGAGGCGTACACCGCCGCGGCGGGCCGGTTCCCGAACCACAGCGCCGCCTGGGCGGCACTGGCCACCCGGGCCTTCGCCGAGGACCAGGCCGTCACGGCGTACGCGTACGCCCGTACCGGCTACCACCGTGGCCTGGACCAGCTGCGCCGCAACGGCTGGAAGGGGCACGGTCCGGTGCCCTGGTCGCACAAGCCGAACCGGGGCTTCCTGCGGTGCCTGTACGTGCTGTCCCGGGCTGCGGACGAGATCGGCGAGGCCGACGAGGCGGCCCGCTGTGCCCAGTTCCTCCGCGACTGCGACCCGGCCGCAGCCGACGCCCTGGCCAGCAACTGACCCACCTGGCCGCGCTGCGACGCTGACGCCGCCAGGCATGATCGCGCTCGATCTCGGATCGAGTGGTCTCCCGCGCTCTGGAAGCCACTCGATCCCGGATCGAGCGCGCCGCTCCCCGCCCGGGTCTACAGGCCCTCGGCGACCGCTGCGGCGATCTTTAGCCAGGCGTCTCGGGTGGCCGCGGAGAGTCCGGCGTACCGGATGGGTTCGCCGGTGTCGATGAGCCGCTCGTACGGGGCCAGCAGCACCGCCCGGGTGCGCGCGGCGAAGTGCTCCTGGATGGCCGGCAGGTCGATCTCCTTGCGCGAGGGCGGCATCGAGACCACCGTCACCGCCTGCCGGACCAGCCGTTGCCGTCCGCTCTGCTCCAGATGGTCGAGCATCCGGGCGGCGGTCTCGGCCGAGTCGTTACGGGCCGACATGGTGACCACCAGTTGATCGGTGGCGTCCATCGCCGCCTGCCAGTTCTGCGCCCGGACGTTGTTGCCGGTGTCCACGAAGATCAACTTGTAGAACCGGCTGACCACCTCGCGGATCTCACCGAAGGCCGCGGCGGTGAGCATCTCGCCACCGGTAGCGGACTCGTCCGAGGCCAGCACGTCGAACATGCCCTCGCCCTGCGAGCGGACGTACTGCGACAGGTCCCCGACCCGGCCGTGCGCCCCGTGGAACTGCCCCAGATCACGCAGCAGGTCCCGCACCGTACGGGAGTGGAAGTCCTGCTGGGCCCGCATCCCCAGGGTGCCCTGGGTCTCGTTGTTGTCCCAGGCCAGCACGTAACCGCCACGCTTCTGCCCGAAGGTCATGGCGAGCAGCAGGATGGCCACCGTCTTGCCGGCCCCACCCTTGGGGTTGACCACGGTGACCTGACGCAGCCCACCGAAGTTGCGCCGCACCATCTCGATGTCCCGCTTGAGTTCCAGCTCGTGCCGACCCGGTGGCAGCTTCACCAGGCCGGTCTTGTTGACCACCGCGCGGAGCCCGATGGTCGCCACCGGTTCGGTGGGGCGTACCTGCCGCCGCCGGGCGAAGTCCTCCGCGGTGGGTGCCCCGCCGGTCTCCTGGGTCCAACCCTGGTCGGCGTACCCGGGAGGGGTCCGGGAGGCGGTCTCCACCGGCTGATACGGCGCGGTGGCCGCCGGCGGGCCCTGCTGCTGCCAGGACGCCGGCTGCCAGGCCGGTTGTGGTGGGAAGGGACCGGGCGGGGTCGCATACGCCGGCCCGACCTGAGGTGCTCCCGGCCCGACCTGGGGTGCGGCCGGCCCGGGAGGGGGCGCGACGGGCGTCCTACCGTCGGCCGAGGGCGCTGGCACCTGCGCTGCGGCCGTGAAGGGCGGCACCTGGGCGGTGGCCGTCAGAGGCGGCCCTGGCTGGAGTACGGGCGACTCGACGGCCTCCGGGTCGCCGTGCTGCGCCGAGGTCGCGTGCCGTCCCTGCTCACCGTGCTGCGGTGCCACGGCATAGCCGCCCTGCTGGGCCGAGGAGTCGCCGCCCTGGTGGGCCGAGGGGTCACCGTGCGGGTGTGCCGGGGTGAGGGGCTGATGCGGGCCGGGCTGTGGGGGTACCGCCGGGCCGGGCTGCGGGGGTATCGCGGCGCCGGAGAAGGGGGCGGTGGGAATCGGCGGCAGCGGCTGGGCCCGTCCGGCCCAGGTGGGGCGTGGTGTGACCGCGGAGGCCACCCCCCGCTCGCCGGTCTCCGGCGGGGTGGCGGCACCGGACCGCTGCGGTGGTTGCGCCCAGGGGGACTCCGCCGTCGGTCGGGCCGGTGTCGGCTCGCCGCCGTCCGGAGCGGTCTCCGGCGCGGAGTCCGGGTGAGCCGGGTCCGCGTTGTCGTTGGCCGTGGACGCCGCACCCTCCCGGTTCGGGGTAAGGGCGGTCGGCGGGTCGAGGGTGAACGGCAGGTTCAGGTCGACCTGACCGGCCTCCGGCTGAGGCCCGACGGGCACCACGGCCCGCCCCGACGCGGCGGCGGTGCCGGCACTGTCCGCCCCCGGCCCCCAAGCGCTGCCCTCAGCCCCTGGACCCCAAGCGCTGCCCGATCCGGCGGTGGTGCCGGCGCTGTCCGTGTCCGACCCCCATGCGCTGCCCGACGCGGCGAAGTCCGGACCGGCGGGCACCCCCGGATCCGGTTGGTTGGCCGTGGCCGGTGCCCAACCGCTGGCGACCGGCCCGCCGGTCAGCGAGGGGTAATCGGCCGGCGAGGGGGGTACGGCGTTCGGGTACCCGCCCGGCACCCCCGGCTGGGTGGCCGAGGGCACCGGGTGTACGCCGGGCGGCGTGGCCGGATGTACGCCGGGTGGTGTGGTCGGGCGGACACCGGGTGGTGTGGCGGCGGGCGGCGGTGGATCCCATCCGGACGCGCCGAAGCCGTCGATCTGGTCCGGTGGCCAGAGTGGTTCGATGTCCCGTTCCGGCACCCCATGCTGGCCGGGCGCGGGCACCCGGTCGGCGTTCTCGTCCACCACGGTTCCTCCCCATTCCTCCAGCCGAGGATAGGCCCACCGGCCGATCTCGGCCGCCGGTGCGGGACGCGGTCAGGCGGTCCAGACCGCCCAGGCCCCCGGCTCGGTCCACCAGGACCGCTTACGGGTCAACTCAGCCTGCACACCGTCGTCCAGGTAGGGCAGTGCGGCATCGTCGCGGGGCAGCACGGAGGCGGCCCGGCCACGTGCCCGGCGTACCTCCAGGCGTACCCGCCGACGGCCCAGCCGGGACCGGGTGACCACCGGTACGGCCACCGCCACCTCGACCAGCCCGTCGGTCGGATCCGGGTCGGCCAGCAGGGTTACCTCGTCGAGCCGGGCGTAGCCCCCTGCGTTGCCGATCACGCAGGCCAGCAGGGGATCGTCGCCGTTGGACAGGACGGCGTCGTCGACCTCGACCCGGCCGCGCCAGTGCAGGGGTCGCCCGTCCTCACTGGCCGCCCCGAGCAGGGCGCCGTCCAGGGTGACCGAGCCGCCGTCGTTGCGCAGCAGATCGAGCCGCCGGGGGGTGCCGTCGAGTACCGCGGCGGCCACCCCCGCCGGGTCGCGCGGCAGGCCGAGCTGCGCGGCCAGGTCACGGTGGGTGGTGCTGCGGGCCGGGTCCAGCGGCAGTACGCCGATCGGCGGCAGGTCCGGCACGGTCCGGTTGCCGGCCAGGTCCGCCGGGCGACGGCTGGGGGGTGGGGCGTACCGCCGGACCAGTCGGCGCAGCACGGCGCGCAACTGTGCGTCACCGGCGACGGCCACCACCAGGCGGGTCTTGGAGTCCGGATCCGGCCAGGTGAGGCCGTCGGGCCGGGCCGGGCCGTCGAGCCGGGCCAGCACCTCGTCGATCTCCGCGTCCGACCGGGCCGTCACCGTCTCGACCCGGGCACCCCGGGCGGTCAGCGCGTCCGCACAGGCCAACACGGGTACGCGGGGGGTCTCGCAACGCTCCTCACGGTCCTTGGCAGCCGCCGTCACCGCACCGCCACAGCAGGCTTCGCCGCTGCCGCACCCAGCTCCGGGAGCGTCCCGCTCCGAGCCCAGTGTGAGCAGCACCACGTCGTACACGGGTAGCTCCTCCTGCTTATCGCGCGACCCCTGCCGGTCGTGCCGTCACTACTTGTTAACCTGACACCCCGGGCTCGCTGACCGGTCGCCATCTGGCACCCGAGCCTTCTGGAGGCGAGAAGATGCCAGCGATCGTGCTCCTCGGCGCTCAGTGGGGCGACGAGGGCAAGGGCAAGGTTACCGACCAGCTGGGTGAGCGGGTCGACTACGTCGTCCGTTACTCGGGCGGCAACAACGCAGGCCACACGGTGATCACCCCGGACGGCCAGAAGTACGCCCTGCACCTCATGCCCTCGGGGGCACTCTCCCCGAACGCCGTGATCGTCATCGGCAACGGTGTGGTGGTCGACCCGAAGGTGCTGCTCAGCGAGATCGACGGGCTGGCCGAGCGGGGCGTCGACGTCTCCCGGCTCCGGATCTCCGGCGACGCACACCTGATCATGCCGCACCACCGGGCGCTGGACCGGGTGGTGGAGCGCTACCTGGGCAGCTCCCGCATCGGCACCACCGGCCGGGGCATCGGCCCCGCGTACGGCGACAAGGTCGCCCGGATGGGCATCCGGGTGCAGGACCTGCTCGACCCGGGCATCCTGCGCAAGAAGCTGGAACTCGCGCTGCGCGAGAAGAACCAGGTGATGTTCAAGGTCTACAACCGCAAGGGCATCGACCTGGACGCCACCATCGAGGAGTACCTGGAGTACGCGGAGCGGCTGCGGCCGTACATCGCGGAGACCCGGTCGATGCTCTGGGACGCCCTGGACCGGGGCGACACCGTCCTGCTGGAGGGTGCCCAGGCCACCATGCTCGACATGGACCACGGCACCTACCCCTTCGTCACCTCGTCGAACCCGACGGCCGGCGGGGCGTGTGTGGGCGCGGGCATCCCGCCGACCGCCATCACGAAGGTGATCGCGGTGAGCAAGGCGTACACCACCCGGGTCGGCTCGGGCCCCTTCCCGACCGAACTGTTCGACGACAACGGCGCCCACCTGCGCAAGGTCGGCCACGAGTACGGCACCACCACCGGCCGGGAACGTCGCTGCGGCTGGTTCGACGCCGTGGTCGCCCGCTACGCCTGCCGCCTGAACGGCGTCACCGACCTGGTGATCACCAAGCTGGACGTGCTGACCGGCCTGGCCACGGTCCCCATCTGCGTCGGGTACGAGATCAACGGCAAGCGGGTCGACGACATGCCGATGACCCAGACCGACTTCCACCATGCCACCCCGATCTACGAGGAGCACGACGGCTGGTCGGAGGACATCACCAAGGCCAGGACCGAGGAAGACCTCCCGGAGAACGCCCGGCGCTACATCGCCCGCATCGAGGAACTCTGCAACACCAAGGTCTCAGTGGTAGGCGTAGGCCCCGGCCGCGAAGAAAACGTAACCCGCCATCCCCTCCTTCCCTGACCCCCTCTCCCCTTTCCGTGTTGATCGAAAGGTTTGGTCTCGGTTAGCCGGATCTGAGACGTAAACCTCTTGATCAACAGGGGTCGGGGTGGGGGTGGGTAGGATTCCGGGTCGTGCGGGTTTTGTTGCTGGGTGGTGGCGGGCGGGAGCATGCGCTCGCGCTGCGGCTTGCCGAGGATGCGTCCGTTTCCGAGTTGATCTGTGCGCCGGGTAACCCCGGGATCGCGCAGGTCGCCCAACAGCGGTCGGTGGACATCGTCGATCCGGGTGCCGTCACGGCGCTCGCCGTCGAGGTGGCCGCGGACCTGGTGGTGATCGGGCCGGAGGCGCCGCTGGTCGCCGGGGTAGCCGACGCGGTACGCGCCAAGGGCATCCCGGTGTTCGGCCCGAGCGGCGAGGCGGCCCGGCTGGAAGGGTCGAAGACCTTCGCCAAGGACGTGATGACCGCCGCCGGAGTCCCCACCGCACGGGCCTACACCTGCACCGAGGAGCAGAGCGTCGGCCGGGCGCTCGACGAGTTCGGCCCGCCGTACGTGGTGAAGAACGACGGGCTCGCCGCCGGCAAGGGGGTCGTCGTCACCGAGGACCGGGCGGCGGCACTGGAGCACGCCCGGCAGTGCGGTCGGGTGGTGATCGAGGAGTACCTCGCCGGGCCTGAGGTGTCGCTGTTCGTGGTGACCGACGGGGACGCGGCCGTGCCGCTGCTGCCGGCCCAGGACTTCAAGCGGGTCGGCGACGGCGACACCGGCCCGAACACCGGGGGCATGGGGGCGTACGCTCCGCTGCCCTGGGCCCCGGCCGGTCTGGTCGACGAGGTCATGCGCGACGTGGTGTACCCGACCCTGACCGAGATGCGTCGCCGGGGCACCCCCTTCGCCGGTCTGCTCTACGTCGGGCTGGCGATCACCGCCAAGGGCCCTCGGGTGATCGAGTTCAACGCCCGCTTCGGTGACCCGGAGACCCAGGTGGTGCTGGCTCTGCTGGAGACTCCGCTGGCCGGGCTGCTGCACGCCGCCGCCACCGGCACCCTGGCCGAGCACCCGCCGCTGCGCTGGCGTCCCGGTGCCGCCGTCACCGTGGTGGTCGCCGCCGAGGGTTACCCGGCCAAGCCGCGTACCGGTGACGTGATCACCGGGGCGGACCGCCCCGGGATCATCCACGCCGGCACCCGTCAGGACCCCGACGGCGCCTTGCTCTCCGCCGGGGGCCGGGTCCTCTGCGGTACGGCCACCGGCGAGAACCTGGCCGCCGCGCGCGATGCGGCCTACCAGTTGGTACGCGAGGTGACCCTGGAAGGCTCGCATCACCGCTCCGACATCGCCGCCGTCGCGATCGAAGGCGGCATCGTCATCCCCCACTGACCAGCGCCGGTGCCACCACGGGCGGTGGCGATGTCGTCTGGACCGGTGGTGCTGGTGCCCGCCCGGACCGAGGAGGCACGGTGAGTGGGTTCTCCACGCTGGTGACCGTGGTGGCACTGGGTGGGGCCCTGCTGCTGCTCGTGGCCGGGGTCGGTCATGCCGTGCACCCGCAGCGGGTCCGGGCCCTGCTGGCCCGGCAGGCTCTGCTGCCCTCCGTGATGCAAACCTGGGCCGGCCGGCTGCTGGGCGCCACCGAGGTGGGTCTGGCCCTGGTGGTCCTCGGTGTCGTGCTGCTCGCCCCGCACCTGTCCGCCGCCGGGTACGCCCTGCTGGCGGGCACCTACCTCGTCTTGGCGGGCTACGCCGAGGTGCTCCGAAGGCGTCGCCCCGGTACTCCCTGCGGCTGCCTGGCGGGTGCCCGATCCACCGGCCTCCCGGTGGTGATCCGCGCGCTGATCTTCGCGGCGGCAGCCGCTGCCGCAGCCGGGTCGGTCGCCGTGGCGGCAGCGGCATCCCAAGCCGAGTCGGTGCTCCGACCCGGTCTCGAAGTGTGGCTGGCCGCCGGCGTGACGGCCACCGCCGGATGGCTGGTGCCGGAACTGTTCTGACTCCACTGTGGTCTTGGCCTCAGCCGAGGGCGACAAAGCCGCACAGAACTCCAAGATCAGGTTTAGTCGCTTCGAAGGGATCTACCCACCGAGAATCGACGCCCTGAATCGGCGATTTGGATTGGTCCGGGGGGTAAAGCCCGAAGCCGTGCCGGGCCAAGATTTTGGTCGCATAAGGACATTGCCCCAAATGCCGTGCAGGACATTGCTTTCCCTGGTGCCGTTGCTACGGTCTGACCACCAGGAAGGGAGATCAAGTGCCCGTTCAAAGTCTTGAGTTGGTGGCACCGAGCGCTGCGGTGGTAAATGTCGAGTTGGCCGAATTCCCCCGGGTCACCAGCGTCGCGGCCCATGTCCGTTTCGCCAGTGGGGCGTACGGGCGCGGATTCCAGATAGGACCGCGCGGTTACCACGAATTCGCGTGCACCTACATGGTGGCCGCGAACCCGGTCGACCGCCTGGTTGTGCACGGCCGCGAGGTGGTCGTGTCGGAGTCGCTGGACAAGCACACCTCGGTAGCCACCCTGATCGGTGACTACCACGAGCTGATGACGGTGTTCGGTGGTCCGGCCCCGCGCCGGGAGAAGCTGGTCGAGCTGTTCTCCAGCCTGGAGATCGCCGACCAGGTTCGTGGGATGGCGCTGCGGCCCAGACGGGAGACCCTGCTGGGCACGATGAGCGAGCACATCGCGATCTTCGCCGAAGGGCTGGGCTCGCTGTCGATCCCGGGGCCCGGCCACGCGGCCGGTCACCAGCCGCGCCATCAGGGTGCCCGGACTAAGTTCGGTGAGGTGTGGCGGTCGCCCCTGCCCGGGGTCGCCTCGGCCACCCAGTTGACCGACTACACGTACACCCTCGGTTTTCCCTCCGCCATGGCGGAGGTGGTCTTCGCCGACGGCGACGACAAGGCGACCGATGCCGACAAGCTGAGCTGGTTGGAGCAGATCAACATTTCCTGGGCGGCCGGCTGATGTCACCGTCGGTGGCGCTGACCATCCTGAACTGGACCGCCATCCTGATTCTGTTCCTGGCGGTCGGGGCCCTCCTGCGGGAGATCAGGATGCTCCGGGCGCTGGTGGTCCGCGAGGTCAGCTATTCCTCCGCCGGGCCGGACGTGGTGATGGGTGCCACCGTGACGGGTGGCTCGGATCGCATCGTCGTCGCCTCGGACACCGGCTGCCCGCTGTGCGGTGCGGTGACGGCACGGCTCGCGGAACTGTCCGCTGCGGCGGGTGTCCGCCCGGTCCTGCTCACCTACGAGGAGGTCGAGCAGTGGCCGGCGCCGATCCGGCAGGAGTTCGATGTCGTGTCCGACCGGGACGAGTGGCAGAAGATCGCCCATCTGAGCCCGCCGGTGTTGATGGCCGTCCGAGCCGACGGCCAGGTGGTCGATCTCGCCCTGCCGGTCGATGTCGGGTCGGCCGAGCGGCAGTTCGACATGTTGCGAAAGAAGATCGTGCACAGCGAGGGGAGTTCGTCATGGCGTTGACGCTCGACCAGATTCCAGACCTGTCCGTAGCCCCGCCCAACGCGCCGCGCAGCCGGGCCCTGACCGAACTGCGGGTGAAGCCGCAGCGCCGTACGGTGTTGCGCGGCATCGCCTTCAGCGCCTTCGCGGTGGGTGGGTTCGTGGCCTCCACCACCGCCCGGTTCGCCTCCCCGGCCCACGCCGAGACCGGGCCCGGCGGCCTGACCGGTTGGGACCGCAACGACTGCAAGGATGCGTACCCCAACGGCTACTCGGAGCAGAAGGACAACGTCGGGGCGTACACCTCCCGGGCGGGTGCCTGCTTCGGTGGCGTGTACCGGGGCAGCACCTACTGCGCCTCCGGCTGGCACCGCTCCGGCACGGTGCGGGACGCCCCGGTCGTCTACTACTACAAGCCGGTGTCGAACGCCTGCGGTACGACCACGAAGAAGAACGCGTGGCGGTGGACCACCCCCGACGGGGTCTGGTGGCGGTGCTCGGACGGGAACACCACGGTCTCGGCCGGCGGCACCAGCAACACCTACTTCACCATCTGCCGGTACTGACCATGCTCGAACGCAGAAGTGCCGTGCTGCGGCGGCGGTTCTGGCATCCGTTCACCGGCATGGCCTGGGTGGTCGGGTTGACCCTGGTCGTGGCCGCAGTGGGTCTGGAGTACGCCGGGTGGTGGGTCACCACGCCGCTGGTGGCGGGCCTGGCCCTGACGGCCGGGTTCGCCACCAGCGGCTCCACTTGAAGCAAGAACTCAGCCGCCGTGCTGAGCTCGCCGGTCTGGCGAGGTTTTCCTGCTTTCTGCTTCTGCCTCGGGCTGGTCGCCGGGGGAATCGTCATCGCGGCGGTCCTGCTGCTGGTCGGTTCTCTGGTGCGGGCGCCCCTGCCGGTGCCGGTGCGGATCGGGATCGTGCTGGTCGCCGCCGTGCTGGTGACCTTGCGTGAACTCGGTGTGCTGCGCTTCGCGCTGCCGGAGAACCAGCGACTGGTGCCGGAGAGCGTCTTCCGGCTGGGACGGTTCGCCGGGCCCTTCCAGTTCGGTCTGGAGATGGGCACCGGGGTGCGGACCTACCTGCCCAGCGGGCTGGCCTATCTGACCGCGGTGCTGCTGCTGCTCTTCGCCACTCCGGTGACGGCCCTGGCCGCCGGGGTCGGGTTCGGCCTGGGCCGGTCCCTGATGACCATGTCGGCCCTGCACTTCGACGACTCCGGGGGCTGGAACCTGGAGTGGGATCACCGGTCCACGGCGGTCAAGCGGGCCCTGCTGCTCGCCTACCTGGCCGCCCTGGCGGTGCTGATCTCGTCGCTGCTGCCGTGAGCACTCCGGTCGGCCGATCGGTTCGATCGGCCGACCGGATCCGCGTGCAACAGAACGCCGTGCCGGTGGCGTACTAGTGGCGAGGGAGGTGGGATGGAAGCCGACGAGTTCGAGATGTTCGTCCGCCAGTCCACGCCGGCGCTGCGCCGGTACGCGCGTGCGGTGGCCGCTGACCCGGACCAGGCCGAGGACCTCCTCCAGGAGACCTACGTGCGGATGGCCGGCGCGTGGCACCGCCTGCTGGTCGAAGGCAACCCACTCGGGTACGCGAAGACCACCATGGTCCGACTGCACATCAGTTGGATGCGGACCCTGGTCCGCCGGGCCCGGCTGACCCCACCGGCCCGCCCCCTGGTCGCCGACGGGGGACTGGGCCGGGTCGACGACCACGACCAGCTCCGCCGGATGCTGGCCGACCTTCCTCCCTTGCAGCGGGTGGTGCTCGTGTTGTCGTACCTGGACGACCTGAGTGACGAGGCGATCGCCGAGGCCATCGGACGGCGACCGGCCACGGTCCGTTCGCTGCGTCATCGAGCCCTGGGCGCGATTCGCGCCGAGCTGCCCACCCATGTCGGCGCTGATCGGGAGGTCGCGGGATGAGCGATGTGCGGGAAGCCCTCCGTGCGGTCTGGGACTCCGACCCCGACCACTATCCGACCGGCTCGGATCCCCTGCCGGGGGTACGCGCCCGGCTGCGTCGGCGTCGTCGGGTGCAGACGGCGGGAGCGGGGCTGGCCCTGTCCGCAGTGGTCGGCATCGGGACCTTCGGGGTCATGGTGGCCGAGCGCAGCGAGGCACCGCCGACCGGGCCCACCTCCGCCAGCCCGGCCGATTCCGCCAGCCCCTTCGCACCCGATCTGTGGGGACTGCCGCCCTACCTGGATCGGGTGGATGCCACCGAGGCGGTGCTGCGGTCGGCCCGACCTCAGCTGGTGCCGACCGGTGTCCGGGCAGCGTACGAGGGCCGGGGTCCGGTGACCCGGGTGATCGCGGTGTACGACTTCACCGCGCCGACCGGGCTGCCCGGAACGCCACGCGAGGTGAGTGTCCCTAGTGGAGCTCAGGTGCTGACCACGGACGACTCGGCGACCTCGACGGCGTACCTGACGGCGTGGCGGCCGGACGGCAGTTCGCTGTTCCTGGCCGTGACCGCGGATCAGGTCGAGGTCCGATCCGCAACGATCGACGCACTGATTCAGGCCAATCTCAGCTGATGTCGCCCGATCCGGCCGGTGGCATTGGGTCGATCGGCCGCCCTGGAGATTGACATACCGTGTCACGATCATCGTGGTCGGTCCGAGCCGCCGACCACGGGGAGGAGGACGCGGTGACCGGTTTTCTCGGCGCGGCACTCAGCTTTCCCACCGTACTGTTCAGCTTTCTGCTGGTGGTGGTGGTCGGCTACTGGCTGCTGGTGTTGACCGGCGTGCTGGATCTGGGCGACGACCTGGACGTCGACGGCGGGGCGGGTGCCTTCCTCGCCGGCCTAGGTCTGGGGGGTGTGCCCAGCGCCATCATCTTCTCCCTGCTCGTCGCCGTCGCCTGGTTCGTCAGCCTGGCCGGCACCGCCCTCCTCGACGGCCTGGGCTTCGGCTCGGGCACCCGGATCCTGGTCTCGATCGGTGTTCTGCTGGCCGCCGCGTTCTGCGCGTGGCTGGTGACCCGGTTGGTCGCCATCCCCCTGGAGCGCCTCTTCCCG
Source organism: Micromonospora sp. NPDC048871 (assembly GCF_043198155.1). Taxonomy (NCBI): domain Bacteria; kingdom Bacillati; phylum Actinomycetota; class Actinomycetes; order Micromonosporales; family Micromonosporaceae; genus Micromonospora; species Micromonospora sp. NPDC048871. The sequence goes on along the minus strand of NZ_JBICUM010000003.1, from coordinate 189,515 downwards.
ACCGAGTCGGACGCCACCCGGCACGCCTTCGTCGGCAGCCTGTGTGTGGTGCGTACCGGCACGGTCACGGCCGACTTCGGTCAGGCCGAGGTGACCGCGGCCGACGGCTCCTCGGCGGTGGTGCAGGTCCGGCAGCCGGGCGAGGAGAAGATGCCGGCGGGCAGTTCCGCCCTGATCTACGACTACGACACCGAGGGCGAGTTCTTCTGGGTCATGCCCGCCGGTCCCGCCTTCGATCCACTCAGACATTCCGCCCCGTAGCCGCCCCGGTGTAACCGCCCTGCCTGCGGATCACCCCGACCGGGGCAGCCGCCCCGATCGCCGGCCCGTCCCACGCCGCCCCTGAGACGTCTCGAAAGGAGGATGCGCGGGCGTTCGCCCGGCCGCTGCCGCCGGGCCGCCAACCGCCCGCGCGCCCAACCATGGAAGTCATCACCACTGGAATCGGCATACTCCTCGCCGTCGTCCTGCTCGTCGCGCTCGGCGTGGTGTTCATGGTCAGTCGGTTGTTCCGCAAGGTCGAGCAGGGCAAGGCGCTGATCGTCTCCAAGGTCCGGCGGGTCGATGTGACCTTCACCGGCGCGGTCGTGATGCCCGTCCTGCACAAGGCCGAGATCATGGACATCTCGGTCAAGACCATCGACATCGAACGGACCGGCAACGAGGGCCTGATCTGCCGCGACAACATCCGGGCCGACATCCGGATCACCTTCTTCGTCCGGGTCAACAAGACCGTCGAAGACGTGATCAAGGTGGCGCAGGCGATCGGCACCGCGCGGGCCAGCGACCGGGAGACCCTGCAGGAGCTGTTCAACGCCAAGTTCTCCGAGGCGCTCAAGACGGTAGGTAAGCAGCTCGACTTCGTCGACCTCTACACCAAGCGTGACGAGTTCCGCGACCAGATCATCCGGGTGATCGGCACCGACCTCAACGGGTACAGCCTGGAGGACGCGGCGATCGACTTCCTGGAGCAGACGCCGATGTCGCAGCTCGACCCGGCGAACATCCTGGACGCCCAGGGCATCCGGAAGATCACCGAGCTGACCACCCAGGAGAACGTCCGGACCAACGAGTTCCGGCGCAGCGAGGAGAAGGAGATCACCCGCCAGAACGTCGACGCCAAGGAAGCGATCCTTGAGCTTGAGCGACGGCAGGCGGACGCCGAGGCCAAGCAGCAGCGCGAGATCGAGACCGTACGGGCCCGTGAGCAGGCCGAGGTCACCCGGGTACGTGCCGAGGAGCGGCTGCGCGCCGAGACCGCGAACATCCGTACCGACGAGCAGTTGGGCATCCAGCACGAGAACCGGGCCCGCGAGATCGCGGTGGCCGAGAAGAACCGCGAGCGGGTCATCGCCATCGAGACCGAGCGGATCGAGAAGGACCGCATGCTGGAGGTCATCGGCCGGGAGCGGGAGACCGAGCTGAGCACGATCGCCAAGAACAAGGAGGTCGAGGCCGAGAAGCGGGCCATCGCCGAGGTCGTCCGGGAGCGGATCGCGGTGGAGAAGACCGTGGCCGAGCAGGAGGAGAACATCAAGCGGCTGCGGGTGGTCGAGGAGGCCGAGCGGACCCGCCAGGCGGTGATCATCCAGGCCGAGGCCGAGGCGCAGGAGAACCTGGTCAAGGACATCAAGGCCGCGGAGGCAGCCGAGGCGGCCGCCAAGCACAAGGCCCGCGAGCAACTGGTGCTGGCCGAGGCCCGGCAGCAGGCCGCCGAGTTGGAGACCCGGGCGAAGATCCGGTTGGCCGAGGGCGTCCAGGCCGAGACCGCCGCGGCCGGCCTGGCCGAGGTGCAGGTGCAGGAGCGCAGCGCCGAGGCGATCGAGAAGGTCGGCCGCGCGGAGGTCGCGGTGGAGCGGGAGAAGCTGCTGGCCGCCGCCGACGCGGTACGCGAGAAGCTGAAGGGCGAGGCCGAGGGCCTCACCGAGAAGGCCGCCGCGATGGCCGCGCTGGACGACGCCACCCGAGAGCACGAGGAGTACCGGCTGCGCCTGGAGTTGGAGAAGGAGGTCCGCCTCGCCGGGCTGGACACCCAACGGCAGGTCGCCGAGGCGCAGGCCAAGCTGGTCGCCACCGGCCTGGAGAAGGCGAACATCGACATCGTCGGCGGGGACAGCGTCTTCTTCGACCGGCTGCTCAGCTCGATCTCGTTCGGCAAGAGTGTGGACGGTTTCGTGGCCCACTCGGACGTGGCGAAGAACCTGACCAAGCCGTGGCTCGACGGCAGCGCCAGCTTCACCGACGACCTGGCCCGGATGGTCGGCTCGCTGAACAGCGCCGACGTGCAGAACCTCACCCTGTCGGCCTTCCTGGCACAGCAGATGCGCGCCGGTGGCGCCGACCAGGGCAAGCTCCAGGAGTTGCTGAAGGCCGCGCAGCGGCTGGGCGTGGCGGAGACCCCGGTCGCCGCCCTGACCGGCTCGCGGCAGCGCGCCGGTGAGTGAGCCGACCGCCGGTGGTGGGGGGGGGGGGGGGCCCCCCCCCCCCCCCCCCCCCCCCCCCCCCCCCCCCCCCCCCCCCCCCGCCCCCCCCCCCCCCCCCCCCCCCCGGGGCGCCGCCCGCGGGCGGGGGTGCGCGCCCCCCGCGGGGGGGGGGGGGGGCGCCCCCCCCCCCCCCCACCGGCCCGGCCCCGGGAACCCGACCCGGCGAAGCGGAGGCGGCCGTCCGCAGCGTGGACGCGGAGGGCGCGACCGGCTCCCCGGGGCTGGACGACGGCAGCTACGAGGTGCTGCGCAGGCGGCTGGCCGCCCAGGCCGCCGAGTTGGCCCAGCGGGCCGAAGCGCTCAACGCCCGGCGGCTGGAGGTCTTCGGCAGCACCGAACTGCGGCTGCTGAGCACCGAGCGGATCCGTACCGAGCACAACTGCGTGCCCCGGGACATCGTCTCCGTCGGCGGGTTGATGCTGTTCGGCTACAACGTCTTCATCGGCCTCAAGCCGGAGACGAGCGTCGACGACGTCTTCTCCCTGCACCGGTTCGTCCGCGAGTCGGCCGGTGAGACGGAGGCCTTCCGGTTCGACGAGGCCGGTCACGACGAACTGCCCGGTCTGCTGCGCCACCCGCAGTTCGTCCGCGACTTCTCCGAGCTGTACCGCTACTACCGGCAGGCCCGGCTGCTGCAACTGCGCCGGGTGGACGGCCGACTGCTGGCGGTGTTCCAGACCGGGCCGCGCACCGAGGACATCCGGGTGCTGCGCTGGCAGGTCGGTGTCGACGGGGTGCCGGAGTACCTGGACAGCCGGGGGGAGCGGGACCACGTCTTCCCGCCCAGCCACGACTTCGAGTGGATCGAGACCACCCGCGAGGACCACGTCCTCGGCCGGCACCCGCACATCTCCATCGACGGTGAGGTCTTCGTCGAGACCGTGGGCGGCACCCTGACCGTCAAGGTGGAGAACAACACCGAGGTCGGCGAGGGCATCTACAGCGAGCCGGTGGACGAGCCGTTGCAGAGCCTGGCCGACGCCGACGTGCACTGGGCGCGGGTCGGCACGTTGATCCTGATGCGGCTGCGGCCGTACAAGGAGACCCAGTGGCGGCACCTGGTCTTCAACACCATCAGCCGTGAGGTCATCCGGCTGGACGGCATCGGGGTGGCCTGCCAACGGCTGCCGGAGGACCACGGCATCATCTTCCCCGGCGGCTACCACCTGGCCACCGGGGTCACCCGCACCTTCGACACCGAGGTCACCGGCCTGGAGTTCGAGCGGGTGGTGCGCTCGCCGAACGGCGAGGACGTGCTCTACGTCTTCCACGCCCGCGACGACGGGCGCTCGCTGCTGCTGCCGTACAACGCGATCCGCAAGGAGGTCGCCGCACCGATCCCGTGTCACGGGTTCTCGCTGTTCGACGACGGCACCCTGGTGGTGTTCCGGGCGGTCTCCGAGGAGCCGACCCGGGTCCACCCGATGCAGATCTGGCAGACCCCGTACGTCTCGGACGCGTACGCCGCCGCGCAGCCGGCCGGCACCGGGCCCCTGGAGCGGATCGGCAACGCGGACCTGGTCCGGGGCATCTCCGACTCGCTGTCGGCGGCCCGGATGGTCGAGGGCACCGCCACGGCCGAGGTGTACGAGGCGCTGATCGCCGCCTGTGGCCGGATCAGCGACCACTACCACTGGCTGGGCGAGGAGGAACTCGGCGACCTGGCCACCCCGTTGGTCGGACTGCGGCGGACCGCCACCGCCGTGCTGGAGGAGCACGAGAAGGTTCGTACCCTCACCGAGCAGGCCCGAGTCGAGGTGGAGGCCAGCGCCGAGCAGATCGCCTCGCTGGCCCGCCGGGCCCGGGGCGAGGCGCCGCTGACCGCGGACGACTGGGTGGCCCAACTGGGTGGCCTGCGGCGGGCCCGGGGACACCTGGAGACCCTGCGCGAGCTGCGGTACGTCGATCATGCCCGGATCGACGAGCTGGCCGGGCGGCTGGACGAGGAACTGGCAGTGGCCGGCCGCCGGGCGGTGGAGTTCCTCCGCCGGGACGAGGCGTTCACCGGCTACCAGCAGGAGGTGGACCGGCTGGCCGCCCGGTCCGCCGAGATCGGCACGGTGGCCGAGGCCGGGACGGTCAGCGAGGAGTTGGCCGCCCGCACCGAAGGGCTCCAGACCATCACCGATGTGGTGGGTGGGCTGGACATCGCCGACGCGACCGTCCGTACCGCCATTCTGGGTCGGGTCGGCGAGGTGCTGGGGGCGGTCAACCGGGCGCGGGCGGTGCTCGACAAGCGCCGTCGTGAGCTGGCCGCCGTGGAGGGGCGGGCCGGTTTCGCGGCCGAGTTCGCGCTGCTGGGGCAGGCGGTGGCCGGTGCGCTGGCGGCGGCCGACACGGCCGAACGCTGCGACGAGCAACTGGGTCGGCTGCTGCTGCGGGTGGAGGAGCTGGAGTCGCGGTTCGGGGAGTTCGACGACTTCCTGGCCGAACTGGCCACCCGGCGTACCGACATCTACGAGGCCTTCTCCAGCCGCAAGCAGGCCCTGCTGGACGAGCGGTCCCGCCGCGCCGACCGGCTGGTCGCCTCCGCCGAGCGGATCATGGTCAGTGTGCACCGGCGGGCCGGCACCCTGGGCTCACTGGACGAGATCAACACCTACTTCGCGGCCGATCCGATGGTCGGCAAGCTGCGTGCGGTGGTCGAGGAGTTGCGTACCCTCGGCGACGCGGTGCGGGCCGAGGAGCTGGACGGCCGGGTCCGGGCCGCCCGCCAGGAGGCCGGGCGCGGCCTGCGCGACCGGCTGGACCTGTACGCCGACGGTGGCGAGACCATCCGGCTGGGTCGGCACCGGTTCGCAGTGAACACCCAGCCCATCGATGTGGCCGTGGTGCCGCACGAGGGCCGGATGGCGGTCGCGGTGACCGGCACGGACTACCGGGCCCCGGTGCGCGACGAGGAGTTCCAGCAGACCCAGCGGTTCTGGGACCAGCTCCTGGTTTCCGAGTCGCCGCAGGTGTACCGGGCGGAACACCTGGCCGCCACCATCCTGTCCGCCGCCGAGGCCGGCCGCGACGGGCTGACTCTGGACGCCCTGCACACCGCGGCGGTCGACGGCGATGACCTGCGGGACCTGGTCCAGCGGATCGCCGAGACCCGCTACGACGAGGGGTACGAGCGCGGTGTGCACGACCACGACGCCGCCGAGATCCTGCGGGTGCTGCTGCGCCTGCACGCCGGGGCGGAACTGCTGCGCTACCCACCCGCCGACCGCGCCGCCGCCTGCCTGTTCTGGCGGTACGGCACCGAGGAGTCGACCCGGACGGCCTGGACGGCACGGGCCGCCTCGCTGGCCCGGGCCCGCAAGCGGTTCGGTCGACCCGACGGTCAAGACGCCGCCGACGGGCTCTGCGCCGAGCTGGCCACCGCGATCGAGGGGTTCCTGCGGGAGACCGGGCTGCCCGTACCGGAGGGCGGGACCAACCTGGCCGGGGAGTACCTGTTCGAGGAGCTGTCCGTACCCCCGGTGCGGTTCGTCACCGGCAGTGGGGCCCTGACCATGCTGGAGCGGTTCCGGCGGGCCCTGGGGGGTACCCAGTCACGCTCCTCCCGGGAGTTCGACGAGGACCTGCGGGCCCTCGGCGGTGACCTGGCCGGTCGCCACCAGTTGGTGCAGGCCTGGCTGACCGCCTTCCTCGCCACCGACGACGGCGACCTGTCCGCCTACGACCTGCCGGAGGCGGTCGCCGTCGAGCTGTGCGGCACCGACCTGCCCCGGGAGAACAGCACCGCCGCCATGTCGGAGACCGTCGGCGGACTGCTCGGGGCCCACCCCCGGATCGAGGGCTCCACCCTGGCGGTACGCCTGGACGAGATGCTGGCCCGCACCCGGGCCTTCCGCACCGACCTGATCCCGGCGTACCGGGACTACCAGCGGCGACGCAACGCCCTGGTGGACTCCGAGCGGGACCGGTTGCGGCTGGAGGAGTACCGGCCGAAGGTGATGAACGCCTTCGTCCGCAACCGGCTGCTCGACGAGGTGTACCTGCCGCTGATCGGTGACAACCTGGCCCGGCAGCTCGGCGCCACCGGCGACGGCAAGCGGGTCGACCAGTCCGGCCTGCTGCTGCTGATCTCCCCGCCCGGCTACGGCAAGACCACCCTGATGGAGTACGTGGCCAGCCGCCTCGGCCTGGTCTTCGTCAAGGTCAACGGGCCGGCCCTGGGTACGAAGGTCACCTCCCTGGACCCGGCGGAGGCCCCGGACGCCACCGCCCGACAGGAGGTGGAGAAGATCTCCTTCGCCCTGGAGTTGGGCAACAACGTCCTGCTCTACCTGGACGACATCCAGCACACCAACCCGGAGCTGCTGCAGAAGTTCATCTCCCTGTGCGACGGGCAGCGCCGGATGGAGGGGGTCTGGGGCGGCCGGACCCGCACCTACGACCTGCGGGGCAAGCGGTTCGCGGTGTGCATGGCCGGCAACCCGTACACCGAATCGGGCAAGCGGTTCCGGATCCCGGACATGCTCGCCAACCGGGCCGACGTGTGGAACCTCGGCGATGTGCTCTCCGGCCGGGAGGAGGTCTTCGCGCTCAGCTACATCGAGAACTCGCTGACCGCCAATCCGGTGCTGGCGCCGCTGGCCGGACGGGAACGCGCCGACCTGGAACTGCTGGTCCGGATGGCGCGGGGCGACGACAGCGTACGACCCGATCAGCTGTCGCATGCGTACCAGCCGGTGGAGTTGGAACAGATCGTCTCGGTGCTGCGCAAACTGCTGCGGGTGCAGCAGGTGGTGCTGGCCAACAACCAGGCGTACATCGCCTCGGCGGCGCAGTCCGACGACGCCCGCACCGAGCCGCCGTTCCAGCTCCAGGGGTCGTACCGAAACATGAACAAGCTGGCCGAGCGGGTCGTCCCGGTGCTCACCGACGACGAGTTGGAAGCGGTGATCGACGACCACTACCTGGGCGAGGCGCAGACCCTGGCCGCGGGCGCGGAGGCGAACCTGCTCAAACTCGCCGAGCTGCGCGGCCGGCTCACCCCCGAGCAGGCCGCCCGCTGGGCCGAGGTGAAGGGCGCCTTCCAACGCACCCGGGCCCTCGGCGGTGCCGGCGACGACCCGGTCGACCGGGCCGTCGGCGCCCTCGGCCTGCTCGCCGACCGGGTCAACAGCATCGCCGCCGCCATTGTGAAAGGAAGGGCACCTTATTAACGCCTCGTGTATAGGAAGGGCCCCTTCTTAACAACTGCCCGGTGCCGGACCGGAGCATCCGGCCCGGCACCGGCGCTCAGGTGAGCGCCAGGATGGCACCGAGAAGCCGCTGAGCGAGTGCGGACTGCCCGTCGGCCTTGGCGTCGGTCGGGGTGGCGGCGAACGCGACCCGCAGGTCACCGTTCCCGATGCCGCCGATGAGCGCCTGGTAGCCGTAGCGGGCACCGGATTTGCCCCAGAAGATACGACCGTCGGGGAGCCGTACCGAGGAGAGTCCGCCGTTGCTCAGTTCCGCGCCGGCCCACGGGTGGCTGAACAGTTCGCGCTGCTGGGCGGGGGCGAGCAACCGGCCGCCGAACAGGGCGGCGGTGAACCGGTCCAGGTCGGCGAGGGTCGAGATGAGATCACCGGAGGCGGGCGTGAAAGTCTGGCTCCACCGGGTGGCGTCCACCAGTTCGGTACCCCCGTCGCGGATCACCTTCTGGTAGCCCCGGACGTGTGGACCCCGGATGCCGGTGGCGGCACCGGGCGCGTACGTGTCGCGCAACCCGAGCGGCTGGAAGATCCGCTGCCGCATCTGCTCCGCGTACGACCTGCCGGTCACCCGCTCAATCAGGATGCCGGCGAGGATGTAGCCCATGTTGGTGTAGCGCTGCGCCGTGCCGGGCTGGTACTCCGGTGGGTTCACCAGCGCCGTCCGGACGATCTCCTCAGGGGTCCAGCGGTCGTAGCGGTGGGCCAGCTGCCAGTCGAGCCCGTCGGGCAGGACCGGGCTGGGCAGGCCGCTGGTGTGGGCGAGCAACTGCCGCACGGTGATCGCCGGCCAGTGGGCTGGGACCAGGTCCGGCAGGTACGGCCGTACCGGCGCGTCGAGGTCCAGTTGGCCCTCCGCCACCAACTGGTAGACGACCACGGCGGTGAAGACTTTGGTCACGCTGCCGATCCGGAACCGGGCGTACGGCGGCACCGGTGCCGCAGACCGCAGGTCGCGGACGCCGAAGGTGTCGTTGAAGCATCCGGCTGGGGTGGTGACCCGCAGGTGGACGCTGGTGGTGGTGAGTTTCTGGTCGGGGATGGTGCCGACCGCTGCCACCAGCCCGCTGGGATCGAGGGCACCGAGGTGGCAGCCCCGGTGCGCGGTGGGGACCGCACCGGCGGGGGTGGGCACGGTGCCGGCCAGCACGGCGCCGAGGGCGACACCGGCGATGAGGGTACGTCTGAAGCTCCACATGGGACGAGCCTGGCGGGCGGGCGGGGGCAGCCGGATCGGGGAACCCCCTGGACTCTGCCCCGAGCCGCTGCCAGTAGGGGTGTTCGTCACCGCGCGTACGCCGTTACGGCCGCATGGCGGATCCCGCTGTTCCGAATACCGCCACTCCGCAGAAACGGGGTTGATCTCGCCGCCGCAGGTCAACCGATGTAGTCGCGTAGTTCGCGGGTCAACACCTTGCCGGTGGCGTTGCGGGGCAGGTACTTGACGAAGACGACGTCCCGGGGCACGGAGAACCGGGCGAGATAGTGCCGGACGTATTCGCGGACCGCGTCGGCGTCGAGGGTCTCGCCGGGGTACAGGCCGAGGAAGGCGGCGAGCCGCTGACCGTACTCGGGGTCGGGGACCCCGACGACGGCGGCCTCGCGTACCTGGGGCAGTAGGGCCAGCAGGTTCTCCACCTCGGAGGGAAAGACGTTCTCCCCGCCGGAGACGATCATGTCGTCGGCCCGGCCGTCGACGAAGAGGAGCCCGTCGGTGTTGAGCCGACCCAGGTCCCCGGTGTCCAGCAGGCCGTCGTGGCGTTCCCGGTCGGCTCCGGAGGTGTAGCCCTCGAAGAGCATCTCGTTGCCGACGAAGATGCGTCCCACCTGGCCCGCCGGGACCGGCTGGTCGGTGTCGTCGAGGATCGCCAGCCGGGTACCGTGCGGCGGGCGGCCGGCGGTGGTGGGGGCCTGACGCAGGTCGGCGGGGACCGCGATGGAGGCCCAGGAGGCCTCCGTCGAGCCGTACAGGTTGTAGAGCACCTCGCCGTAGCGGTCCATGAAGGCCGAGGGCAGGCCGCCGGGCAGTGCCGATCCGCTCACCGCCACCACCTTCAGGAGCGGCCGGTGCTCCGGCGGTGGCACCTCCATCAGGCGTTGCAGCATCACCGGCACCGCGAACAGGGCCTGGCACCGGTGGCGTTCCAGGGCCTCCAGGGTGGTGGCCGGGTCGAAGCGGCGGTGCAGCACGATGGTGGCCCGCAGGGCCAGGCAGACCTGAAGGGCCGCGTACCCCCAGGTGTGAAAGACCGGGGCGGCGATCATCACCCGGTCCCGGACGTGCAGCGGGATCCGGTCGATGATGGCGACCAGCGGACCGAACCCGGTGGGGGTGGGGCGGCGGGCGCCCTTCGGCGCTCCGGTGGTGCCGGAGGTGAGCACGATGATCCGGCCGTCCCGCTCGGGGGGTTGCAGCTCGCCGGGGAGGGCGGTGCGGATCAGTTCCTCCCGGGCCCGCTCGTCGAGGCGGCGCAGGTCGGCCGGCAGCCCGAGGATCCGTTCGGCGAACTCGTCGTCGTGCACCAGGACCCGTAGCTGCTGTTCCTGCGCCACTGTGGTCAGCTGTGCCGGGGAGAGGCCGGTGTTGATCAGTACGGCGTCCGCACCGAGCAGGGTGGCCGCGACGATGGTCTCCACCAGGCCCGGATGGTTGCGGCCGAACACGCCGATCCGGTCCCCGGGGGCGACGCCCAGTCCGGCGCGCAGCGCGCGGGCCAGCCGCAGGCAGCGGTCGAGCAGTTCGGCGTACGTCAGCTGGGTGCCCTGGTCGTCGATGATCGCGATCCGGTCGGGGTCGCGCGCCGCGGCCTGGCGGAGTTCACCGGCCAGGCTCCAACCCCAGGTGCGTAGCGCGCTGAGCTGGGAGGCGACCCGGATCGGCCGCCCCGGGGTGAGCAGGCCCCGCCGGGTCAGGGTGGCGACGACGAATGGCAGCTCCACGACCGCGTACCTCCTTCGGTTCCCCGCCCGGACGGCTCGAATTCCTTCCGATCATCCATCGGGAGGTGGCCGGACGCCAGACGGCCGACACCCGTTCGCCGGGTGCCGGCCGGAGGTGACGCGCCGGTGAGGTCCACGGCCGGGCCGAGGCGGTCAGCGGATCTGCATGCCGGAGATCGCCCGCGAGATGACCAGACGCTGGATCTCCGAGGTGCCCTCGAAGATGGTGTAGATCTTGGCGTCCCGGTACCACCGCTCCACCGGGTGGTCACGCAGGAAGCCGGCCCCGCCGAGCAGTTGGACGGCCTTCTCGGTGACCGAGACGGCCACCTCACCGGCCTTGAGCTTCGACATCGAGCCCTCCCCGGCGGTGAAGGGCCGGTTGTTGCGGCCCATCCAGGAGGCCCGCCAGACCAGCAACCGGGCGGCGTCGATCTCCATCTTCATGTCGGCCAGGGTGAAGGCGACCGCCTGGTTGGTGATGATCGGCCGACCGAACTGGACCCGGTCCTTGGCGTAGTCGAGGGCGTACTCGTAGGCGGCCCGGGCCACCCCGAGAGCCTGCGCGCCGACGGTGGGCCGGGACAACTCGAAGGTCCGCATCGCGGCCTGACCGGAGGAGCGCTTCCCGGCCCGGGCGCGGGCCAGCCGCTCGTCGAGGGCCTCCTTGCCCCCGAGCAGGCACCGCCCGGGAACCCGTACCTCGTCGAGGAAGACATCAGCGGTGTGCGAGGCCCGCAGGCCCAGTTTGCGCAGCTTGCGGGTGGCGCTGAGCCCGGGGGGGCCCGGGGGTACGACGAACGCCGCCTGGCCGCGCGAGCCGAGTTCCGGGTCGACCGAGGCGACCACCACGTGCACCCCGGCGATCCCCCCGTTGGTGGCGTACGCCTTCTGTCCGCGCAGCACCCACTCGTCGGTCGCCTCGTCGTAGCTGGCCCGGGTACGCATGGCAGCGACATCCGAACCGGCTTCCGGCTCGCTGGAACAGAAGGCGGCGACGGCCGGGGAGTCGACATCGCCGAAGCACTGGGGGACCCATTCGACGAGCTGGTCGGGGGTGCCGGTGCCGTAGATCGCGGCCACCGCCAGCCCGGTGCCGAAGATGCTCAGGCCGATGCCGGCGTCACCCCAGAAGAGTTCCTCGCTGGCGATCGGCAGGGACAGGCCGGTCGGGTCGGCCCAGCAGGTGGCGAGGAACTCGAAGCCGTACAGGCCGACCTTCGCCGCCTCTCCGATGATCGGCCAGGGGGTCTCCTCGCGGGCGTCCCACTCGGCCGCGGCCGGGCGCACGACCTCGCTGGCGAAGCCGTGCACCCAGTCGCGCAGATCCCGCTGTTCCTCGGTCAGGTCGAGCGAGAACTCGACCATCTCAGGCCTTGGGGATGTCGAAGAGGTTCGCGATGTTGGCGGCCAGGCCCAGGTCACCCTTTGCCTTGAGCTTGCCGGTCATGAACATCATGACCGGGTTGGCGCCACCGGAGACGACCTTGAGGAACTCGACCGGGCCCAGGGTCAGGCTCAGCCGCGGGTCGTGCTGCGGGGTCTCGTTGACCGTGCAGGCGCCGTCGGCGACGACCACCTCGTAGGTGTCCGTGCCGCCGTCGGGGGCGCCGGTGATGTTCCAGTGGATGACCGCGTTCGTCGCGCCGGCCCGGTCGGCGCGGAACAGCTGCGGCATCCGCCCGAAGACCTCTCCGAGGATCTTGCCGCGCAGCTCACCGGACATCACCTCGTTCAGCTTGCTGTCCGGCGTGGACTTGACGAGCTGAGCGAACTCCTTCGGGCCGACGTTGGCGAAGTTGGCCGGGTCGAAGTCAGTCATGAAAGGCACCTCTCGGACAGTAGTTACTCCGGCGTAACCTTACGTGTGAGTAGGTATGCTGGCAAGGTGTCCACCAGGCCCACCTTCCGACGCTTACCCAGGGCTGTGCGTGAGCAACAGATGCTCGACGCCGCCGTACGGGTCTTCGCCCGCCATGGCTACCACGGGGCCAGCATGGACGAGGTCGCCGAGCGAGCCGGCATCTCCAAACCCATGGTCTACGCCTATCTCGGCACCAAGGAGGAGCTCTTCGTCGCCTGCCTGCACCGCGAGGGCACCCGGATGATGGAGGCCATCGCCGCTGCCGCGATGCCCGATCTGAAGGCCGACGAACGGCTCTGGCGTGGATTGCGGGCCTTCTTCGGCTTCGTCGGGGCCCACCGGGACGGCTGGGCGGTGCTCTACCGCCAGGCCCGTGCCGAGCGGGGGTTCGCGGACGAACTGGCCGGAATGCGGGCGCGGATCATCGAGGTGGTCGCCGGGATGCTCGACGACGCACTGCGCGCCGAGGGGCGCGAGGTGGCCGAAACCGAGCTGGAAGTGGTCGCGTACGCCCTGGTCGGGGCGACCGAGTCGTTGGGTGACTGGCTGGCCGACCACCCGGAGGCCGACCCGGAGAAGACCGCCACCCGGATGATGAACGTCGCCTGGCTAGGTGCCGGTCAACTCCTGCACGGCAACACCTGGCACCCACCCGAGCAGTAAGGAAGGGCACCTTATTAACGCCTCGTGTAGAGGAAGGGCCCCCTTTTAACACTCGCGATTCGACGTGCATGCGGCCCGACGGTGGGCGCGGTGGCGCAGCCAGCGGATCAGCTCAAGTCCCAGGGTGATCGCCACCGACAGGCCGATGCCGGCCAGGATTCCGTGCAACGGATTGCGCTCGAAGGCCAGCCCGCCGAAGATGCCGAGCAGCACGCAGTAGAACGCCCAGGTGACCGCTGCGATCAGGTCGTACAGCAGGAACGACCGCAGGGGATAACGGACCGCTCCCATGGTCAGGGTGACCGCCGTCCGCCCGCCGGGGACGTAGCGGGCCACCACCAGGATCATGCCGCCGCGCCGGTCCACCGCCCGCCGGGCCCACTCCGACCCGGCCCGGCGGCGGCTGTCGGCCGGGGAGTGGTCTAGCTTGCGTGATCCGCCGCCGCGCCCCACGGCGTACGAGAGGTGGTCGCCCGCGGCGGCACCGAGCGCGGCCACCACGAGGACCAGCGCCAGGTTCGGTTCACCACCGGTGGCCAGCACGGTGACCGTGATCAGCGCCGCCTCGGCCGGCACCACCGGGAAGATCGCGTCGACCGCGGTCAGCCCGAACAGCAGCAGGTACACCCAGGGTGAGCTGAGGGTCTGCCGGAGCAGGTCGAGCGCGGTCTCCATGACTCCATGCTCAGGGCACCGGCTGTTAATAAGGGGCCCTTCCTCTACACGAGGCGTTAATAAGGTGCCCTTCCTTACACCCTCGCGAGCAGCTTCTTGTCGGCGGCGGTGGGGCCGTGTGAGGTGAGCAGGACCGGTGCGCCGAGCGCCTCGACCACCGCCTGTGGCCAGTCGGTGGGGGAGTCCTCGTCGTACACCGGGCGGGCCCGCAGCAGGCGGGCGGTCAGCTCGGCCTGCCGGTCGAGATCGCCCGGCGGGCCGGGCAGGAGCCGGTCCAGCCCGTCGTAGCGGCGGCAGATGCGCAGGTCCAGACCACGTTCGGCGAGATCCAGGTGGGTCAGCGCCAGGCCGTCCACCCCACCCGCGACCGCCAGGGCGTACGCGTGGGCGACCGCGTCGAAGTGGCCGAACCGGAAGCGCCCCTGCCAGGGGTTGGTCGGGTTGTGCGGGTCGGTCAGCGGCAGGGTGGGGTCCTCGGTGACCAGGGGGCCCGGCCCGTGCCGGGTGGTGACCGTCCGCAGCACCCCCAGTCGGGTCGCCGTCCCGCCCATCCCGGCCTCGGCCAGCAGCGACTCCGCGTTGGCGAAGGTGGTAGTGCTCCAGGTGGTGTACGGGTGGAAGCCGTGCCACTCGTCCAGCAGCACCCCCTGCGCCCCCTCGAACACGCACGGCCCGGCCCGCAGCGCCCCGGCCAGCCAGGAGCGGTCGACGATCGCCACCCGCTCGGCGAAGGCGGTGAAGGCCGGCAGGCAGTCCTCGACCGGTGGTGCGTCCAATGGGCCCAGTTCGGCGGCCAGCCGGTCCCGCAGTGCGGTCAACCGACGGCGCAGCCGCCGGGGGCTGTGGCAGTCGGCCACCCGGGGGGCCTCGTCGGGGTGGGTGAGGCCGTACGCGACGGCCTCACCCACCCCCAGCCCGCAGGAACCGTGCCGGTCGGCTCCCCGGGACAACTCCCGCGCCCGGTTGGCGGCCCGGTGGTACGGGGTGGCCAGCAGGGCCTCCCCGTCCACCGTCAGCCGGTCGAGGGCGTCCGGCACCCCGACGGCGGCCAGGTGATCGGCCTCGGCGGCCAGGGCCAACGGGTCGACCACGACGTGCCGGGACAGGTGGGTCCAGACCCCGGGGTGGAAGGTGCCGGCGCCGAACTGGGCGAAGGTGTGATGCCGTCCATCGGGCAGGACGACATTGTGTGCCGCCTGCGCGCCCCCGTTGAACCGGACGACCATCTGCACCGGCCGGGTGGCGCAGAGCCAGTCCACGACCGTGCCCTTTCCGGCGTCGCCGTACCCGAGGTCGACCACGATGGTGTGTTCGTCGTCCAGCCCGTCCCGGCCCGTCATCAGCCCGTTCACAGCCGCACGACTCCGCCACGGCCGGTCCCGGTGGCCGGCAGCCGGGACGTCTCGGTGCGTCGTCCGGTGTTGCCGAGGCGGGCCAGGGCCTTCGACACCGTGCCGGTGGCCGTCGACCCGACCCGGTCCAGGTCCCGCAGGCCGGTGTCGAGGTCGATGGCCTGTTCGCCGAGACCGACCGTGAGGGCGATGGTCTCGCAGACCGCGTCCAGGTCGTCGAGTTCCAGGGTGTTCTGGCCGAGCAGGCCGCGCCAGAAGTCCAGCACCTTGCGGTTGCCGGCGTAGTGGCTGCCGGCGGGGAGCAGGTAGTAGGTGTCCCAGCGGCGGGTCACCTCCTCGACGATCTCCTTCAGCCGCACGTCCTCGCGCAGGTTGCCGCCGAGCAGCCGGGTCACCTCGGCGGCCTTCACCTTCGGGTACGCCAGCTCGTCGCCGATGATGAACAGGTAGCCCCGCCGACCGCGCTTTTCCCAACTGTCCGTGACGGTGTGCCGGGCCATGAAGTACAGGGCGAGTTCGTACGACTCCATCATCTGGCCGCCACCGCCGCCCTCCAGCACGATCCGGCCGAGGTCGTCGTCCATCCGGTTGTCGGACTCGAACTGCCCCACCTGCAAGGGCACCCGGTCGCAGGTGGCGTCGCCGATGGCCCCGAACATGATCTGGGGGTCCCGGGCGTACCCCTGGCGCAGCAGCAGCCCCAGCAGTTTCGGCAGCTTGGCCTGGAGGGTGCGGGGCACGTGCCCCATCGAGCCGGTCACGTCGAAGAGCACCGCCACCGGGGTCGACTGCGGGTGCTCCGCGGAGTCGCGGCTCTCCCGCATCGCATCGCGGGGGTCCAGCGCCGGGTGCACCTTCCGGGCACCGCTGTCGCTGTAGGCGAAGGCGCTGGTGCCGGTGGCCCGGCGGTACCGGTCGGCGGCGTCGTACACGTCGGTGGACCACATTCCGCTGCCCATGGCAGCCTCCTTACGGGTTGAGGGTGAAGGGTCGGAAGGTGCGGGGGCCGTAGAGGCGTTCCAGCACCTCGTCGAGTTCGCCCAGCAGTCGCCAGGCGTCGTCCGGGCGGGCGGCCAGGTGGGGCTGGCGGCAGCCCTTGATGAAGGCCCGCAGCTCCGCTGGGGCGTGTCCGTCCATCAGCCAGGCCATGCAGTGGGCGGCCATGGCGATGTCGGTGCCGGGCCCGGCGGGCTGGCCGCCGGTCACCTCGGGCGGGTACCAGTCCTGGTAGTCGGGCACCATGGCCGGCACGACCCCGCCGGGCTCGGTGGAGAAGCACCAGTCGACCAGGACGACACCGTGCGCCTCCGGCTCGATCAGCACGTGTGGCGGCAGCACCGCGCCGTGCACCACCCCGGCCCGGTGGGCCAGGCCGAGCGCCACCAGCAGCCGTCGCCACATCCAGGCCACGTCGCGGGCGTCCAGCCCGTCCGGGTACGCCTGGCGTACCTCTACCAGGCTGTGCAGGCCGGGTGCGGTGGCCAGGACGTTGATCCGCCGCTCGGCTCTGGTGGCGGTGTCCTGGTGGGCGAAGCTGTCGACCAGCCGGGGCACGTAGGGCAGCCAGCGGGGGTCGCCGCGCTCGGCGAGCTGACGCAGCGCGCGTTCCTCCCGCAGCATCAGGTCGTTGTCGTGCGGGACCCGGGGGAGCTTGAGCAGCCGATCCTCCCCTACGTCGTACAGGTCGGCCAGGTCGCCGGAGTGCACCGGTTGGCCGCAGCGGTAGCCGTGCAGCTCGGTCACCTGACGGTTGCGCCAACGGGTGGTGACCTCTACGAAGGCTGCGGTGGCCTCGGCCCGTACCCCGGGCCCGGCCGAGCCGAGCCGGTCGGGGTGCAGGGCGGCGACCAGTTCCCGGTAGCGGCTCTGCGGCTCGTCCAGACCGAACAGTTCGTCATCGTCGCGGGCCCCGCCGACCAGGCGGATCGCCTCGTCGGTCCTCATCGCACCGCGTCCTCTCGGGTCGGCCGCAGTAGGGCCGGGTGCAGCAGTTGGGCGTCACCGGCCCGGTAGAGCCGGGCCCGTGGGCCGCCTCGGCTGCCGCCGCGCTCGGTGCTCGTGCCGGTGCTCTCCACGAACCCGGGCACCGAGAGCACCTTGCGGTGGAAGTTGCCGGCGTGCAGGGGCTGCCCCCAGACCGTCTCGTAGACCGACCGCAGCTCGCCGATGGTGAACTCGGGACCCAGGAAGCGGGTGGCCAGCGGGGTGTACTCCAGCTTCGACCGGGCCCGCTCCAACCCGTCGGCGACGATCTGGCGGTGGTCGAAGGCGAGGTCCCGGTTCGGCAGCTCGGCGACCGGTAGCCAGAGGGCCTCCTCGGCGTCCGTGCCGGCGGTCGCGTCGGGCAGGTCCGGGGCGAAGGCCAGGTGCGCCACCGAGAAGACCCGCATCCTGGGGTCCCGCTCGGGGGCCCCGTAGCTGGCCAACTGCTCCAGGTGGACCCGGCGCAACCGGTCACCGCCCAGGCCGGTCTCCTCGGCCAGCTCCCGCTGGGCGGCGGCGGCCAGGTCCTCGTCGGGTCGGACGAAGCCGCCGGGCAGCGCCCAGTGGCCCGCGTAGGGCTGTTCGGCGCGGCGGATCAGCAGCAGGTGCAGCGCGTTGTCCCGGATGGTCAGGGCGACCACGTCGACGGTGACCGCGGTGGCGGGGTAGGCCGACGGGTCGTACGCGGCGAGGAAGTCCTGCTCGTTCACGATAATCACTCTCACTTTGAGAACATCTCTATGTGAGAACAACCTAGCGTGAAAACCAGGGCCGGGCAAGTGCCCGGCCCTGGTTCAGCCGATGGAGCCCACCAACTGCGGGCGTCCCCGCTGGTCGTGCAGGGCGAAGTCCCAGTCGTCGCCGGAGCGCTCGGCGTGGAAGGCGACCGTGCTGGGCAACGGCACCGGGAGCTTGAAGGCCACCTGCACCGTGTACGCCTGCGGCAGCCGGTTCTCCAGGGCGGCCAGGCACCGGGCCTTGCTCCACATGCCGTGCACGATCGGCCGGGGGAAACCGAACAGCCGGGCACCCAGCCGGGAGGTGTGGATCGGGTTGTGGTCCCCGGAGACCCGGGCGTACTCCGTACCGATGCGGGGTTCCACCCGCCAACGGGCGGAAGGGGCCGGCGGCGCGGGCCGCTCCGGCCGGTCGCGCCGCTCACCGCCGTCCGGGGTGCGCTGCTTCCCCAGGTACGTCGAGACCCCGCGCCACACCTCCTCCCCGTCGACCGACCCGACGAGTACGACATCCACCTGCCGTCCACGATCGTGGGGCCGCAGGTTCTCCGCCCAGGCGGTGAAGTCCAGCCGATCCGTCACGGTGACCGGCCGGTGCACCGTGATCAGGTTGCCGACGTGCACCACCCCGGTCAGCGGGATCGGGAACTCCGAGGCGGTGATCAGGCGCAGGGCCAGCGGGAAGCCCATGACGTGCGGGAAGGTCGCCGGCAGGGTGTCCGCCAACCGGAATCCGCACACCCGGTCGTAGTCGGCCAGGCGCTGCGGATCCACCGCCACCCCCCTGACCACCAGTTCCACCGCCGGCAGCTCCGCACCCCGCCGACCGCCCAGCCCCGGCACCACCCCCAGCAACGCCCGGCGATACAACGGCCCCGGCGCGGGCAGTTGGGACAACTCCACCCGCTCCCGAGCCGCCGGCCCCACGACCGACGCGGCGGCACTGGTCAGATCCTGGGTGGCCCCGGCGTCGTGGCCCTCCCAGACGAGTGCGGCGGCGCTGGTCAGATCCTGGGTGGCCGCCGGATCGCGGCCCTCACCGGCGAGCGCGGCGGCCAGCATTTCCCGGTTCAGGATCTCCGTGGGCCCGTCGATCAACTCCCCGACGGACAGGTCGTCGGGTTCCTCGTGCGGACTGCGTCGGGCCATCACGCCCCCAGCAGGCTCTGGCCGCAGACCCGGACCACGTTGCCGCTGATCGCGCCGGAGGCCGGCCAGGCCAGCCAACCGATGGTCTCGGCCACGTCCACCGGCAGCCCGCCCTGGGCCAGACTGTTCATCCGCCGACCCGCCTCCCGCACCACCAGCGGAATCCGGGCGGTCAGCCGGGTCTCGATGAACCCGGGCGCCACCGCGTTCACGCTGATCCCCCGCTCCCGCAGCACCGGGGCCAGCGAGTCGACCAGCCCGATCACCCCGGCCTTGCTGGTGGCGTAGTTGGTCTGCCCCCGGTTGCCGGCGATCCCGGCGATCGAGGAGACCCCGACGATCCGCCCACCGGCCGGAATCAGCTTCCGCTCCAACAGCAGGTCGTTGATCCGCTCCTGACTGGACAGGTTGACGTCGATGACCTGGTTCCAGCGGTCGGGGTCCATCCGGCCCAGGGTCTTGTCCCGGGTGATGCCGGCGTTGTGCACCACCACATCCACCCGCCCGTGCCGACCGGCCAGGTATTCCGCCAGTCGGGTAGGCGCGTCCGTGGCGGTCAGGTCGAGCTGCACCGCGCTGCCGCCGATCTCGTTGGCCACCGCAGCCAACTCGTCCCCGGCCGCCGGGATGTCCAGGGCCAGCACGGTAGCCCCGTCGCGGGCCAGCACCCGGGCCAGGGCCGCACCGATACCCCGGGCTGCCCCGGTGACCAGCACCACCTGCCCGTCGAGGGGGTGGTCCCAGTCCACCGGCGCGGTCGCCTGACCGGCACCGACCCGGATCACCTGCCCGGAGACGTACGCCGACCGGCCGGAGAGCAGGAACCGCAGGGTCGCCTCCAGGCTGGTCCAGGTGCCCTCGTCGGCCTCCCGGGTCACATGGACCAGTTGAGCGGTGGTGCCGCGGCCGAACTCCTTGCCGATGCTGCGGGTCAGCCCCTCCAGGGCCCGCTGGGCGGTCGCCTCGCGGGGAGTGGCGCACTCGCCCGGCGGAGTGCCCAACACGATCACCCGGCCGCTGGGCTGCACCGCCCGGGCCTGCGGGTGGAAGAAGTCGTAGAGCTGGCTCAGCCCGGTCGAGTCGGTGATGCCGGTGGCGTCGTAGACCAGGGCGGCGCTGTCCGGCGTACGGCCGGTCGTCGGATCGGGCACGGCGGTGGCCGGATCGCGCAGGGCCAGCCCGGCGGCGGCCAGGATCTTGCCGACCGGCTCGGCCAGGCGACCACCCGAGGCGCTGCCGAGCAGCACCGGCCCGGGGAGAATCGGCTCACCGGGGGCGTACCGGCGCAGCCGCGGCGGATCGGGCAGGCCGAGGCGCTTGACCAGCGCCCTACCGGCGCCCGACTGGACGAAGCTCGCGTACCTGTCGCTCATAGGCGTAGCCTACTGGTGAGTAAGGTGCGGGCAACACTTTCGAGGAGGCGGATCGTGCAGAACGTTCGACGGGTCGCGGTGATCGGCGGCAACCGCATCCCCTTCGCCCGCTCCAACTCCCGCTACGCCAGCGCCAGCAACTCCGACATGCTCGGCGCTGCCCTGGACGGCCTGATCGCCCGATTCGGCCTGGCCGGACAGCAGGTCGGCGAGGTGGTCGCCGGGGCGGTGCTCAAGCACTCCAAGGACTTCAACCTCACCCGCGAGGTGGTGCTCGGCTCCAAGCTGGACCCGCGCACCCCGGCGTACGACATCCAGCAGGCCTGCGGCACCGGCCTGGAAGCCGCCATCCTGATCGCCAACAAGATCGCCCTGGGGCAGATCGAGGTGGGCATCGCCGGTGGGGTCGACACCACCTCGGACGCCCCGCTGGCCATCAACGAGGACCTGCGTCGCACCCTGCTCCAGCTCAACTCCGCCCGGACCATGGGCGAGCGCATGAAGGTCGCCGCGAAGCTGCGTCCGGGCCAGGCATTCAAGCCGGAGATCCCCCGCAACGCCGAGCCGCGTACCGGCCTGTCCATGGGGGAGCACACCGCACAGACGGCGCTGCGCTGGAACATCGACCGGCAGGCCCAGGACGAGCTCGCCCTCCGTTCCCACCAGCGGCTGGCCGCCGCGTACGACCGGGGGTTCTTCGACGACCTGATGACCCCCTACCTGGGGCTGACCCGCGACCAGAACCTCCGCCCCGACACCACCCTGGAGAAGCTCGGCACCCTAAAGCCGGCCTTCGGTGCCAAGGGTCCGGACGCCGACCGGGCCACCATGACCGCCGGCAACTCCTCCCCCCTGACCGACGGCGCCTCCACCGTGCTGCTGGCCAGCGAACAGTGGGCCGCCGAGCACAACCTGCCCGTACTGGCCTGGTTCTCCTGGTCCGAGACCGCCGCGGTCGACTTCGTACACGGTGACGAGGGACTGCTGATGGCACCCGCGTACGCGGTACCCCGGCTGCTCGCCCGCGCGGGCCTGACCCTGCAGGACTTCGACTACTACGAGATCCACGAGGCGTTCGCCGCCCAGGTGCTGGCCACCCTGGCCGCGTGGGAGTCGGAGGAGTTCTGCGTCGAGCGGCTCGGCCTGGACGCCCCGCTGGGTGCGATCGACACCGACAAGCTCAACGTCAACGGCTCCTCGCTGGCCGCCGGACACCCCTTCGCCGCCACCGGCGGACGGATCGTCGCCACCCTGGCCAAACTCCTAGACGAGAAGGGCGGCGGTCGCGGACTCATCTCGATCTGCGCCGCCGGCGGCCAGGGCGTCACCGCCATTCTGGAACGCTGATCGCCGGATCAGGTCAACTCGCCGCCGACCCGGTCGGATCATCCTCGCCCGGGTCGGGCAGCCAACCCAGGAACCGCCCGTAGAGGTTCGCGGGCGGCACCTGGTGCAGATCCGACACCGCATCGACCAACTGGGTGGCGAGGTAGACCGCGAGGGCTACCCGCTGGCCCGCGTACCGATCCAACAGCCGACGCCGCCGGTCGGGGCATGGCCACGGCCGCCCGCAGCCCGAGCAGTCCCAACTCGGCCGGGCGGGCACATGCGCGACCCAGGCGGGGGCGACACTGAGGCGTACGGCGTCGAGCCGGGCCAGCACCCGACGCTGCCGTGGGCCGCGCGGATCGCCGAGATCGACACCGCGTAGGCAGACCCAGACCCCGTCGCTGTGTCGCTCCCGGCGACCGATCTCCACGATCCGCAAGGAGAGGGTGCCCAGGGCGTAGCAGTAATGCTGCTCGGGCACCTGCACCACCGCGCCGACCCGCAACGGCGGCCCGCCGGTCAGTCCCATCTCCCACTCCCGTCAGGCGAGGGGCGGGCGCACGGTATCGCCACCGGGCCGCAGGGGGAATCGCGGCCACAGGCGGGGGCTGCCGGGCGGCGGGCGTACGCCCGCCCCGTCACGGACCGGTGCGGGCAGGCTCGACCCGACACCGGAGTACGACCGGAAGCGGCCACCATGGACACACCACGCCGATCACCGGGTACGCGCGTCGAGCGCCTTCGGTGGTAGACAGAAGGGGAGTCGATCCCCGGGTGCGTCCAGCGTGACTGTTCCCTTCGACTCGTTTCGGACCGGGAGTGGGAGAGGCCGCCAAACCGCCCCACCCCGGTCCACTCTTATTTGGCGACGGTGACGCCGCCATCACTGTAAGTACAAGCAGCATGCATGCAGAGTGGCGTTTATGCAAGCTTGCATTTTCCGTGTTTCTCGATGACTCTTAAGTGGGAGCTGAGGAGGCGACATGGTGAAGGCGGCGACGCTACGCGCTCAGTGGCTCGGCCAGCAGCTCCGGGAGATGCGCGAGTCAGCCGGGCTGACCCTCAAAGACGTGGGCGACTACATCAATCGCAACGCCTCGACCGTCAGTCGCCTTGAGTCCGGTGTCGTGGCGGCCCGGGTGCCCGAAGTGCTCGCCTACCTCGACATCTGCGGTGTGGACGATGGTCGGCGTCGCGCCGACCTGACCACCATGGCGAAGGATGTCTGGCAGAAGGGCTGGTGGGACGGTTTTGCCGCCGACGTTGTCGGCTCGCTGATCGACTGGATCTGGTTGGAGAGTCGGGCGACGGAGATCTACTCCTTCGACGTCGCCGTGCTCCCCGGCCTGCTGCAAACCAAGGCGTATGCCGAGGCGATCATCCGAGCGGTGGACATCGACGCCACCGAGGAGCAGATCACCCGCTATGTCGAGATCCGGCTCGCCCGTCAGCGCCGACTCGACGGTGACGAGCCGGTGAGGCTCTCCGTCGTCATCGACGAGGGCGCTCTCCGCAGAACCGTGGGCGGAGCCACCGTGATGCGGGAACAGCTGGAGCACTTGTCCACGATGGCCACGCGGAGTCACATCGAACTGCTGGTGTTGCCCTCCGCTGCGGGCGCGCATCCGAGCCCCGAGGGAGGCTTCAACGTCTTTCGGATGCGTCCGCCGTATCCGCTCGCCGGGTGCATCTGGACGCCTGCCGGCAGCCTCGTCGTCGAAGATGGCCTGGCGGAGTCGTTACTCCGGACCTACGATCGGCTGCGCGGGATGGCTCTCCCCGCGCAGACAGGGCTCGCACTCGTGTCTGACCTGATCGATCAGTTGGAGTAGACGGCGATGAGGCACACGGCGGCATCCGCGCTACTCCTGCCGCCGGTGGCCTGGCATGTGAGCACGAGGAGCCCGAGCGGCGGCGGCAACTGTGTCGAGGCCGGACCGATTCTCGATGGCAGTGGCCGGGTGGCCGTCCGGGACAGCAAGGACCGCAACGGTCCCGTGCTCATCTGTGCCTTCGGCAGCTGGAATAGCTTTCTCTCGGCAGTTCGCAACGGCCCCCTTGATTGATGGTGCTCCCCCGGTGTGCGCGGAAACGCCGGTAGGTTCGAGATCCTTCTGAGTGCGGCTCTATTTGCAGGTCGCGAGCCGCTGCACCCGGTCTACGAAGCGGGTGAGGATCGCGTCGCTCGCCGTGGTCGGAAGCTATTGTTAGTCGTCTCTACTGTGGACCACAGCCTGCGCCCCGGAGCCACCGGCGGCGCGCTTCCGAGGAGTGGTCATGAGTGGTCAAGTCCTGCTCCGTACATCCATCGTCGCCCTGACCGTTGTCCTTGTGGTCAGCGGCTGCACTACCACCGGCACCAGCCCGGAGTCCGCCTCGACTGCGGCGGCGCCCAGCGCACCGGCAACCACTGATCCGACCGCAGCGTCCGATCTGGCCGCCGTATCCGACCCGACCGCTGCCTCTGAGCCCACCGCAGGTGGTTCGACTGACGGTGGTTCGACCGGCGGCGGCTCCACCGGCAACAACTCGACCGGGGGCGGCTCGACCGGCGGGGGACAGTCCGGGACCAAGTCGGGCAGCGGGCCGACCATCACCTACTTCCGGGTTGCCCAGAAGCCCTCCTGCCCGGCCGGGACGAACGTCAACCCGATCCCCGGCTCGCCGGTCGTCCTGGATTGGAAGGTCGGCAACGTCGACTCCGTCGCCCTCTCCGTCGACGGCCAGGGCGTGTACGCCGACAACTATCCGCCCACCGGCAGCGAAACCCTCACCTTTCCCTGCGAGGGAGCCGGGGGTGACGTGCAACGGCACACCTACCAGTTGACCGTGCGCAACTCCCACGGCAAGCAGACGAAGACCCTGGTGGTGACCGCGACCGTGAATGAGGTGCCGGAGGTGTGATCCGGCCGCACGGCGACGTGATCCGTTTGCGCTAGCAGCTCGACAGGAACTACGACTCAGGTACGCGAGGCGCGACGCCACCCGGATCCCGCCGCCAGTCGGTCCACGACAACGTTTCATTTCTGAAAGCGGTAAGGGCTGATGCAGAAAGCGAAGAGGGCCACCGGTTCGGGTGGCCCTCTTCGAGGTCTTAACCCCAGCGGTTTGGCCTGCCGACACGCGACTACCAGGGACCGGTCTGGGGTCTTCGCGCTCGCACTCTACCGCTGGAACGGCGCCCCGGGAGGGGGTCTACTGGGAAGACGTTCTTGCCGAGCAAGTACCACGCTCGAGGCACCGGGCCCGCCTCCACCGGGAACCGTCACTGCTGGTGAGGGGTGGTCGAGGGCTGGCTGGTGGGTGCCGGAGAATGACGGGGTGACGACGATCCCGAACGTGCTCGCCAACCGGTACGCCTCGCCCGAACTGGTCGCCCTCTGGTCCCCGGAGGAGAAGATCCGCCTGGAGCGGCAACTCTGGCTCGCCGTGCTCAAGGCACAGCGCGACCTCGGTGTGGCTGTGCCCGACGGGGTGGTCGAGGCGTACGAGCGGGTGTTGGACGAGGTCGACCTGGACTCGATCGCGGCGCGGGAGCGGGTGACCCGCCACGACGTCAAGGCGCGGATCGAGGAGTTCAGTGCGCTGGCCGGGCACGAGCACGTGCACAAGGGCATGACCTCTCGGGATCTCACCGAGAACGTCGAGCAGCTTCAGGTACGCCGGTCGCTGGA
This sequence comes from Micromonospora sp. NPDC048871, assembly GCF_043198155.1. Lineage (NCBI taxonomy): Bacteria > Bacillati > Actinomycetota > Actinomycetes > Micromonosporales > Micromonosporaceae > Micromonospora > Micromonospora sp. NPDC048871. The sequence continues at coordinate 164,101 of NZ_JBICUM010000003.1, read as the reverse complement.
GCTGATCCGGGATCGGGTGGTGGCGACCCTGGCCCGGCTGGCCTCGCACGCCCACGAGTACTCCGAGGTGGTGATGGCCGGGCGGTCGCACAACGTCGCGGCGCAGGCCACCACGCTGGGCAAGCGCTTCGCGTCGGCCGCCGAGGAGCTGATCATCGCGTACGAGCGGCTGACCGACCTGATCGACCGCTACCCGCTGCGCGGGATCAAGGGGCCGGTGGGTACCGCCGCCGACCAGATGGACCTCTTCGACGGCGACGCCGAGAAGGTGGCCGAGTTGGAGCGGCGGGTCGCCGAACACCTCGGCTTCAACCGGGTGTTGGACAGTGTGGGGCAGGTCTACCCGCGTTCGCTCGACTTCGACGTGCTCTCGGCGCTGGCGCAGACCGCTGCCGCGCCTTCGTCGCTGGCCACCACGATCCGGCTGATGGTTGGGCAGGAGTTGGCCACCGAGGGCTTCAAGCCGGGCCAGGTCGGCTCCAGCGCGATGCCGCACAAGATGAACACCCGTTCCTCGGAGCGGGTCAACGGCTTCGCGGTGATCATCCGGGGGTACCTGTCGATGGTCGGTGAGCTGGCCGGCGACCAGTGGAACGAGGGCGACGTGTCCTGCTCGGTGGTGCGTCGGGTGGCCCTGCCGGACGCCTTCTTCGCCGCCGACGGGCTGTTCCAGACCTTCCTCACCGTGCTGGACGAGTTCGGGGCCTACCCGGCGGTGATCAACCGGGAGTTGGAGCGGTTCCTGCCCTTCCTGGCCACCACGAAGATCCTGGTGGCGGCCGTCCGCCGAGGCGTCGGCCGGGAAACCGCCCATGAGGCGATCAAGGAGCATGCGGTCGCGGTGGCCCTGGCCATGCGGGAGAAGGGCAGCCCCGACAACGACCTCTTCGACCGCCTGGCCGCCGACTCCCGCCTGGGCCTGTCCCGCCCCGAGATCGACGCCCTGGTAGCCGACCGCGCCGCCTTCGTAGGCGCTGCCCCCGCCCAGATCCAGGCGGTGACCACCCGCATCTCCAAGATCGTCCAGTCCCACCCCCAAGCCGCCACCTACACCCCACCCCCCATCCTCTAACCACCCCCACCCCCACCCCTCCCGCCCTGCCCCCGCACGCCCTCCGCCCTCGCCCGCCCCCGCCTCGCGCGCCGATCTTGCACTTTCTGCCGGGACATCAGCGGGCGAAAGCCGCATATCGGCGACCGAAAGTGCAAGATCGGCGCGGACAGGGGTCGGTGGGCCGCGGGGGTCGCGGGCAAGGGCCGCGGGCGGCAGGGCAGCGGCGTGGGTCAGCTGTCGCGGGTGGGGGTTTCTGGGGCGGTGCGGAGGTTGGGGGCGCTGGCGGGTTCGGCGATGCCGCCGGGAGTGTCGGCGAAGGCCGGGTCGGTGGCGGTTTCGGCGGCGATCAGCGGCTGGTCCGGGGGCATGACGTCGGGGACCTTGGGTGCCACGATGACGGCCGTGCCGTAGGCGCAGATCTCCATCCACATCTCGCCGCAGTCGCGGCTGTCGAACCGCATCCCCACCACGGCGTTCGCGCCGAGCCGGCGGGCCTCCTCGCCGAGTCGGGCCACCGAGTCGGTACGCCACCGGGTGAGGTTGTCCGGCGCCATCGGGTCGTACGCGCCACCTCGGAGATTCTTGACCCCTTCGCGGTACGGGTTGCGGGTCCTGGCCATCGAGGAGACCACCTCGCCGAGGATCTGGCGGATCTCGTAGCCGGGAAGTTGATCCGTCGTCACGACCAGCACGGTTTCGATGCTGTCAGGCGCCGACACCGAGCAACGTGAGCCTTGTTCACCTGCTCGGATGCTGAAAAACGACGCGGCGCGGACGGCGGGCGCGTAGCCCACCTTCCGCGCCGCTTCGGACGCTTTCCGTCAGACACCGGCCACGGAGGTGATCCAAGCCCGGTTGTACGCGACACTGCCGTAGTTCTGGATGCTCTGGCCGTCGGCGGTGGAGGCGACCCCGACCTGGGCGCCGTTGTAGAACTGCGGGCCGCCGGAGTCGCCCCGCCAGGCGTTGCCGTTGATCCGGGTGCTCCGGATCGCCTGCCCGCCGTACGCGTCGGTGACGCTGTTGCTGGTCACCCGGACGGACGCGGTCTTGAGCTGGGTGGAGGCCGAGCAGCCGCTGTAGCAGGTCATGCCCCAGCCGAAGATGGTGTTGGTCGAGTTGAGCGGCGGGTTGCTGTTGGCCAGCGTGACGTAGGTGGTGCTCACCGCGCTGGACAGGCGCATCAGGGCCAGGTCGTAGCGGCCGTAGGTGGCGCTGACCGTGCGGGTGACCCCGCCGGAGGTGCGGTTGACGCTGCCCACCCGGACGGACATGGTGCCGCCGAGGCAGTGCCGGGCGGTGAGTACCCACTGCGGGGCGATGATCGTGCCGGAGCAGGTGAACGAGCCGTTGCTGAGCACCGCCGCGGCCCACGGCGCGGAGGAGACGGTCCCGCCGCCGATGATGTACGGGCCGATGGGGGCGGCGACGGCGCCGGAGCTGGCGCCGAGCACGCCGGCCAGGGCTGTGGCGAGGACCGCGAGCAGGGATCGGATGCGCATCGGTAGGGCTCCTTCGGGGGTCGCGGGACCCGGGTTACCGGGTCGACCTGCGGCGACGGGTAGGGGGTGATCCGTCGCCGCTACGTCGATAAATCGACGTCTGACGATGTACCGTAGAGCCGGGTGAGGTGTTTCACAAGAGGTACATAGAAACAGGGTGATGTAACAGTCGGATTTCCCGAAGTCGGCCCGCCCGGCCATCCCCCGTCCGACTTCCGACCGGCTCTGCCGAACTGTCCCCGATGATCCGTTACGCAACGCGCCGGGAGATCGGACAACAAAGCCGTATCGGGACAGCAACGAACCCGTATCGATCCTGAAAGGGCCGAGCGGGCGGCCACCGGCGCTGTCCGACGCCCCTCCCACCGGTGCGTCCGGCGCGACTCCTGCCAGGTAGGCTGGCTGCGCTCGCCCGTTGTGGGTCGGCACCCAACTGCGTACACAGTCAGGAGTGCCCAGTGCCTCGCGTCGTCGTCGACGTCATGCTCAAGCCCGAGATCCTCGATCCGCAGGGCCAGGCCGTCGCAAACGCGCTGCCCCGGCTCGGTGTCAACGATGTCGCCTCGGTGCGGATCGGTCGGCGCATCGAGATCGACTTCACCGGTGAACCGGACCTGGACCGGGCCCGGGAGATCGCCGACAAGCTGCTCGCCAACCCGGTCATCGAGGACTTCACCGTCCGCCTGGTCGAGGCCGACGAGCCTGCGGAAGCCCGGTCGTGACCGCGCGGGTCGGTGTGGTGACCTTCCCCGGCTCGCTCGACGACGGGGACGCCGCCCGGGCGGTCCGGATCGCCGGCGCCCAACCGGTACGTCTCTGGCACGGAGACCCGGAGTTGCACGGGGTGGACGCGGTCGTCCTGCCCGGCGGCTTCTCCTACGGTGACTACCTGCGCTGCGGGGCCATCGCCCGGTTCGCCCCGGTGATGGAGACCATCATCGACGCCGCCGCCGGTGGCCTGCCGGTGCTCGGCATCTGCAACGGCTTCCAGATCCTCTGCGAGGCCCACCTGCTGCCCGGGGCGCTCACCCGCAACCAGCACCTGCACTTCCGCAACCGCGACCAGATCCTGCGCATCGAGTCGGCTGGCACCGCTTGGACGAACGCCTTCCAGCCTGGCCAGGAGGTGCTGATCCCGGTCAAGAACGGTGAGGGTTGCTACGTCGCCGACCCCGCCACCCTGGACGCCCTCGAGGCCGAGGGCCGGGTGGTCGCCCGGTACGTCGGGGTCAACCCCAACGGCTCGCAGCGGGACATCGCGGCCATCACCAATTCGGCCGGCAACGTGGTCGGCATCATGCCGCACCCCGAGCACGCGGTGGAGGCCCTCACCGGCCCCTCCCTCGACGGCCTCGGCTTCTTCACCTCGGTGCTCAAGCACCTGGTGGGGGCGCCGGCGTGACCGTCCGCGTCGGGATCATCGGTCGGCTCACCCGCCGGTACGGCGGCGAGCGCAACGAGGAGAGGTCATGACTACGCATCCGGACCCGGTACGGGAGACCCCGGAGGCAGTCCCGGCCACGCCGGCACAGCCGGTCCAGCCATATCCGGCCGCCGCGCCGGTCCGGCACGCCTCCGGGCAGGCCGAGTGGGCGGATCGGGTGGACACCGTGCCGCGCGCCGAGGGCACCCCGGAGGAACTTCAGCCGTACGCCGAACTGGGGCTCCGGGACGACGAGTACGACCGCATCCGGCACATCCTGGGCCGCCGGCCCACCCAGTCCGAGCTGGCGATGTACTCGATCATGTGGAGCGAGCACTGCTCCTACAAGTCCAGCAAGGTGCACCTGCGCCAGTTCGGCGAGAAGGCCCCGCCGAGTGACCGGCTGCTCGCCGGCATCGGGGAGAACGCCGGTGTGGTGCGGGTCTCCGACGAGCTGGCGGTGACCTTCAAGGTCGAGTCGCACAACCACCCGAGCTTCGTCGAGCCGTACCAGGGTGCGGCCACCGGGGTCGGCGGCATCGTCCGGGACATCCTCGCCATGGGCGCTCGTCCGGTAGCGGTGATGGACCCGCTGCGCTTCGGCGCGGCCGACCACCCCGACACCGCCCGGGTACTGCCCGGGGTGGTGGCCGGAGTCGGCGGGTACGGCAACTGCCTGGGCCTGCCCAACATCGGCGGCGAGGTGGTCTTCGACCCCTGCTACCAGGGCAACCCCCTGGTCAACGCCCTCTGCCTCGGCGTACTGCCGGTCAGCCGCCTGCAGAACAAGGCCGCGGTCGGCCCCGGCAATGTCGTGGTGCTGATGGGTGCCAAGACCGGGCGCGACGGCATCGGCGGCGTGTCGGTGCTGGCCAGCGCGACCTTCTCCGAGGGCAGCGAGCAGCGTCGCCCCTCCGTGCAGGTCGGTGACCCCTTCATCGAGAAGCTGCTGATCGAGGCATGCCTGGAGCTGTACGACGCCGAACTGGTCGCCGGCATCCAGGACCTCGGCGGGGCCGGGCTGACCTGCGCCCTCACCGAGACCGCCGCGGCGGCCGGCACCGGCATGCGGGTCTGGCTGGAGCGGGTGCCGCTGCGCGAGCCCTCGATGGACCCGCACGAGATCCTGGCCAGCGAGTCCCAGGAGCGGATGCTGCTGGTCGTCGAGCCGGCCAAGCTCGAGACCGTCCTGAAGACCTGCGAGAAGTGGGGGGTGCTGGCCACCGCCATCGGTGAGGTCACCCCGCCCGAGCCGGACGGCCAGCCGGGTCGACTGCTGATCACCTGGCGGGACCAGCTGGTGGTCGACGTGCCGCCGGGTTCGCTGGTGGACGACGGTCCGGTCTACGCCCGCCCGATGCGGGAGCCGGCCGACCTGATCCTGCTCCAGGCCGACCGGGCCGAGACCCTGCCCCGGCCCAGCGACCCGGACGCGCTGCGGGAGACCGTGCTGCGCATGATCGCCTCGCCGAACCTGTGCGACAAGACCTGGGTCACCGAGCAGTACGACCGCTACGTGCTGGGCAACACCGTGCTCGCCCAGCCCGAGGACTCCGGCGTGATCCGGATCGACGAGCGGACCGGCCTGGGAGTGGCCCTGTCGGTCGACGGCAACGGCCGGTACGCCCGCCTCGACCCGTACCACGGCGCCAAGCTGGCCCTGGCCGAGGCGTACCGCAACGTGGTGGTCACCGGCGCGACCCCGATCGCGGTCACGGACTGCCTGAACTTCGGCTCCCCGGAGGACCCGGGCGTGATGTGGCAGTTCGCCGAGGCGGTACGCGGCCTCGCCGACGGCTGCGCCGAGCTGGGCATCCCGGTCACCGGCGGAAACGTCAGCTTCTACAACCAGACCGGGGCGGCGGCCATCCACCCGACCCCGGTCGTCGGGGTGCTCGGCGTCTTGGAGAACGTCGCCGAGCGGGTGGCGATGGGCTTCGTCCCGCGGCCCAGCGGCGACCACGACCAGCTCTTCCTGCTCGGCGAGACCCATGTGGAACTCTCCGGCTCGGAATGGGCCTGGGTGACCCACCAGCACCTCGGTGGCGTACCCCCGCATGTCGACCTGGCCCGGGAGAAGCAGCTCGGTGAGCTGCTGGCCGCCGCCGCCCGAGTCGGTCACCTCAGCTCGGCGCACGACCTCTCCGACGGGGGTCTCGCGCAGAGCCTGGTGGAGTCCTGCCTGCGGCACGGCGTCGGCGCCCGGATCGCGGTGCCGGAGCGTTTCGAGGGCAACTCCATGCCCTTCGTCTTCCTGTTCAGCGAGTCCGCCGGCCGGGTGCTGGTCTCGGTGCCCCGGGGCCACGAGAAGGCGTTCACCGCCCTCTGCACGGACTACGGCGTGCCGTGGGAACCGATCGGGGTCGCCGACCCCTCCGCCGGTGCGCTTGAGGTGCTCGGCCAGTTCCGGATCGGCCTGGACGAGCTGCGCGAGGCGCACAGCGCCACCCTGCCGGCCCTGTTCGGCGGGGTCACCCCGGTCGAGTCGGCCCCGGACGCCGCGGTCGAGGCCGCGCCGGTGGTCGAGTCTGCCCCGGTGAGCGAGGCCGAGGCCGGGGCGACCGCCGAGGGCGAGCAGGCCGGCGTGGCGGCGCCTTCGGAGGAGGACCCCGAGTCGTCCGCACCAGAGGCGGCGGGTGCCGAACCGACCGTCGAGCAGGTCGAGCGGGCGGCACCGCCGGTCCGCCGGCCGACCGGTGAGGGTGACCCCACCGCCGAGGCGCCGGGAACGCAGCCGACCGCCGACGAACGCTGAGGTGTCGGCCGGGCCCGACCTGACCCAGTCCGGTTCCGGGCCCGGTTCGACTGGGGCCTGGCCGGGGCGGCCGAACTAGGCCGGGTCTGTGCCGTGCTGGTGGTGGTGGACGTGTTGTCGTTCACCACCACCGTCGAGGTGGCGGTCGGGCGCGGTCGCCGTCGGGCACTGGCTGCTGAGCCAGGGGTACGGCTCGACGACCGCACCGATCGGGGTGATCGCGGCGGGGAACGCTGGCCGGACGGCTCGCTGCGCCCGGCGGTGGAGGATCAACTCGGTGCGGCGAGCGTGCTCGATGCGCTGTCCGGGGTGACCGGTGGCCTCTCCGTGGAAGCCGCCGTGGCACTGGCCGCCCTGGCCAGCATTCCGGACGTACCGGCGGCGATCCGGGGCTGTGTCTCCGGCCGTGAACTGATCGACGCCGGCTTCGCCGAGGATGTCGAGATCGCCGTACGCCTGGACACCTCGGCCGTGGTCCCACTGCTGCGGCAGGGCGTCTTCACCCGGGCTTAGCGAGGACGTCTTCGTCCTCGCGGCTGGCGACACCAAAGGCTGGACGCGCCGGGGAGGACGACGGGCGGCTGCGGCAGATGATGCCCGCCGTCACCGCTCCGTCGTCCTCCTCAGGCGTCGCTTCAGTCGTCCAGCCAGTCGAGCCGGCGTCCGCCGCGCTCTCCCGGGCCGGCTTCCGGCCGGGCGCGGCCGGCCTGTGCCGGATCGGCGCCGTAGCCAGCGCCCTGCTCGTAGCCGCTGTCGTAGCTCTCGCGCTGGCGCGGCGGCTGCTCCTGGCCGTACCCGCCGCCCTGCTCGTAGCCGCTGCCGTAGCCACCGCGCTGCTGCGGCTGCTCCTGGCCGTAGCCACCGCCCTGGCCGTAGCCGCCGTAGCGACTGGCGTCGTCGTACCCGCCGGGCTGGCCGTAGCCCTCCGCCGGTTGTCCGTACCCGCCGGGCTGCGCCGGGTAGCCGCCGGTCGGCTCGGCCTGGCCGTACCCGCCGGCAGGCTCACCCCGGCCGTAGCCGGTGGGCTCGCTCTGGCCGTAGCTGGTCGGTTCGCTCTTGCCATACCCGGTGGGCTCGCTCGGGCCGTAGCTGGTCGGTTCGCTCTTGCCATACCCGGTGGGCTCGCTCGGGCCGTAGCTGGTGGGGGTGCTGGAGGCGTATCCGCCCGCCGGCCCAGCCTGGCCGTACCCGCCGGTCGGCTCACTCTGGCCGTACCCGCTGGTGGCTGCGCTGCCGTAACCACCGGTCGGCTCGCCCCGGCCGTAGTCCGGCTCCGTCGAACCGTAGGCGCTGGTCGACCCGGCCTGGCCGTAGCCGGGCTGGTCGGCCTGGCCGTACCCGCTCGTGGGCTCGGTCCGGCCGTATCCGCCGGTCGGCTCGCTCTTGCCGTAGCCACCGGACTCACCCCGGCCGTATCCGCCGGTCTCCCCACGGCCGTAGCCGGTGGGTTCGCTCTGGCCGTAACCCTGGCCCGCGTCCTGCTCGTACAGGCCGGTCGCGTAGGGGTCGGCGGGCGCGGGGTAACGGGTCTCGTCACCGGTGTAACGGCCGGTCGGCTCGTCGTACCGCTCGCCGTAGCCGGCAGCGCCACCGCCAGCCGGGGGGTAGTCCGCCCCGGCACCGCCGGCACCGTAGTCACGGCCGCCATACCCGGCACCCGACGACGGGGTGCTGCCATAGCCGGGGGTGCCGTAGCCGGCGGGCTCGTCGCCGTAGCGACCGCCCGACCAGGCCTGGCCGGCTCCGCCCGCAGCGCCGTAGGGCTGTGCGGGTGCGCCGTACGGGTCCGGGGGAACGTCGTCGACCACCGGCTGGTGCATCATCGTCGGCGCGTTGCTGATCCCGGCACCGGCGACCATGGTCGGGTCGGGCGTGGCGCCGACCCGGTTGACTACGCGGGTCTGGTCGTCCGCGCTGACGAAGTTGCCTCGGGCCGCCGGAACAGCGCCAGCGGGGGCGGCGGCGGGGGCGTCCCCGTCGACGTCGCCGTCCTCGTTCTCCTTACGCCTCATCCACAGCAGCACGATCGTGCCGACACCGACGGCAACGAACAGACCGCCGAGCAGCACCAGCAGCCAACTGCCGAAGCCACCGGAGTCCTCGTTGCCGGCCTGGGCCGGTGGGGCCGCAGACTCGCCGGGGGGAGTCTCCTCATCCTCGGCGAACTCGTCGTCGAAGGGGTCCTCCGTCGGCACCGCGGACTCGCTGGCCGACGGGGTGGGACTCGGGCTGTTCGAGGCCTGGATCGCCAGGGTGATCCGCTGTCCGGTGACGCTCTGACCGGCGTTCGCCGTGAAGCTCACGACCTCCCGGACACTGTTCGCGCTGGCACCGATGTCGATCCGGCCCGGCGCGATGGGGCGGTCGTTGCTGCCGGTGAAGCGGAAGTTGCCGTCGGAGTTCGTGTTGGTCTCGTACTGCTTACCGGCGCTGTCCTTGAGCAGGACGTACGCGTTCGCCACCCCGTCACCGGCCTGGTTGACCACCTTGCCGGAGATCGACCGGACCGTCTGCGGCGCCTGAGTGGTCGGCGGCGGGGGAGCAGCGACCATCGTCACGTTCGTCGAGGCCTCGGCATCCCGCCGAATCACACCCTGAGACTCAACGGCCTTGACGGTAATCGTGGCTGACCCGTTGGAGGCGTCATTTGCGAGTTGGAAGGTGGCTTGGAGAGTGCCAGCTGCATCAACGCGCCTGCGCTCACAGCCGTCGACGCACCTCAATTTTCCGTTGTTCGAGCTGACGGTGATGTCCACCGGGACGGCGTCGTCACCGAAGCTCAGCGAGTAACTCACGGTGGTGGTCTTACCCGCCTCAACGGCGCTCGGAGATGCCGAGACGTTGTTGACGCTGGGGGCGGCGAGGGCGGGTGTGGCGGGGACCGCGAGCAGGGCACCCACAATCAGCGCCACGACCACACCGGCCCGCGTTTGCCAGGCTCGTCGGTGTGTTGACACGTCCACCGCCTTCCGGACTGATCTTCCCTGGCCGGCGGGGTGCCAGGCCTGGGGAACATCACGGTACGAATACGCCGTCGGCAACTATGCCTTGTCGGGGCGGATCGGCGCGACCCAGGGCCAGCGTGAAGCGTGGCGGGGCGAGGCCGTATCGTCCCGTCGTGTCCTCTCCGTGCGATAAGTCCGCCGCGGTCGCGGCGGTGATGGCGGCGCTCGATGAGGGCCGCACACCTGAACGGTCGGTCATCCGTGCGGCGGTAAGGGCCTTATTGACCACCCTTGCGGATCGTGCCCCCGGCCGATCGGTGGAGGTGCGCGTCCCACCTTACGGTGCAGTTCAGTGCGTTCCGGGTCCGCGACACACCCGCGGTACACCTCCGAACACGGTCGAGATGGATCCGCAAACCTGGCTCGAGTTGGCCACCGGACGACTCGACTGGGCCCAAGCGGTCACGGAGGGTCGCGTACGGGCGAGTGGTGCTCGCGCGGACCTCTCCCCGTACCTGCCCCTCGAACTGGAGTGACGCATGTTGCCGCTGACCTTTAGCGGTGACAACGTGACTGTATGTGGCGACTTGGATTCGCGTACACTGTCAGGCGACGACAGTGTGGTCCCGGCCAATCAGCGGAGCAGGCCCTTTGGGGTTCCGCCAGGCCAGTCCAGACCAGCAAGAGGGAGCGGTAGGTGCCCCGAGGCGACGGCCGGCTGAGCCACGACCTTGATCCCCAACGACCTGGCCCCCAGGACGCCTGTGGCGTCTTCGGCGTCTGGGCGCCGGAGGAAGAGGTCGCCAATCTCACCTACTTCGGGCTGTACGCACTACAGCACCGGGGGCAGGAGGCGGCCGGGATAGCGGTCAGCGACGGCTCCGGCGTGGTGGTCTACAAGGATCTCGGCCTGGTGGCCCAGGTCTTCGACGAGCCGACCCTGGCCAGCCTGCGCGGGCATCTCGCGATCGGGCACACCCGCTACTCCACGACGGGTGGTTCCACCTGGGAGAACGCCCAGCCGACCATCCGGGCCACCAGCGCCGGCACCACGATCGCCCTGGCGCACAACGGCAACCTGGTCAACACCGCCGAGTTGCAGCGTGAGGCGGCCGAGCGGGGCCTGAGCGCGGACGGGTCGACCAACGACACCTCCCTGGTCACCATGCTGCTGGCCAGTCGACCGGATCTCTCCGTGGAGGCGGCGGCCCTGGAGGTCCTGCCCCGGCTGCGCGGCGCGTTCAGCTTCGTCTTCATGGACGAGAGCACCCTCTACGCCGCCCGCGACCAGCACGGCGTACGCCCCCTGGTGCTCGGCCGGTTGGAGCGGGGCTGGGTGGTGGCCAGCGAGACGGCGGCGTTGGACATCGTGGGTGCCAGCGTGGTCCGTGAGGTCGAGCCCGGCGAGCTGATCGCGATCGACGCCGAGGGGCTGCGGTCCACCCGGTTCGCCGCCCCCGAGCCCAAGGGCTGCCTCTTCGAGTACGTCTACATCGCCCGTCCGGACGCCACCATCGCCGGTCGCAACGTGCACGCGGCCCGGGTGCAGATCGGCCGGCAGTTGGCCAAGGAACACCCGGTAGAGGCCGACCTGGTCATCCCGGTTCCGGAGTCGGGCACCCCGGCGGCGATCGGCTACGCCGAGGAGTCCGGCATCACCTACGGCGCCGGCCTGATGAAGAACCCGTACGTCGGACGCACCTTCATCCAGCCGTCGCAGACCCTGCGCCAGCTGGGCATCCGACTCAAGCTCAACCCGCTTCGGCAGAACGTACGCGGCAAGCGCCTGGTCGTGGTCGACGACTCCATCGTCCGGGGCAACACCCAGCGGGCGATCGTCCGGATGCTGCGCGAGGCCGGCGCCCTGGAGGTGCACGTCCGCATCTCCTCTCCGCCGGTGTCCTGGCCCTGCTTCTACGGCATCGACTTCGCCACCCGGGCCGAGTTGCTGGCCAACGGCCTGGACAACGAGGGCATCCGGCGTTCCATCGGTGCCGACACCCTGGGTTACGTCTCACTGTCCGGCCTGATCGCCGCGACCGAGCAGCCCAAGACCCGTCTGTGCCGGGCCTGTTTCGACGGGGAGTATCCGATCGAACTTCCCGTCGGCAACCTGATCGGCAAGCACGTTCTAGAAGGAATCGGCCGTCGCGTCGCCCACAACTCGGACGACACCGACTCCGTCGAGCAAACCGTCCCTCCGCTCGTCGCCGCTGCGGGGGCCGACGACGATCTCAGCCGGGCACGCCGTACCTCGCGCTCCGACCTGAAGATGTCGGCCACCACAAACCGCCCGTAGCATCGCCCGGTTGCGGTCGGTCACCGTCGACCAGCAGCCGAGAACCACAAAGGGGAGAACCGTGACGCACGTGTCCGAGCGCAGCGGCGCAGGAAGCAGCCCGACCGGCGCTGGCGGCGACCGCCAGCCCTGGACTGCCGGCACCGGCCGTCAGGCTCGCAAACGTTCGGTCTCGTACGCGGACGCCGGTGTGTCGATCGAGGCGGGTGACCGCGCCGTCGAGCTGCTGAAGTCCAAGGTCAAGCAGACTCGCCGGCCGGAGGTGATGGGCGACCTCGGCGGTTTCGCCGGCCTGTTCCGGCTCGACACCACCAAGTACAAGAACCCGATCCTGGCCTCCTCCACCGACGGGGTCGGCACCAAGCTGGTGATCGCCCAGCAGATGAACATCCACGACACGGTCGGCATCGACCTGGTCGCGATGGTCGTCGACGATCTCGTCGCCTGCGGCGCCGAGCCGCTGTTCCTGCTCGACTACATCGCCACCGGCGAGGTCGTGCCGGACAGGGTCGCCGAGATCGGCGCCGGCATCGCCGACGGCTGCCGCTACGCGGGCTGCGCGCTGCTCGGTGGCGAGACCGCCGAGCACCCGGGCGTGCTGCGTCCGGACGAGTACGACATCTCCGCCACCGGTGTCGGGGTGGTGGAGGAGAGCGAGATCCTCAGCCCCGCGCGGGTCGAGGTGGGCGACGTGGTGATCGCGATGCGCTCGTCCGGTCTGCACTCGAACGGCTACTCCCTCGTCCGGCACGTGCTGCTCGGCGCGGGACGGATGCGGTTGGACGTGGTGATCGACGACTTCGGTCGGCAGCGGACCCTGGGCGAGGAGCTGCTCACCCCCACCAAGATCTACGCCCAGGACTGCCTCAAGCTGATCGCCGAGGCCGAGGTGCGGGCGCTGGCCCACGTCACCGGCGGCGGCATCCCCGGCAACCTGGTGCGGATCCTGCCCGAGCACGTGGACGCGGTGGTCGACCGCTCCACCTGGCGCCCGCAGCCGATCTTCGACCTGATCCAGTCCAAGGGACGGATCGAGGACCCGGAGATGGAGTCGACCTTCAACATGGGGGTCGGCATGTTCGCGATCGTCTCGGCCGAGGACGCCGACCGGGCCCTGGCCACCCTCACCGGCCGGGGGGTCGACGCCTGGCAGGTGGGCGAGGTCATCGAGGGCACCGGCGAGGTGAAGATGGTCGGCCAGCACACCCGCGGCTGAGGTGACCCGATCTTCCGGGCGCCTGGTCCGGGGTTCACCCGAGCAGCCGTCGCGGCCTAGCCTGTAGGGCACCCTCAACGCTGCGGGGCATGACCTGCCGGGGTGTCCCGGCAGCCTTCTACCGCTATGAGGAGGGCGATGGCTGCACGGGGACGACCGATACCCGGGATGCGTGGGCTGACCGCCGTTCCGTCGTACGTCGTGATGCAGCCCACCACCCTCTGCAACCTGGACTGCGCCTACTGCTATCTGCCCCTGCGGGCGGTCGACCGGCGGATGTCCGTCGAGGTGGCGCAGGCGGTGGCCGCCTCGGTGAACCCCTGGGCAGCGGAGGCCCGGTTCTCCGTGGTCTGGCACGGGGGTGAGCCGCTGGCCGCCGGTCGTGAGCAGTTGGCCGCGCTGATGGCACCCTTCGGCCCGGAGGTGGAGCACCACGTCCAGACCAACGCCACCTTGATCGACGACGCCTGGTGCGAGTTCTTCGTGACCCATCGCATGCGGGTCAGCGTCAGCGTGGACGGTCCCCGGGAGCGCAACACCGAGCGGGTGACCCGCTCCGGCCGGCCCGCGTACGACCGGATCGTCCGTGGGGTGGCGGCCCTGCGCCGGCACGGGCTGCCGTTCTCGGCGCTGGCGGTGGTGAACGACCCGGCTCCTGGCCGGGCGGCGGAGCTGTACGACTACTGCCTCGACCTCGGCTGTGAGGTGCTCGGGGTGAACATCGAGGAGACCGAGGGAGTCAACACCCGGGACAACGCCCACGATCCGGCCCTGGTGACCGGGTTCTGGGCCGAGTTGGTGGCCGCCTGGCGCCGGCAGCCGCAGATCCATCTGCGGGAGGTCGAGTGGTCGCTCCGGTACGCCGCCGCGGTGCTGAACGACACCGCGGATGATCTGCTGCCTCGGCGACTCGACCCGATCCCGACGATCGCCTACGACGGCTCGGTGGTGGTGCTCTCGCCCGAACTGGCCGGCTTCACCGACCCGCGGTACGGCGATTTCAGCAGCGGAAACGTGCTCCGCACCCCGCTGCACACGATCCTCGAGGAGGCCACCGAGCGGACGGCCTGGGTCGGGGAGTTCCTGACCGGGGTGGAGGCCTGCCGTTCCTCCTGCCCCTACTTCGGATTCTGTGGCGGGGGCCACGCGGCCAACCGGTACTTCGAGCTGGGGCGTTTTGACGGTACGGAGACCGAGCACTGCCGCAACAGCAAGATCCGCTTACTGGAGGGAGTGTTGGAGCATGCCCGAAACCACCAGCCGTCGGGAACCTGAGCCAGCGACCGGAGAGGATTGCGACCAGGTCGGCGCCAAGGTGCGGGAGGCCGCTGCCGGGCTCACCGCTCTCCTGCACGAGGCCGATGCCGCGCGACGGTCACGGGCGGAGGTGGCAGGTGGTGACGGCGCCAGCGCGGTCTGCGCCTGGAACCACTTCGAGAACATCCCGACGTTCTACAACTGGAACAACCGGCCACGATGAGCCGACCGGGCTGATTCAAGGGCCTGCCACGCTACCGGATTCTGGTCCGGGCATGGCAGGCCCTTGAGTCGTCGGGTGTTGCGCCGCCTTGGCGGGCACATACGTGAGCACGCGGGGAGTTACCGCGTGCTCAGATGCGACCAGGGGTCAGCGGGTCGGGCGGACCCACTTGTCCGGGTCGTCCCCGGTATGGTCCTCGTCTTCGTCGACGTACTCGTTGTAGTCGTCGTCGAAGTTGCGGTCCGACTTGCCGCCGCCGCCGAGTTCTCGCTGCAAGGCGGCGAGGTCGGTGTTCGGGGAGTGATACTTCAACTCCCGGGCCACCTTTGTCTGCTTGGCCTTAGCACGGCCGCGCCCCATGGCTCGACCCCCTCGCACAGAATGCGGGGCAGCCCGAAGGCGGGCCCCGATGACGTCAGGCATCTCTCGTGGCTCTTACGGTACATGGGGATGCCACCGTTCGGCACCTCGGGTTACCGTCGACCGCCCCCGCGCGTTGCGGCAGGCGGTCGTCACCCATTGTACCCGGTAAGGAGCGATGCCGGGAACGGTCGTGACAGGGGGCGAACCTGGCGAATGCGTCGTGTTCCCAGCGTAACCGGGATCGACCGGCCGGGGCGGGCGGGATCGGCCCACCCGCCCCTACCGGAGAGTCGTCAGCGCAGGTGGATGGCGCGCAGGCGGCCGATCTCGGCCATCCGCCGCTCGGCCAACCGGTCGGCCGCCACCGCGGGCGGAACGCCCTCGTCGTCGGCGAGCCGCAGGATCTGCCGGGTGGTGTCGTAGATCCGGGTGGCGCGCAGCTTGGCCCGCTCGAAGTCGAAGCCCTCGATCTCGTCCGCGACCTGGATCACACCACCGGCGTTCACCACGTAATCGGGGGCGTAGAGGATGCCCCGGTCGGCCAGCAGCTTCTCGACTCCCGGGTGGGCCAGCTGGTTGTTGGCCGCACCGGTGATCACCTTGGCGCGCAGGGCCGCCACGGTGTCGTCGTTCAGCGCACCACCCAGGGCACACGGGGCGTATACGTCGATGTCCGCCGCCACCAGCGCAGAGGCGTCGTCCAGCAGCGAGACCTGGGGGTGGGTGGTGCGGGCCCACTCCAGGGCCTGCGGGCTGACATCGGTGGCCACCACCTCGGCGCCGTCCTCGATGAGGTGCCCGACCAGGTACTTACCGACCTTGCCCAGACCGGCCACACCGACCCGCTTGCCGTGCAGGGTCGGCACCCCCCAGACGTGCTCGGCCGCGGCCCGCATGCCCTGGAAGACACCCCAGGCGGTGAGGATGGAGGAGTCACCGGCTCCGCCGTGCTCCACACTGCGACCGGTGACGTAGCGGGTCTCGCGGGCGATCACGTCCATGTCCGGCACGTAGGTGCCCACGTCGCAGGCGGTGTAGTAGCGCCCGCCCAGGGACTCCACGAAGCGGCCGTACGCCCGCAGTAGCGCCTCGGTCTTGATCTGCGCCGGGTCACCCCAGATGACCGCCTTGCCGCCGCCCAGGTCCAGACCGGCCAGGGCGTTCTTGTACGCCATGCCGCGAGACAGATCGAGGACGTCCGCCAGGGCCGCCTCTTCGCTGTCGTACGGGTAGAAGCGGGTGCCACCGAGGGCGGGGCCCAGCGCGGTGGAGTAGATGCCGATGATCGCCTTGAGGCCGGTCTGCTTGTCCTGGCAGAACACGACCTGCTCGTGGCCGGTGGATTCCGGATCGTCGGTGCTGGCGAATACGCCCATGGCTGACTCCTGTGTCGGCGGGCGCCCTCGTGGGACGCGGACCTGGTCTACGCCGGCGGGGATGCTGCCGGTGCTGCGAAGCCTAGTATCGACCTGGCCCGGGATGCCCTCGCCAGTCGGCCGTCCCGTCCAGCGGGCACCCACCGGTGCAGGCCACGGTGACGCCGAGCAACGCTCGGCTTGCGATTCGTGGGAGGATCGCGCCGTGCCGTCGCTCTTCGCTTCATACCTGCGCGTGTACGAGCCGTTGACCGCCTTCGACCGGGACCGCCAGGCGTACTGGCGCCGCTATGTCGAACAGGGGCGGGCAGTGGCGCCCGTGGAGGGGCCGGGCCGACAACGGACCTCGGTGATCGAGGCGCTCGGCGCCGGCTGGACCCGGCTGCCCGATCTGCCCGAGGAGGCCTACGTCCTGGAGGCCGACGAGGGGCTGCTGGTGTGCCCGTGGAACCTGCGGATCCGGGTGGCCGAGGCGGCGTTGAGCGCCCGGGACGGAGTGCCGCCGGTGCTGGCGGACGCCTTCGTCCCACCCGTGCTGGCCGGGCAGGCCAAGGCCGTGGTGGAGGACTGGCGCAGCGGTGCCCGGGTGCTGGAGCGGGGGGTGCCCCGGGTGCACGAGCAGATCGCCACCTGGGGGGTGCCGCTGCGCTGGTTCGTGCTGTTCGACCCCGAGGAGCGGCAGCACGTCACCGCCCCGGATCGCCGGGCCCTGCGCTTCCGTACGGAGATCTCCAAGGCTCGGCGGCGCTCCTCCCGGGCGCTGTCCGTGCTGCGCAAGTCGGTAGGGGACGCCCCGATCACCGAGGCGGTCGAGGAGGCGGCCCGGTGGCTGGAGGAGTTCCACCCGCGCTCCGTGGTCGAGCTGGACTACGGCGGCCTGGTGGACCTGCTCTCGGACGAGACCCTGGTCGAGGACGATTCGCCGGAACTGGTCGCGGCGGGACTGGCCGGGCTGTCCGAGGGCGAGGCCGAGGAGGCCTCGGCGGCGTACGACAAATTGGTCGCTCGGTGGCGTGCCGTGCAACTTCTGGAGCGGTGTAACTAGTCCGACATTGTCCGAGCAACTCATCCGACAATGCCCGACAATGTCCGTTCACAATCTGAGGTTCCTTCGTAGTTGATGCATCACGAACCGTGATCATGAGTCCGAATAAGGTAGGTTCTGGCGTGTAAAGGTGGCATAAATCGGGCATGGTTCATCCGTCCGTCTAGGGACGTTCGGCCGTTCGGCCCATGTCGGACATCGGGGACTAGCCGGACCATGGGAGGCGCGTCGGCCGGCGGGACCCCGGCCGATGTCTATACATGTGGAGGAGTGACCGATGGCATCGCGAACGCACGAACCAGAGCCGCTACTTACACCGGCCGAGGTGGCGTCGATGTTCCGTGTCGACCCGAAGACGGTGACCCGTTGGGCCAAGGCTGGCAAGCTCAGTGCCATCCGGACCCTGGGCGGCCACCGCCGTTACCGGGAGTCGGAGGTCAGAGCGCTGCTACAGGGGCAGATCCCGCAGCAGCGCCAAGGGGACTGACCGGCCGACAGATAACGAAGCTCGCCTGAAGGGCGGCGGATCTGATGATTCGCCGCCCTTCAGCTCGTCTCAGCCATGAAAACCGGGCGTCCTGGGGTCGGGACCTCGACATACGGCCGCCCGGCGGCTGACTGGCCGCTCAGCCGGTTTGCCGGGCTGGTCAGATCGGATCGGTCAGTCCGAGTCCGTGAGTTCGAGTCGGATGCCGATCGTGCCGCCCTGGCCGCGCCGCAGCCGACTGCCGAGCAGGCTCAGCCGACCCAACACCCGGTACTTCTGCTTGATCAGCCCACGGATGCGCTCCATGGCGCCCGGGTCGTAGAGGGTCGCCATGGCCGGTACGGCCGTGCCGTGTGGCCGACCACGGACGTCGCAGGGCGCCACCGTGACCTCGCCGCTGCGCCGGATCCGTTTCACCTTGCCGGCGTCTGCGGCGGTCCACACCGCCAGGGCGTCACCGTCGCGGACCGCCCAGACCGGGGTCGGCACGGCTCGGCCGTCCTTACGGAAGGTCGTCAGGAGGATGTACTTCTCCGCTGCGAGGCGATCCAAGGTGGTCACCCCCTCAGAGTACGGGCGTCAGCCAGGTATGAGCAGGCCGATAGCGTGGCGGATGTGACGACAGAACCGCGAATCGGTGACGTCTTCGGGGAGCTGCTGCGCGACGCGCTGGCCGTGGCGACCGGAGTCGGCCCCCGCCCGCTGGCCGGCGGGCGGGTACCCCGCCCGGTCATCGAGATCATCGAGAGGGACGACGGACTGGTCAACGGGGCGCCCGCCGCCCAGTACCTCGAAGAGCCGTCGCAGTGGCAACCCCACGACCACCGGGCGGTGCAGCGGGTACGCGGCGCCACCCTGGACATCGGTGTCGGCGCCGGCCGGATCGCGCTGCTGCTCCAGGAGCGTGGCGTAGCCGTCACCGGGTTGGACGTCTCGCCGGGCGCGCTGGCGGTGTGCCGCCGTCGGGGCGTACGCGATCTGGTGCTCGGCACTGTGGACGAGCACGCCGCCAGCGGACGGCGGTACGACACCTTCCTGCTGCTCGGCAACAACCTGGGGCTGCTGGAGGGCCGGGAACGGGCCCCGGCCTTCCTCACCGCGCTGGCCGCGATGGCCAACCCGGGGGCGCAGGTGATCGCCCAGGGCACCGATCCCTACGGCACCCGCGATCCGGTGCACACCGGCTACCACGAGGCCAACCGGCGCCGGGGCCGCCTCGGTGGGCAACTGCGGCTGCGGCTGCGCTACCGCGAGTTGAGTACCCCCTGGTTCGACTACCTGGTCTGCTCCCCGGCCGAACTGGCCGACCTGGTCCGGGGCACTCCGTGGAAGCTGACCGACATCGACGACCGCGACGCCCCGTACTACCTGGCCACCCTGCACCTGCCCGGCTGAGCGGGTGGAAGGTTGAGAAGGGCCCCCTGCCGTACCGCAAGGGGCCCTTCCGTAACGCTCAGACCTGGACGGTGGGGGGAAGCTGCTCCGGGGGGAGGCCGCCGTCGCCGTCCACGACCTCGTCGGGCTGGCCGTCCTCGTCGATGTCGACCATCGTGACGTCCACCTTGCCGTCGCCGTCGGTGTCGAACTGGAACAGGTCGGCCTTGCCGTCGCCGTCGGTGTCGACCACCCAGACGTCCGTACGGCCGTCGTTGTTGGTGTCGGCGCGCAGCAGTTCGACACGCTCGTCGCCGCGCGTCTCGACGGTCTCCTGGGCCTCCGTACCGGTCTCCGGTGCCTGGCTCATCAGTTCGTCCCTTCCCTTGGTTGTCAGCGGTCCTACCCGATCTCGGCCGCCCCCACGCACGCGACGATGATCGTGCTGCATAGGGTCGCACCATGACTGAGCGGAGGGTACGGACCAGCTTCGGCGTGGCGGTGATCCCGCGCGCCAACGGCGCGGCGGAGACCGAGGGTCGTCACGGTGCGGTGATCGGCCGATGACGCAGCGATTCGTGGTGGTCGGTGCCGGCACGATGGGTCTGGGCATCGCGTACGTGGCAGCCGGTGCGGGTTACGCCGTGGAACTGGTCGAGGTGGACCGGGACCGGGGTGCAGCGGCCGTCGAACGACTCGGCCAACTGTGGGACCGGGCGGTGCGGCGCGGCAAGTTGACCGCCGAGCAGGCCGCCTCCAGCCGGGCTGCGGTGACCCTGCGGGCCGGGCTGGGCGAGGTCGCCCCCGCCCCGGAGGTGATCGTGGAGGCGGTACCGGAGCGGCTGGAGCTCAAGCGGGCCGTGCTGGCCGAGGCGGAGCGACTGGAGCCGGCCCTGCTGGGCAGCAACACCTCAAGCATCTCCATCGCCGACCTGGCCGCCGGACTGGCCCGACCGGAGCGGTTCTGCGGGTTGCACTTCTTCAACCCGGTCTGGGTCATGGCCCTGCTGGAGATCGTGGTCGGCCCGGCCACCGCCGAGGAGACCACCGAGGCGGCCCGCGCCCTGGCCGGTCGGCTGGGCAAGGACCCCGTCGTCGTACGCGACATGCCCGGCTTCGCCACCTCCCGGCTCGGGGTCACCCTGGGGCTGGAGGCCATCCGGATGCTCGCCGACGAGGTGGCCAGCCCGGCCGACATCGACAAGGCGATGGTGCTCGGCTACCGGCACCCGGTGGGCCCGCTGGAACTGACCGATCTGGTGGGTCTGGACGTGCGCCTGGACATCGCCCGCACCCTTCAGGCCGCCTACGGCGACCGGTTCGCCCCGCCACCGCTGCTGGTGGAGATGGTCGCGGCCGGTCGCCTGGGCAAGAAGTCCGGCCACGGCTTCTACCGCTGGGTCGACGGGGTCCGCAGCGACGGTACCGAGTGGACGGCCCCGGGATCGGATCCCGCGACAGGAGCGGCGCAGTGAGCGGCGGGCTGCGGATCGAGGAGCACCCGGACCGGCTGGTGGTCACCCTGGACCGGCCGGAGAAGCGCAACGCCATCGACGCCGACCTCATCGCGGCCCTGCACGAGGTCTGCGCCGAGTTGGAGGCCCGGCCCCGGATGCTGCTGCTGACCGGTGGCACCGAGGGAATCTTCGCGGGCGGGGCGGACATCGCCCAACTGCGCGAACGGGGTCGGCTGGACGCCCTGGCCGCGATCAATTCGGCCGCCTTCGCCCGCATCCGGGCCCTGCCCATGCCGACCGTCGCGGCCATCGACGGCCCGGCGCTCGGCGGCGGCGCCGAACTGGCGTACGGCTGCGATCTTCGGGTGTGCACGGAGCGGGCGGTGTTCGGCCAGCCTGAGGTGCGGCTGGGCATCCTGGCCGGAGCCGGGGCCACCCACCGCCTGCCGGCGCTGGTCGGTGAGGCCCGGGCCAAGGAACTGCTGTTCACCGGGCGGCGGGTGGACGCCGCGGAGGCGCTGCGGATCGGCCTGGTCAACCGGGTGGTGGCGACCCCGGAGGAACTGTTGCCGGCCGCCCACGAACTGATCGACGAGATGGCCAAGGGTTCCGCGCTGGCGCTTCGGTTGACCAAGCTGGCCGTCGACGCCCCGCCGGCCGCGCACCCGCACCTGGACCTGGTCAGTCAGGCGGTGCTCTTCGAGGACGAGGAGAAGCGTCGCCGGATGACGGAGTTCCTGGACCGTCGACGCGGACGCTGAGACAACCGGAAAGGTCCGCACCGACCTGGTCGGTGCGGACCTTTCCGGTTGTCCTCAGGTCGGCTCAGCGGCCCAGCGCCGCCAGGGGTACCTCCGCGTCCGCGAGTGCCCGGATGACCGCGGCGGACTCACCGAAACCGATGATCAGGATGGCGTCGGCACCGAAATCCTTGATCTCCTTGGCGCCCTCGCTGAAGTCGATCGGGGCGGCGTCGGCCTCCTCGCCGGGTTGGTAGTTGAGCAGCTTCACCTTGTCGCCGCCGAACCCGGCCCGTTCCAGCTCACCCTGGACGGTCTTCTGAAGGCCCTCACCGTAGGAGTCCTTGCGGGCCACGATCGCGATCTTGTGCGGGCCGTCCCGGAGGATCACGTCCGCCAGGGCCCGGCCCTGCAGCCCGTCCGGCGGGGCGGTGCGGAAGTAGAGCCCTCGGTCGTCCACCTCGGTCAGGCTGGCCGCCGTGTTGGAGGGAGAGAACAGGATCCGGCCCGCCTTGACCACGTCCTCCAGGACGGCGGCGGAGATGCCGGAGCCGCCGGCGCCGATCATCACGTGGACCCCGGCCCGGACGTGTCGGTCCACGGTCTCCTTGGCGATCGCCGGGTTGGTGCCGTCGTCACCGTCGACCCAGACCACCTCCTCGCCGAGCACCCCACCGGCCGCGTTGATCTCCTGGATCGCCAGTGCCGCACCAGCGGCCAGCGGCGGGTACGCGATCGCCAGGTCGCCGCTCTTGGGCAGCAACCCGCCGAAGACCAGAGGTGCCCCGCTGGACTGGGCGCTGCCGCGCGGCGGTCGCTTGCTACTCGCGGCGGACTCGTCACCGGCGCCGACGAACTCCGTCTTGGCGTCGTTGAGCTGCTGCCCGTCGAAGTGCTGGGTGGCGTAGCTGGCGGTCGCCGGCTCACCGGCGTCGGTGAACCCGGCCCGGGTGATCGAGACGCTGCGGTACTCGATGTCCTCACCGTCGCGGATCAACTGGAGGCACTGGTCCACCGCCCCGCAGCGGGTGCCGTGGTTGGTGACCCCGACGATCTGCTTGGCGATGGCCGGCGGATCGGTGGTGCCGGCGAGTTCCGCAGCGAGAGCACTGATCACCACCGCGTCGTACGCCTCTGCGGAGTAGAGGAAACCGTCCAGACTCGGATCCACGGACAGTAGCCGCTTCTTGAAGTCCTCCGAGAGCGGTGTGAGGGGGATGGTGCCCTTCATACCGTCTACCAGGTTGGCACGATCTCCCAGCTCCTCCGCGTACGAGTTCGACATGTTGCCGTCGGTGCCGTAGAGGCGCACCTGTTGGGCGGTCGTCTCTTCGCGCTCATCGTTCCCGCAGGCGCTGGTGGCGAGCAGGACCGTGGCGCAGACCGCCAGAACAGCGCTCCGCGTGCCGCGTGACATGTGCATTGTCGTCCTTCCTCCGCGAAGGTCCGCTGCGCAGACTAACGTGCCGCGAAGGGCGACGGGACCGTGGAGGGCCGTCTATCCGCAGGTCGCCTCCCGTATGTGCGGAGAGTGACACAAGCGGGTTCCTTGACCGGAGCACTTACTGTGCGGTGCGTGACCGACTCGCCACAGCAGACCCTTGCCGACGCCACCGCGATCCTCAGCTCGGCGCTCGACGGAGACTCCGACGCCGTGGTGGGGACCTTCGATGCGGTCGTCGACCGGGACGGCCTGACCGGTGCGTACGACGTGGCCTGGTGTCTGGCCGCGACCATGGTCGGTGACCCGGTGCCCCCGGGAGCCTGCGCCCTGGACTTCCCCGGCATCGACCAGGCCGAGTACGACGCCCGGTGGGTGGCCCGCTTCGTCAGCGCGTACGCCAACTCCGACCTGGAGACGGGACGGGCGCTGTTCGGTGCGGCGGCGGCCGACGGACTCCTGCCGGACTGCCTGCTGACCCTCGCCGGGTCGACCATCGCCACCCTGCGGCACCGATCCACCTGAAGGCTCGCGCGGCCCGGCCTCACCCCGGGCGGTCGACGACTGTCGCGGCGAACCGGGAGAGCAGCTCGGACCAGCCGGCGGTGAGGGCCTGCCGGTAGCCCTCGGCCGCCTCGCCATGCCGGTCGAAATGCCGGTGTGTGACCTCGACCAGCGTGCCCGCTGCCGCCGGTGTGAACTGCACCTCAACCTCGCTGGCCAGGGCCGGGTCCGGCACCGGCGCCCGATCCGGGCCGATCTGCCAGGTGAACACCAGCCGACCGGGCGGATCCCAGATCAGCACCCGACCCCAGCAGGTGCCCTTCTTCATCCCGATGCCCTCGGCGGCGGCAAGAGCGCTGTTCGCGGTGGCCCTGCTTCTTGTCGGGGCCGCGGTGGGTTGGTATCTCTGGCGACAGGACTAGCTGCTCCGGTGGCCATGAGCCCAGGGGCACTTGACTGCTTTGCCCCTGCTTGGTGGCAAGTACGATGTGTCGATGCCAGTCGACATCTACGCAGGCATCTCGGTGGACGACTATCCCGCCGCCCTGGCCTGGTACGAGAAGCTTCTCGGCGTTCCGCCGTCCTACGTGGCCAGCGACACGGAAGCCGTGTGGGAGCTGGCCGAACACCGGTCGATCTTCATCGAGCACCGACCGGCCCATGCGGGCCACACGCTGCTCACCATCTTCGTGGACGACCTCGACGGGTTCGTCGCCGCTGCCGCGGACCGGGGGGTCGAGCCAGCGAAGCGGGAGACCTACCCCAACGGGGTACGCAAAGCGGACTTCTACGACCCGGACGGCAACGAGCTGAGCTTCGGCGGGGCACCGCTGAGACAGCACCTGGATTTCCCTCGTCCGCCGTGATCTGAGGCCGTGTGAGGAAGGCCACGGCGGATGATCGGCGATCAGGGCAGATAGCAAGATCCCCACCTGCGTTTCCGCTGGTGGGGACCTCTGTAGCCCGGCGAAAGGCTATGTGGCCAGGGGCGGGGTCGAACCGCCGACCTTCCGATTTTCAGTCGGACGCTCGTACCAACTGAGCTACCTGGCCGTGGTGCTCGGGTCATGTTACCCGGTTGGCGGGAGCGCCACCGAACGGGTCACCTGTCCCGATACGCAGAACGCCGCGCGAATGGCGCGGCGTCAGCGCTTGCGGTCCTGACGGGACTTGAACCCGCGACCTCCGCCTTGACAGGGCGGCGAGCACTCCAACTGCTCCACAGGACCTAGCTAGTGTTGCATCCGGCCGAAGCCGGACCGTGCCCCCAACGGGATTCGAACCCGTGCTACCGCCTTGAAAGGGCGGCGTCCTGGGCCGCTAGACGATGAGGGCGGCCCCGCCATCATTGCACATTCGCAACTCTGTGCGGACTTGCTCCCATCCGGCCCCGCCGGAGGCTTGGAAAGCATACGTGATGTCTGACCGGACGACCAAACCGGTATGCCTCCAGCCGCAGAAGCTCCCGAAACCGCAGGTCAGCGGGGTGCTAGCGGAGTCGGGTGATCCCGTGGTCGCGCTTGAGGGCGGCGATCACCTTGGGGCAGGCGGCCAGGGTGGCGGCCCGATTGCCGCCTCCGTCGTGCAGCAGGACCACCGAGCCGGGCCGGGCGGCCCGCTGCACCCGCTTCTGGATGGTGGCGGCGGTGGGTCGGGTCCAGTCCTGGGGGTCGACCGACCAGTGCAGGGATCGCATGTCCAACTGCTTGGCCACCTTGACCACCTCGGCGGTCCAGCGACCGCCGGGCTGCCGGTAGTACGGCACCTTCGCGTCGGCCACCGCGCGCCGGATCTCCCGGTTGGTCCGGGCCAGGTCGGCGCGGATCTCGGCGACCGGCCGCCGGGCCAGGTCCAGGTCGTGGTTCCAGCTGTGGTTGCAGAGCTGGTGCCCCTCCCGGACGACCCGCCGGACCAGCTCGGGATGTTTGCGGACCTGGGTACCCACCACACAGAAGGTGGCCTTGACCTTGGCGGCCTTCAGCAGGTCCAGCACCTTCGGGGTCCAGGCCGGGTCCGGACCGTCGTCGAAGGTGAGCGCCACCTTCGTACCGCCGGTGGTGCGCACCAGGCCGGCGGGCAGCTTGGCGGGCAGGGGCCGCAACCGGGGCTTGGGGGAGGCGGTGGGGCTGGGGGCCGCCGCCTCCGGCGGCAGGGCGGCCGAGGGTGGCGGGCTGGTGGGGGCCGGGGTGGGCTCGGAGGTACCCGGGCCGCAGCCGGCCAGCAGCAGGAGGGTCAGCCCGGTCAGGCAGGTGCGCAGCAGACGAGGATGCATCGTTCGCTCCCGAGAGGGGTTCGGGTATGCAAGCCTCGAACGCTAGTTCACCCCTTTTCGGCGGATAGCGGCGGGTAGGGGAGGTGGGCGCGGGCTCAGGAGGCGGCCGGTCGGCCCAGCGAGTCGCGTACGGAGATCGCCAGCTCGACCGCCTCGGCCAGATCGCCGAGGTGCACCACCCCGGCGGGCAGGGTGTCGACCCGCCAACCCGGCCCGGCGGCAAGCAGCAGCAGGGGCCGGCGGGGCGCACTGAGCAGCGCGTTGAGCTGGGTCGGGTCGGCGGTGGCCCGGATGTGTGACCAGATCATCACCGCGGCCGGCCCGGTCCGCTCTACCGCGTCCAGCAGGGCCGTCGGCGGCACCCGGGCGCCGAGCATCCGATGGTTGACCCCGACCTCGGCCAGCGCCGCTGCCAGCGCCTCCAGGGGCAGGCTGTGCTGCTCCTCGTCGGCACAGGCGAGCAGGATGCGGGGCGGTTGCCCGGCCGGAGCGGGACGGGCCGCCACGACCGCCGCGAAGGCGGTCGACACGCACCGGGAGATCAGGTGCTCCACCTCGACCAGGGCAGCCGTGGCGGCGTGCCGCTCCCCGATGCCGACCAGCACCGGGCGGAGCAGGTGGTCCCAGGTGTCGACCACCCCGTCGGTGGCGATCGCCCGGGTGATGGTCTCGCTGATCGCCTCGGCGTCCAGGCGCATCGCGGCTCGGGCCAGGCCACGGGCCACCGGACCGGCCCGGTGCACCGGGATGGTGGCCCCGCCACCGGCTCGGGCCTTCGTCGACCCCACCGGGCGCGGCGTCCGGACGGACCCCGGCTCCGGGGCCTGCCGGGCCCAGCGGGCCGCCTCCGCCGGGCTGACACCGTCCGCGGTGAGTCGCCGCATGACCTCCAGCCGGGCCAGGTCGGCCGTGGTGTAGCGCCGGTGGTGCCCGGGGACGTGTTGGCTAGGCCCCAGACCGTACCGCTGGTGCCAGGTGCGCAGGGTGGTGACTGCGATACCCAACCGTCGGGCTACCGCCCCGGCGCTCAGCGCCTCATCGACCACCCGACCGCTCCGACGCGTCGCTGGCCGGCAACTGGGCCGGGCCCGACGGGCGCAGGAGTCGGTCCAGCACCCCGCCCAGCCACGGGGCGTACGCCTCGGGGTCCTCGATCAGTTCAGCGGAGAGGGTCACCGGATCCGCCCAGCGGAGTTCGGCGACCTCGGCGGGCTGCGGGTGCAGGGGCGCTTCCGGCTCGAACTCGCCGCGCAGGACGTGGTCGTACTCGACCTCGACCCGTCCGGTGGCCGGATCCTCGGCACGGTAGATGTGCACCCCGACCTCGGTCAGCGGGACCGGCCCGACCCCCAACTCCTCCGCCAGCCGCCGGTTGGCCGCCTCGGCCAGGGACTCACCCGGCTGGGGATGGCCGCAGCAGGCGTTGGCCCAGCGCAGTGGAAACCGGGTCTTCACCGCGGCTCGACGTTGCAGCAGCACCCGACCGTCCGGTGCCACCAGCAGCACGGAGAAGGCACGATGCAGCCGGCCGGGGGGCTGGTGGGCCGTAGCGACCGTGGTCGAGCCGATGGGCTGACCGGTCTCGTCCACCAACTCGACCAGATGACTCTCCCGGGACGGGGACATCAGTGCATACCTCTGTTCGCGACTTCGGGGTTCGGCTGCGCTGTACCGTACGACCTCACCGGTCGGCCCCGGTGATCCGGCCTGCGGCGAGTTTGCCGGAGATGAGCACCATCGGGACGCCGACCCCGGGTTGGGTGCCGGAACCGACGAACACCACGTTGGGCAGTGACCGGTGCAGGTTCGCCGGCCGGAAGGGGCCGGTCTGGAACAGGCTGTGCGAGGCGGCGAAGGGAGTGCCCGCGGCCATGCCCTGTTCCGCCCACTCCGCCGGAGTGATCGCCTGGAGCACCTCTACCCCGGCGCCGAAGCCGACATAGCCGCGTTCCTCGAGGGTGGCGATCAGTTGGTCGGTGTAGCGGGCGGTGAGGTCGCCGCGCCAGTCGAAGGGGGCCCGGTCGAGGTTGGGCACCGGGGCCAGCACGTAGTAGGTGTGCCGACCGGCCGGGGCCACCGCCGGATCGGTCCGGCTCGGGTTGGTGACCAGCAGGGAGGGGTCGGTCATCAGCTCCCCCCGCCGGATCACCTCGTCGAAGGTGCCCTTCCAGGCCCGGCCGAAGTGGATGTTGTGGTGGGCGATCCGCCCGTACCCCTGGGTCGAGCCGACATGCAGCACCACGCAGGAGGGCGAGTAGGCCAGCCGGCGCTGGCGGGCCGGCGGGAGCAGGTCACGGTAGGCCACCGGCAGATCGGGGTTGAGCACCACCGCGTCCGCCGGCACGAACTCGCCGTCGGCGGTCAGCACCCCGGTGGCCCGACCGTTCGCGGTCTCCACCCGGGTCACCGTGGTGCCGTACCGGATGCGTACGCCGTGTTTCTCCGCCGCCCCGGCCAGGGCCCGGGAGACCGCGTGGACCCCGCCGCGGGGGAAGTAGACCCCCGCGACCGAGTCGAGGTACGCGATCACGGCGTAGATGGCCAGGGCGTCGTGCGGCGACAGCCCGGCGTACATCGCCTGGAAGGAGAAGATGCGTCGGGTACGCGGGTCGCGG
Organism: Micromonospora sp. NPDC048871; assembly: GCF_043198155.1. NCBI lineage: Bacteria > Bacillati > Actinomycetota > Actinomycetes > Micromonosporales > Micromonosporaceae > Micromonospora > Micromonospora sp. NPDC048871. The sequence goes on along the minus strand of NZ_JBICUM010000003.1, from coordinate 135,753 downwards.
AAGAACTGGTCGATCTTGGTTTGCAGCCGCCGGAAGGCCCCGGTGGCCATCAGCTTGAGCAGGTTGGCGGTGAGCAGGTCGGTCGGCGCGTCGAAGTTGCGCTCGATGAAGTCGGCCCGCTCCAGCCGCCACAGGTTGCGGGCGAAGTCGACGAACCGCAGGTAGCCGTCGGCCTCACGGGGCCCGCAGACCCGGGAGATCTCCGCCGCCATCCGGGCCGTGTCGGTGATCACGTCCAGGGTCGACCCGTCCGGGTAGTAGGCCCGATAGGCCGGATCCAGGGGGACCAGGTCGAGCCAGTCGCTCAACTCCTCCCCGACCGCCCCGAGAGCCTCCGCGATGAGGTCGGGCATGGTCAGCACGGTCGGCCCGGTGTCGAACTCGTACCCGTCGAGACTGAGTCGGCCCGCCCGACCACCCGGCAGCGGCTCGCGTTCCAGCAGGGTGACCTGCCGCCCGCTGCCGGCCAGGTGCAGGGCGCAGGCCAGCCCGCCCAGGCCGGCTCCGACCACGACCACCCGATCCGTACGCCCGGCGACCGTGCGCGCCGACGATCTCCTGCTGGCCATCATGCCCTCCGGTCGGTGGCTGCGCTGGCCAGGGCGAACAGCGCGGTGCGGGCGGTCTCGTCGATGGTGACCGTGGCCAGCGCGGCCACCGCCTCCTGGACCCGTTCGTCGATCATCCGCTCGATCCGGCCGACCGCCCCGGTGTCGAGCACGATCTCGGCCAGGCGGGCCACCTCCGGCTCGGTGGAAACCGAACCGCTGCCCTCCAGGGCTCGGCGCTGGGCCGGTGAGGCCAGCTCGCGGGCCAGCATCAGCAGGGCGGTCGGTTTGCCGGTGCGCAGGTCGTCACCGGCGGGTTTGCCGGTGGTACGCGGATCGCCGTAGACCCCGAGCAGGTCGTCGCGGAGTTGGAAGGCCTCTCCGACCGCCAGCCCGTAGCGGGTGTACGCGGCGGCCAGTGGGGCGTCGTCGTGGACCCCGGCCAGGCTGGCCCCGAACAGCAGGGGGCGCTGGACGGTGTAGCTGGCGGTCTTGTATCGGGCCACCCGCAGGGCCCGGTCGACCGACCAGTTCTGCGGATCGCTCTCACCGAGGACGTCCAGGTACTGCCCGGCGATGGTCTCCACCCGCATCCGGTCGTAACCGCGGCGTACCTGAAGCAGGCGCTCCGGGGCCAGCCCGGAGCGGGCCAGCAACTCATCCGCCCAGACCAGGCAGAGGTCCCCGATCAGCACCGCGACGGCCTCGCCGAACCGGCCGGAGTCGCCGCTGCGGCCGGCTGCGGCGTGTTGGGCGGCCACCGCCACGTGGGCGGTGGGACGCCCTCGTCGGGTGGCGGAGTGGTCCATCACGTCGTCGTGGACCAGGGCGAAGGCGTGCAGAAGCTCCAGGGTGGCCAGTGCGGGCAGCACGGTGTCCAGCGGCTCGGCATCGCCGACCGCGCCACGCCATCCCCAGTAGCCGAAGATTGGGCGGACTCGTTTACCACCAGCGAGAACGCAGTCACGGGCCGTGGCGGCGAAGCCGCCCATCGCCGGATCGATCGCGGCCAACGCCGCTACTTCGGCGTCGAGGAAACCGGCGAGGGTCTGCTCCACCGCGAGGACGAGATCCCGGGTGTACGCGGCCAGGACGGCCGGAATCGGTTCGTCTCCACCGACCGGCTGTTCAGGCAACACGCGAAGGAGGTTACCCGTTAGTCGGTCGTTGGCCATGCGGCTGAGCGTACCCTAGGGTCTCTAGTTGCGTCGATTGGTGCGTCGATTCCTGGGAGGGCGAATGGATCTGGACCTCGCCACCGCTTACGGTCGGTGCCGTGACCTGCACAGACAGCACGGACGCACGTACTATCTCGCTACCCGGCTGCTGCCCGCATGGAAACGCCGACATGTTCATGCCCTTTATGGATTCACCCGGTACGCCGACGAGATCGTCGATCAGACGGAGGCGCTGCCGCCGGCCGAGCGGGCGGCCCTGCTGGACGACTGGGGTGGGCGGTTCGTGGCCGGGCTGCACGGCGAGCCGGTCGACGACCCGTTACTGCCGGCGGTGCTGCACACCATCGCCGTCTTCGACCTGGATCGGGAGGATTTCGCCTCGTTCCTCAAGAGCATGGCGATGGACCTGACGGTCACCTCCTACCGCACCTATGACCACCTGCTGGACTACATGGAGGGATCGGCCGCAGTCATCGGCACGATGATGCTGCCGATCCTGGGCAGCCCCTCCCTGGCGGCGGCCCGGGAGCCGGCTCGTCAGCTCGGCTTCGCCTTCCAGCTCACCAACTTCATCCGGGACGTGGCCGAGGACCTGGACCGGGGCCGGACCTACCTGCCGGAGGAGGACCTGGCGAAGTTCGGGGTGACCCGCGACGATCTGCTGGCCTGCCGGGCCGCCGGTCGGACAACCGAGCCGGTGCGTGAGTTGATCCGGTACGAGGTCACCCGGGCCCAGGCCCACTACGCCGCCGCCGCCCCCGGGGTGCTCCTGCTGGAGCCCGGCTCGCAGTCCTGCATCCGCACCGCGTACCTGCTCTACGGGGGCATCCTGGACGAGGTGGCCGCGCAGGATTACGACGTGTTCGTCCGGCGGGCCACCGTCGGGCAGCGACGCCGGATGTCCGTGGCGGCTCGGGCCCTGCTCACCCCGACCGGCGCCCCGGTGGCCCTGCCGGGGCCTCCGGCGCCTTGATCGGGGCCGGTGGGTCGTAGCCGTTTCGCCGGGATGGCGGGGTCGGCGGCGGGTTGATTCCGCCGTTTCGGGGTGACGGAGTCGAGCGATCCCGACCCGCAGGGGTGGGATCGGGTGGTCGGGCTGGCGGTCTAGCCTGTCGCAGTGTCGAGAAGCTCTGAGTCCAGCGGCGGGTTCTCCGGAACGCTTCGGGCGATCCTGGGTTCGGTGACGGCGCTGGCGGTCGCCGCAGGTGCCATCTACGTGTTCGGACCCTGGTCCTCCGAGGAGCCCGCGCCGATCGGCACACCCCGTCCGATCGCCGCCGCGGAGAAGGTCTCCGGTCGCACGATCTCGGTGATCGGCTCCGGCGACATCCTCGTACACCCGGAGTTGTGGGATCAGGCCCGCCGGGACGGTGCCGGCGGCCTGGACTTCGGGCCGATGCTGGAGCACGTACGCGAGACGGTCTCCGCAGCCGACCTGGCCCTGTGTCACCTGGAGACCCCGGTGGCCCCGCCGGGTGGGCCGTACATCGGCTTTCCCAAGTTCAGCGTGCCCCGAGAGATCGTGCAGGGCATCAAGGCCGCCGGGTACGACGGCTGCTCGACCGCCTCGAACCACACCATCGACCAGGGGATGGAGGGGGTCAAGCGCACTCTGGACGCCCTCGATGAGGTCGGCCTCGGTCACACCGGCAGCTACCGGACCAAGCGGGGAGCCGGTGCCGCCAAGATCTACGAGGTCAAGGGTGTCAAGGTCGGGCACCTCAGCTACACCAAGAGCTACAACGGTCTGCGTCCGCCCGCCGGCAAGGAGTGGGTGTCGAATCTGATCGACCCGCAGGCCATCCGGCGCGAGGCCGCGGCGGCCCGGCAGTCCGGCGCGGAGATCGTCGTGGTCAGCCTGCACTGGGGCACCGAGTACGAGCACGAGCCCGACGTCGACCAGCAGACCTGGGCGCGCGCGGTCGCCGAGATCGACGATGTGGACCTGGTCTTCGGGCACCACGCGCATGTGGTGCAGCCGGTCGAGCGGATCGGGGACACCTGGATCGTCTACGGCATGGGCAACCACATCGCCCGGCATGCCCAGCCCGTGAACACCAACCGGGACGGGGTGATGATCCGAGCGGTGTTCGGCCCGGCGGGCGATACGAACCGGTGGAAGGTGGTGGCCATTGAGGCCATTCCCACCTTCGTTGATCTTAATCCGGATATCCGTTTGGTTGATCTTGAGCGGAAACTGGCCGATCCTGCCCTGCCCCCGGGGCGGCGCACGATCTACGAGGCGGCGGTCGACCGGATCGAGGGCAGCTTGTTGACCAGGGGTGCCGACACCGAAGGGCTGGTCGTCCGGGGGGCGCGACCGGGGTCCTGACCGTAAATACCGGACCCTCGGTGAACGTGAGCCTTGCTAGCATCTGCCCGGCCTGGCGTCCCTGCCTGGCATTGAGCTGGGCGGACAGGTCTTCATGGCAGCCTGGCCACCCCCGGAAGGTTGTCCTCAGGTGCGAAGCGGTTCGGCCCAAGGTGCGCCACAGCAGCCGATAGGCGGTTCGGTCAACGACCAGGCGCAACTGGTGGCATGGCGACGCCGTGCTCTGGAGCAGCAGTTGCCGGCGGCGGCCTTCCCGGCGGGGACCAACGCCCCCTCCCTGGTCTACCTCCTGGCGACGATGTTCGTCGTCGTCGCGGCCGTCCTCGGCTTCGCGGTGAACGCCCAGCACGGCGCGCTGCCGGCCGTGGTCGACTCGCAGCGGGACATCGTCGCCAAGCTGGCCTCCAGCATCCGGCTGGACGCCACCGCCCGACGCGATGAACTGACCCGGATGGTGCAGAACCGCGGCGAGAGCACCGACGCCGAGCTGCTGAACCGCCTGATCAGCGGAGGACGCAACATCAGCGGGGCGTTGATCATGGACGCCGGGACCCGGCAGGTGATCACGGCCAAGGGCACGGAGCTGCCACTTGAGCTGCTGCCCGCGGAACTGCCGATCGGCTCCACCCTGGCGGTGACCAACGCCGACGGACCCCTCATGGTGTACGGGATCGCGCTGGACGAGACCCGGGTCGTCCTGGCCACCCAGCCGCTCACCATGCGGAACCTGCGACTCAACCCGGACGCCGGACACGGCATCCACGCCCTGACCCCGGACGGCACGATCAGCCTGATGCAGGGGGCCAACGCGGTCGAGGCGGCCCACCTGCCGGCGATCTTCGAGGGGCTGGTCGAGGCCGGCTCCCGGCAGAGCCGACAGGTCGTCGTCAAGGAATGGTCGGACCGGCGACTGCTGATCTCCTCCGCCCCGGTGGGCAGCTCCGGCCTGGTGATCGTCTCCCTGCTCACCACCGAGGTGAGCACCGGAACCTCGGTGCGCAAGGGCCTGCTGCTGGGACTCAGCCTGCTGGCCGTCGGCCTGCTCAGCTTCTGGATCATGCGCAGGTCGCTGTTCCTGCCCGTACGGGTGCTGCTCAGCCAGGCCAAGGCGGACGCCTGCGGGGCCATCACCGCCCGGCGGCCGAAGCTGCGCATCCGGGAGGCCCACCGGATCGCCCGCGCCCTGGCCCTGACCTCCGGTGAGCAGTTCCCCACCGACCGGCGCTGGCGCCCGACCGTGCTCCAGGGCCTCAGCGTCGCCCTCGTCATCGCCCTGCTCTGGCCGGCGGCGGTCGTCGCGCTCGGACTGCGGGCTCCGGACCCGACCGTTCCGGTGCAACTCATGCGCGACGAGGAGAACCGTGCCGAGGAGGCCAGCAGCGCGCTGGGCAACCTCCTCGACGGTGGACTGGTCACGGTCTCGCGGACCTCGTACGGCTTCAACGTGCAGGACCTGGAGCAGGCCGGCAGGCGACTCGACCGGGAACTCGACACCGACGATCGGTTGCGGGCCCTCTACCTGGTGGATCGGGACGGCACAGTGCTGGCCAGCGCGGGCCGCCGTCCGCTGCGTACGGTCGAGCCACTGCCCGGCGAGATCGGCATCCACCTGGACCGGACGGTGCAGCGCCTACCCGTCGTGTACGCCTACAACCAGATGGCCGACGGCTACTCGATCGTCGGCGAGTTCGACCCGGACCGGCTGCTGGGCCTGGTGCGCCGGGTCAGCGGGCGTACCTATGTGGTTGACGCCGAGTTGCGTACCGTGCTGGATTCCGAGGGCTTCCAGGCCTTCCAACCCTTGCAGGGTGACCTGGTCCGGGAGGCCGCCGTGGAGGCCCTGCCGGGCGGGACGGTCGGCCGGTCACGTACCGCCGAGGGGGAGCCCGCCCTGGTCGCCGCCGCCGGCCTGTCCGCGCCCGGGACGGTGGCCCACCTGGAGTGGGCGGTCGTGATCGAGCAGGACACCTCCGGGCTGCGGCTGCCGGAACTGGTCGAGCAGCGCTGGACCCTGCTGATGGCCGGAGCGGCCGTCGGGGTCGTGCTGCTGACCCATGTATGGCAGCTCTACATCTTCGTCCGGCCCCTGCGTCGGTTGGCGAATGTCGCCGACCGGATGAGCGAGGGCAACGTCGAGCTGCCGGTGCCGCCGCAACGGCACGACGACATCGGTGCGATCGCGATGTGTCTGGAGATCTGCCGCCAGGTCCGGCACACCGGCTCGGCGAGATTCGGCGGGGCCCTGCGGCTGCGGGGCGCCGGGGCCGACCGCACCACCGTCCTGCCGAGGGTGCGTTCGGCGGCGGGCACCGGTCGGGGGACGAAGGGCTGACATGTTCTACCTGTACACCGTCTACAGCTTGTGCTGTCTCGCCCTGGTCGTGGCGGGAGTGATCGAGCAGCGCAACCACTACCGCAACCTGAACACCATCCCGCACCGGGTGCTGGTCAACGGCATTCGGGGCAAGAGTTCCATCACCCGGCTGTGCGCCGGTGCCCTGCGCGGGGGGAACAAGGTAGTGGTGGCCAAGACCACCGGCACCGCGGCCCGGTTCATCTTCCCGGACGCCAGCGAGGAGCCGGTGCACCGCAAGTTCGGCATCGCCAACGTGGTGGAGCAGATCGGCATCGTCCGGCGGGCGGCGGTCTACCACCCGGACGCCCTGGTCATCGAGTGCATGGCGGTCATGCCGGCGCTTCAGGAGATCAACCAGAGCAAGTTGATCCGGTCGAACATCGGGGTGCTGTGCAACGTCCGCGAGGATCACCTGGCCGAGATGGGGCCCACCCTCGACGACGTGGCCCGGTCGTTGAGTCGGTCCATGCCGGAGGGTGGCATCTGCATCACCGCCGAGAAGGACCGGCTGGCCATCCTGGAACAGGAGGCCGCCAAGCGGAACTGCCGACTGATCTCGGTCGACCCGGAGTCGGTGACCGACCAGGAGATGGCCGGCTTCGGCTGGATCACCTTCAAGGAGAACGTGGCGATCGCCCTGGCCGTCGCCGCGGAACTGGGAGTGGACCGGCGCAGCGCCCTGGCCGGGATGTGGGCGGCACCCCCCGACCCCGGGGTGCTCTCCGTGGCCCGGGTGCTCCACCAGGACAAGCGGGTGCGCTTCGCGAACATCTTCGCCGCGAACGACCCCGAGTCGACCTTCATGAACATCCAGCAGTTGGAGCAGCAGCAGTTGATCAACCGGCCATTGACCATGGTGATCAACTGTCGTCCGGACCGGGTGGAACGCAACGGGCAGATGGGCACCCTGGCCGGTCGCGTACAGCCCCAGCGGATCGTGCTGATCGGCGAGATGACCCGCAGCGCCCGGGTCAACGTGCCGGCGGACCTTCAGGGCCGGGTGGTCGACCTGGGCGGCAAGCTGCCCCCCGAACGGCTGCTCGCCGAGGTGATGGCCGCCACCGCCTCGGACGGCTCGGTGATCGCGGTCGGCAACATCCACGGCCAGGGTGAGGTGCTGCTGCACGAGTTGGCCGCCCTGCCGAGTTGGGAGCCGCGCGGCCGTGACCGCGCCGAATCGATGTTGCGTACGCCGAGCACGCCCGGGTTCGACGTGGACGCCGAGACCGTTTTCCTGGGAGGGATCCGGCGATGATTTTCGGGGGAGAGCTGAGTGCTCAGCTCGCGACCGCCTGCCTGGGCATCGGCCTGGTCTTCGCGTTGCTGTGTTACCTGACCACCAACCTGTCCCCGGGCGGAATGATCACGCCCGGCTGGATCGCGTTGGCGCTGATCGAGGACCCGCTCCAGGCCGGGGTGATCGTGGTGATGACCGTGGTCACCTACGGCCTGACCCGGCTGATGCAGCGCATGGTGATCCTCTACGGCAAGCGACTGTTCGCCGCGATCGTGCTGCTCAGCGTTTTCCTGCAGATGACGCTGTTCATCATCGTCCAACGCGATCTACCGTTGCTCTTCGCCCACCAGACCCTGGGCTTCGTCGCGCCGGGACTGATCGCCTACCAGCTCGTCCGGCAGCCGCCGAAGGCCACCGTGCTGGCCACCATCATGGTCACCGCCATCACCTACGGGGTCGCGGTGAGCGGCGTCGTGGCCGGCTTCGTGCCGGTCACCTGAGCACCGATCGAAGAGGTAACGGGGAATGAACTACCGGACCTACTCGCGCAGCCAGGCGGCGCTGATGGTGATCGCCGCCTTCACCCTGCTGGCCGGCGGCGGCACCTTCACCTATGTGGCCGTCCGGCACTCCATCCCGGCTCCGCTCGAACTGAGCCTGGGTCCGCAGGCCGCACAGGCCGCCACCCCGGCGGCTACCAGCGGGCTGCGCTACATCCGGATGACCGCCCCGGACCGGACCCAGGTGCTCGACGACAAAGGCAAGACCATCGCGATCATGACCGACGGTTCCCGTACGGTCCATCTGATCGGCAAGAAGCGGACCTTCGCCGAGCCTCGGTTCACCAAGGCCAAGCTGCACACCGAGTTCTGGGTACGGCTGGCCCCCCGCCAGTGGCGGGCCGGGGCGGAGGAGGAGAAGTGGTTCATCGACTGGTTCGCCAAGGCGCGTAAGGACCGGTCGGCGGACATCCTCGCCCTGGCGATGGAGTACACCTACCTGGGCCAGCCCAAGCGGGACCGGGAGGGTCGGCAGTACTCCGGGGACGCCGCCTTCGGCCCCCTGTCGAACATCGACCCGGACGGCCGGGCGGAGAACTCCGACTTCTACGACTACCTGGGGATCTCGTGGAGCTTCCCGGACAAGGAGGAACGGCCCAGCCCGTCGCACTTCCTCAGCCTGGACTGCTCGGGCTTCGTCCGGATGGTGTACGGCTACCGGGCCGGCTACCCCCTGCTCGGCACCAACAACGCCGGTCCCGGCCTGCCCCGCCGGGCCACCGCGATGGCCTCGGTCGGACCGGGCACCCAGCTGATGCCGAACACCGGCAAGCGGGCCCGCGAGCTGGACCGTCTGCTCCCGGGCGACATGCTCTTCTTCAACGCCGGCCCGATCCAGGGCGCGAACATCGAGCACATGGGCATCTACCTCGGTGTCGACGACCGTGGTCACCACCGCTTCATCTCCAGCCGTACCACCGCCAACGGGCCCACCATGGGTGACCTGGGCGGCGAGTCCATCCTCGACGGCACCGGCTACTGGGCGCTGCGGTTCCGGACCGCCCGCCGAGTGTGAGCCTCGCGGCGGCTCGTCGGGGTCAGTCCTCGGCGAGCCGCTCCGCCAGCGCCGCCACCACCCGGTCGCCGGTGGCCGAGTCGCTGCGGATCGACCAGTTCAACTCCAGGTGGACGAAGCCCCTCCCGGCCTCGGCGGCGGCGCGCCCCTGCTCGTTGGTGCGTCCCTCCAGTTGACCGCAGCGGCGTACCCAGGACCGGCAGGTGCGCAGACCAAGCTCGGAGAGGCTGTCGGCGATCCGGCGGGCCAGCCGGTTCGTCGGTGCCGAACCGGTAGACACGACGACGTCCGAGGAGGGCAGATTGCGGTCGGCGAAGCCGTGCAGCTGGATCTCGTCCAGGCCGGCCTCGGCGAAGGTCACGGCCAGACTGTGGAACAGGGAACGGTTGTTGTGGGCCACGTCGGCGGCGCCGGCAGCGGCCTGCCGGTGGGCACCGGCGACCAGCAGCACACTGCCGGGGACCCGGCGGTGCAACGCCAGCCCGATCTTCTCGGTGTTGATGTCGAACCCGGGGTGCGGCACCTCGATCACCGTGCGGGGGGTGGCGGACCGGTCGACCAGTACCGCCCCCCAGGTCCGGCTGTCGGAACCCCCGGCAAGGTAGCTGCTGCACTCCCGACCGGTAGCCGAATCGACCCCGTGCCGAGCCTGGAACCCCAGGTCGGCGAAGAGCCGGTCGGCCTCCGCCGTCTTGTCGCCCCCTGCCGTCTTGTCGCCCCCGGCCACCAGCGCCCGAGCCGCCCGCGCAGCCGTACGCCGTTCCGCCGAATCCGGATCACGGTACGGCTCGTTCGCCGACAACGACCCGGTCAACTCGTCAACAAGCCCCGCCAGATCCAACTCGGTGGCAGCTGATGAAGGGCCCGGACCACACCCCCCGCCGAGCAGCCCGACCGCCGTGGCCGCAGCCAACACCGTCCGTCGCCTAGCCCCCACGCCCCCCGCCTGTTCCCCCACCCGAAGCAGGCTAACCCACCCACCCCCACCCCGCCCCTCCCCGCCGATCTTGCACTTTTTGCCTCGACAAATCCGCCTGGAAGGGGTATATCGGCGACCAAAAGTGCAAGATCGGCGGGGAGAGGGGGTGGGGCGTGGGGGAGATTGAGGGGTGGGGGGCGGTTTGGGGGGGCCTGGGGTGGGAAGTCGGTAGTCGTGCGAGAGCTATTGACGAAGATTGAGCAGAACTCCCGCCTTGACCGGTTCGGCGACCGGTTGCAGCGCGCGGTACAGGGCACCCTGCGGGGGCAGCGGGTCCGGGATCTGCTGCACGGGGTCTGGCTGGGGCATCCGCTGCACCCCGCGATGGTGCAGGTCACGGTCGGTTCCTGGATGAGTGCGGCCGTACTGGATCTGCTGCCGGGTCAGCGGCGGGCGGCCACCGCCCTCATCGCGGTCGGCACCGCCAGCGCCGTGCCCTCCGCGGTGGCGGGGCTCAACGACTGGGCGGCCCTGGCCCGTGACCAGCGCCGGGTCGGCCTGGTGCACGCCGCCTCGAACAGCGTGGCCCTGGTGTTGTACGGGGGCTCGCTGGCCGCCCGGCTGTCCGGCCGCCACGGCCTCGGCCGCGCCCTGGGCTTCCTCGGACTCAGTGCCGCTAGTGCCGGGGCGTACATCGGTGGACACCTGGCGTACAAGCAGGGTGCCCAGGTGAATGTCGCCGTCTCCGACCTGCACCTGATCGGCGATGGGTGGCACACCATCGGGGAGATGGCCAGCCTGCCCCAACGGGAACTGGTCACCCGCAAGGTCGACGAGGTGTCGGTGATCCTCTACCGGCACGGGGACGATGTGACCGTGATGCTGGAGCGCTGCCCCCACCAGAGCGGGCCGCTCGGCGAGGGTGAGGTACGCGAGATCGACGGACACGCCTGCGTGGTCTGCCCCTGGCACGGCAGCACCTTCCGCCTCAACGGCGGCGAGGTGGTGCACGGCCCCTCCTCGAACGACCAGCAGATCCTGCCCACCCGCGTGGTCAACGGCAAGCTCGAGGCACGCCTGCCCTGACTTGCGAGCCGCTGGCGCCGGATCGGCAGTTCCTCAGTCCTTGCGGTGCCGGCCAGTGGGAAGTTCGCGGGGCGCGCTGCTGCGCCGGTGCTGCCAGGTGCTGCTGGCCGTGGTGGTGACGGGCCGTCGGCGCAGGCCCAGCACGGCGCCGATCTGCGCGCCGACGATGCTGGCCACGGCCAGTACGGCGGAGATGGCCAACGGACGGTTCACCCGGTCGGGATCGCCGGCCCGGGCCGCGCCCACCGTCACCACCGGAGGCTGATCCTCGGCGGCCTCGTCACGGGGCGCGGTCGGCTGCCGATCCTCCGGCGAGACGGGCACGGTCGTGGCCGACCCCGGCTGCGGCGTGGTCTGGCTCGGCTGTGGCGTCGCCGACCCCGGCTGTGGCGAGGGTCGGGCCGGGGTCGCCTTCGGGGTGACCAGCCGACCGGTGGCGTGCGGCCGTACCCCCTGGTCCTGGGCCTGAGCCGGAAGCTTGATCAGTTGGCCGGGGCGGATCTGGTCCGGGTTGCGCAGCCCGTTGAGGGTGGCCAGTTCGCGGTAGTCCTCGAAGTCGTCCAGGTACCGGTCGGCGACCTTACCCAGGTAGTCGCCCTTGGCCACCTGATAGACCGGGGCGTGGTCCGCCCGTACGGTCGCCTGGATATCCGATCCCGTCGCCGTCAGGCCGGTCGCGGAGGAGGCGTAGGCGACCGTCGCGGTGGGGGCGGCCTGGTACGGCCCGGTGGTGTACGCGGCGGTGGCGGCGGCGGCCGGACTGGCGACGAGGATCAGCGCGACCGAGCCGACCAGGGCGGCGGCGGCCCGCTGCTGTCGGCCCATCCCGGGCAGCCGGGGGGCGGGTCGGCGCAGGGTCTGGGCACCCAGTTCCACCAGCACCGAGAGGGCGAAGGTGGCCCAACCGAACCAGCCGACCAGGGCCAACGCCCGCAGGAACAGTTGACCGTCGTCCCGGCTGGTCAGGGTGGTGCCGATCTCCGCCAGGGTCGGTACGTGGTCCGGCAACGGGTTGCCGGCGAAGGCCAGCAACGCGATCGGCCCGCCGACCAGCAGGCCGACCAGCACGACCAGGGCACCGAAGCCGGTCAGGATGCGACCGAGGCGCCGTACGGCGGTACCACCCGATGCGGCCATGACGACCTCCTTCTCTCAGGGGAGCCCGGTCAGCGGCCGCGCGGTCGCCTCACCGGAGACGGTGACGGTGTTGGAGAAGCCGAAGAGACCGAGCATGGCCCGGCGGTAGGTGACCGTGACGCGTACCCGGATCTGGGTTTCGCCGTCGACCACCGGGAAGCTGACGGTGTGGCCACTGGCCCCGGCGGCGGCCAGGTAGTCCGCTACGGCGCGGCGGGCCTGCCGCTGGTTGATCCGCTTGGGGCCGCCCTCGATGGCGGCGGCCCGGTCGATGGCCTGCCCGCCGGCCCGCGCCGCCTCGGCGGCCAGGTTCTCGGCCCGCTGGAGGGTACGCAGTTGCCCTGCGCCGTCGAAGGCCATGCCGATGATGGCCAGCACCCCGACGAGGGCTACGGCGAGGAAGATGCTCACCCGCCCGGCGTCGCCCCGGCCGGCGGTCATCCCCGACTCCGGTAGCGGTCCAGGGGGGAGGTGAACGAGACGGTGATCCGGTTGCCCGTCGGCGTCCTGTTCAGCACCGGAAGCCTGATGTCCTGGTAGGACACCGTGCAGGCGAGTTCCACCGTGACGGATGCCTCCTGCCCGACCCGGCTGCGGAAGGCCGCGTTGAAGGTGGTGGACCGGCCGTCGACCGTACCCCGGAAGGTGAGCTGTGGGGCGCCGGTGCAGGCGATGCCGCGCCAGTCGAGTTGCTGCCGGGCCGCCTCCCGGGCCTCCCGGCGGGCGGTGGGGGCGTCCCGGGAGATCGAGGCCGCGCGGGCGGCGTCGTGGGCGGCGGCCTCCAGGGCCTCACTGGCCACGGCGGTACGACCGGCGACCCCGGCCAGTACCATCAGCGCCACGAAGGCCGGTGCCAGCACGGCCACCTCGATCGAGACCGAGCCCCGGCTCATGGATCGGTCCATCGTTCCACCGTCCCGTGTGCGCTCTGTTGAACGGAGAAGGTGACACCCGGTACGACCGACAGGGCTCGACCGGTCACCGTGCAGGTCACCTCGGTGGCCGTGGTGACACAACTGGGCCCCGGCTCCTTCCAGTCGACCAGCCAGTCGCCCGCCTGGTTGAGGAAGGTCGTCGCCCGCTGGGCACCGGCGTCCGGGGCGGCCTCGTGCAGCCGTTGGGCGTTGACACCGCTCTGCGCGGCGTTGAGCGCGGTCGAGCGGGCCACGAAGACCGCGGCGACCTGGATCGCGGCGAACAGCATCAGCAGGATCGCCGGCAGGGTCACGGCCAACTCGACCGGGTTGCCACCCCGTTCGCCGTCGCCCGAGCGCCGGTGGTGCCGGATGGCCGTGACCATCCGGCACCCTACGGCGGAGAGAGCGCGGCGCATCGGTCAGCGCGTCGTCGGGTTCTGGTGGGTGGGGATGTTGTCCATCCAGTCGTTCGCCGCGCCGAGGGCGGCGGCGGTCACCGCCATCGCCACGGCCACCAGGCCGAAGATGATCACGGCGGTGGGCACCGGGCTGTCGCCACGGTCCCCGCGCATTTCCGTCAGGCGGGTCTGAAGCGCCACGTGCAGCTGGGTCAGTCGCGCGTTCAGCGCGCCCGGCAGTGTGGTGAGGGCGGACATGGGCTGCTCCTTCGCTTGGGGGTCGGATTCAGAGGCGGGCAAGGAACGGATAGATGGCGAAGCCGAGCAGGACGAAGACCAGCAGGGCCCCGGGGATGTCGAGCCGACTGGTCACCCCCTCGGCCCGAGCCAGGTTGTCGGTACGGATCTGGTCGCGCAGTGAGTCGGCCCGGCTGCGCAGGGTCTCGTGCACCTGGGCACCCTCGCTGCCGGAGGAGCGCATGATCGCCCCGACGTCGCCCAACTCCGGGATGCCGATCCGGTCGGCGAGGTCACGCAACTCGTCCCAGGGGGAGTGCATCTGCATCTGGGCGATCCGCAGCGCCTCGGAGATCCGGTCGAAGACCCAGCCCTCGCAGATCGCCGCGGCCCGTTCCAGCGACTGCACCGGGCCGTGCGCGGCAGCCAACTGCAACGCCACCAGGTCCAGGTAGGTGCAGACTGCCTGGCGGAACTCCTCCCGGGCGGCCTCGGCCCGGGTCAGCACCGCCCGATGCGCCACCAGGGCACAGAGGGCCGCCAGGCCCAGGCTGCCCAGCACCGGTACGGCCACCGGCAGCGAGATGCCGACGGCGAACAGGGTGAAGCTGAGCAGGGCCGGTGCGGCGAGCCCGATCAGGGCCGACAACACCATGGAGAGGGCGTACTGCTCCGGGGTGCGGTCCAGCAGGGCCAGCTGTCGGTGCGGGGGGCGCAGCCAGCGGGCCAGGCCGGTTAGCCAGTCCAGTCGACGGTCGACCGGGGTGGGTCGGGCGGCTCCGGGCGGCGGGTGCAGCCGGCGCAATGCCGGGCCCAGTGCGGGGGTGGCCGGCACCAGTTCGCGTACCACCAGGAAGACCCCCAGCCCGACCGCCGCTCCGGCGACCACGGCGATGGTGAGATGCAGGTTCACGCCACCACCTCGTGGGGATCGGGGGTGGGCAGGAAGCGGGCCGGTCGGGGCGGCTGGCTCATCGAGCGCACCCAGGCCAGCAGGCCGACGAAGGCGGCACCCAGCACCGCCATCACCAACTGCCCGAAGAAGGTGCCGTACGGCTGCACGTACTCGGCGTTGAACAGCCCGTACGCGATGGTGGCCAGGGTCATCCCGGTGAGGAACCGGACCGCGAACCGGGGCTGGGTGCGCTTGGCCTCGATCTCCCGGCGGGTGGTCACCTCGGCCGCCGCCGCCGAGGCAATGGAACCGAGCACGTCGCCGAGCCGTTCCCCCCGGTCGGTCAGGTGCAGGATCAGGGCCGCCACCACCTGGTCGCAGACCGGGTCGCCGATCTCGTCGGCGAAGGCCAGCAGGGCGGAGCGGGCCAGCCAACCGGCCTGGAGCCGGGCGGCGAGCAGCCGTACCTCCTCCTGGATCTCCTCCGGCGCGGTGCCGACCGTGCCGATGATCGCCTGCTGGAGTCCCTGCCCGGTGGCGGAGACGTCCTTGAGTCGGCGGGTCCACTCACCGACCGCCTCGATCCGGGCGATGGCCCGCTGTTCGGCCCGGCCGACCGAGAACAGCCAGGGGGTGCCCGGCACCGCGACCGCTACCAGCAGACCGACCACCGGCAGCCCGGTCAACAGGAAGGCCAGGGCGCCCGCGACCACCGCGCCGAGCAGCAGGGCCTGATGGGCCTGCTGCTCGCGGAGGGTGGTGCCGGAGCCGCGCCACAACCGGCTGATCCCCGGGCCCGCGCCCGGTGCGGGGCCGGGCGGGCGGCGGGTGCCGACCAGGGCCACGACGGTCAACACCAGCCCGGCCACGCAGGCCGCCCCGGAGACCACGGCGAGGAGTTCGATGTTGTCGAGCACCGCTCACCGCCGACCTAGTCGGGTCTGCTTGGGGCGGCGCCAGGCACCCTGCCCGGCCTCGATCCAGCGACTCAACAGCCGGGCGTCGTAGCCCACCCGCAGCAACTGGTCCCGCACCCGTTCGGGCAGGTGTCGGGGCACCGCCCGACCGTCCGGGCCGGGCGCGAACACCTTCGTGGTGGTGATCCGGTTGCCGTCACCGACCCCGATCACCTCCTCGATGTGGGAGACGAACCGGTGCTTGCGCCCGCCGATGCCGGTCTCGTCCTCTACGGTGACGTAGACGATCAGGTCGAGCGCGTTGCCGGCCATCCGGCGGGCCTGGTCGACCGTCATCTCCCGGCCGTGGGCCAGGGCCAACTCGATGATCCGTTCGCTGACCCCACCCGGGGTACGGGCGTGGATCGTGCACATCGACCCCCGGCTGGTGGTCATCGCCTGGAGCATCGGCACGATCTCCCGGGACCGCACCTCACCGACGATGATCCGCAGTACCCCCATCCGCAGTGACACCGGGATCAGGTCGGCGATGCTGATCTCACCGGCCGGTCGACCGTCCGGCCCGCGTTCACCGTGCCCCTCGCGGGCCTCGAAGCTCATCACCGCCCGGTGCCGTCCGGTCCGGCGGGCCGGCAGCAACTCCCGGCTCTCCTCCAGCAGCACGTACGGCTCGTCGGGTGGGATCTCGCTCATCAGGGCCCGGATGACCGTGGTCTTACCGGCCCCGGCCAGCCCGGCGACCATGATGTTCAGTCCGGCCCGCATCGAGGCGCGGAGGAAGTCCCGCACCAGGGGGTCGATCATCTCGTCCAGGTCGGCTCGGCTGCCGGCCAGGTCGTCCAGGGTCACCTCGAGGGTGTTGTGCTTGCGGATCACCGCGTACGGGCGGTGGCTGACCAGGAACACCGCCGCCAGTCGGCTGCCGTCGGGCAGTTGCAGGTCCAGGGTCGGCTTCGAGGTGGACAGGGACCGTTCGGTGGCCCCGGCCCGGCGGGCCGCCGCCTGGAGGATCTCCACCAACTCGTCGTCGCTGTCCGCGATCGGCTCGACCCAGTCCACCCCACCCCCGTGCCGGGTGATCCGCACCTGGTCGCAGCCGAGGATGTGCACCTCCTCGATGGTGTCGTCGACCAGCAGGGTCTGAAGTCGACCGAGACCGGCCAGTTCGGCGGTGACCTGGTCGAGCAGCAGCCGTTCCTCCCCGGCGGCCATCGGGGTGCCGGCCCGGCGCACCGAGTCGGCGTACTCGGCCACCAGCAGCACCGCCAGCCGGGCCCGCTCGGTGTCCTCCTCGTCGACACTGAACTCCCGGCCCCGCTGCCACCGGGTCAGCTCCTCGCTGAGCTGACGGCGCAGCTCCCGGACCACCTGGAAGTCCACCCGGGCCCGGGGTGCGGGTTCGGCCGTCGCCGGCACCGCCGACACCGGCACCGGCGGGGCGGTGTGGTGTCTACCGTTGGCCGGGGGCAACGGCGGGGCGATCGAGGTGGCTCCGGGTGGCTGCCGACGAGGATCCGAGGAGACCGGCTCAAAGCGCATCCGGCACCCCCTGCGAGACCGGCCAGGCCAGGCGGGCTCGGCGCCGTTCCAGCAGGGCCCCGACCGGCACCTCCAGCTCGCGGGCGGCCCGCAGCAACGGCCGCCCGGCGCGCACCGTGCCGCCCAGGCTCAACACCCCGGCGGTACGCGGATCGTGCGGCAGCCGGGCGATCACCGGTAGCTGGAGGGCCTTGCTGATCTCGCCCTTGCCGTGGCCGTCGCCGATCAGCAGCAGCCGCAGGGTGCCGGGCTCCACCCGATGCTCGGCGAAGTCCCGTTCCAGGGTCTTGAGCATGGCCCGGGTGCCGGACAGGTCGGGTAGCTGCGCCCGGGTGACCACCAGCACCACCGAGGCGGCCCGCAGCAGGGGCCAGGGCGGGCCGACCACCTGCAGCCGACCACAGTCGACGATCACGTCGTACGGGGGGTCGCCGTGTTCCAGCCCGGTGAAGAAGTCCGCGAACCGCTGCCACAGCGGGATGACACTGCCGGCCTGGGCCGGGTCCACCACGCCGGGCAACAGCAGACGTTCCCGACGCGGCGCGTCCAGATCGACAAGCTGCGACCAGAAGGCCGTGTCCAGGTTGCCGTCGCGCAGTTCCCCGACGGCCAGTTCACCCAGGCCGCGTGGGCCCTCCAGCGCGCCGCCGAGATAACCGGCGAGGATCGAGCCGCCGGCCGGGTCGCACTCGGCCAGGACCACCCGGCGGTGCCAGCTCAGCGCGCAGGCCAGCGCCGTGGTGGTCACCCCGGGCGAGCCCTTGGCCGAAACCAACGCGATGAGCGCCATCAGGCCGCCTTGGTGAGTACGACCGCGAGACGGTCCTGCGCGGCCAACGCCACCACCGCCGGTACGTCCCGGACGGCCAGGGCCAGGTAGACCACCACCTCGTCGCGGCCGTCCGTGCTGACCGCGTCGGTGACGGTGGCGGTGAACCGGGTGGTGCCGGAGGACGAGTTGCTGCTGTTGTCGTCGCGGGGGGTGCTGACCAGCAGAATCTGGTCGCCGGGGCGAAGCTTGGGGGCCGGCACCTGGGCGGTACGCAACCCCAGGGCGATCTGCTGCTGACCCGGGCCTAGCAGGGGCTTGTCGGTGAGCTGCGCCATGGTCAGCAAGGTGCCGGGGGCCAGCGAGACGGCGGCCCGCATGCCTACCACCTCGGCCAGTCGACCGGCCGGCACCGGGTCGAGCCCCTGCCCACCGGCCACCTGCACGGAGACCAGGTCACTGGCGCTGAGCACGCTGCCGACCTCCACCGACCGGGCGATCGCCAGGTAGCTGCCGGTCGCCCGGACCGAGGTGACCGCGAAGGCCGAACCCAGCCCACCCAGGGCGATCAGCAGTACGGCCAGCCCGAGCAGCCCGGGGCGGACCCGGCGTTGCCGGACCACCTTGGGTGGGGCGACCGGTGCGTCCACTGGAGAGGGTCCGTTGCGGGTCGCCACGCTCATCGGGTCACCACCTGAAGCTCGTTGATCTGGATTTCCACCGGGCCGGTGGTGCGCGTGACCCCACCGATGCTCCCGGTCGTGCCGCTGCTGCTGCGCCAGGTGACGCTCCAGTGCGTCGTGGCCTGAACCCGGTAGGTGCCGGCCTTGGTGTAGCCGTTGTGGTAGCCGCAGTCGGGGGAGCGCTGCCCGGCGTGTCGACCCCGCCGGTCGTACGCGGTGCCGGGGCCGTCGCAGGTCACCTTGTCGCCGTTGCCCATGTCCCAGACGATCCGGTCGACCTCGGCCTCGATGGTGACCGTCAGACCTCGATCGGAGGCGGAGGCGCCTTGCGGGCCGAAGTAGGTGGGACCTCGGCTGGCCCACATCCAGACCGGCAGCCCGACCAGCCCGGGGCCGATGTCCTTGCGGGGGGCGACGGCCGCTCGGGGGGCCAGCAGGGTGATCGAGGCGAAGGCCCGGCGGGCCAGCTCCTCCGGGTCCGGCGGAGCACCGAAGCCCGGCGGCGGCTCCTCCCTCAGCTCGGTGCGTACGCTGCCCAGCGAGATGGCGTCGCAGGTGACCGTGTACCACTGCCACCCCTCGGGTGCCTCCTGCTGAGGCTCGGAGAGCTGGTAGTAGCAGCCGTCTGAGCTGTTGAACCAGCCCGCGTCCTCGTGGTAGCAGGGGACGGTCTGCCCCCGCCACTGGCAGACTCCGCCGCCGCCACTTCCACCACCGTTGTTCCCGCCGTCGTCGCCACCGTTGCCCCCGCCACCGGGGGTGCCCGGGTCGTCGTCCCAGACGTTGCAGTTGGGTTGGGCCGGTGGGCATTCGGCGCCCGGGTCGGCCGCACCGGCCGGCACCTGCGGGCCGGTGACCAGCAACAGGGTCAGAGTGGCGCCGAGCAGCACCCGGCGCAGCGCCCGGCGGGGCGCCCGGTGGTGTGCCGCCCGGGTCAGCACGGCTGGTCCGGGTGGGCGGAGCCGCTGCTGATCAGCCAGCGACCGTCCGGATAGCGGGTGGCCGTGGCGGTGGCCAGGTGACGGGTGCCCCGGGTGCCCGGCACGACCTTCTTCTTGTCGGCGACGTAGACCAGCCGGTAGCCGGTGGCGTCGACACAGTCCTGTATCTCCACGGCCGGTGGTTTGCCGTCCAGGTCGATCGAGATGACCTCGGGATCGGAGCGCAGGGTTCCCGCGCTGACCGCACCGTTGGCGCGAGCCTGCACGAGGCTCAGCCGGACCCGGGTCAGCAGGGGGTCGGCCAGGAACCGGGTGAGTTCCGGATGTTGCGGGTCACTGTTGCGGCTGGCCGCGCGGGAGGCGGTCAGATAACCGGCGTACGCCTTCAGGGCCGCCTTCTCGGCGGCCTTCTCCTCGGCGGCCCGTTCGTCGCCGGTGGTCCGGCTGCGGTCCGGTAAGGGTCCGCCGGTGGCCTCCGGTGGGCTGGCGCAGGCGGTGGTCGCGCCGACCGTGGCCACCGCGACCAGGCCGGCCGTCCAGCGACTCAACTGCCGTGCTCGCACCGTGCCTCCTCGGTACCGACCCGGCGACCGCCGTCGCCGACTCTTTGGGCGTGCGGCGGCGCGACCGGATGTTCCTCTCCGGGCCGGTCCGATACGCAGTCGCATTTGCCCTTGTGGATCTTCCGCAAATGCACTGTCCTGGGTGGTTATGGCCACCGGACGTGGGTTGCGTCACATCCAAGGGGCGAGCATAAGCTGACGCCGGCCGATGCAACAGAGGCAATTCATGTGACTACTCTGGGTCATGGACGGTGGTGGTGCTCGATGGTTACCGCAGGGTTGCCGAGGCCGGTCGGGGAGGTGTTGACGGGGCTGGGGCCCGGGCGGCGCCCGGCGGGAATCCAGTCCCGTGGACAGGAGGCCGAGGCCCGCCGGGGTGGGGTGGGAAGTGGCTTGTGGACCGATCCGTCCCCCGATCAGGCGCGCATAATCGACCGTCAATTGCGCACCGTGGGAATTCCACCAACGCCGGGAGGGTTGGTCGGCCCAGTCGCGGTCGACCTTGAGGGTTCCGTTTCGCAACCTCCGGTTGACCACGGCATCCGAGCGGTCAGACTACGTACCGTGTTCACTTCGGTGGGGTGGTCGGCGTGACCCGGCCCTCCGCCACCGAGCCGGCGCCCTCCGACAGCCCGGCCCGCCGACCTGCCACCTCCGCTGGCCGGTGGTCCCGGCTGGCGGCCGGACTGACCCTCATCCCGCTGCTGCGGTACGCCGTCGCCCGGCACGCCGTACCCCCGGGAACCGAACGCCGCAGCGGCTGCGCGGCCTGCGGCACCCCGATCCGCCTGGACCGGCCCTGGCCGGCACTGGGCCCGACCGCCCGCTGCGGCACCTGCCGCGCCCGCATCGGGGCCCCACCGGGCACGGTGGAACTGGTCACCCTGGTCGCCGTCGTCCTGCTGCTGCTGGCCGGTCCGCCCGCAGGGGAACTGATCGCCGCGGCCTGGTGGCTGGGCTTCGCGGTGCCGCTGATCTTCATCGACCTGGCGGTACACCGGCTGCCCGACCGGCTGACCCTGCCCGCCGCCGCCGGCACCTGGCTGCTGCTCGGCCTGACCGCGCTGATCGACACCGGGCCGACCCCATGGCTGAGGGCCAGCGCCTCGGCCCTCGGTCTGGCCGGCTTCTTCGCCCTGACCACCCTGCTGTTCGGGGCCCGGGGCTTCGGTATCGGGGACGCCAAACTGGCCCTGGGGGCGGGCGCCCTGCTCGGCTGGTACGGCTGGGCCATGCCGGTGCTGGGGTTGCTGCTAGCGGTGACCATGTCCGGCCTGGTGGCCCTCGGGCTGCTGGTCACCGGTCGGGCCCGCTGGTCGTCGCACCTGCCCTTCGGGCCGTACCTGGTGCTCGGCACCCTGGGGGCGCTGCTGCTGGTGTGGTGAGCGGGGCGACGGGGAATTGGGTCTGCCACCCTTTCGAACCCCCGTCAGGAGGCGTAGTGCAGCGCACCCCCGATCGCTCGTCGGAGCCGGACGAGTGCTGGCGGATCCGGCGTACCCACGAGGACCTGGATCGGCTCGGTGAGACCGAGTCGGTGTTCGCGTTGAGCAACGGCTGGCTGGGCTGGCGCGGCACCCTCGACGAGGGCCGCCCCTGCGACATGCCCGGCAGCTACCTCAACGGCTTCCACGAGCGGCGCAAGCTGAACTACCCCGAGGACGGCTACGCCTTCCCGCAACTGTCCGACACGGTGATCAGCGCACCGAACGCCAGCCTCATCCGGCTCTGGGTCGACGGCGACCCCCTGGACGTCCGGACCGGGACCCTGCACGACCACGAGCAGGTGCTCGACCTGCGCGCCGGGGTGCTGCACCGCCGTACCGAATGGACCTCCCCCGGCGGGCATCCGGTCCGGATACGCAGCACCCGACTGGTGTCCCTGCGACGTCGCCGGGTGGGGGCGGTCGAGTGGACGGTGGAAGCCCTGGACGAGCCGGTCGAGCTGAGGATCTGCGCCGACCTGGTGGCCAACGAGCCCATCCCGGACCGCGCCGACGACCCGCGCGCCGCCGCCGTCATCGACGATCCGCTGGCCGGTGAGCTGCACCAGGTCGACGGCACCGCCGGGGTGCTGGTGCACCGCACCGAGCACAGCGGCCAGCGGGTGGCCGTCGCGGTGGCACACCAGCCGACGACACCCGATCACTTCTCGGACAGCCTGGACGCCACCGAGGACCGGATCCGGCTGAGCCTCACCGGGACCCTGTCCCCCGGTGAGCGGGTCACCCTGACCACCTTCGCGGCGTACGAGTGGGAGCCGGTCGACGGCACCTCGCCCGGCGACCTGGCCGACCAGGTGATGACCGAGGCGCTGGCCGCCCGGACGGACGGCTTCGCCGCCCTGCGCGAGGAACAACGGGCCGCCCTGGACGCCGCCTGGCGTACCGCCGATGTGCTTCTCGTCGGTGACGACAAGCTGCAACAGGCGATCCGGTTCGCGATGTTCCACCTGATCCAGGCGGGCCGCCCAGACGGGGACCGGACCATCCCCGCCAAGGGGCTGACCGGCAACGGGTACGACGGCCATGTGCTCTGGGACACCGAAGGCTACGTCCTGCCGGTGCTCACCTATGTGGCGCCCGAGGTGGCCCGATCGGCGTTGCGCTGGCGGCACGCGCACCTGCCGCAGGCGGTGGAGCGGGCGGCGGAGCTGCGGCTGACCGGGGCCACCTTCCCGTGGCGCACCATCGGGGGACAGGAGTGCTCCGGGTACTGGCCCGCCGGCACGGCCGGGCTGCACGTCAACGCCGACATCGCGGACGCGGTGCTGCGTTACGTCACCGCCACCGGCGACGAGGAGTTCCTGGCCGGGCCCGGACTGGACCTGCTGGTGGCCACCGCCCGGCTGTGGGCCGGATACGGGCACTACACCGACGACGGCCGCTTCCACATCACCGGGGTCACCGGCCCGGACGAGTACTCGGCCCTGGTCGACGACAACCTGTTCACCAACCTGATGGCCCGGCGGAACCTGCGCGGCGCCGCCGAGGCGGTGCGACGCCACCCCGAGGCGGCGGGTCGGTTGGGGGTCGACCCGGCGGAGGTGACCGCCTGGCAGGCCGCGGCCGACGCCATGACCCTGCCGTACGACGCCAAACGGGGGGTGCATCAGCAGTCCGCCGGCTTCACCGAGCAGCCCGAGTGGGACTTCGCCGGCACCAGCGAAAAGGACTACCCCCTGCTGCTGCACTTCCCCTACCTGGAGCTGTACCGGCACCAGGTGGTCAAGCAGGCCGACCTGGTGTTGGCGATGCAACGCTTCCCGGGCGAGTTCAGCGCCGAGGAGAAGGCCGCCAACTTCGCCTACTACCAGCCCCGGACGGTCCGGGACTCCTCCCTGTCGGCCAGCCCACAGGGGGTCCTCGCCGCCGAACTGGGCCACCTGGACCTGGCGTACGACCTGTTCACCGAGTCGGTGTTGCAGGACCTGGAGGATCTCGGCGACAAGACCGGCGACGGCCTGCACCTGGCCTCCCTGGGCGGCGCCTGGCTGGCCCTGGTGCAGGGCTTCGGTGGGATGCGCGACGACCGGGAACTGCTCTCCTTCGACCCCCGGCTGCCGGACCGGATCGAGCGGCTGGCGTTCAGCCTGTGCTGGCACGGGCATCGGCTACTGGTCACCCTCACCGCCGATGAGGCCCGCTACGAACTGCCCGACGCTCCCACCGGAACCACCGTCGAGCTGTGGCACCACGGCGAGCGGCTACGGGTCAGCGCCGGAGAACCGGCGACGCGGCCGATGCCGTCGGTGCCCGACTTCGGGCCCGAACCGCATTCCCCGGACGGCCGCCGCCCCAAGGGGCGGTAAGGAAGGGCACCTTATTAACGCCTCCGGTAGAGCAAGGGCCCCCTGTTAACAACTCGGCTTGCGGGCGGCGGGCCGCGTAAGGTGCGCGGATGCCCGAACTGGAACGGCTCAGCGCCGAGCACGCAGAACCGCTGCTGGCCTTCGAACGCGACAACCGCGCGTGGTTCGCCGCCTCGGTGCCGGACCGGGGCGACGACTACTTCGCCACGTTCGCCGACCGGCACGCCGCCCTGCTGGCCGAGCAGGCCACCGGGCGCTGCCACTTCCACGTACTGGTCGACCAGGGGGAGGTGCTGGGCCGGTTCAACCTGGTCGACGTGGCCGCGGGCGAGGCCGAGTTGGGCTACCGGGTGGCGCAGCGCGCCGCCGGGCGCGGGGTGGCCACCGACGGCGTACGCCGGGTGGCCGCTCTAGCCCGTCAGGCGTACGGGCTGCGCCGGCTGACCGCCGTGACCACCCTGGACAATTCCGCCTCGCTGGCGGTGCTCCGGCGTACCGGGTTCACCCCGACCGGTGAGGTGTCGATCGACGGTCGTCCCGGGCTGCGGCACGTGCTGTCGCTACTCGCCGAGGGCTGAGCCGCCCGCCATCCGCTCCCGTACGGCGGTCAGCGCCTCGAAGGCGTACGCCCAGTTGTGGCACTTGAAGCTGCGCAGGCCCTCGATCGGGGTGCGGCAGTCGGCGCAGCGTACGCCCGCGATGGCATCGGGGAGGCCGGTGTTGACGTAGCGGCGCTCGCCGAGGATCACCGTGGCGATCATCATCGGGTCGTGCACGCCCTTGAGCGCCGAGGAGACGATGTCGTACCAGCTGATCCGGCGAGCGCACTTAGGGCAGTCCGGCTCGTCGCCGCTGACCCACAGCGGAGCGCCGATGGTGCGCGGCGGCATGTTCAGCAGCTTCTCGATCCGCCGTACGTCCGTCTCCGGGGTGGTCCAGCGGTGTCGGCCCGGCAGCGAGGCGGGTGAGTCGTAGACGGCCTGGAACAGTTCGGGGTCGACCTCGACGGTCTCGCGTTCGCTGGTCACGGCGTACCTCCCGGTTGGTCGACGCTCCCACCGTGGTCACCGGCGGGCAACGGGCACAACCGGATCAACGACACGGCACCCCTACCGGAGCTGGCCGGGGCCAGAGCCGCCGAAGATGACCACCCCTACCCGGCTTCGTCAGGCGAAGTGGCGTCCGGAACGCCAATCCTCGGCGTTCTGCCGCCACATCGACCGGGTCCACCAGAGCAGCACGCCGCCGACGACCCCGAACATCACCGTCACGGCGATGATGACCACGGGCTCCAGGTAGCCGTCATCGATCCGAACGTCGCGGACGTTGCGTCGTGGATCGGCGGGGTCGTACCGCACGGTGGCGATGTCACCGACCTTGGGTCCCGGAACCCACCTGTAGTCGGTGACCTCCGCGACGACCTGGCGGCCCTCGGCGGTGGTGAAGGCGACCAGCACGTACGAGTTCCTGCCCAGCGCATGCACCTCGCGTACGGTCGCCTCGGCCTGCACACCATGGGTGTCCAGCCGGTGGGTCCGGTGGATCGACCGCCCCTCAAGCGACACGATCACCACCACCATCGCGACCAGCAGCACGATCCCGGTCAGCGGGTGGCGCAGCCAGTAGCCGGGCAGCCATCGGCTGCGCAGCCTGCGCGGCTTCCGCCGCTCCCGCCAACCCACGCTGCCATCCTGCCTGCGGTCGGCAACCGGACGGGTCAGCGGTTCTGCCGTTCGACCGCGCGCCGCAGCACACCACGTACGCCGGGCAGGGTGATCGCGCGCATCGCTACCTCGTTCAGCCACACCTGGGCGCGGCTCGGTGGGGCGTACTGGTGCATGCCGCGACGGGCGAGTGCCTGCCGCTTGACGACTTCCGGTCGTAGCGACGCCTCCCATCCGGCGAGGGCGGCGGGAATGTCCTGGCCGGTCCGGCTCAGGGCGGCGCCGAGCCGGTCCGCACCGGCCAGGGCCAGGGCGGCGCCATGCCCGGCGAAAAGGGTGACGCACCAGGCGGCATCTCCGAGCAACACCACCCGGCCGTCGCTCCACCGTGGCATGACCACCTGGCTGACCTGGTCGAAGTAGGCGCTGGCGGGATCGTCGGCCACCTGTCGGAGCGCCTCGGGTACGCCCCCGCTGAGGTCGGCGAAGGCCGCCCCCAGGGCGTCGAGGGCACCCCGCGCCACCTCCCGCCCCGGATCCTGGCAGCGGTAGGTGAAGAACGCCGAGGATCGGCCGGGCCCCAGGTTGATGACCGCTGCCGTCCGGCCGGGCCCGATGAAGGTCGTCGCGGACGACCCGGGCACCTCCGCCACCGGCTCGGCGAGCGGGACCGCCGCCACCACGTACGGCAGGTCTACCCGGTGCTGCGCGCCGAACACGGACGCACGGGTGGCGGAGTGCACCCCGTCGGCGCCGACGAGCAGGTCGACCTCCTCGGTGCTGCCGTCGCTGAGCTCGACCCGTACCTGGTCGGCATCCTGGTCGATCCCGGTGGCGGTGGTGCCGAAGCGGAACTCGGTGTGCTCGCGGGCCGTGTCGTACAGCGCGGCCTCCAGGTCGCCCCGGAACACCGTCATGGCGCGCGGGCCCAGGGTGGCCTCGGCCAGGGCCGCCGGCACGGTGAACTTCGGCCGACCGTCCGCGCGGACCAGCACGGTGGAGAAGGAGCTCAGCGCGCGGTCGGAGAGTGCGGGAAGCAGGTCGAGCCGCTGCGCGGCGTCGTACCCCGACCCGAGCAGGTTCACCAGGTAGCCGCTGCTGCGCCGGCCCGGGGCCCGCTCCACCACGGTCGTCCGCCAGCCGTCGCGGCCCAGCCGTGTTGCCGCGGCCAGACCGGCGATGCCCGCCCCGACGATCACCGCTCGCCTCATCCGTCCCCCTTCCGAGACCCAGGAATGAGCGTACGCTCATTCCTGCCGTCGTGGGTGCCCGGAGCGGCCTAAGATCGCAGGTATGCCGCGCGGAGTCGCCACCCCCGAGCCTCGGCAGCACCTCTTCGCCGCCGTGGAGCGGGTCATCGTGGAGGAGGGACCCAGCCGACTCACCAGTCGGGCCGTGACCCGGGCGGCCGGGGTCGCCACCGGGCTGCTGTTCACCCACTTCACGAACTTCGACGACTTCCTCGTCGGCTACGCGGTCGACCGCAGCTTCCAACTAGCCGGTGCGGTGGCCGGGCTCCCGGCCCGCGCCGGGACCGCGACGGTCACCGAGAACCTCAGCGAGGTAGGCCAGGCCCTCCCGGCGACCACGCTGGTGGCGATGGCCCGGCTGCTGGCGTACCGACCCGGCATCACCGCCGAGGTCGAAGCGGTGCTGGGCCCGGGCAGCGCCGGTCTGCAACCGGTCGAACGGGCCATCGCCGGATACCTCGCCGCCGAACAGCGATTGGGCCGGGTGCCCGCTGGCGCCGAGCCGGAAGCACTCGCCCTGGTCGTGACCGCAGTGCTGCACCACCTGGCGCTGACCGACGGCACCGGTCCGCCGGCCGCCGACCGCCTCCACCGCGCCATCGCAGCGCTCACCGACTCATTCCCCACCGTCGCCCAGTGACCACAGTGGGCCGACAAGGGGGATCCGCCTTGTCCGGACCCGCTGGCGTCTGTCAATATCATCTGCCCCGGGTGATCATCGCCCGGACGGTACCTGGGGGACGGATGCGCATCGGCTCGCGCTCAGCTCGACGGATCGTGGCACTGCTGACGGTCACGGCACTCGGCGGCTCCGGCGGCGCCGTAGCGGTGGTCACCCCGGCCTCGGCAGCCGGGACCACCCTGCAATCCGAGCAGACCGTACGCCCACCGACGGTGACGTCGGACGAGTATCCGATGTATCCCAACCCGCCCAAACTCGACTACACCATCGGGGTGGCGGGCACCTTCCGCTTCCTGACGTATCGCACCGACACGGTGGCCTTCGCCTGGCGGCTCGGCGACGACGGCCCCTCCGGCACCGTCCCGGCCGTCGATCGCCTGGGGTACGCGTCGATCACCCCGACTCAGGCGGGCCTTCAGACGCTCTACGTCCGGGACGTGATCCCCGAGGGTCCGCAACCGAGCGAGACGGCCTACACCTTCAAGGTCGACGACGGCCCACGGCTGGTTGATCGCGGCGAGGACGGCGCGAAGGTGGTGGTCGGCGAGTCGCGGACGGTACGCCTGCGGCCGGGACGGCCGGATGTCGTCTCCTACACCTACAGCCTGCGCAACCGGGTGCACGCGACGTACAGCACCGGCACGGTGGACGCGCGCCCGGACGGGACCGCGGACCTCACCTGGACAGCCGTCCACCACCAGATCGACAACCTCCTGGTACACAGTGTCAGCGCCGACGGCACGATTTCCGCCAGCCGGTACGTCTCCTATTCCGTCGACGGCGCCGCGCCTACCGTGTCGCGCATCCC
The DNA here is from genome assembly GCF_043198155.1 of Micromonospora sp. NPDC048871. Classification (NCBI taxonomy): domain Bacteria; kingdom Bacillati; phylum Actinomycetota; class Actinomycetes; order Micromonosporales; family Micromonosporaceae; genus Micromonospora; species Micromonospora sp. NPDC048871. The sequence continues at coordinate 107,311 of NZ_JBICUM010000003.1, read as the reverse complement.
CGGCGTGGGCTGGGTGACACCGACCACCTTCATCGCCCGTACCCGGATGGCGAACCCCGTCGAGTACGTGGTCACCGTCAACTCCGACGAGAACAGCCGGCAGATCCTGACGCCGGCGGCCGACAGCAGCGCCACCTTCCAACTCATGCCCACCGTCAGGGGCACCCACTACATCAACGTCTTCGCCCGGGACGCCGCCGGGGTGCAGACGAACAGCGCCATCATCCTCTGGTCGGTCTCCAACCGTCCGGTGGTCACCTCGACCGACTTCCCCTCGAACGGCGTCGGCCGGGTATGGCCCGGCACCTTCACCTTCACCGCCGGAATGCCCGGCACGACGGAGTTCCGGTACCGGATCAACGGCGCCCCGTCGATCGCCGTCCCCGCCGGTCCGGACGGAACGGCGACCGTGTCCTGGACGCCGCCGACGGACGGCGCCCACGAGGTGCTCCTCTGGAGTGTGACGGCCACCGGCGCCACCTCCGACGTCACCGAACACCGCTTCCAGCTCAAACGCCGCATGGTCGGCATCGACCACGTGGAACCGGGTTCGGTGACCACCGGCGCGGTGCACCTGCTGGAGCTGACCGGATACGGCATGCACAGGCAGGACCTCATCGAGGTCATCCCCTCCGACGGCAAGCCGGTACCCGCGCAGGTCCACCACCTGACCGGCGGGGGCTCGATGGTGCAGGTGTACGCCGACCTGACCGGCGTGGCGACCGGGCCGGCGACGGTGCGGCTCACCCCACACGACGAACTCGGCCGCTCGGTGACGTGGGCCAGCAGATTCCAGATCGTCGCGCCCCCCGCCCCGAAGGCCACGAAGCTGCCGACGATCACCGGCACGGTGGCCGTCGGCCGGGTGGTGAAGGCCAGCACCGGGACCTGGACCCCCAGCGCCACCTCGTACAAGTACCAGTGGGCGGCGAACGGCACCGCGATCAAGGGTGCCACCAGCGCCTCCCTCACCATCCCGGCCGGGCTGCGCGGCAAGAAGCTGACGGTCACCGTGACCGCGATCCGGCCCGGTCACCCGAACGGCAAGGCCACCTCCAAGGTCACCGTCGCGGTCGCCACGGGCAAGGCCCCCAAGGCGACCAAGAAACCCAAGATCAGCGGTACGCCCAAGGTCGGCCGGAAGGTCAAGGCCCTGGTCGGCACCTGGTCACCGAAGGCGGACTCCTACAAGTACGAGTGGCGGCTCAACGGGAAGCTGATCAAGGGAGCGACCGGCAAGACGCTGAAGCTGACCTCGAAGATGCGCGGCAAGAAGCTCACCGTCACGGTGATCGCCCGCAAGGCCGGCCACGCCAACGGCAAGGCCACCAGCGCAAAGGTCACCGTACGCCGCTGACACGCCAACTGGTTCGCCGCGTCTACGCTGCTCGTACCACGGGCTGACCGCGCCGCAGTCGGCTTCCGCGCTACCAGCTCATCGGAACAATTCGGTTTCACGGGGAGGGCAAGTGGGTGCACGCATAGGGCTGTATTACCCGTTCATCCATTTCCGTGATGAAGCCTGGTTGAAGCTCACATCGCTCTACTGGGACCGAATGGGCCGCATTGTGCCCAGTCGATACAGCCTGCGCGATAGCGACACCGTCAGGGAGTTCAAGGACGCCGGCTACATCCGAGACTTCCATCCCGTCAGGGAGCAGGAAGAATCAGCGTGGGTCTTCCGGGAGTTGCTGGCCAGCCATGGTGATCAACTCCGCCGTCGGTACGGATTGCACCTCTCCGAAGGCTGGCCCGACGAGCCGACAACAGTCCAATCGCATGCCGCTCATTTCGGAAACCCCAAACTCGCCTACGTCTTCGGCCCGAAGATCAACCCGCAACTGCTGGACCAGCTGGAGCAGCTCTCACTCGCCGAACCGGGTGGGTCGCGGGATCCCCGATGGGTCGGCATGCACCCGAAGTTGGCCAGCCTGTACATGACTGCCCTCGCCCGAGCGGTCGCCAGCCGACGAGGGGCACAGCCAATCACCGATGACGCCCTCAGCCATGTCGGTCTCGGAGACTTCGGGATGGAACGCCTCGCCGAGGCACTGCTTGGCGACACGGCGGAGCCGCGTCCACGCTCCACGTACGAGGCGGAACAGTTCATGGCAGGGCTGAGCCTGCGCATGGTGGTCCCAGCCGATATGGAGGGTGTGTCGGCACATCAACTGATCAAATTCCGCGAGCGGTACGCGGCCGAGCGTGATGCCTTCCAGCAGCGGATCAAGGCTATGGTCGCCAGCATCGACGTGGACGGCATTTGCGACCCGGATGCCCTGCGCGATCACCTGCACGTGCAACACGAAAAGCTGATCCAGCCACACCTTGCCGACCTGGAACGACGACTCAAAGACGCGCGCATCGACACGACGCTGGCTCTCATCAACATAAAGACGGAGGTACCCGTCGGCCTCGCTGCGGTCGCCGCCGCCATCGCACTCAAGGAGCAGTCGCTGCTCATCGCGGGGGCAGCGGCGTTGAGCGTGTGGCAGGTATGGCAGGACCGCAGGCACGCCCGCAGAGGGGAACTCGGCGGGCTACCTGCACACGCCTACCTCTACCGCATCAAGTCGGAGCTTCAGCCCGCCGACCTTGCGAATCGAATCCAGGCGCTCGGTCGGCGCCTCCTGCCGAACAAGCCCTGACTCCTGACCGGTCCGTCGCGCCGCTCAGCGCCTTCCCAGCGACAAACTCCATGTCAGCGATTGCTCAACCACGCTCGCCAGCCACTGTCCACCACATACCGCCGGCCGTACTTTGTGCCAAGCTGGTGAGGACCTCTCGGTATGTTGATCATCTTTTGGCGGAGCCGTGGCTGGAGCCGATCGACCGCCCTGGAGGCCAGCCGCCGTCCCGCCTCGCTGGCTGCCGAGGAGGGACCGCCCACGCGGATTGGTCGGCGACATCCCTGCAGCAGACAGCGGCGGAAGCTCCCATCGACCAAGGCCGGAGTTGAGTCGTGCCCTGGTTGTGCCGAAAATAATTTCGCCCGGAGTCAACGCAGCTCATCGGCGTGGGTGGTGGGCCGGAGGTGCCACCATGCGAACCACACCGCCGCGATCGCCGGTGAGCCGTTGCCGCTACGCCCGCGCCGCTCCTGAGGCTGATCGACAGTTCCAGGGTCAGACGTTGAACCATCTGACAAGCAGCCTGGCAAGTTGTACAATTTATTGTACGTAACGTTTGGGAGGCAGCAGCATGCGCACCGTTCCCTACTCAGAAGTCCGGCAGAACCTGGCCAAGATGCTCGACCATGTCGTGGACGACGCCGAGGAAGTGGTGGTCACCCGCTCAGGCAGGGAGGCCGCGGTCATCATCTCGCTGCGTGAGTATGAGTCGTTGAAGGAGACGGCCTACCTGATGGCCAGCCCCGCCAACGCGCGCCGTCTGAATGAAGCCGTCGAAGAGCTGCGCAACGGGGGTGGGGAGATGCACGACCTGATCGACCCCGACGCCAGTTCAGGCGAGGCGTCGGCAGCGTGAAGGTCCAGTTCGCCGGCCGAGGCTGGGAAGACTATCTGACCTGGCAACGAGATCGCCAGATGCTCAGACGAGTGAACGCCTTGATCGAGGACATCCGACGCAACGGCCACCAAGGCATCGGCAAACCGGAGCAGCTCCGCGGAAACTGGGCGGGGTTCTGGTCGAGGCGAATCGACCAGGAACACCGCCTCGTATACCGGATCATGGACGACACAGTGCAGATCGCGCAGTGCCGCTACCACTACGAATAAGGACCGGACCACTCCTTCCGCCGAGGGGCACGGCCCTGCCGTAGTCTGCGTGCCGTCGTCATGCAACTGGCCGCAGGACAGCATCCCGGCCCGTCCAGCACCGCGCCGCCGTGGCCAGCCACAGTCCCGTCGAGAAGTCGAGCCAAGCGTCACGACGGGCCGCGATCAACTGGTTCGCATGAAAGATCAACAAGGTGGCCGCCGGGGACTCGAACCCTGAACCTGTGGATTTGCCGGCAGCCTGGCCTTCTGCGGTGTGGTTCGAGGTCATCCGGGCTGCTGGCGCGTTTCTCGGCCGGGTTCGGCGTACTCCGCGCGTAGCTCTTGCCGCCGGGTCGGACGCGGCCAGGGCAGGTCGCAGCCGCCGCAGCTCCAGATCGGCATGACGGGGCCGTGGGTGGTCATCGCACACCGCCCAGGAACCGGGCGACGCTCGCGCGGGCCTGCCGGCTGGTCGCCCAGTCCACCTGCCAGCACGGGTACGGGGCCAGCCGCGACCCCTGATGGGTTTGCCTGGTTTTCTGGTGGCGCTCGGTGACGGACCCGGTCGGGTTGGCTAAGCTGTTAGCTAAACGAGGGGATCGCATGATGTCGGCTGAAGCTGTGCACTACAACATGCACGATGCCAAGACTCACCTGTCGCGCATCATCGAACGGGTGGAACGGGGCGAAGAGATCATCATCGACCGGGCGGGAACTCCGGTGGCGAAGGTGGTGCCGCTTGTCCGACGGGCCAACCGCACGGCAATCGGCTCCCTCGCCGGGCAACTGGACCTCTCGGGCGACTGGGACTCGCCCCGGACCAACGCCGAGATCGCCGCCGACTTCGGCATCGGCGCATGACTCTGCTGCTCGATACCCACGTCGCACTCTGGGCCATCACCGGCGACGCGACCCTTGGTGCCGAACTCCTCGATCAGCTACGCCACGAGCCAGACATCTTTCTCTCCCCGGTCAGCCTCTGGGAGATCACTATCAAGCAGAGCGCCGGGAAGCTTGGAGGTCCCTCTGACCTCGCTGAGCGAGTAAGGGGCATGGGTTTTCGTGAACTTCCAGTGACCCATGCCCACGCCATCGCAGCCGGCCGCCTGCCACCCCACCACCGCGACCCCATCGATCGCATGCTCGTGGCACAGGCGATCAGCGAGGGCCTGACGCTCGCCACTCGCGACGCGTCGATACCGCTGTACGAGGTGGACGTCCTCAAGGTGTGACCGGACGGCCCTCTCAGCGCCGGCTGATTCCGTCCGCAGGCAACCCTGAACTCTGGGATTGCCTGGGGTGTGGTGCGAGGTCATCCGGGCTGCTGGCGCGCTTATCGGCCTGGTTGGGCTGGCACGGCTGCTGTGCTGCGCTGCTGTACTGCTGGCGGCTGTCTGGCCCAGCCGATGAACCGTCGGTGCAGCGCGCCGGCCGGTGCCCAGGGCATGTCCTCGGCGGCCTGGACGAGAGAGACGCCGAGGTAGAGAGCCAGCGACACCGGCGCGTCGGCGTACTCCGCGCGTAGCTCTCGCCGCCGGGTCGGGCACGGCCAGGGCAGGTCGCAGCCGCCGCAGGTCCAGATCGGTAGCACCGGGCCGTGGGTGGTCACCGCACACCGCCCAGGAACCGGGCGACGCTCGCGCGGGCCTGCCGGCTGGTCGCCCAGTCCACCTGCCAGCAGGGGTACGGGGCCAGCCGTGACCACCAGGCGCGGCAGCCGGCGCACATGCCGTCGAGCCCTCGGATGTGTACGGCGAGGATCGTGTGCTCTTGGTCGTCTTTCACTGCGCCTCCTCTCCTGGCCAGTGGCCACGGTTGATGGGGATGCGGTGCCGGGCGTGGCAGGGCAGGTCGGCACCGCAGCGGCAGATCCGCCGCCACTTCTGCCAGGACCAGACCGGCCGGTGTCGCCGCGCGAACGTCAACGCGGTGGCGGAGAGGTACTCGTCGTACGAGACGCGCTGGCCTCTGGGAGTTGGTCGGCCGGCTGAATCGGCCACGGTTCGGCTCACCGGAGTTCCCCCCGCCCAGGCTCGTGGTACCGATCGGTCGGCGTGTCCCACGTCGGCCCATGGTTGCCGTGGGAGCGCAGGTGTGCCGCCTGGTCGAGCAGCCGTCGCCGGGCCGCCGCCTGCTCGGCGTCTTGGTATCGCCGTCCGGTCCCCGGCGGTGGTGGTGACTCGGGCTGCCGCAGTAGCCACCGGATCAGCACGTACAGGTGCGGTCGGAGCGTCACGATGATCCCGCCTCCTCGCCCATTGCCGGAAAGGCGGACCAGACAGGAGCCTCTGAGTTGTGGCGATTGCCCGCCCACGCCAGCCCCAGTGCCTTGTCGGCATCGAAGAACATGTCCGAGACGATTCCGTCGGACTAGGCGTGGCGGCCATGTCGGCTGGTCATGTCACGGTGACATGGGCGGCCTCGACCTGCCCGGACAACATCTCTAGGCTCCAGATCGAGCACCATGAGTAGTCGTCCGACGACGCTTGGAGCCGTTGTGCCGCTCGATCATCTACGGATTCCCGAAGACCTCTGGTCGCACCAGGATCTACGCGCGGCTCTTGCTGCCCGCGACATCGGTTCCCTGTTCCGGCTGTTTACTCGGCACACCGGCGCGAGTCAGACCCGCATCGGGGCCGCCGTCGGTCTGGAGCAGGGCTACGTCAGTCGGATCATCGCCGGCCGGAAGGTGACCTCCATCGACGTGCTGGAGCGCATCGCCGACGGCTGCGCCATGCCTGACGAGGCACGGATGACGCTCGGCCTCGCGCCTCGCCAGCGGTCATATCGCGCGGACATGGCCGACCACCGGAACACCCGGCACAGTGATCTTCCGGCAAACCGCTCCTGGCACGAGGACGTCCGCGCTGCCGCGCAGTTATGGGAAGGCGACGTGAACCGTCGAGAACTGCTCCGCCAAACCGTATTCAGCTCCGCCGCGTACACCCTGCCCGCCCTGCGCTGGTTCACCGCAACCAGCACGCAGCCCGTCGCGCAGGACGGTCGCCGAACGGTCGGTCAGCCCGACATCGACACCATCCGCGAGATGACCGCCACCTACCGGCGACTCGACAACCAGCACGGCGGCGGCCACGCCCGCACCAACGTCACGCGCTACCTCCATCACGAGGTCACGCCCCTGGTGACCGAAGGCCGATACGATCCGGCAACCGGCCGCAAGCTGCTCACCGCCGTCGCCGAGCTGACGCAACTCGCCGGCTGGCAGGCGTACGACATGGCCGAACACGGCCTCGCCCAGCGCTACCTCACCCATGCCCTCGACCTGGCCCGAAACGCCGACGACGCCGGCCTGGGCGCCGAGATCCTCGCCGCGATGAGCCACCAAGCCACCTACCTCGGCCACACCGCCACCGCCGTCGACCTCGCCCGCGCCGCCCGGCAGACCGCCCAGCGCGCCGGAATCACCGTGCTGACCGCCGAAGCGCTGGTCATGGAAGCCCACGCCCACGCTGCCGCCCGCGACGAACACGCCTGCGCCACCGCACTACACCAGGCAGAACAAGCCCTCGACCGAGCCGACCGCAGCGGCGACCCGCAGTGGCTCGGCTACTTCGACGAGGCATACCTGTCCGCCAAGTTCGGCCACTGCTTCAACGCCCTCGGCCAACACCGTCAAGCCGAACGCTTCGCCGCCCGCTCTTTGCGGATGGACGAGCGCTACGTACGCGGCAAAGCCTTCAACCTCGCACTCCTGGCCACCACCCAAGCCCGCCACGGCGAACCCGACCGCGCCAGCGTCATCGGCGGCCAGGCTCTCACCCTGACCACGCAACTGAAGTCCGCCCGCGCCGTCCGCTACGTGCGTGACCTACAAACGGACCTCATGCCACACCGCCGCCGACCAGCCGTACGACACTTCATCACCCGTATCGACGCCGCCCTCGGCCAACGCCGCTGACTACAACTCGCCCTGGGCCTTGCGCGCCACCAGATCCAGCACCGCGATCACCGTACCGGCACCCACAATCTCGCCCTGGGAGACGAGATGCCTTGCCTCATCCAACGGAATCCAGGCGACCTGCTCGGCCTCGTTGACATCCACCGGAGCGCCGATGTGCTCAGCGTTCCTGGCAAGGAACAGCAGGTTCTCCGCGTCCGCGGTCGCCACCCACGGCTGAAACGCCAACAACGGCTCCACCACACCCGGACGCCACCCGGTCTCCTCCTCAACCTCCCGGACCGCACACGCCGCCACATCCTCACCCTCATCGACGTAGCCGCCCGGCAGCTCCCACACCCATCGATCGAACACGAACCGGTGCCGCCGCATCAGCAACAGCCGCCCCTGACCGTCAAGCACCGCGACCATCGCCGACCGAGGCGCCCGAATCACGTACTGCTCGAAGCGGGCCCCATCCGGCAACTCGACATCAGCGATGCTCAACCGCGCCCGCCGGCTACCATCCACCACCCGCTCACCATGGATCGTCCACCGCGTCGACCCGACGTCCTGTCCCTCCACCATCTGGCAAGTATCCGACCAACGGCACCGAACCGCTGCGGTACCTCAACTACATAGAGTTGCGCAAGCTTCTCACTGCGTTGTCGGTGGGTTACGGTCGTGTCTGTCTCTGGTGGAGCTTCGGAGGACGTATGGCGCGACGTAAGGGCCTGATTGCTCAGATGCTCGACGCCCGCAAGCAGGCCAAGAAGTTGCAGGCGCAAGCAGAGGCACGCTGGCACCGTGAGCTGATTGCCGAGCAAAAGCGTCAGGAAGCGGAGGCGCGCCGGGAGGCAAAGCAAGCGGAGGCTGCGGCGAAGAAAGCCGAGGCAGCGCGCTTAAGACATCAATTGCAGGAGAAACGTCTCGCCGACCAGGCGGCGGCGAAGGCAGCCCGGGAAGCTGTCCAGCGCGAACGCACCGAGGAGCGACGCCGAGCTGCTGATGCCCGTACAAAGGCGCAGGAGGAGTCCGCCGTGAAGCGCCTGGCGGAGCGGGAGGCGCACGCCCGCAAGATCGCAGAGGCCGAATTTCGAACCGATGCCATCAGTACGAAGGTTGCCGAGTACGGCCAGCTGCTGGCCCGGAGAAACAGGCGAGCCAGCGAGTATGCCCTAGAACTTGCGGCGGCCCTGTCGAACGGCGGACCACCCGCGTTTGTTGAGCGCCTGCAACACGTACTCGCCCAGTCCCGATACCCGGAGGGCCTGACAGGCAAGGCTGCCGCTCACTACGACCCTGCCTCCAGAGAACTGCTGATCGAGTACGAACTACCGCTCCGGGATGTCGTGCCAACCGTCGTTGCCTACCGTTACACAACGGGGAAGGGCATGGTTGCCGTCCCGCGCAAGGAACCCGAGACTAAGAAGCTCTACGGCGACCTCCTTGCGCGGCTAACATTGCGCACCATATCCGAAGCTTTCGAGGCAACGCCTTCGGAACTCGTAACCGGCATCGTCTTCAACGGCTACGCCACAACCAAGGACAAAGCGACTGGCCGCGCCATTCGGCCACTGCTGATGAGCGTAGGTGCGGAGCGGGACAAGTTCGCCATGGTGCAGCTCGATGAGCCAGAGCTGGATCCAGTGCTGTGTCTTCGCAGCCACCTGAACGCCATTGTTTCCCCACATCCGTACGACCTGGAAGGCGTCCGGCCAGTAGTGTCCTTCGACCTCTCGAAGTACAAGTTCGTTGACGAGATGGACGTCGTTGCTGGCCTGGATAGCCGGACGGATCTACTTACGCTCTCTCCCGGAGAGTTCGAGCACCTTATCCGTCGACTATTCGAGAGCATTGGAATGAAGTCCTGGGTGACGCAGGCGTCCAAAGACGAAGGCGTCGACGGTGTCGCTGTCAACGAAGATCCAATCGTGGGCGGGCTTTGCATCATCCAGGCTAAGCGGTACAGCAAAATCGTCGGCCTTGAAGCTGTACACGCACTTGCCGGAGTGATGGATCACAAGCGAGCCGCCAAAGGTGTGTTAGTCACTACATCGTGGGTGGGCAAGGCGAGCCGCGACTTCGCCGCCGCAAATGGCCGCATCGAAATCATCGAGGGCCGCAACCTTAAGCACATGTTGAAAGAACACCTCGGCCTGGACGTCCTTATCGGCCTGGAGAGGATTCCGCCAGGCTGGGACAGGGCAGACCTGGCATAACTCCGATCTTCATCCGGACCGGACGCAAAACTTTCGCTTTGTACAACCGAAGGCACGGACGAGCGGCAGAGCTTGCCCACCGTCGTCGCTGTGCGCTTGGCCGCTGCTGCCAGGACCTGCCGTCGCCGACCAGCGTCACGCACCTGCGGACCCGTGCTCCGGACGCTGCTGTCCAGGCGATCAACGAGGGGCTGATCAGCCGAAACTTCGCATCCCTGGTCAAGCTGCCATCGGTTCGGAAGCGCAGGCGGAAGGCGTGGACGAGCGACGAGGCGCGGCGCTTCCTGGAGTCGGCTCGCGCCGAAGACGATCCGCTCTACGCCGCGTACGTCTTGGTCCTGGTGCCCGGGCTGCGCAAGGGCGAGATGTTGGGGCTCACTTGGGCGGACGTCGACCTAGAGGGGGAGTTGACTATCGATCGGCAGCTTCAGCGGGTCGGTGCCGAGTTGCTGCACCAGGAGACGAAAGACGGCTGCTTCGGACGCCACGTTGCCGCTGCCGGACACTTGCACCGTGGCGCTTGGCCGCCCCCCGTGACGCGCTCAACGCGCTGGACCGGTGAACTACCTACTGCTGTACCGGCCCTGATCGCGGCGTTCAGAAGCTCGGTCAGGGCCGCTGACATGCGGGAGAGTGGGCCGCCAGGGACTCGAACCCTGAACCTATGGATTAAAAGTCCACAGCTCTGCCATTGAGCTAGCGGCCCGCGGCCCACAGGCTACCTGACCCCCGTGGCCCGGCGCGCGATGCTCAGACCCCCCGGATCCGGCCGGACGACAGTGCCGCGCCATCAGCGACTCGCACCCGGCTGGCAGGATCGGGCGGTCGTCACTCGGGATGCGGGGAGGTTGATCATGTCGCAGTCGATCCGCATCGTCGTGCTGGCTGGGGCGACGTTCAGCACCGGGCTGGTGGCCGGGTTGTTCTTCGCGTTCGCCTGCTCGGTTATGCCGGGTCTTGGGGCGACCGATGACCGGACCCTGGTCGGTGCCATGCAGTCGATCAACCGGAAGATTCTCAACGGCTGGTTCCTGTCGGTGTTTCTCGGCGGGCCGCTGCTGGTCGTGGCGGCGGTGCTCGGTCACTTCGGTGCGGGCGGTACGGTGCTCGGTTGGCTGGTTGCCGCACTGGTCTGCCATCTGGTCACCTTCGCTGTGACAATGCGGTCGAACGTGCCGCTCAACGATCGATTGGACGCCGCCGGGTCGGTCGACGCGAGCGCGGATCTGGCGGCGATCCGGCGGCGGTTCGAGGGGCCCTGGGTGCGGTGGAACCTGGTCCGTGCGGTCAGTTCGGTCGCCGCCTTCGCCTGCTTGCTCGGAGCACTGCTCGCTCGGTAGGGCCGAGCTGAGGTCTGGGCGGACCTGTGCTCAGTGCAGGGCGGGGTCCGAGGCAAGATCGTCGTCGACCTCACCTGAGCAAACCCGGATCGGTGTGGTTCCTGACGCCGTGATCCGCGCAGGCGTGGGCGGCGACTTATCGGGTACGGGCCGAGCATGCGCATCGTGGTGGTGGGGGCGAGCGGGAACATGGGTACGGCGCTGCTGCGCCGGTTGCGGCGCGAGCGCGACATCCAGGTGATCGGGGTGGCCCGGCGGCTGCCTCCGGCGGGGGCGGGGGAGCCGTACGACGGGGTTCGGTGGCACTCGTGTGACATCGGTCTGCCCGGTGCGGCGGAGGAGCTGACGGAGGTTTTCACCGGGGCGGAGGCCGTGGTGCATCTGGCCTGGCAGATTCAGCCCAGCCACGACCGGCGGGTGTTGCGTCGTACCAATGTGGAGGGTAGCCGGGCGGTGGTCGACGCGGTGTTGCGTGCCGGGGTGCCGGCCCTGGTGTACGCCTCCTCGGTCGGCACCTACGCGCCGGGGCCGAAGAACGCGCCGGTAAGCGAGCGGTGGCCGGCGACCGGGGTGCCGGCCTCGTCGTACAGCCGGGACAAGGCGGCCGTGGAGGAGATGCTCGACGGGATCGAGCGGACCCATCCGGGGTTGCGGGTGGTACGGCTGCGTCCCGGGCTGATTTTTCAGCGGGAGGCCGGTACGGAGATCAGCCGGTACTTTCTCGGGCCGCTGGTGCCGGTGCGGCTGCTGCGGTTCGGGCGGCTGCCGCTGGTGCCGGCCAACCGGCGGCTGCGGATGCAGGCGGTGCATGCCGACGACGTGGCTGACGCGTACGCCCGGGCGGTTCTGGGTGATGCGCGCGGCGCCTTCAATGTCGCCACGGACCCGGTGCTGACCCCGGAGCTGGTGGCTCGGCACTTCCACGGCTGGACGGTGCCGGTGGCCGCCCCGGTGCTGCGTACCGCCGCGGCGTTGACCTGGCGGGCCCGGCTGCAACCGGTCGACGCCGGGTGGGTGGAGTTGGCGCTGAACGTACCCCTGATGTCCAGCGAGCGGGCCGAGACCGAGTTGGGCTGGCGGCCCCGGGTCACCGCGATCGAGGCCCTCAAGGAGCTGTTCGCGGGCATGGCCGAGCGGGCCCACACCGACGGCCCGCCGCTGTCCGCCGCCCCCACCCTGCCGGGGCGTCCGGCCGCCCTCACCCGGGCCCGGGTCGCCGGTCACGGCAACCCCTACTGATCTCAGGTCAGGTGTCGGCGTCGCCGCAGGCGGACCCCGAACACCCCGGCCACCCTCACGATCAGCAGGGCGGTGACCCGATGGCGTGCAGCGGCCCTCGGGTCATGAACCCGGGCGGCCTCAGTCGTCGATGACGTCGGAGATCACCACGGTGACGTTGTCCGGCGCACCGGCCTGGTGGGCCAGCTTGACCAGTTGCTCACCACACTGGTGGCGATCGGCGTGCAGCCCCAGGGTGGCCGCGATCGCATCGTCGGTCACATAGTCGGAGAGCCCGTCACTGCACAGCAACAGTCGGTCACCGGCGGCTACCGTCAACATTCCCAGCGTCGGCGGGGCGTCCGCGCCCTGCACCGCGCGGGTCACCAGGGAACGCTGCGGGTGCTGCCGGGCCTGGTCCCGGGTCAGCGCCCCCTGGTCGACAAGCGCCTGCACGAAGGTGTCGTCGCGGGTCAACTGGGTCAGGCGACCGTCCCGGAGCAGGTAGCAACGGGAGTCGCCGACCTGAGCCAGCACCAGCGTGTTCCCGGCCAGCAGGGCGGCGGTCAGGGTCGTACCCATGCCGTCGCGGGCCGGGTCGGCGGCGATCGCGGCATGGATGCGTTGGTTGGCGGTGCTCACCACGGCGCGCAGCGCGTCGGCGGCGGAGTCCGGGGCGGTGGGCGGGATCAGCTCGTCCAGGATCCGGATGACGATCTCGCTGGCCACTTCACCGGCAGGAAGTCCACCCATGCCGTCGGCCACCGCGACGAGGCGCTCGCCGGCGAGCGCGGAGTCCTCGTTGTTGGTCCGAACCAGGCCGATGTCGTTGAGGATGGCCGAGCGGAGGATCAGCGTCATGGGTCAAGCTTGCCAAGAAGACCTGTCCCGCGTCTCTACGCACTACTGCGTAGGGTTGAGGAATGTTGCCCGTGTCCATGGTCGGGCGCGCCGGTGAGCTCGCTGAGCTGGGCCGAGCGTGGTCCACCGTGGTGGACGGCAACCGTCGGTCCCCGGCTGTCGCGGTCGTCACCGGCGGCGCGGGAGTGGGCAAGAGCCTGCTGGTAGCCGCCGCCCTGGACGGGTTCACCCCCCGGCCCGAGGTGGTGCTCAGCGGAGCCGCCCGGCTGCACAGTCCCGCCCCGTACGACTGGTTGGCCGCCGTACTGAGCGGGCGCGACACCAGCCGACTTGATCTTCCGGTCGACGCGCTGGCCTGGCTGGCCCAGCAGCCCACCGCCCCGCCGGAGCGCTACGCCCCCGGCACCCTACTCCGGCTGGCCGTACGGACCGTCCGGGCCCTGGTCGGCGCCGGTCCGGCGGTACTCGTCGTGGAGGACCTGCACGCCCTGGACCCGGCCAGCCTCAACCTGATCGGTGAGTTGGCCACCGCCGACGGGCTGCCGGCCCTGCTGATGGTGGCGACCAGGCCCGCGGCCCACGCGGTCGCACCCGCCCTCACCGGCCGCACCCTGGCCCGCCTCTGCGGGGTACGAGGCGTCGTGCGCCAGCATCTCGGCCCGTTGCGCCCCGCCGAGGTCGCCGAGGTGCTGGACCAGGTGTACGCCGGGTCGGCCGCCGATCCCGGGCTGGTGCACCGGGTCTGGCAGCACACCGGCGGCAACCCGTACGCCCTCACCGAACTGCTGGCCGCGCACGCCGGAGCGGATCCCGCCACCCTGCTCGCCGCTGGGGTGTCGGACGTTGCTGTTGTGCCCGCTGCGCGGATCGCTGACGGTCCGGATTCTCCGGTAGCTGCCACGGTCGAGTTGACCGGTCGGGAGGTCGAGGTGCTCGACTGCCTGGTGGCCGGGATGTCCAACAAGCAGGTGGCCCGCGCCCTCGGCATCTCGGTACGCACGGTCACGGTGCACGTGTCGAACCTGCTGCGCAAGACCGGTGCGGCCTCGCGTACCGAGGCGGCGCTCTGGGCGGTACGCCAACGACTCGCCGTCGCCGCCCCGACCGCCACCCGCGACGGCTGAGCCGGAGATCGACTCCGTTTCGGCGATACGGCGGCATCCCGCAGCCCCGTACCCCGCGGTTTCGGCGAAACGGCGCGGGCCTACCGGCGGGGGTAGCGCAGGAGGAGGCTGGCGGTGACCTCCTCGTCGCCGACGGCGGCGTACATGTGCGGCACGTCGGAGGTCCAGCGCAGGTGGCCACCGGCGGTGGCGGTCAGCGGGGCGTCGACCGGACCGGCGCGCAGCGCTCCGGTGAAGACCGTGACATGTTCGGTCACCCCGGCCTGGTGGGCCGGTGAGAGCTGACCCGGCCCGGGGGCCACCCGCATCCGGTACAGCTCGTAGGTGACCTCGGAGTCCTCGAAGACCTCCAGCAGGGTGGCGCTGACGGCCGCCCCCCGTACGGTCGGTTCGCTGGTCGCCTCGGAGAGCACGGCGGCCAGCGGTACGCCGAGGTGAGCGGTGATCGCGTACAACGTCTCCAGGGTGGGGTTGCGGAGGCCGTTCTCCAGTCCGGAGAGGGTCGCCTTCCCCACCCCGGCCTGCCGGGCCAGCGCGGACAGCGAGATCCCCCGGGCCTCGCGCAGGGCACGGACCCGGCGGCCGATCGCCGCGGGATCCGCCTCTGCCGCCCCGGGCTGACCGGAGTCGGCGACCGGTAGGGGGTCTGATGCTGCTGAGTACGGCACCCCGCTATCGTGCTACACGGTGCTGTTCCGTAAATGGAACGATTGAGGGTGGGGTATGGCGGATCGGATGCAACCGGTGCTGGCCGGCGCGGTGGCCGCGCTGGTCGGGTTCGCCAGTTCGTTCACCGTGGTTCTGGCCGGCCTGCGGGCGGTCGGGGCCACCGAGAGTCAGGCCGCCTCCGGGCTGCTCGTACTCTGCCTGATGTCCGGCCTCTGCGCCGCCTGGCTGGGCCTGCGGCACCGGCTGCCGATGAGCGTGGCCTGGTCCACACCCGGCGCGGCGCTGCTGGTAGCCACCGGCCCGATGCCCGGCGGTTGGCCGGTCGCGGTCGGTGCCTTCCTCGTCTCCGGGCTGCTGATCGTGGCCGCCGGCCTCTTCCCGGTGCTGGGCCGGGCCGTCGCGGCGATCCCCAAGCCGATCGCCGGGGCGATGCTCGCCGGGGTGCTGCTGCCACTGTGCACCGCACCGGTACGCGCCCTCGTCGAGGTGCCCGTGTTGGCCGCCCCGGTGCTGGTGTGCTGGTTGGTGCTGCACCGCTTCGCCCGCCCCTGGGCGGTGCCCGGTGCCCTGGTGGTGGCGGCCGGCGCGATCGCCCTGACCACCTCGGGCGGGGGTGGCGGTGGACTACGTCCGGTGATCGAGGTCACCGCGCCGCAGTGGAGCCTGACCGCGATGGTCGGATTGGCGCTGCCGCTGTTCCTGGTCACCATGGCCGCGCAGAACGTGCCCGGCACGGCCGTCCTGGTCGGCTACGGCTATCGGCCGCCCCTCAGTTCGGCGCTGCGGGCCACCGGGCTGGCCAGTCTGGTCGCCGCCCCGGCCGGTGGACATGCGGTGAACCTGGCCGCGATCACCGCCGCCCTGGCCGCCGGACCGGAGGCCCACCCCGACCCGAATCGTCGCTGGATCGCCTCGGTGACCAACGGTGTCGGCCTGGCCCTGCTCGGGCTGGGTGCCGGAGCGGTCACCACCCTGGTCGGCTGGGCGCCACCGGTGTTGATCGAGGCGGTCGCCGGGCTGGCCCTGCTCGGTGCCCTGGCCACCTCACTGACCTCGGCGCTGGCCGACCCCGACGCGCGGGAAGCGGCGGTCGTCACCCTGGTGGTCACCGCCTCCGGCGTCTCCCTGGCCGGCATCGGCGGCGCCTTCTGGGGCTTGATCGCCGGCTGCCTGATGCTGCTGATCTTCCGCCGCCGCCGCACCACGCCACCCACTGCCACGCCAGCGCCTCCCGCACCAGCGACTCCCACGCCAGCGCCTCCCACGCCAGCGCCTCCCACGCCAGCGGCGCCTTCGTCCGCCGTGCCCACCGGCCCTGCGCCGACCCTGCGCCAGGAGAGCGTCGACCGCGTGATCGGTCGCTAGGCCGGGTGGGGGTCAGTCCTCGGCGGGGAGGTCGGCGGTCAGGGCGCTGAGGAGGACCTCACGGTCGGTGACGCTGGCTATCTGGTCGGCGAGCACGTAGACGGCGCCGGTGGGTACCAGGTCGGTGGAGACCTTGAGGTAGCCGGTGCGCAGCAGGCGGGCGGCCAGGTCGGCGGGGACGTCCGGTTCCTCGGTGCTGGCGGACTCGATCAACTCGTCCAGGCTGCCGCCGGGGTCGGCGGTCGGCGCCTGCACCGTCACCGCATTCGGATCACCCCGCTGCACCAGATCGACGGTCCCCACGTCCCGCCCGGCGACATCCACCACCCGCATCCCGGTGGTCACCCGCGAAACGATCCCCTGCTGATCGATCCCCTGCCTCTCCATCCCCCACCCCTTCCCGCCCCCCAACCCCCCTAAACCCGCCCACCAACCCCTCCAAAACCGAGTTGATCAAGAGGTTTGCGTCATGGATCCGGCAAATCCAGACGCAAACTTCTTGATCAACAAGCGCAGGGTGGGAGGGCGGGGAGCGGGCTTAGGGGGATGGGGGGCGGGGGGAGAGTTCGCGCCAGGGGTCGGCGGGGTGGAGCAGGGCGCGAATGGTTTCCTCGGCGTCGTCGAGGGTGTCGTACTCGTAGAAGCGGGAGACTCCCTCGGCGCCGCCGGCCCGTTGTTCGACGTACCACCGGTCGGCGTCCGTCCGGAGGAAGACGTCCCGCCGGGCCAGGCGCCCCCATTTCCCGTTCCACCAGTGCTTTCGCTGCTCCATGGCCAGGGACTCTATCGAACATGTGTTCGATTCAGGATGGCGCGTGGCGGCATTCCCCGTACGGGTGACCTGCGGTTGTCGGGTTCAGCGCCCGGTGGGCGGTTCCTCCCGCGAGCCGAGTGCGTCGTCCAGGGCGCTGCGCTGCTGGGCCGGGGTGGTCCGGCCGGAGGCCACCAGGGCGTCGCGGATCTCGGTGAGCAGCTTGACCTCCTCGCTCGGCGCGGCGGGCGGCGGCTCCTCGCCCCGCTTGCGGCGCTCGGCGAGCTTGTTCATCGGGAAGACGACCAGGAAGTACAGCGCCGCCGCGGTGAGCAGGAAGGTGATCAGGGCGTTGACGAAGGCGACCCAGTCGAACGGGATGCCCTGGATCGTCGGTGCGGTGCCCTCCAACCCCTTGTCGCTGCCGGTGACCAGGACCACGAAGACCCGGATCAGCGGATCCAGGAAAGACTTGGTGAGCTGGGTGACCACACCCGTGAACGCGGCACCGATGACGACACCGACCGCCAGGTCGACGACGTTGCCGCGCATGATGAAGTCTTTGAAACCCTTGAGCATTCGTACTCCTGAGGTGTCCCGGGTTCGTCAAGGACAACCTATGCCCCCGGATCGGGGCTCCAGAAATGCGCCGGCCTCCCGGGCGGCGAGATCCGGGTCACCAGCCCGGATCGCCGCCACCAGACGGGCGTGGTCGACGTGCCGGTCCGGGGTCAGGGCTCCGCCCATCGCCTGGGTGACGGTGCTGCGCAGGACGGCCCCGATGGAGGCGTACAGCTCGGCGAGCATGCCGTTGTGCGCCGCCGCGACGACCGCGGTGTGCAGCGCCGCGTCGGCCTCGACGAACTCGGCGACCCGGCCGCCGCGCCAGGCCGCCTCGCGGGCGGCCAGCGCCTCGTCGAGGGCGGCCAGGTCCTCAGGGGTACGCCGACGAGCGGCCAGCCGGGCGGCCTCCACCTCGAAGGCTCGGCGTACCTCGATCACCTCGGTCATCCGGTCGTCGGTGAGCCGTCGGGCCACCACGGGCGCCAGTTCGTCCGTGGAGATGACGTACGTGCCGGAGCCCTGCCTGCACTCCAGGACCCCGGCGTGGGCCAGGGCCCGGACGGCCTCCCGTACGGTGTTGCGCCCCACCCCGAGGGCCTCGACCAGTTGCGGCTCGGTCGGGATCCGGCTGCCCACCGGCCACTCGCCGGCCAGGATGCGCGCCCGCAGTTGCGTGATCGTCTGCTGGATCCGCCGTCCCCGGGGCGGCGCCGGGGCGGAGTCGACTGCCGGTGGCACTGGTCACCACCTCTCGCCGGAATTCATCCCATGATTGTAGGTTCGAGGTCATGCCTCCGTCACCCGTCCCCGCTGCGGCCGCCACCACCGCCGACGGGTCGACCACCCAGGACAAGACCACCGCCGACGGGTCGACCACCCAGGAGGAGACCACCGCGCCGCGCCTGCACGGTGGCCTGCTGGTGCTGGTCGGGATGCTGCTCGTGGCGCTCAATCTGCGGGCCGCCGTCACCAGCCTCGGTGCCCTGCTCGACGAGGTACGCGTCGGCCTGGCCCTGTCCGGCACCCAGGCCGGCTTCGTCACCACCCTGCCCACCATCGCCTTCGCCGCGCTGGGGGCGGCCACCCCCTGGCTGGTCCGCCGACTCTCCGCAGCCCGCCTGCTGGTCCTGGGGATGCTGGCCCTCGCCGTCGGTCAGGTGTTGCGCGTGGTCACCGACTCCGCGCTGGTGTTCCTGCTCACCAGCGCGCTCGCGCTGGCCGGGATCGCGGTGGCGAACATCCTGATGCCGATGCTGGTGAAGCAGTACTTCCCGCACCGCACCGGGCTGGTCACCGGGGCGTACACGATGGCGTTGGTCACCGGCACGACGGCGGCCGCCGCTGCGGCGGTGCCGGTCGCGCACGCCTTCGGTTCCTGGCGGGCGGGGCTGGGGGTCTGGGCGGCGATGGCGGCGGTCGCCGTACTCCCGTGGCTGCCGGCGGCGCTGCGCAGCCGGGGTGCCGCACGGCGCGCGACCCGGGGTGCCGCCGGCGCCCGACTGATCGTCCGCCCCGGCCGTACCCGGCTCGGCTGGGCGATGGCGGTCTACTTCGGCACCCAGTCACTCAGCGGGTACGCGATCATGGGCTGGTTGGCCCAACTCTTCCGGGACTCGGGTTTCCGGGCCCAGGACGCCGGACTGCTGCTCGCCGGGGTGACCGCCCTGGGGGTACCGATCGCGATGTTGATGCCGACCCTGGCCGGCCGGATGAGCAACCTGCGTCCCCTGGTGTTCGCCCTGACGGCCGCCTCGACGGCGGCCTATCTGGGCCTGGCGTTCGCGCCCCGGGACGCGGCCCTGCTGTGGGTGCTGCTGCTGGCCTGTGGCCAGGGGGCGTTCCCGTTGATCCTGACCACCATCGGGCTGCGGGCCCGTACCGCCGACGGCACGGTGGCCCTGTCGGCCTTCGCGCAGAGCACGGGATATGTGATCGCGGCGTTGGGGCCGCTACTGGTCGGCATCCTCTACGAGGCCACCGGAGGCTGGACGGCGCCGCTCGGTCTGCTGCTGCTGGCTCTGGCGGTGCAGACGGGGGCGGGAATGGTCATCGCTCGTCCCGGATACATCGAGGACGAGCGCTGATGGGTCGGAGTCAGGAGGTGGCCGGGGTGGCCTCGCCCGCCACCGCCTGGTCGACCGTGGGGTAGGTGTGCAGCACCTCCACCAGGCCACTGACCTCAAGGATGCGCAGCACCCCGCGCTGCGGTGCGGCCAGCCGGACCACTCCGCCGGCCTCGTCGCAGCTGTTCTTGGCGCGGACGAACACCGACAGGCCGGTGGAGTCGCAGAACGAGACCTCCGACAGGTCGAAGACCAGCCGGCTGCGCCCCTTGTCGAGCAGGTCGGTGATCTGGTCCTGCAACTGCGGCGCGGTGGCCATGTCCAGTTCGCCCGCGACCGCCACAACGACCATGTCACCGCGCTGTTCCGTGTGCACCGTCAAGGACATTCGCCAGACCTCCTGTTTATCGGTGGAACGGTATCCCACCGGAGCCTCGGTACGCAGAACGGGCACGAGATCGAGTGCCCGCCGACCTTCACTTGCTGTGGGGCAAGTAGTTTTCGGGTCGGCGGTGATAGAGTCCGGCCGGTCCGGTTCGAGGGGGTTATGTCATGGCGTTGAGCACTGACGAAAGCGGCCGGCTGGCTGGTCTGCTAACCAGCCATGTCGATCAGGTCACGCAACGGTGGACCGAGGTCGTCGCGGCGCAGCTTCGTGGCCGTCTCAGCCAGACCGAACTGCGTCAGCAGGTGCAGGAGCTGCACCGCGCCCTGGTCGACGCGCTCGGTAAGGGCGCCGCCGACCTGGCCGCCGAGGAGGCCACCGAACTGCGTGCGGTCCTCGCCGAACTGTCCCGGGGGCAGGCCCGCCAGGGCTTCTCCGCCGCCGAGACCGCCACCGGTGTGTTCGCCCTCAAGGACGCCCTGTTGAGCGTGATGGAAGCCGACCAGAGCGCCGGGACCCTGCGCGACTACGTAGCCTTCGGCACCCTGGTCGACCAGATGGGCCTGTTCACCTTCGAGAGCTTCGTACGGACCCGGGAGAGCCTGATCGCCGACCAGGCCGAGCAGTTGCTGGAGCTGTCCACTCCGGTGGTCAAGCTCTGGGAAGGCGTGGTGGCGGTGCCGCTGGTCGGCACCCTGGACTCGGCTCGCGCCCAGGTGGTCATGGAGCGACTGCTGCAGACCCTGGTGGACACCAGCTCGCCGTACGCGATCATCGACATCACCGGGGTGCCGGCGGTGGACACCCAGGTCGCCCAGCACATCCTGAAGACCGTGGTGGCCGCCCGGCTGATGGGCGCCGACTGCATCATCTCCGGCATCCGACCCCAGATCGCCCAGACCATCGTCGCCCTGGGCATCGAGTTCGGTGACATCGCCACCAAGGCCAGTCTGGCCGACGCGCTGCGCCATGTGCTGCGGCTCACCGGTGTCGAGACCGGTCGCCGCCAGCCGCGTCGGGAGGCGTGATGGAACGGGTGCCGATCCTCAAGATCGGCGACATTCTGCTGGTCTCCATCCAGGTCGACATGTCCGACCAGACGGCCATCGCCCTCCAGGAGGACCTGGCCGAGCGGATCGTCGCCACCGGCTGCCACGGGGTGATCATCGACATCACCGCGCTGGACATCGTGGACTCCTTCGTCGGACGGATGCTGTCCACGATCGCCTCGATCTCCCGGGTGCTCGACGCGGAGACGGTGGTCGTCGGGATGCGTCCGGCGGTCGCCATCACCCTGGTCGAGTTGGGACTGTCCCTCAACGGCATCCGTACCGCACTGAACGTCGAGCGGGGCATGGAACTCATCGCGGCCAACCGCGACGACCAGTACGACGAGCATGACGAGGGTCTGGACCCCGAGCTGACGGCGTCGCCGTGACCAGCGGGGTCGACCTGAGCCGGCCGCAGGCGCAGACGGTCGGCAGCGACGAGGACGTGGTACGCGTCCGGCAACTGGTGCGTACGGTGGCGGTGGCCGTCAAGCTCTCCCTGGTAGACCAGACCAAGGTGGTCACCGCGGCCAGCGAACTCGCCCGCAACACCCTGGTCTACGGCGGCGGTGGCACGGTCGAGGTGGCCGTCGTGGACAACGGCCGCCGTCCCGGCATCAGCATCGTCTTCGCCGACTCCGGCCCCGGCATCGCCGACCTGGACCTCGCCCTGACCGACGGGTACACCACCGGTGGCGGTCTGGGCCTGGGCCTCAGCGGGGCCCGGCGGTTGGTGGACGAGTTCGACATCCAGACCGCGCCCGGTCAGGGCACCAGGATCACCATCACCAAGTGGTCCCGGTGACGGCCGAACCGGTCTCCGACCGGGGCACCTGGTTCCGGGTGGAGACCGGCAGCGCCGGCAGTGCGGTGCGACGGGCGGCCGAACGCCTGGGCGCGCAGTTGGGGCTGCCGGACAGCCGGATCGCCGACCTGGCCATCGTCACGGCGGAGCTGACCAGCAACCTGATCAAGCACGCCGACGACGGGGTGCTGCTGCTCCGGCCGGTACGCCGCGAGCTGGACGCCGGGGTGGAACTGGTAGCGGTCGACTCCGGGCCCGGCATGGCCGACCTGACCGACTCCGCCCGCGACGGTCACTCCACCACCGGCACCCTGGGTATCGGCCTGGGGGCGATCGTCCGGCAGGCCAGCTGGTTCGACGCGTACTCGCGGCCGGGTCGAGGAACGGTCATCGTCGTGCAGGTGTTCGCCGACCCGGTGACCGAACGGCCCTGGGCCGGCGGAATCACCCGGCCGCTGACCGGGGAGACGGTCAGCGGAGACGGATACGCCTGGCGGATCGTCGGCGTACGCCGTCAGCTGCTGGTCACCGACGGCCTGGGGCACGGGCCGTTGGCCGCCGCCGCCACCGACGCCGCCCTTGCCGCCTTCCGGGCCGCCCCGGACGCCGCCCCGGCCGAGGTGGTCGGCCACCTGCATCGGGCCCTGTCGCACACCCGTGGCGCGGCGCTGGCCGTGGCCGAGCCGGACCCGGCGACCGGGTTGCTGCGCTACGCCGGATTGGGCAACATCAGCGGGGTGGTTGCCACCGGGGACGGTCGGCAGCGGGGGCTGGTCTCCCTGCCCGGCATCGCCGGACATCAACGCCCGGCCATCCGACAGTACGAGTATCCGTTCGACCCCGGCAGCCTGCTGGTCATGCACAGCGACGGGGTGGTCGACCGCTGGCGCCTCGCCGACCAGCCCGGACTGTCCGGGCGGTCACCGTTGGTGGTGGCCGCCACCCTGTTGCGCGAGGCCGGCGTCCGGCGCGACGACGCCGGTGTGTTGGTGGCGAGGTCCTGGTGATGAACGCCGAACCGCTGTTGCAGATGACCCTGCGGGTGGAGCAGGACATCTTCGTGGTTCGCCAGCGGGGCCGGGAGGTGGCCACCGCGCTCGGCCTGGAGCACCAGGACCAGGTCCGGATCGCCACCGCCCTGAGTGAGGTGGCCCGGGACCTGCTGCGCAGTGTCGGCGGTGCCGATGTGGTGTTCGCCATCGCGGACACCCCGGACGGGCGACACCACCTGCGGGTCGACCTCATTCCGGTCGGCCCACTGCCGCAGGGGCGGTACGAGCCGCAGTCCGGTGCGGTGGCGCGCCTGGTGGACACGTTGACCGTGGTGGCTCCGGCGGGGGATACGGTCGTGAGGATGTCACGACGTATCCCGGCCACCGCGCAGTCGCTCACCCCACAGGGCCTTGAGCAGTTGCGGGCCCAACTGGGGCAGAGCGCACCGGGGACCGCGGAGGAGGAACTCGCCGCCCAGAACTCGCAGCTGATCGCCGCCCTGGACGAGGTACGCACCCAACGCGACGAACTGGCGCGGCTCAACGAGGAACTGGAGCAGACCAACCGGGGCGTACTGGCGCTCTATCATCAGCTCACCGACGAGCTGGAGGAGACCAACCGGGGTGTGGTGGCCCTGTACGCCGAGTTGGACGACAAGTCCGTGCAGCTGCGCTCGGCCAGCGAGTCGAAGAGCCGGTTCCTGGCCAACGTCAGCCACGAACTGCGGGCACCGGTGACCGCGATCATCGGGCTGGCCCGGTTGCTCACCGATTCCGCCTCCGACCCCCTGACAGTGGAGCAGGAACGCCAGGTCGGCCTGATCCGATCCTCGGCCTCGGATCTGCTCTCGCTGGTCAACGAGCTGCTGGATCTGGCCAAGGCGGAGTCCGGTCGACTGGAACCGAACTGGACCGAGGTGGACCTGCGGGCCCTGTTCGGTCAGCTACGCGGCACCCTCCGGGCCCTGCACACCGCCTCCGAGGTGGACCTGGTGGTGGAGGAACCCCCCACCCCCGCCACCATCCGTACCGACGAGATGCTGCTCGCCCAGGTGCTGCGCAACCTGCTGCACAACGGTCTGAAGTTCACCGCCCGGGGTGAGGTGCGGCTGCGCGCCGAGCGGTCCGGCGACAGCTGGAGACTCGTCGTCTCCGACACCGGCGCAGGCATCCCGGCGGAGTTGCAGGACCGGGTGTTCGAGGAGTTCTACCAGGTGCCCGGCCCCTCCCGGGTCGGCGGCACCGGCCTGGGTCTGCCGTACGCCCGGCGGCTGGCCACCCTGCTGGGCGGCACCCTGGAACTGTCCAGTGAGGTCGGCCGGGGCAGCGCCCTGACGGTCACCCTGCCGGCGAACGGGATGTGACATGGACTCCCCGCCGACCGTGCTGGTGGTCGACGACAGCCGGACCAAGCGCTACCTGCTGGTGAACTGGCTGACCCGGGCCGGGTTCACCGTGATCGAGGCCCAGAACGGCGGCGAGGCCCTGCGCCAGGTCGAGGTGGATCCGATCGACCTGGTGGTCCTCGACGTGCGGCTGCCGGACCTCAGCGGGTTCGAGGTCTGCGAACGGATCAAGTCGGTCCGCCCCGCCCTGCCGGTGATTCACGTGTCCGCACACGCCATCGACACCGCCGACCGCGCCCAAGGCCTCACCCGGGGGGCGGACGCGTACCTGGCGGAGCCGATCGACCCGGAGGAACTCGTCGCCACCGCCCACGCCGTGCTGCGCTACTACCAGGCACGGCAGCGCGCCGAACTGCTCGCGGAACGACTCACCGGGCTGGCGGACACCACGGTGGCGGTACACGCCGCGCCGAACTTCGCCCGGCTGCTGGGAGCGGCGGCGGCCGGCACCGCGGAGATCTTCAAGAGCCCCGCCGCGGTGATAGCCGAGACCTTCGACGGCGACTGCATCGCCGGGGTCTGCGCCGGCCCGGGTGCCCCCAGCCGCATCGTGCCGTGGGTCGTCGACGACAGCGACACCCCGGTCGGCGCCACCGTCCGGGTGCAGGACCCGGCCGACTGGGCCCTGGTGGACTGGCCGGCGGGGGACACCGTGACGGTGGCCGCCGGTCGGCTGCGCGATGACCGGGCCCCCCTCTATGTCGTGGTGCCGACCGCCACCCAGACCGCCCGTACCCCGGTGCTTCGTCAACTGGCCCAGGCGGTGGCCTCCGCGGTCGAGGCCCAGCGATCCTTCGACGAGGAGCACCGCATCGCGGTGACCCTGCAACGCAGTCTGCTCCCGCAGCGCATCCCGACGATCGCCGGGCTGGATCTGGCCGTCCGCTACGAGCCCGCCAGCGCCCGTACCGAGGTGGGGGGCGACTTCTACGAGCTGGTGATGCTCGACGGTCACCTGCTGATGGCGATCGGCGACGTGGCGGGCCACTCGCTGCACGCCGCGACCGTGATGGCCGAGCTGCGGCACGCACTGCGGGCGTACGCGGTGGAGGGGCACCAGCCGGGTGAGATCCTGCACCGGGTCAACGAGCTGATGCGTACGCTGCTGCCCACCGAACTGGCCACCATCTGTGTACTGCTGCTCGACCCGGCCACCGGGCAGGTCAGGCTGGCCAGCGCGGGTCACCTGCCGCCGCTGATCAGCATGGACGGCAAGACCGAGTACGTGCACCACTCCGCACCCTTGCTCGGGGTACGGGCACCGCGCCCGGCAGACCTGGAGTTCGTGCTGCCGCGCGGGGCGACCATCGTCTTCTACACCGACGGCCTCATCGAACGGCGGGACATCACCATCGACGAGGGCCTGAACGCGCTGGCCGGGTCTGCCGTGCGGGTGGACGCCGACCTCGACCGGTTCTGTCAGCGGCTGCTAGACGAACTGGCCCCCGACGAGATTCAGGACGATGTAGCCGTGGTGGCCCTCCGTCGGCACTGAGTCACAGACGGTGGGAACTGGCAGGAGAGGTCAGGGCCGGGTACGGTCGAACTGGTGTCCAAAGCACCACGTCGAGGTCGGCACTGCCGCGTGCAAGCTCTGTCCTCCCCGGCGCCGGATTGAAGGTGGCAACCTCTCCGGCCCACAACATGCCCTTCGCCAGGGCGGGGACCGAGTCACACCATGGACGAACTGCTGCGATTCGACTATCGCGACATGCGGCCGGGCATCCGGCACGTGACCCTGGTCGGCGAGGCCGACCTGTCCACCATCGAGCAGCTTGAGCAGGGCCTCACCGCCTTCCTGGCACCCCACTGGGTCGCCCAGCTGACGCTCAATCTGAAGAAGTTGCGGTTTCTCGACTGTGCCGCCCTCTCCGCGCTGTTGCGGGTCCGGACGGCGGCCATGGCACGGGGGCAACAGGTGACCGTCTTCGCCGCCCAGGGCGTTCCGGCGCGGGTCATCGCGCTCAGCGGCAGCGGACACCTGCTCAATTACCACGGGACCGTCCGCATCGGCGGCACCGGCCGATCCTTCAGCCGCGACCTCGTCGCCCTCGGATGACAGCGGAGACTCAGGCGGGGTTGGCGCGCAGGTAGGTCAGGGTCGCCAGCACCCGACGGTTGGTGTCGTCGTCCGGCGGCAGACCGAGTTTGGCCAGGATGTTGCCGATGTGCTTGCCGACGGCGGCCTCGGTGACATGCAGCCGGGCGGCGATGGCCGCGTTCGACCGGCCCTCGGCGACCAGCACCAGCACCTCCCGCTCCCGTACGGTCAGGGCGGCCAGGGGGTCGCGCGGGCGGTTCAGCAGCCGCCGGACCACGTCCGGATCGACCACCGTGCCGCCCGCCAGGACGGTACGCAGGTTGTCGACGAACTCGGTGACCTCGGCGACCCGGTCCTTGAGCAGGTAGCCGACCCGCCGCCCGTCGGCGCTGTCCAGCAGCGCGGCGGCATACTCGGGCTGCACGTGTTGACTGAGCACGACCACGGCCAGGGCCGGCTGCTCGGTGCGTAGCTCGACCGCCGCGCGCAGCCCGTCGTCGCGGTGCCCCGGGGGCATCCGGATGTCGGTCACCACCAGGTCCGGCCGGTGGGTGCGGACCGCCTCCCGCAGCGCCGGGGCGGTGCCGACGGCGTCGAGCACCTCGAAGCCGAACCGGGTGAGCAGAGCCACCAGCCCTTCGCGCAGCAGCACCTCGTCCTCGGCGAGCACGACCCGGGTCACACCGACCACGGTAGTTCCACCCGCAGCACCGTCGGGCCGCCGGTCGGGCTTGACAGCAGGAGCCGCCCGTCGGCGGCGGCGACCCGGTCGGCGAGCCCGGTCAGGCCGGTGCCGTGGACCGGGTTCGCGCCACCCCGCCCGTCGTCGGTGACCTCGACGACCAGATCACCTCCGGTGTCGGTGAGCCGGACCTCGGCCCGGGTCGCCTCGGCGTGCCGGGCGACATTGCCGAGCGCCTCCGACACCACGAAGTACGCGATCGTCTCGGCCGCCTCCGGCAGGTGTCGCGGCAGGTCGGCGTGCACCTCGACCGGGACGGTCGACTCGTCGGCGAGTTCCCGTACCGCACCGGCCAGGCCCAGATCGGTGAGGCTCTGCGGGCGGATGCCCCGGACGATCTGCCGCAACAGCACCATCAGGCTCTTGGCCTGTTCATGCGCGATGTCCAGCGGCCGGGCTGCCGGCGAGTCATCGGGTACGTCCAGCCGGGCCAGACCGATCTGGAGGCCCAGGTTGGTGAGCCTGGGCTGGGCGGCGTCGTGCAGGTCGCGCTCGATGCGCCGACGTTCCGCCTCGTACGCGTCGACCAGGCGGGCCCGGGAGCGGGACACCTCGTGCAGCGCGGTCCCGTCAGAGACCAGCAGCCATCGGGTGACGGCACTCTGAGCGGCGGCGAGCGCACCGGCCGCGTACCACAGCACCGGCAGCAGCAGCACGCCGACGATCGCGTACGGTGCGGCCTGCGCGGGTGTCTCCGCGGTGTTCCAGAGCACCACCACCGTGTCGCCCGGCCTGACCATGAACGGGCTGACGATCAGCAGGACGTCCAGCGTCACGAGGACAGCGAAGAGCCAGTACGCCACGGGCACGGCACCGCCGAGGAAGAACAGGTAACCGGCCTCCCGCCAGGCCGCGCCGGTGGTGTACCGGGCGGTGAGACCACGCCACGGCACTCGCGGCAGCGGACGGTCGTCGATCAGGCCGAGCCGGTAGCGTTCGAACGCCGACACCGGGACGCTGAGCAGCGGTGCCAGCGCCAGTATGGTCAACGCGCCGATGGCCAGGGCCACGCCGAGCGCCAGCGACACCTGCCGCCCGTCGCGTACCGCGTTCATGGCGGCAACCAGCGGCGCCAACACCACGAGCAGCCCGAGCGAGAGTACGCTGGCCAGCGGCACACTGGTCAGCAGATAGGCCAGGCCTCGCCACGGCCAGCTGGTCAGCGGATATCGGCGATGGCGCAGGGCCTGGGCGAGGTGGGTCGCTGGTACCGGTGTCATGCCGACGACGCTATTGAACGGTCTGTCGCGGCCCCAGCCGACTGGATCCACCGACTGGGGTATGCCCGGCCCTACCTGAACCATCCACCATGTCGGCCCGTTGGTGACGGCATGTGGATACGGATGCAGGAACTGCCCACAGAGTCGTCCCCCGGGTTGCTCGACGCGCAACGAGCCCTGGACCGGGATCTCCGGCTCGCGGTGGAGAACGATCGCGCGAGTCGCGGGACCGATCGTGGCCCGGCCGACGGCCCGCCGCAGCTGAGCGAACGTCAGATCAAGAAGGTCCGTGACCTCGCTGCGAGCCGGGTCGACGATCACCTGAAGGGCGGCCGGTCAGGCTGGCTGGACGTTGCCGTGCAACGGTTTCTGCGCCTGTTCCGCCGCTTCGAGATCAGCGAGTCGGCGCCGAAGCCCCGACTGGCCCCTGCGGCAGGGCAGGCCGGTGCCGGGGGACAGAACCCGCAGGCGTCGGATGATCATGCGCGGGGGGTCGGGTCCAGTGAGCCGATGCGCGGGTCTGAGCAATCCGCGGCGAACCGACCGGGCGGTGGGACGCAAAGCTCCCAGCCACCCGCACCCGGTAAGGACGAGTCGCCCCCCGCGCCTAGTCAGCCGGCACCGGAACCCCGGAAGCCCATCACCGATGCGCAGGTGGAGAGCTGGAAAGCGACCCTCAACGAGGAGGAGAACCTGCTCCAGCACGAGAAGGAACGACTACAGCAGGCCATCGCCGCCGCGTACCTCGTCTCCGGCGACCCTGACCTGCAGAGACTCTACGAGGATCCCCGGCAGATGCAGGATGTCGCGAGAATGGTCGCGCTGGCCGACTGGGTCGCCGACCGGTACGACAGGAGCCCTCGCCCCGACGAGCAACAGGAGGCCACGCACACCCCGTCCGCGAGCGCTCGAACGACACCTGTGCGGACGTACGACGACGACCATCCGGCGGTGAGCCCGCCGGGGACTCCTGCCCGGACGTCCGTCGCCGGACAGCAGGTGGCGGAGCGGGCCGCGCGGCCAGAGCGGGTCCCGTCCGGTAATCCACACCTCGCGAGCCTCACCAGCTCGCACAGCCCGACTCGGCCGGCGGGAAGCCCGCCCCCACGACCGGCGACTCCTTATTCCCCCCGGCCGGACCGTACGTCAGGTCAGGGCAGGGGGCGCAGATGAGCTTCTCTCCGGCAGGCCCCGGAGGGTGGCGGCGCGGCGCCGGCAGCGGGTGAGCGGCCGGCGCCGCAGAGAGAGGGCTACGGGACCGGTCAGGCGCGACCCAGGCGGTCCAGGGTCCAGGCGTTGATGAACGCCTCCTCCCGCCAGGCGTCGTAGCGTCCACTGGGGCCGCCGTGCCCGGCCTCCATCTCGGTCTTGAGCAGGTAGTCACCCTGGGGGGCCACGGTGCGGAGCCGGGCGATCCACTTCGCCGGCTCGTGGTAGAACACCCGGGTGTCGTTCAGGCTGGTCATCGCGAGGATCGCCGGATAGTCCAGGGGCGCCACATTCTCGTACGGGGTGTACGACTTCATGTAGGCGTACACCTCCGGGTCGGCCAGCGGGTTGCCCCACTCCTCCCACTCGGTGACGGTCAACGGCAGCGAGGGGTCGAGGATCGTGTTGAGGGCGTCCACGAAGGGCACCTGCGCGACGATGCCGGCGAAGGCGTCCGGGGCCAGGTTGGCGACCGCGCCCATCAGCAGGCCCCCGGCCGAGCCGCCCCGCGCGACCAGCCGGTCCGGTGCGGTCCAGCCGGCCTTGGCCAGGTGCCGGGCGCAGGCTACGAAGTCGGTGAAGGTGTTCTTCTTGGCCAGCATCTTGCCGTGGTCGTACCAGCGTCGGCCCAGTTCACCGCCGCCCCGGATGTGGGCCACCGCGAAGATCACCCCACGGTCCAGCAGGGACAACCGGGCTACCGAGAACCAGGGGTCCATGCTGGCCTCGTACGACCCGTAGCCGTAGAGGACGCAGGGGGCCGAGCCGTCGCGGGGGGTGTCCCGACGGTAGACCAGGGAGATCGGCACCCGGGTGCCGTCGTCGGCCAGGGCCCACTCCCGCTGCTGCTCGTAGTCCTCCGGCTGGTAGGGCCGTCCGTCCGGGCCGGGCAGCACCGGACGGCGCCGCAGCAGGGTCAGCTCCTGGGTGGCCAGGTCGTAGTCGTACACCGAGTCGGGGATGAGCAACGAGGTGTAGCGCAGCCGGAGCCGGCTCGTGCGGTACTCCGGGTTGCCGTCCAGAGCCACGGTGTGCAGCGGTTCCGGGAACTCGATGTCGTGGGCCTCGCCGCCGTCCAGCGGCACCACCCGTAGGCCGGTCAGGCCGTTGCTGCGCAGAGTGATCACCAGGTGGTCGGCGAAGGCGTCGACCGATTCCAGCCGGGTGCCGGGGGAGTGCTCGATCATGGGCACCCAGTCGCCCGGGGCGTCCGCCGAGGTGTACGCCAGGGCGAAGTCCTCGGCGCCGTCGTTGTGCAGGATCAGGAACCGGTGCCCGTGGTGCTCCACGGAGTACTCGACGCCCTGCCGACGGGGGGCGATCACCGCGGGTTCACCGGTCGGGTTGTCGGCCGGGATGACCCGTACCTCGCTGGTGATCTTGCTGGCGATGTCGATCAGGATGAACCGCTCCGAGCGGGTCAACTCGACCCCCACCCAGAACCGTTCGTCCTCCTCGGCGTGCACGACGACGTCGTCGGCGGCGGCCGTACCGATGAGGTGGCGCCAGACCCGGTGCGGCCGCCAGGCCTCGTCCACGGTCACGTAGAACAGCACCGAGGCGTCGGCCGACCAGGCCGTGCCGTAGAAGGTGCCCGGGATCTCGTCGGGCAGCAGTTCCCCGGTGGTGAGGTCCTTGATCCGCAGGGTGTACCGCTCGTCGCCGGAGAAGTCCGTGGAATAGGCCAGGAAGCGCCCCTCGGGGCTGACGTCGAAGGCACCCAGGGCGAAGAAGTCGTGCCCTTCGGCCAACAGGTTGCCGTCCAGCAGGATCTCCTCACCCTCCAGCGGGGCACCGTCGGCGCTGATCGGGGGGGTGGTCTCGCCGTCGCGGACGGCCCGCCGGCAGTGCACGCCGTACTGCCGGCCCTCCTCGGTGCGGGTGTAGTACCAGTACCCGCCCTTTCGGGTCGGTACCGACAGGTCGGTCTCCTGGGTGCGCCGACGGATCTCCTCGAACAGTTCGGTACGCAGCCCGGACAGGTGGGCCGTGCGCTGCTCGGTCCAGGTGTTCTCGGCCTCGAGGTAGGCGATCGTGTCCGGGTCGTCCTTAGCGGCCAGCCAGGCGTACTCGTCGACGACGGTGTCGCCGTGGTGGACTCGCTCGGTGGGAACCCGCTTAGCCACGGGTGCGGGGGTCTCGGTGGTCACGGCGTCACGTTACCGGCCCTGCTCCGCTCCCGTACGTAGCAAAGACCTACCGAATCGTTCGAACAGATGTACGATCGCGGCATGGTGCCAGCACGTTCCACCGGCGGTTCCGGTGCCCTGGACATCGCCCGCCGCCTGACCGAGATCTGCGGTCCCCGCTTCGCCCGGTTCGCCGGCCCGGCCGACGAGGTGGCCGGGCGCCCGGCCCGCTGGGTGGCCGTGCCCGGCGATGCCGAGGCGGCCGCCCGGGTGCTCCAGCTTGCCGCACGACACGACCTGGCCGTGGTCCCGCGCGGCGCGGGGACCAAGATCGACTGGGGTGCCCCGCCGGAGCGGTTGGACATCATGCTGGACACCGGGCGACTGGCCGGCATCGGGCACCGGCCGCCCGGCCAGCGCACCGCCGAGGTCGGCGCCGGCACCCCCCTGCGCGCGGTCCAGGCCACCCTGGAACGCACCGGTCAACGCCTGGCGGTGGACGCCCCCTCGCCCGGTGCCACCGTGGGTGGGGTGCTCGCCGCCGACGAGGCAGGTCCGCTGCGGCACCGGCACGGCACCGCCTGCGACCAACTCGTCAGCCTGCGTTACCTGGCCGCCGACGGGCAGTTGACCGAGGTCGACGGCGGGGCCGCCGGGCTGGCCCAGGCCCGGCTGCTGTGCGGCTCGGAAGGGGCCCTCGGCGTGCTGGTCAGCGCAACCCTGCGGGTGCAGGCCCTGCCGGCCAGCCGGGTCTGGGTGACCCGACCGGTGTGGACCCCCCTGGAGGTGCACGACCTGATCCGGGCGGTGCTCGCCGCCCGCCTGGAACCGGCCGCGATCGAGCTGGACCTGCCGGCCGGGGGCAGGGACCGCCCACAGTGGGACCCTAGGACCGCCGCGATGGCCCGCCATCCCTCCATGACCGGTCGGTCCCCGGCCAGCCCGGGAGGAGCCGGGTCGCTGGTGGTGCTGCTGGAGGGCGGCCCCTCCGAGGTGGCGGAGCGGAGCGACCGGATGGTCTCCCTGCTCGGTGCCCGCACCACCGTGGCCCGGTCGGCTCCCGCCTGGTGGCGCAGCTATCCCTTCGCCCCGGGCGACACCGCCCTGCGGCTGGAGGTGCCCATCACCGATCTGCACGCGGCGGTGTACGCGCTGCGTGACGCGGCCGGGGCGCCGATTCCGGTCCGTGGCTCGGCCGGTCTGGGGGTGGTGCACGCCGCCCTGCCCGGGGTGCTGCCACCCGACCGGGTGGCGGCGATCCTGGCCGCCGTCCGCAGTGTGCTCCTGGCCCGTCAGGGCCGCTGCGTGGTGCTCTCCGCACCACCGGCCGTCCGGCGGGCGGTCGACCTCTGGGGCGAACTGGTCGGCCTGGCTCGGCTCCGCGCGGTCAAACAACACCTTGACCCGGCCCACCGGCTGGCTCCCGGCCGACTGCCCGGTGGCCTCTGAGCACCGCCCAGGGCGGCTTCGAATCAGCCGGCGTCGTTGCGCAGGACGAAAATGGCGATGTCGTCGCGGGGCTCCTCCACGGAAAAGTTGATCGCGGTGGCGCGCAGTCGGGCCGCCACCACGTCGGCGGGGTAGCCGGCCAGCGGGGTGGCGGCGTCGCGCAGCCGGCCGATGCCGAACAGCTCCCGACCGCGACGACGCTCGGTCACCCCGTCGGTGTAGAAGACCAGGCAGTCACCGGGGCCCAGGGTGAGCTCCGAGGATGGTGAGCTGATCGTGTCCAGCAGGCCCAGGGCGGTGCCACCGCTGCCGACGAAGGTGGCCGGCCCCCCGCCGGAACGCAGCAGCAACGGTCGATCGTGCCCGGCCAGGTGCAGCCCGACATCCAGCCGGCCGTCCTCGCCGGGCGCGACCACGGCCAGGGCCAGGGTGCAGTACCGGCCGGCCCCCCGCTGCACCAGGGTCTCATTGAGCCTGGGCAGCAACTCCGGCAGCGGCTTCCCGTCACCGGCCAGCACCCGGATCACATCCCGGACCAGCCCGGTCACCGTAGCGGCCTGCACCCCCTTGCCGGAGACGTCGCCGATCACCACCAGCCAGCACCCGTCCGGCAGCGGCACCACGTCGTAGAAATCCCCGCCGACGTCGGCGTCCCCGCCGGTCGGGACGTACTCGGCGGCGAAACCGATGCCCTCCACCACCGGCAGCACCGGCGGCAGCAGGGACTGTTGCAGAGCCTGGGCTATCCGCCGCCGTTCGGCGTGGATGCGGGCGTTCTCGATGGCCAGCGCGGCCCGTCGGGCCACATCCTCCAGCACGGCGATCTCGTCCGGGTCGTGCCGGTGCCGCTGGTGTCGCCCCACGGCCAGGGTGCCGAGGCGCTGACCCCGGGCGATCAGGGGTACGGCGAAACCCTCCATCGGCACCCCCAGCGGGGTCTGGGTGCCGTTGCGGCTGGCCTCCCGCAGCCGGGCCTGGACGGAGTCCGGACCGGTCTGCCGCAGGATCGCGTGCAACTGCGGCAGCATCGCCTCGTCGGCGTGGGTGGCGGCGGCCAGGCGCAGCCGACCCCACTCGTCGGTGGTGTGCACCGCGCACCACTGACCGAGTCGGGGCACCACCAACTGCGGGACGAGGGCCATGGTCAGCTCCACGTCCAGGGACTGGGCTAGCAGCTCGCTGGCCTCGGCGAGGAAGGTGAGCCAGGCCTGTCGGCGTACGTCCGCGCGGCGCAGCCGGTCGTTCTCCAGGTGCAGCGAGAGCCGCTCGGCGGTCAACACCGCCAGCGGGCGGGCGTACGCGGTGGGCGCGGCATCAAGTTCCAGTTCCCCGGCGTACGGGCGGTGCACCGCCAACGGCACCCGGAGCAGGTCGTGACCGGTCCTGGGTGGGCGGCCGTAGCGGGCCAGCACCTGAGGTCCCTGCCCGTCCCCACGATCCAGCCGGACCACCCCTCCGGCGGCACCGACCATCTCCGCCACCCGGGTCAGCAGGTTCGTGGCGAAGTCGGGCAGCGGATCCTCGGCGTAGGGATCCGGCAGGGTCTGCATCAGCAGACTCATCGCCCCGGCGCTGGGGGCGGTGGTCGCTTCGGTGCCGGCCGGGTCGCCCTCCGTGGTCGTGGCGCCGTCCTCCGGATGGTGCCGGTCCAGCCGGAACCACACCCCCTTGCCGCTGGGCAGGTAGGTGGTGCCCCAGCGGCTGGCGAAGTGATCGACCAGCAGCAGTCCCCGGCCGCGTTCGGCCACCTCGGTGATCTCCGTTGCCGCGTTGCGTCCCCCGACCGTCAGGTCGTCCACCGGGCCGGCGGCGAAGTCGGAGACCGTCACGGTCAGCCCGGTGGCGTCCGCGCTCACCTCGACGTCCAGTTCGGTACGGGCGTGCTCGACGGCGTTCGTGGACAGCTCCGTGGTCAGCAGCAGCGCCTCGTTGAGCAGTTCGTCCAGGCTCGCCTCGGCCAGCACGGAGCGTACGACCGCTCTTGCGGCTGCCGGGGTACGTCGGTCAGCCGGCAGCCGGACACGTCGCACATGCTCCTTCGGGCCGCCGGTCGCCGCGGGCCCCGCCTCCGCTGCCACCCTCGTATCCTCCACGGACACCGGTGGTGTGCCAAACCGATCGGGGTTGGCGTCGGCGACCCGGGCCGCGTTGTGTCGTGGCGGTTTCGAGCTCACGGGGACAATGATGGGGTGGCCGGCGCAGGCCGGTGGACCCCGAGGTGAGCGAGGAACGATGACCACGGCGAAACAGTCGGCGACCGCGGAGATGAGCGTCGCCGACCACGAGGCGGTCCTCACCGAGCTGGCGGAGGCGCTGCGCCGAGTACGCGGCGGTGACCTGAAGGTCCGGCTTCCCCGGCGCTCCGGCGCGGCCGGGGAGGTGGCGGACGCCTTCAACGACGTGGTGTCGCTCCAGGAGCGACAGCATCTGGATCTACGGCGGATCAGCCGGGTGGTCGGTCGGGACGGCCGGCTGACCGAGCGGCTGGACGAGGAGGGGTTGGACGGCTCGTGGGCGGAGGGCCAGCGGGCGGTCAACTCGTTGATCGACGACCTGGGTCGGCCCACCACGGAGATCGCCCGGGTCATCGTCGCGGTCGCCGACGGTGACCTCTCGCAGCACATGGCGTTGGAGATCGACGGCCGTCCCCTGCGCGGTGAGTACCTGCGCATCGGCCGCACGGTCAACACCATGGTCGATCAGCTCTCCTCCTTCTCCAACGAGGTGACCCGGGTGGCCCGGGAGGTGGGCACCGAGGGCAAGCTGGGCGGCCAGGCCGATGTGCGGGGGGTCGCCGGCACCTGGAAGGACCTCACCGACTCGGTGAACACCATGGCCTCGAACCTCACCGGGCAGGTGCGGTCGATCTCCCAGGTGGCCACGGCGGTCGCCAAGGGTGACCTGAGCCAGAAGATCACGGTGAGCGCCCGGGGCGAGGTCGCCGAGCTGGCCGACACCATGAACTCGCTGACGGACACCCTGCGTCTCTTCGCCGAGCAGGTGACCCGGGTGGCCCGGGAGGTGGGCACCGAGGGCAAGCTGGGTGGTCAGGCCGAGGTGCCCAACGTGGCCGGCACCTGGAAGGACCTGACCGACAGCGTCAACTCGATGGCCTCCAACCTGACCGCTCAGGTGCGCAACATCGCCCAGGTCTCCACGGCGGTGGCCCGGGGTGACCTGTCCCAGAAGATCACCGTGGCGGCGCAGGGCGAGATCCTGGAGCTGAAGGACACCGTCAACACGATGGTGGATCAGTTGTCCTCGTTCGCGGATGAGGTGACCCGGGTGGCCCGTGAGGTGGGCACCGAGGGCAAGCTCGGTGGCCAGGCCCAGGTACGCGGGGTCTCCGGCACCTGGCGGGACCTCACCGAGAACGTCAACCAGTTGGCCGGCAACCTGACCAGCCAGGTGCGCAACATCTCCCAGGTGTCCACCGCGGTGGCCAAGGGTGACCTTTCCCAGAAGATCACCGTGGATGCCCGTGGCGAGATTCTGGAGCTGAAGGACACCGTCAACACGATGGTGGATCAGTTGTCCTCGTTCGCGGATGAGGTGACCCGGGTGGCCCGGGAGGTGGGTACCGAGGGCAAGTTGGGTGGTCAGGCCCAGGTGAAGGGGGTCTCCGGCACCTGGCGGGATCTGACCGACAATGTGAACTCGATGGCCTCCAACCTGACCAGTCAGGTGCGCAACATCGCCTCGGTCACCACCGCGGTCGCCAAGGGTGACCTGTCGCAGAAGATCACCGTGGACGCGCGCGGCGAGATCCTGGAGTTGAAGAACACCGTCAACACGATGGTGGATCAGTTGTCCTCGTTCGCGGATGAGGTGACCCGGGTGGCCCGTGAGGTGGGCACCGAGGGCAAGCTCGGCGGTCAGGCCCAGGTACGCGGAGTGGCCGGCACCTGGCGGGACCTGACGGACAACGTGAACTCGATGGCCTCGAACCTGACCAGCCAGGTGCGCAACATCGCTCAGGTCTCGACCGCCGTGGCCAAGGGTGACCTGTCGCAGAAGATCACCGTGGATGCCCAGGGCGAGATTCTGGAGTTGAAGAACACCGTCAACACGATGGTGGATCAGTTGTCCTCCTTCGCCGACGAGGTGACCCGGGTGGCCCGGGAGGTCGGCATCGAAGGCAAGTTGGGTGGTCAGGCCCAGGTGAAGGGGGTCTCCGGCACCTGGCGGGACCTGACCGAGAACGTCAACCAGCTCGCCTCCACCCTGACCACCCAGCTGCGGGCGATCGCCCAGGTGTCGACCTCGGTGACCCGGGGCGACCTGACCCAGCGAATCGCGGTGAAGGCGCAGGGCGAGGTCGCCGAGCTGAAGGACAACATCAACCAGATGATCGTCACCCTGCGGGAGACCACCCACAAGAACGCCGAGCAGGGCTGGCTGGACTCCAACCTGGCCCGCATCGGCGGCCTCTTGCAGGGCCAGCGCGACCTCGGCGAGGTCTGCCGGATGATCATGATGGAGGTGACTCCGCTGGTCGACGCCCAGCTAGGGGCATTCTTCCTGGCGGACAACTCCGAGGGGGTGATGCGGCTTCGGCTGACCGCCTCGTACGGCTATGTGTCCCGAGGTCACGAGGTCACCTTCGGCCCCGGCGAAGGGCTGGTCGGGCAGACCGCCCTCTCCCGCCGCACGATCCGGGTCGGTGCCGTGCCGGACGGCCGGATCACCCTGCGCTCCGGGCTGGCCGACACCCCGCCGGCCGACCTGGTCGTGCTGCCGGTCCTCTTCGAGGGCGAACTGCTCGGGGTGATCGAGTTCGCCAGCGTCACCCCCTTCTCCGAGCTGCACCTGTCCTTCCTGGAGCGGCTGGTGGCCACCATCGGCATCGCGGTCAACACCATCCAGGCCAACCGGCGTACGGAGGAACTGCTAGCCCAGTCGCAGCGGCTGGCCCACGAGTTGCAGGAACAGTCCGCGGAGTTGCAGCGCACCAACGCCGAACTGGAGGAGAAGGCGACCCTGCTGTCGGAGCAGAAGGGCAACATCGAGACCAAGAACCGGGAGATCGAGTTGGCCCGGCTCGGTCTGGAGGAGAAGGCGCAGCAGCTCACCCGGGCCTCGGCGTACAAGTCGGAGTTCCTGGCGAACATGAGCCACGAGCTGCGTACCCCGCTGAACTCGCTGCTGCTGCTGGCGCGGCTGCTGGCGGAGAACTCGGAGCGCAACCTGACCCCTAAGCAGATCGAATTCGCCCGTACGATCCACGGCTCCGGGTCGGATCTGCTGCGCCTGATCGACGACATCCTCGACCTGTCCAAGATCGAGGCAGGGCGGATGGACGTGGAGCCGACCGAGGTCCGGTTCGCGGAGATCCGTGGCTACGTCGAGCAGGCCTTCGCCCCGCAGGCCGAGGAGAAGGGCCTGGAATTCCAGGTACAGGTCGGCGAGGATCTGCCACCTGCGGTGATCACCGACGCCCAGCGACTCCAGCAGATCCTGCGCAACCTGCTGTCCAACGCGGTGAAGTTCACCGACAACGGCGCGGTCACCCTGCGCATCTCCCGGGCACCGGAGCAGGCGGTCTTCGACGTACCGGCGCTGACCAACGCCCGTCAGGTGATCGCCTTCACGGTGATCGACACCGGCATCGGCATCTCCGACGACAAGCTCTCCCTGATCTTCGAGGCCTTCCAGCAGGCGGACGGCACCACCAGCCGTCGCTACGGGGGCACCGGCCTGGGGTTGTCCATCAGCCGGGACCTGGCCCGGCTGATCGGCGGCACGATCACCGTCAGCTCCGTACCCGGTCAGGGCTCGACCTTCACCCTCTACCTGCCCGACGTGCTGGCCCCGGACGCCGTGGTGGCCCCGGCGCCGCCCTCCCCGCAACGGGCCGGCCTGCCCTCGTCGTTGCTGATGCCGCCGGTGGAGTTGCTGCCACCGCAGCCCGAGGCGCCGAAGACCCGCCAACTGGACGGGGCCACCGTGCTGATCGTCGACGACGACGTACGCAACGTGTTCGCCCTGACCAGCGCGCTGGAACTGCACGGCATGACGGTGCTGTACGCCGACAACGGCAGCGACGGGGTACGCCTGCTGGCCGAGCACCCGGAGGTCGACATCGTCCTGATGGATGCCATGATGCCTGACCAGGACGGGTACGAGACGACCCGGCAGATCCGGCGTAACCACCGGTTCGCGGACCTGCCGATCGTCTTCCTGACCGCCAAGGCGATGCCCGGTGACCGGGAGTCGGCGATCGCGGCGGGGGCCAGCGACTACATCACCAAGCCGGTCGACCTGGACGAGCTGATCGAGCTGATGGGCTCCTGGATCAGTGGCAGCCGCACCGAGGAGGGCTCGTGACGCAGGTGGCGAAGGCGCTACTGGTCGATGACCGCCGGGAGAACCTGCTGGCCCTGGAGGCGATCCTCCAGGGGCTGCAGGTGCAGTCCGTGGCGGTGGAGAGCGGCGAAGCGGCCCTCAAGCAACTGCTGGTCGACGATTTCGCGGTGATCCTGCTGGACGCCCAGATGCCGGACATGGACGGCTTCGAGACGGCCAGCCACATCAAGCGGCGGGAACGCACCCGGCACGTACCGATCATCTTCCTGACCGCCGCCGACCGGGACGCCCAACTGGCCTTGCGCGGCTATGCGGTCGGCGCGGTGGACTACCTGACCAAGCCCTTCGACCCCTGGGTGCTGCGGGCCAAGGTCTCCGTCTTCGTGGAACTGTGGACCAAGACCCGCCAGTTGGCCGCCCAGTCGGAGATGGTCCGCGAGCGCGACGCCCAGTGGCGCCTGCTCACCGACGCCGTGGACGAGGCCACCACCCTCCTCCGCACCGCCACCGACACCCCCGAAGCTGTCGCCCAAGCCCTGACCACCCTCGAACAAGCCCGCTGGGGCCCCACCCCCGACTAACCCCACCCCCCAGCCCAATTGTCACGTTGATCATGAGGTTAGCGGCAGATTGAAGATCAAAAAGTGCCGCCAACCTCATGATCAACCCGCCGGATGGGGGTGGGGTGGGGTGGGGTGGGGTTAGGGGGTGGGGGCGTCGTTGCGGATCATCAGGGCGCTGCGGAGGCCGGTGATGTCCAGGACGCGGAGCAGGAACTCGCCGACGTTGGTCAGCATGAGCAGGCTCTGGGCGTGACTGGCCTTGCGGCTGAGTACGACGAGGGTGCCGAGGCCCTGGGAGTCGCAGAAGGTGACCTCACCCAGGTCGAGCACGATCCGGGGCGGCGGCTCGGCGAGGACCTCGTTGACGACGGTCGACAGTTGGGCGGCCGTGAGCATGTCGATCTCACCGGCAAGGCGCAACACTGCTTCGTCGCCCGCTCGATATACGGTGATGGACAGTTCGGCACGATCCACCGGGTCAGCCTATCGCGATCTCGCCCCTTCGGCCTTCCGAGGCGAGCCGGCCCGGGGTGACCTTTCGCAGGTGAGCCTGGTAACCCCGATCCGGGGTACCTGCCGGTGCTCCGATCGGCGCTGACACAATGGCGACATCGTGACCGAGGTGACTTCCGCCGGATCCGACCGCTACCCGGTCGACGCTCCGGCCTCAGCGGCCCTGTTCGACCGCGCTCGCGCCATCGTGCCGGGCGGGGTGAATTCACCTGTGCGTGCCTTCCAGGCCGTCGGTGGGACCCCCCGCTTCATGGTTCGTGGTGAGGGCCCCTGGCTGTACGACGCCGATGACCGGCGCTACGTCGACCTGGTGTGCTCGTGGGGGCCGTTGATCCTGGGCCACGCGCATCCCGAGGTGGTCGCGGCGGTCCAGGCCGCCGCCGCCAAGGGCACCAGCTTCGGTACGCCGACCCCCGGTGAGGTGGACCTGGCCGCCGAGATCGTCGCGCGGACCCCGGTCGAGCAGGTCCGACTGGTCAACTCGGGCACCGAGGCGACCATGTCGGCGATCCGGTTGGCCCGTGGGTACACCGGCCGGTCGAAGATCATCAAGTTCGCCGGCTGCTACCACGGTCATGTGGATGCGCTGCTGGCCGCCGCCGGGTCCGGCGTGGCCACCCTGGGCCTGCCCGACTCGCCCGGCGTCACCGGCGCCGCGGCCAGCGAGACGATCGTGCTGCCGTACAACGACATCGCCGCGGTCGAGGAGGCCTTCGCCGCCGAGGGCCAGCACATCGCCGCCGTGATCACCGAGGCGGCGGCGGGCAACATGGGGGTGGTCGCCCCCCGGGACGGCTTCAACGAGCAGTTGGCGCGGATCGCCCACGCCAACGGTGCGCTGCTGATCATCGACGAGGTGATGACCGGGTTCCGGGTCTCCCGCGCCGGGTGGCACGGCCTCGACCCGGTGGAGGCGGACCTGTGGACGTACGGCAAGGTCATGGGTGGTGGGCTGCCCGCTGCGGCCTTCGGCGGGCGCGCGGAGATCATGGCGCGACTGGCCCCGGCCGGCCCGGTCTACCAGGCCGGCACCCTCTCCGGTAACCCGCTGGCCTGCGCGGCCGGGCTGACCACCCTGCGGTTGGCCGACGAGGCGCTCTACCGCAAGCTGGACGAGACCGCCGCCGTCGTGGGCAAGCTCGCCACGGAGGCCCTGACCGCCGCCGGTGTCCCGCACCGGCTGTCGTACGCGGGCAGCATGTTCTCGATCTTCTTCACGGACGCCGACGTGGTCGACTACGACAGCGCCCGCACCCAGCAGGTGCCCGCGTTCAAGGCGTTTTTCCACGCGATGCTCGCCGCCGGGGTGTACCTGCCGCCGAGCGCGTTCGAATCCTGGTTCGTGTCGGCGGCGATCGACGACGCCGCCCTGGAACAGATCGCCGCCGCCCTGCCGGTGGCGGCCAATGCAGCGGCAGCGGCGGGCACAGGGGGGTAAGCACGTGAGCGCGAGGAGTGAGCCGGTTTTGCGAGCCCCGCAGTCGCGAGCCAAGGGGGCACAGCGGTGAGCAAGACGGTGGTCCATGTGCTTCGGCACGGTGAGGTACACAACCCGGAGGGCATTCTCTACGGCCGACTGCCCGGGTTCCGCCTCAGCGAGCTGGGTGTCCAGATGGCCAAGGCCGCAGCGCAGGGGCTCGCCGATCGCGAGGTCGTGCATGTGGTGGCCAGCCCGCTGGAACGGGCCCAGCAGACCGCCGAACCGATCGCCGCCCAGTTCGGACTGCCCGTCGGGGTGGACGAGCGGCTCATCGAGAGCGCCAACTGGTTCGAGGGCAAGAAGGTCTCGCCCGGTGACGGTTCCTTCCGGGACCCGCGTAACTGGTGGGTGCTGCGCGACCCGGTCACCCCCTCCTGGGGGGAGGCGTACCGGGCGATCGCCGAGCGGATGTTCGCCGCCCTGCACGCCGCCCGGGTGGCCGCCGAGGGCCGGGAGGCCGTCCTGGTCTCCCACCAACTGCCGATCTGGACCCTGCGCCGGCATGTCGAGCGCAAGCGACTCTGGCACGACCCCCGCCGCCGTCAGTGCGGGCTGGCCTCCCTCACCACCTTCCACTTCGACGGCGCGAAGGTCGTCGGCATCGGCTACTCCGAACCGGCCGCGCACCTGGTGGCGATGTCGGCGACCGCCCGGACGGCGAAGGGGGCCTGATGGGGCTCCGCAGGAGGTCGGTGGCCGGTCTGCTGGCCGCCGGCACCGCTGTGGCTCTGCTGGCCGGCTGTGTCTCCGGCGGCGGAGGGAAGCCGGAATGTGACAGCGAGGGCGGCATCGTGCAGTGCGCCCCCGACCAACGCTCCGCCGCTCCGAAGATCAGCGGTGAGCTGCTCAAGGGCGGCAGCTACGACGTGGCCGACCAGCGTGGCCAGGTGGTCGTGGTCAACTTCTGGGGCTCGTGGTGCGCGCCCTGTCGGGCCGAGGCCGAGGACCTG
Source organism: Micromonospora sp. NPDC048871 (assembly GCF_043198155.1). NCBI lineage: Bacteria > Bacillati > Actinomycetota > Actinomycetes > Micromonosporales > Micromonosporaceae > Micromonospora > Micromonospora sp. NPDC048871. The sequence goes on along the minus strand of NZ_JBICUM010000003.1, from coordinate 64,278 downwards.
GAGAAGACCTACCAGGCGACCAAGGACTCCGGGGTCACCTTCCTCGGCATCAACGTGCAGGACAGCCGGGACAAGGCGATCGCCTTCGAGGAGGGCCGGGTCAGCTACCCGAGCATCTTCGATCCGGGCAGCCGGCTGGCCCTGGACATGGACATCCCGCCGAACACCATCCCGGCCACGGTCGTGCTCGACCGGGAGGGTCGGATCGCCACGGTGATCCGGGCGGCCGTCCGGCAGGAGGGCCTGCAACCCATCGTCGAGCGAATCGCCGCGGAGTCACCCGCGGCGTCCGGCCCACGCTGATGGGCGAGACCTTCGGACAACTCGCCGTCTCCGGTCCGCTGCTGTTGGCGATGGGGGCGGCGGCCCTGGCCGGGCTGGTCAGCTTCCTGTCGCCCTGCGTACTGCCGTTGATGCCGGGCTACCTCTCCTACGTCACCGGCCTGGCCGGTGCCGACCTGGAAGGCCGGGGTACCTCGTCTACCCCTGCGGCAGCGCAAGGGTCCGCCGCCGCCCGTAGCGGCGGTGTCGGCACTGTCGTACGGGATGAACAGCCCAGGGTGCGGGCCGCCGTGAAGGGGCGGGTGCTGGCCGGCACCCTGCTCTTCGTCCTCGGGTTCACTGTCGTCTTCGTCAGCACCGCGATCCTGTTCAGCACCATCGGCCGGGTCTTCTTCGATTACAAGCGTCCGCTGGAGATCGTCATCGGCGCCCTGGTGGTGCTGCTCGGGCTGGGCTACCTCGGGGTGCTGCCCGGTCTCCAGCGGGAACTGCGGATCAACCGGCTGCCCTCCGCCGGTCTGCTCGGTGCCCCCGTACTCGGTGCGGTGTTCGCCCTGACCTGGGTGCCCTGCACCGGGCCGACCCTCGCCGCGGTGCTCGGCATGGCCGCCACCAGCGGGCAGACCGATCGGGCGGTAGTGCTGGCGGTGGCGTACTGCCTGGGGTTGGGCATCCCGTTCGTCGTCTTCGGGCTGGGCTTCAACCGGCTGCTCGGGGTGTTCCAGGCGATCCGGCGCAACAGCCGCTGGGTCACCCGCATCGGTGGCGCCCTGCTGATCCTGATCGGGTTGGCACTGGTCACCGGCGGCTGGACCAACGTGGTGATCTGGTTGCAGACCACCATCGGCGTAGGTGATTTCCAGGTGAGCATCTGATGACCGCTGTGGACGACCGGCCGGCCGACACCCCGGCCAAGACGCCCCGCCGCCCCAACCCCCTGCTGGCCCTGGCGCGCAACTCGTGGCGGCAGCTGACCAGCATGCGTACGGCGTTGGTGCTGCTCTTCCTGCTGGCGGTCGCGGCCATCCCCGGGTCGGTGCTGCCGCAGCGCGGGGTCAACCCGGAGGATGTCCGCGACTTCTTCACCGAGCACCCCGACCTGGCCCCCTGGCTGGATCGGATCGGTGCCTTCGAGGCGTTCAGCTCGGTCTGGTTCTCCGCGATCTACCTGCTGCTGTTCACCTCGCTGATCGGGTGCATCACCCCCCGGCTGGCCGATCACATCCGGGCCCTGCGGGCCCGGCCCCCGGCCGTACCGAAGCGGCTTGGTCGGCTGCCGCAGCACACCGTGGTGCCCGCCCCCGAGGGTGGGGTGGCCGCGGTCGCCGAGGCCCTGCGGCGTCGGCGGTGGCGGGTGGTGGTCCGGGGCGACGAGGTCTCCGCCGAGAAGGGCTACCTCAAGGAGACCGGCAACCTGATCTTCCACACCTCCATGGTGGTGGTGCTGCTAGGTGTCGCGCTCGGCTCCTGGTACGGCTGGCAGGGCAACCGCCTGCTGGTCGCGGGCGAGGACCGGGTCTTCTGCAACACCCGCCAGCAGTACGCCGAGATCAAGCTCGGTCCCCGGGTCGGCGACGACCTGCCCCGGTTCTGCATGCAGTTGGACGAGTTCGACGCCCGTTTCCTGCCGACCGGTCAGCCCTCGTCGTATCGCGCGAAGGTGACCGTGGACGAGAACGGCGGTGCCCCCCGGACGGCGGAGTTCTCGGTCAACTCGCCGCTGCGCCTGGACGGGGCGAACGTCTACCTGCTGGGGCACGGGTACGCCCCGGTGATCCGCTACACCGACCGGTTCGGTGGTACCCAGACCAGCGCAGTACCGTTCCTCAGCAACGGTGATGTCGGGATGACCAGCGAAGGGCTGGCCGCCTTCCCGGACGCCAATGTCGATCCCGACACCGGCGAGCGCGACCCGAACCTCCAGGTGGCCTTCGACGGGCTGTACCTGCCGACCGCTCCGCAGGAGCCCCCGTTCACCCGCTCCGAGCACCCGACCGAGCAGAACCCCCTGCTCGGCCTGGTGGCCTACCGGGGCAACATGGGGCTGGACGCCGGCATCCCCAGCTCGGTGTATCAACTCGACCAGCGTCAGGTGCGCAACGGTCGGCTCACCGAAATCGGTGCGAAGGAGCTGCGGCTCGGGGAGAGTTGGACCCTGGACGACGGCACCACTGTCGAGTTCCTGGGCTCCGAGCCGTACATCGTGATCTCGGTACGCTACGACCCCGGTACGACCTTGCTGCTGATCAGCTCGATCGGCCTGGTGTTCGGGCTGATGGGGTCGCTGTTCGTCCGGCGTCGGCGGGTCTTCGTCCGGTTGCTGCCAGCGGGTGCGATCGACCCCGCAGATGGATCTCCGACGGGCGGTAGTAGTTTGATCGAGGTGGGCGGCCTGCCGCGTACCGAGCATCCCGGGTTCGCCGAGGAGTTCGCCCAACTGGTGGCGGCGATGCGCGGCGACCGGGTGGCTGACGGTGTACCGGACACGCGAGAAGGAGCCGAGTGATGTCCGAACTCTCCGACCAGATGGTCTCCATCACCACGATGGTGTACCTGCTGGCGATGATCGGTCACGCGGTCGAGTACGCCCTCGGCAACTCGCGGGCCGTGGCCGCCCCCGCCCGGCAACTGGTCGGTGCGGCCGTGGGTGCCGGTGGTGTGGCCGTGGCCGAGCGGGACACCCCGGTCGCCGATCCCGACGGACCGGCCCAGCGCACCGCCCGTCGGGCCGACCTGGCCGGTCGGATCGCGATCGGACTGACCGCCCTGGGCGCGGTGCTGCACCTGGTCGGGCTGATCACCCGGGGTATCGCCGCCGAGCGGATGCCCTGGGGCAACATGTACGAGTTCGTGCTCACGGTCTCGTTCATCGGGGTGGCCGCCTGGCTGGCCGTGCTGGTGAAGGTGCCCTCGCTGCGCCGGTTGGGGCTGTTTCTGACCCTGGTCATGGTGCTGCTGGTGGCCACCGCCGAGCTGGTGCTCTACACCCCGATCGTGCCGCTGGTGCCCGCGCTCAACTCGTACTGGTTCATCGTGCACGTGTCGACGGTCGTCTTCGCCTCGGGTCTGTTCCTGCTCGGCGCGGTGCCGGCCTCGGCGTACCTGATGCGGGCCGGGTACGAGCAGGGCAAGCGCAGCTTCCCGTACACCCTGGCGAAGAGGCTGCCCGCGGCGGCCGGCCTGGAGCGGTTCACCTTCGTCCTGCACGCCTTCGCCTTCCCGCTCTTCACCTTCGCGGTGATCGCCGGGGCGGTCTGGGCCGAGGCGGCCTGGGGTCGGCCGTGGGGCTGGGACCCGAAGGAGACCTGGTCCTTCATCTCCTGGGTGATCTACGCCGGATACCTGCACGCCCGGGCTACGCCGAGCGTGAAGCGCAACGTGGTCGCCTGGCTGGCCATCCTCGGCTTCGCGACCGTGATGATGAACCTGTTCGGCGTGAACATCTTCTTCGAGGGCCTGCACTCGTACGCCGACGTCTGACGGAACGCGCCCGGTTACGCCGCAACTGCGGTAACCAGGCGCATCTGATGCTGCGGTGTCAGTCGTCTCCCTGGGCTGCCCGGCCGCTGGGCAGGTCCAGTGCGGAGTCGATCCCGTCGAGCACCTCCGGCTTGTCCGCACCGGCGCTGCGCAGCAGGTCGATGACCACCATCCGGACGTGGCCGACAATCGTGCTGACCGGCAGCGCACCAACGCCGAGCGCGCCAGCGTACGGGTGTTGCGGACGGCGTAATCGATCTGGTTGGCGGCGTTGCGCGCGGCATCGACACGGGACCGGTTGCGCCGCTCCCAGACTGCCAGGCGCAGGTTCTCGTCGGCGACCGACACGGCCCGGCGCAGCGCTGCGGTACGCGAGTCCAGTTGCTGAGCCCGCCCGAACGCGGTGACGGCCGCCTGCTTGTCGTGCCGCTGCACCGCCTGACGGATGTCGTCCAGCACCCCGGACAGCTCCGCGAACGTCCGCCGACCTTCGGTTTCCAGAGGCCCGAGCGGCGACTGCGCGCCGACGACCTGGGTGATCAGCAACGCGATCGAGCCGCCGATCAACGCGTCGTAGAGGCGGGTCGGCTCCAGTTCCCCGCCCGGCGGCACCACGGCGACCAGGAAGAGCGCGGAGGTGGTCAACTGGTTGCGGACCACGCCGGGGGCGCCGGCGGCGATCGTCAGCCCGGCCGAGGCCAGGATGACCACGAAGATGGCGGCGGTGGAGCGGGCGCCGAACACCCAGACGACGACCTCACCGAGGATCACGCCGACGGCGATACCGGCCAGAACCCGCACGGCCTGCCGCAGCCGTACACCCCGGGCCTGCGACAGGACGATCAGCGCGGCGGCCCGCCGAACGAGCACCCACCCGGGCGGCCCGACCGTCGCCACTGACCGGCCCGACGACCCGTCAGGCCCGGAGGAAGGGCAGCAGCAGGGCGGTGAGTTCGGCCGGCTGCTCCTCGAAGAGCCAATGGCCACTGTCCTCGATCACCTCGCCGGTCACCGAGTCGGCGTACTGGCGGACCTGATCGGCCACCTGGCCGCCGAGGCTCGCCTGCGCGCCGATGGCGAGCACCGGCATGGCCAGCTTCGACTTGCGGTACTCGGCGTTGTCGGCGATGTCCTGCCCGAACGCACGGAAACATTCGAAGCTCGCCCGCAGGCGGGCCTCGTCGCGCAGGGGCCGGGCGTACTCCTCGATGTCCGCCGCGTCCAGGCTGTCCTTGCGGATCATCAACGAGTCGGTGAACTGGTCGACCCAGAGCGCCTCGCGGCCGGCGACGAGATTCTCGGGCAACCCGTTGGTCAGGTTGAAGAAGCCGAAGTTCCACACCGCCGGACCGGCGGCCGTCAGTGCCGGGAAGGTGTAGATGCTCTCGTCGGGGATCGGTGCCTCGCTGAGCACCAACCGACTCACCCGGTCCCGGTGGGCTGCGGTGTACGCGTACGCGACCATGGTGCCGATGTCATGGCCGACCAACCGGAGGTCGCGGTCCAAGCCCAGGGTGGTGAGCAGCCCGTGCAGGTCGGCGGCGAGGGTCTTCTTGTCGTAGCCGTCGGGCGGGGCGTCGCTGCCGCCGAAGCCCCGCAGGTCCGGCGCGATCACCTCGAACGACCGCCCTAACTCCGGCAGTACGTGCCGCCACATGTACCAGGACTGCGGATAGCCGTGCAGTAACACCAGCGTGGGCCCGATGCCGCCCCGGACGTAGTTGATGGTGACGTCACCGACCTGCGTCCGCTGCTCGGCGAAGCTCGTTGGAATCCGTCGCTCACCCATCGTCACCTCTCTGCCTCGTCCGGGCGATTCGCCCGGTGGTCGGCTTTCCGGCGTCGACGACTACCCGGCTGGCCTACTCTCATGCCGCCGCGTGTTAATAGGGGACCCCTGCTCTACCGGAGGCGTTAACAAGGGGCCCTTCCTTTCACGGCATAGCAGTGGGGGAGACTTGCTGTCATGGCTGCTCGTGGGTTTCCGTACACCGATCTCAAGGATTTCCTGGTGGCGCTGGAGCGCGCCGGTGAACTGCGCCGGGTCGGGGTCCCGGTCGACCCGACACTGGAGATCAGTGAGGTGGTGACCCGTACGGTCCGGGCCAATGGGCCGGCGCTGCTGTTCGAGCGGCCGACCCGAGGCGAGATGCCGGTGGCGATCAACCTGTTCGGCACCGAGAAGCGGACCGCGATGGCCCTCGGGGTGGAGTCCCTGGACGAGATCGGCAACCGGATCGGGGAGATGCTCAAGCCGGAACTGCCGATGGGCTTCTCCGGCATGATGGGCGGCCTGGGCAAGGTCATGCAGCTAAAGTCGATGCCCCCGAAGAAGGTCAAGACCGCCCCCTGCCAGCAGGTGGTCTACCGGGGCAAGGACGTGGACCTGAACCGGCTGCCCGGCCTTCAGGTGTGGCCGGGTGACGGCGGGATCTTCCACAACTTCGGGCTGACCCACACCAAGCACCCGGAGACCGGCAAGCGCAACCTCGGGCTGTACCGGCTCCAGCAGCACAGCCACAACACCCTCGGCATGCACTGGCAGATCCACAAGAACTCCACCGCCCACCACGCCGTCGCCGAGCGGCTCGGCCAGCGGCTGCCGGTGGCCATCGCGATCGGCTGCGATCCGGTGGTCAGCTACTCGTCCAGCGCGCCCCTGCCGGCCGACATCGACGAGTACCTGTTCGCCGGGTTCCTACGCGGCGAGCGGGTGGAGATGGTCGACTGCCTGACGGTGCCGTTGCAGGTGCCGGCGCACGCCCAGGTGGTGCTGGAGGGCTACCTGGAGCCCGGTGAGCGCCTGCCGGAGGGACCCTTCGGGGACCACACCGGCTTCTACACCCCGGTGGAGCCCTTCCCGGTGCTGCACGTCGAGGCGATGACCATGCAGCGCGACCCGGTCTACCACTCGATCGTCACCTCGCAGCCTCCGCAGGAGGACCACGGCCTGGGCAAGGCCACCGAGCGGATCTTCGCCCCGCTGCTGCGGTTCCTCATCCCGGACATCGTCGACTACGACCTGCCGGCCGCCGGGGTCTTCCACAACTGCGCGATCGTGTCGATCCGCAAGCGCTACCCCAAGCACGCGCAGAAGGTGATGAACGCGATCTGGGGCGCACACATGATGTCGCTGACCAAGCTGATCGTGATCGTGGACGAGGACTGCGACGTGCACGACTACAACGAGGTGGCCTTCCGCGCCTTCGGCAATGTCGACTACTCCCGGGACCTGCTGCTGACCGAGGGCCCGGTGGACCACCTGGACCACGCCTCGTACCAGCAGTTCTGGGGTGGCAAGGCCGGCATCGACGCCACCCGCAAGCTGCCCAGCGAGGGCTACACCCGGGGCTGGCCCGAGGAGATGACCATGACCCCCGAGGTCGTCTCCCTGGTAGACAAGCGCTGGAAGGAATACGGCATCCAATGACGCCCCCCTCCACCCCACCCACCCCCCGCGACCCCTCTCCCCGCCGCGATCTTGCATTTTCGGTCGCTGATTCGTCCGCTTCGGCCGGGTCTGTCCCGACGGAAAGTGCAAGATCGCGGGGGCGGGTGAAGGCGTTTCTGCGGCTTGTGGCGATCGAGCACTCGGTGTTCGCCTTGCCGTTCGCTTACCTGTCGGCGTTGACCGCTATGTCGGTTAACGGGGGGCGGGTGCGGTGGCTCGACCTTGGGTTGATCACTGTGGCCATGGTGGGGGCGCGGACCTTCGCCATGGCGGCCAACCGGATCCTGGATCGGCGGATCGACGCCCGGAATCCGCGTACCGCCAATCGGGAGCTGGTGACCGGGGCGGTCAGCCTGCGGACGGCCTGGACCGGGGCGGGCGTCGCCCTGGCGGTCTTCCTGGCCGCAGCCGCCCTGCTCAACCCCCTCTGCCTGGTGCTGGCCCCGCTGGCGGTGGTGCCGCTGATCGTCTACCCGTACGGCAAGCGGTTCACCAACTGGCCGCACGCCATCCTGGGCCTGGCCCAGATGGTCGGCCCGGTCGGCGCCTGGCTGGCGGTCACCGGCACCTTCGCCGGCTCCGGCCCGGCCTGGCTGCTCGGCGCCGCCGTCGGTTTGTGGATCGGCGGCTTCGACCTGATCTACGCCTGCCAGGACGCCGAGGTGGACCGGGAGATCGGGGTGCACAGCGTCCCGGCCCGGTACGGGCTGCGGTTCGCCCTGCACGCCTCCACGGTGTCGCACGTGGTGACATTCGTGCTGTTCGGCTGGTTCGGGGTGCTTGTCGGCTTCGGCTGGCTCTGGTGGATCGGGCTGGCGCTGACCGCGGTCGCCTTCGGCTACCAGCATCTGGTGGTCAAGCCGACCGACCTGAGCCGGGTCAACCGGGCATTCTTCACCGCCAACGGCTTCGTCGGCATCGCCCTGTTCCTCTTCGCCCTGCTCGACCTGGTGATCCGCCTGGGCCTGCGGCCCTGACCCCGGCCGGTTCCCTCCCCGTTCGGCGGGGTGCCGACCCGACGGCGGTGGCGACCAGGCAGGCTTGGGAACATGCGCGAACCATGGGTGATCGGGGTGTCCGGGGCGTCAGGTACGCCGTACGCGGCTGCGGTCCTTCGCGGACTGCTGGACGCCGGGCAGTCGGTGGACCTGATCGTCTCCCGGGCGGCCCGGTTGACCGTTCTGGACGAGACCGGGCGTCCGTTCCGCGACGCCCACTGGGCCGCGGACCTGGCCGCCTGGCTAGGTCGTGATCTCGACGACGCGGATGTGCGGCACTGGCCGGCCGGCGACCTGGCGGCCGGTCCCAGCAGCGGGTCCTATCCGGTACGCGGAATGGCCGTGGTGCCCGCGAGCACGGCGGCCTGTGCCGGTATCGCGATCGGGTTGTCCAAGGACCTGTTGCAGCGCTCCGCCGAGGTGAACCTCAAGGAACGCCGGCCGGTGGTCGTGGTGCCCCGGGAGACCCCGGTGACCCGCAGCCACCTGGAACACCTGATCGCCCTGCACGACGCCGGGGCGGTGGTGCTGCCCGCCAGCCCCGGTTTCTACGGTGCCGGAGCTGCCGCCTCCGCCGCCCAACTGGTGGATTTCGTGGCCGGCAAGGTGCTCGACGCCCTGGGGGTGCCGCACACCCTGTTCCGCAGATGGGCCGGAAAGGTGAACGCGGACCGGACCTGAGAGCCGGTCCGCGTTCGATCCGCACCACTTCAGTACATGCCGGCGTTGGCCGGGCCCGGTCCGGTCGGGGCGGCTGGGCCCGTACTGCGCGGTCTGCCCATGTCATCCGCCTCTTCCAGCATGCCCTCCCCTTCAAGCAGGGCCCGCACCTCGGATTCCCGAAACCGGCGATGCCCTCCTGGAGTCCGGATACTGCCGATCCGGCCCGCCGCCGCCCAGCGCGTCACGGTCTTCGGGTCAACCCGAAACAACGCGGCGACCTCACCCGGTGTCAGCAGGCGATCTCCAGTGTCCACAGCCCCCTCCTCGCGTCGACGAAGCCCCCGGCTGAACACACTGCCCCCGGCCGGTGCGAGCCCAGAGCCGTCATGAGGGACGTATGGCAATTACAGCACCGCCGACCTGGCGTGTCCGTCAAACGCGAAAAATGCACTGAGTGGGAAGTTAGTAATGGTACCGGCGCCCCGCCCTCAGGACCTTTGGTATGCGAACTGTAGCGCTAGGTAATTCACCCCGGATGCCGACGTCCTGGTGCCACCCGGCGACGACTAGGGTCTACAGTCCGTGGACGCCATCGACCTCGCCCTCGTGGATCTGCTGCGCGGCAACGCCCGCCTCTCGTACGCCGAACTCGCCCGCCAGGTCGGGCTCTCCGCGCCCGCAGTGCACGAACGCGTCGGCAAGCTGGAGGCCGGTGGGGTGATCCGCGCCTACCGTGCCGAAGTCGAGCCGGAGACCATCGGGCTGGCCGTGACCGCTCTGATCAGCATCGTCGAGGACTCCAACGCGGACACCGACGACGTGCTGGAGGCCTTCCGGGCCATCCCCGAGATCGAGTCCTGCTACTTCATGGCCGGGGTCGAGTCCTTCCTGCTCAAGGCTCGGGTGAGCACCATCGCCGAGCTGGAGCAGTTGATCGTGCGGCTGAACCGTACCCCCGGGGTGGCCTCGACCCGGACCAGCATCGCGCTGTCGACCAAGTGGGAGAACCGTCCACAGCCGGTCGGGCCCTCCTCCTGAAGGCCCAGCGCTCAGGCGCGCTTGCTAGGTTCCGAAGGTGACTCAACTCGACCGGTGTGACGAGGCGAGCCGACGGTGGGTGACCGAGGCGATCGCCGCTGTCGAAGCCGACGCGAACCGGTCCGCCGACACCCACCTGCTGCCGTTTCCGCTGCCCCGACAGTGGGGCATCGATCTCTACCTCAAGGACGAGTCGGTCCACCCGACCGGGTCGCTGAAGCATCGCCTGGCCCGTTCGCTGTTCCTCTACGGGCTCTGCAACGGCTGGATCGGCCCGGACACCACCATCGTGGAGGCATCCTCCGGCTCCACGGCCGTCTCCGAGGCGTACTTCGCCCGGATGCTGGGCCTGCCCTTCATCGCGGTGATGCCGGCCTCCACCTCGCCGGAGAAGATCGCCCAGATCGAGTTCCAGGGCGGTCGGTGTCACCTGGTCGAGGACCCGGCGAAGGTGGTCATCGAGGCCCGCTGGCTGGCCGAGGACTCCGGCGGGCACTACATGGACCAGTTCACCTACGCCGAGCGGGCCACCGACTGGCGGGGCAACAACAACATCGCCGAGTCGATCTACGCGCAGCTGGCCCTGGAGCGTCACCCCGTACCCGCCTGGGTGGTGGTCGGTGCCGGCACCGGCGGCACCAGCGCGACCATCGGCCGCTACGTCCGCTACCGGCGACTGCCCACCAAGCTCTGCGTGGTCGACCCGGAGAACTCCGCCTTCTATCCCGCCTGGCAGGCGGCGAACTGGTCGGTGTGCACCGGGCGAGGCTCCCGGATCGAGGGCATCGGCCGACCCACCGTCGAGGCCTCCTTCCTGCCCTCGGTGGTGGACCGGATGGTGCAGGTGCCCGACGCCGCCTCGCTGGCCGCCATGCGTTCCGGCTCGGCGGTGCTGGGCCGGCGGGTGGGAGGCTCTACCGGCACCAACCTGTGGGGGGCCTTCGGACTCATCGCCGAGATGCTGGCCGCCGGCCGGACCGGCTCGGTGGTCACCCTGATCTGCGACGCCGGTGACCGGTACGCCGACACCTACTACGCCGACGAGTGGGTGGCGGCGCAGGGCCTGGACCTGGCCCCGCACCTGGCCACGATCGAACGCTTCCTGACCGACGGCAGTTGGCCGGCCTGAGGACGCCGAGTCACCTGCCCCGGCGGGCCAGACCCGGGTAGTGCAGGACGAAGCCGTCGGGGTCCATGTCGATCTCGGCGCTGAAGCTGCCACTGGCGTACCGGAACCGGTCGCCGCCCAGCGCGGTGTAGACCTGCTCGGCGGGCAGCACCGTCAGGCTGGGCACCAGCACCCAGGCCACCCTGATCGGGAAGTTGGTGCCGGCGGGCTGATCGGCCAGCCGGAGCCGGCGCACCGGCAGGGTGTTGAACAGCGGCGAGCCGCCCAGATCGACATCCAGGGCGTCGGCCAGCCGGTCCGGATCCTCCACCCCCGGCAGCCCGGCCGGGGCGTGGCCGGTGGCGGTCAGGGCAGCGTCCAGATCACCCTGCTCGGCGGCCGTCACCCGCCATCGGTCGCTGGCCCGTTCCAGGCGTACGCTCCGCCGCCAGCCCGCTCCCTCGACCTCGACCTCCAGCCGAAGACTCACCCACTGGGGGTCGGTCAGCAGTTGATAACGACAGGTGTACGGGATCGGATCCGCAGCCACCTGTGTGCCGTGCGCCGCCAGTCCGTGGCTGTCGTCGGCCAGGGCGTGTTCGGCCCCGGCGGTGTCGATCCGGGTCCACAGCAACGACTTCGGCATGGTCGGCATGAACCGGACGTTACGCCACCCGGCCCTCGCCCGGCAGCGCCTTGCCCCGAAGGCCCGGTCGTACGAGGGGCCCGTCACCCCGAAAGCATGATCGCGCTCGATGTGGGATCGAGTGGCCAAGGCGAACCTTCAGACCACTCGATCCCTGATCGAGCGCGATCTTCTATCTCAGACAGGGACTCAGGTCAGTGGGTACGCACCCGGGGGCGCCCACCCGACCCACGCCACTCCTCGCGCGGCCGGTCCTGCGGGCCCCGAGCGTCCGAGCGGGGTCGGTCGCCGTACCGGCGCTCGCCACGACCCTGACCGCCGTAACCCCGCTCACTGCGGATCGGGTCGCGGTAACCGCCCTCGCCCCGGCTGTCGGTCCGGTAGCCACCCTCGCCCCGGCTGTCGGTGCCGTAACGGCGCTCGCCCCGGCTGTCGCTCCCGTAGCCGCGCTCGCTCCGGCTGTCGGTGCCGTAGCGGGCCGTGCTGCGGGTGTCGTCGCTGTAGCGGCGCTCGGTGGGCCGGTCACGGTAACGGCGCTCCGCGGTGGGTCCGTCGCCGAAGCGGCGCGGGCCACCCGGGCGGCTGCTGCGACGCGGGCCCTCCGGCTCCTCGCGTACGGGCACCCCACTCGGCTCCCGCGCCCCGGTCAGCTCGGTCAGCGCCGGGTCCCCGGCCCGTACCCGGGTCTCCGCCGGCTGCACCCCGGCCTTCTCCATCATCGCCAGGGTGGTGCGTCGCTGCTTGGGCAGCACCAGAGTGGCCACCGCACCGGTCTCCCCGGCGCGGGCGGTGCGGCCGGCCCGGTGCAGGTAGTCCTTGGGATCCTTCGGCGGGTCGACATGCAGCACCAGGGAGACCCCGTCGACGTGGATGCCCCGGGCCGCCACGTCCGTGGCGACCAGCACGGTGGTCCGTCCCTCGCGGAACTCGGCCAGGGTGCGGGTACGCATCCGCTGGGTCTTGCCGCCGTGCAGCCCGCCGGCCCGGACACCGACCGCCGCGAGTTGGCTGACGAGTCGGTCCACACCTAGCTGGGTGCGGGCGAAGACGATGGTCCGACCGGCCCGCGCCGCGATCGAGGCGGTCACCGGGAACTTGTCGCTCGGCGGGATCAGCAGCATGTGGTGATCCATGGTGGACACCGCAGCGGTGGCCGGGGCGGTCGAGTGGGTGACCGGGTCGGTCATGAAGCGCCGCACCAGCGAGTCCACATCATTGTCCAGAGTGGCCGAGAAGAGCAGCCGCTGGGCGTGCGCCGGAGTCTTCGACAGCAGTTCGGTGACATCGGGCAGGAAGCCCATGTCGGCCATCTGGTCCGCCTCGTCGAGCACGGTGATCTCGACGTCGTCGAGCTGGCAGACGCCACGCTCGATCAGGTCGCCGAGCCGACCGGGGGTGGCCACCATGACCTCCACGCCGCGCCGCAGGGCGTCGATCTGGCGGTCGTAGGGCACCCCGCCGACGGCGGTCTTGACGAACACCCCGACCGCGCGGCCCAGCGGCAGCAGGGCGTCGCTGACCTGCATGGCCAGCTCCCGGGTGGGCACCAGGACGAGGGCCCGGGGGCGCAACGGCCGGGCCCGGTGCCCATCGCCGATCCGGGCCAGCAGCGGCAGCCCGAAGGCCAGGGTCTTGCCGGAGCCGGTCTGACCCCGGCCGAGCACGTCCCGCCCGGCGAGGGCGTCGGGCACGGTGGCGCGCTGGATCTCGAACGGTTGGGTGATGCCCTGGCGGGAGAGCGTCCGAACCAGCGGCTCGGGTAGGCCCAGGGCCTCGAAGCTGACCGCCTCGGCGGAGGCGGCGGGCGAGGCGGTGCCGATGTCGGTCGGCTGGGCGGCCGGGTCGGCGTCGGGGGCGGACAGGGGCGTGCCGGAGACAGCAGAGGTGGTCAAGAAATGCCTTTCGAGCGGGGCGCACGTTTGCGATGTCCCGCTGCGGCACGACGCCGCCGGATCTTCACGAGAACGCCCAGGGGCGCGCACGGTAGCGCGCCGGGTCAGTGATCACCTACAAGTGTACGGCGGCGGACGTTCCGCCACCCGGGTAGGCGTGGGGTAGTGGGCGGATTCACCCGCCGATCCACCGACAGCCGTCACTCCAGCAGGCTGCTGAGGGCATTGTTAGCCACCAGTACGACCAGCACACTGATCGCCACCAGCAGGACCAGGGCTACCGCCATCACGATCAGCACCCGGGTGGTGCTGCTGGAGCGTTCCGTGGCGGTGTCCGCCCAGCCCTGAGCCAGGATGTGCCCGGTCAGCGATCCGGAGTTCTCCGCCTCTGCGGCCGGGAAGGCGATCGTGGCGGAACTCGTACCACCGGTGTAGTAGGCGCTCAGATCACCGTCACCGGTACGCGGCGCGGCCGGCGTGACGCCGGCTCCCGGGGACGCGGCTTCCGGTGCGGGAGCCGGTGGGGCGGTACCCGCTGCGGTTGCCGATCCGGCGGCTGCCAGCAGACCCGGGCGGGTCGACTGGCGGGGCGCCGCACCGGACGAGCCGGGGGCAGCCTCGTCCCGGCGCCCGGTGGCACTGACCGGTGGTGGCCAGGTCGGCAGCGCCGGGGCCGGTACGACCGGCGGGGCCCCGGCAGGTTCAGTCCCGGTGGTGCCGCCAGCCCGGTTCGTCGTTCCCGGCGCCGTGCCGACCACCCACCCGGCGGGCGGCGCAGCGGGCCTGGAGGCCGGGGCCATGCTGGTGGCGGGTGGGGGCGGGAAGGGCGGGGCGGGCATCGGGCCCGGCGGAGGCGGTGGTGCCGGTATCGGCGGGCCCGGCATCGGGGTCGGCGGACCCGGCAACGGCGGGGCAGGCCTGGGGGCGGGCGGCGGCGCGGGCACCGGCCCCGGCGGATAGGGCACCGGCGGGCCCGGAACCGGCGGTGCAGGTGCAGGTGACGGCGGTGCAGGCGCCGGTGGCGGTGGCGCCGGTACAGGCGCGGGTGGTGCCGGCGGCTGCGGCGCGGGTTCCGGTTCCGGCGTCGGAGGCGTCGGCGGTTGGGCCGGCTCCGGCGGCTGCGCGGGCTCCGGCGGCTCGGGGCTGACCGGAGTCGACCGGTACACCCCGGCGGCCCTGCTACCGGCCCCGGCGGCCTGCGCCTCGTCCACGCTCACCCGGCTCATCCCCGGCACCCGGACACTGGCGCGCACCGACCCCCCTGATCCGGTCGCGGCCGGTGCGGCTGTCGGCGCGGTTTCCCTGCCGTCCGACCCGGCGGACCCGGTCGGCTCATGCGACCCGGTGGGCCGCTGCGGCCCTGCCAGCCCCTGCGGCCCAGTGGGCCCGTGCAGCGCGCTGGACCCGTACGGTGCGGTCGGGCGGGGAACGCCCGCTCGCCCCACGGCCGGCTGGCTGGTCTGGGTGGCTGAACCGGTCGCGGCCTTCGGCGTGCCCGGGGCGGGCTCGGTGCTGGGGGCGGGAGTCGATCCAGGGTCGGCCGTCGCCGGAACCTTGTGCTCGGTCATCCTCGCCTCCGCGCCACGCTTGCACCCGGATCCTCAACGCGACCGGGCGTGCCCTGAGTGACACCGTGCCACATTCCGGCGGTACGGCACAGCCGGAGTGCCCACACTGTTCCGAGTGCGGCCGTACGGTGCCGGCCGGGTGGTCTGTTCAGTCAGGCGCGGCTCGCCCTCCTCAGCGGCCACCGGCCGCTGAGGGGGTGGTGGCCGCCGAGGGGGTGGCCGAGACGCTCTCCTGGGGAGCGAGGCTGCTCGCCGCCGTGGTCGGGCTGTTGTCGCCCTCGTCGTTCTCGGGCGGAGGCGTCGTAGTCCGGGTCGGGCTCGGCGTCGTGGTGCCCGGTGGGGTGACCGACGGAGGCGGGGTCTCCGAGGGGGTGGGCGCCGGGGTCGGCGAGGGGGTCGTCGGCGTCGGCTTCGGAGTGGTCGGGTCCGGCTTCGGGGTGGTCGGGTCGGGCTTCGGGGTGGTGGGCTTCGGCGCCGGGGTGGTCGGCGTCGGCTTCGAAGGGGTCGGCGTCGGCTTCGGGGCCGGCGGGGTGGGGGTGACCGCCGGGGCGGGCACCGCGCCGACCACCCGGGTCGCCGCGTACAGGCGGGACCAGCGCACCGTGGAGATCTTCACCACGTCACCGCTGGTCGGGGCGTGGATCATCTTGCCGTTGCCGACGTACATCCCCATGTGGTGGATGGTCCGCCAACTGCTGCCGCTGGCGAAGAAGACCAGGTCGCCGGGGAGCAGGGCGGACCGGGAGACCGTCCGGGACCTGGTCGCGTAGTACTGGTCCCGGGCGACCCGGGGCAGCTTGTAGTAGCCCGCCGACCGGTACGCCGACCAGACCAGCCCGGAGCAGTCGAAGGAGTTCGGACCGGTGGCCCCCCAGACGTAGGGGTCGCCCAGTTGCCGCCGCGCGTACGCCAGGGCCGCCAGGGCGGTGGGGTGCGCGACCAGCCCGTCCGCCGACTGGGTGGGGTAGTCGGCACCCAGTTGCTGCTCGGCGCGTTCCTGCTGGCGGGCCAGCTCGACCAACTGGGTGGCGTTCTGCTCGCGCAGCTTGACCAGCTTGGCCTCTTCGTCGCGCAGCGCCTTCTGGGTGGCGGTGTGCTGGTCCCGGACCCCGCGCAACCGGGACTCGGCCGCGGTGTGCGCCTGGGTGGCCACCTGTTCGTCGGACTGGGCGCGGCTCAGCTCACCGGCCGCCGGGGCGGTGTCGTGCTCGGCCCGCTCGCCGAGGTTGGCCCGCCGGAGCAGGTCCAGATCGAGCAGATCGGTGACGAAGCCGGCGGGTGGCAGGGCCGCGTGCAGCTTGATCGCCTGGGCGGCGGCCTGGTCGGCGCGCTGCTGTGCCTGTTGCAGCGCGGCCGTGGCGAACTCCAGATCACGCGCGGCGCTGGCCTGTTGGGTCTCGGCCTCGGTGAGCTGCTGTTGCAGATCGAGTAGTTGGGTGCCCAGCTCGCCGATCCGGGCCTCGGCGGCGTTGATCTGTTGCTCGAGGGCGCTGCCGCCGGGCGAGATGGTCGTGGGAATCACACCGGGGGCGGTGGTCGCCGGGGCTCCGCCGGGCAGATTCAGCGGGCCGGTGAGCACCGGGCGGGAACCGGTGTCGGGCACGGTCACCGGCACCCCTGGCTCGGCGTACGCCGGTGCCGAGAGGACCGCGGTGGCGACGGCGCTGAGCAGCGCGGACCAGAGCATCGGTCGTAGCACCGGCGAGACCACCGGATGTTGCCGCTGCCGCCGTCGCCCGTGCTCGCTGCCGACCATTGTGCTCCTCGTCCGGTGGTGCTGCTCCGCGTCGTGATGGGAACGCGGTGGGTCGGGGACGGTACCAGGGTGTGTCGTCCCCCACCCTGTCTTACCTCACCGGCACCACAGTGTCGATGTCCGAACGGGTCACAGAAGGCTGAGAGTCCGGTTTGCCGGGGATGGTCCGACGGAGGGCGCTGTGAGCTGCCCCGGTCTCCGACGTAGGCTCTGAGATTGTGGCCAGGCACGGTCGCGACCGCAGTAGGAGGGGACGGGCTTTCGATGGACGCCGGACTCAAGCGTGAGCTCGAAGCGAAGGTGTACGCGGGGGAGCGGCTGACCCGGGAGGACGGCATCGCCCTCTACGCCAGCGACGACCTGACCTGGCTGGGCCGGCTGGCCCACCACAAGCGCACCGAGCTCAACGGTGACCGGGTCATGTTCAACGTCAACCGGCACCTCAACCTGACCAACGTGTGCAGCGCCAGCTGTGCGTACTGCTCGTTCCAGCGCAAGCCGGGCGAGAAGGACGCGTACACGATGCGTATCGACGAGGCGGTCCGCAAGGCCAAGGAGATGGAGGACGAGCAGCTCACCGAGCTGCACATCGTCAACGGCCTGCACCCGACCCTGCCCTGGCGCTACTACCCCAAGGTGCTGCGTGAGCTGAAGGCGGCGCTGCCGAAGGTCAACCTCAAGGCCTTCACCGCCACCGAGGTGCAGTGGTTCGAGAAGATCAGCGGCCTGAGCGCCGACGAGATCCTGGACGAGCTGATGGACGCCGGCCTGGAGTCGCTGACCGGCGGTGGCGCGGAGATCTTCGACTGGGAGATCCGGCAGCACATCGTCGACCACGCCTGCCACTGGGAGGACTGGTCGCGGATCCACCGGCTGGCCCACAGCAAGGGCATGAAGACCCCCTCGACGATGCTCTACGGCCACATCGAGGAGCCTCGGCACCGGGTAGACCACGTGCTGCGGCTGCGCGAGTTGCAGGACGAGACCGGGGGCTTCCAGGTCTTCATCCCGCTGCGCTACCAGCACGATTTCGTGGACTCGGCGGACGGCAAGATCCGTAACCGGATCCAGGCCCGCACCACGATGGCCTCACCGGCCGAATCGTTGAAGACCTTCGCGGTCTCCCGGCTGCTGTTCGACAACGTCCCGCACGTCAAGTGCTTCTGGGTGATGCACGGGCTCTCGGTGGCCCAGCTGTCGCTCAACTTCGGGGTGGACGACCTGGACGGCTCCGTCGTGGAATACAAGATCACCCACGACGCGGACTCCTACGGCACGCCGAACACCATGCACCGCGACGACCTGCTGCACCTGATCTGGGACGCCGGCTTCCGCCCGATGGAGCGCAACACCCGCTACGAGGTGGTCCGCGAGTACGACCCCGCGCCGAGCCTGGCGCAGCGTCGCGCCGAGCCGCAGCAGGTCTGGGCCTAAGGACTCGATCCCTCGGACGCGCTGGCCGCCGTGGTGCTGGCCAGCGCGAAGAGGGCCGAGTGGCCTCGCGTACCCTCGTCAGGGAGATGAGCGAGCAACAGAGCGGCTTTCCACGGCGCGACGCCGAGGGACGCATTCAGACCCTGGGCGACCTGCTGGGCGTGGCGCTGGCCGGTGCGGTCATCGGGATGCTGGTGCTGGTGCTCTTCGACGCGGCCTTCGCCTGGTTCGGTGCCGGTGACTTCGGTCAGGCCAACGGCTGGCTCGCGGTGATCCTGCCCGCCTGGCTGTTCTGGGAGGACTTCCGGGCCTGGGAGTTCGGCGCCCCCCGGGTGGTGGCCGCGCTGGTGGCCGTCGCGGTGGCGGTGGTGTCCGGGCTGCTGGTGGCCGGGATCGCTACCGGTCTGCCGCCGCTGGCCTCCGGCGGGTTGGCCGCCGCGACCTTCACGGTGGTGTACGCGCTGGTCTGGTTCCCGGGCGTGCGCTGGCTGGCCAACCGGACGAGCTGACCTCGGGTACGCGGATCGGGCGCAGCGCCCGGTCGCAGAACACACATGGCGACGTGAACGAGCGGAGTGGATCAACGTGAGTGCGGCGGTCAAGTACACCCTCGGCCGGGTCGGGCTGTTCGCGGCCGTGGTGGCGGCCCTCTGGCCGGTCAACATCGACATCTTCCTGAAGCTGATCGTGGCGTTGCTGTTCTCCGCCGCCCTGTCCTTCTTCCTGCTCAAGGGCTGGCGGGACGAGATGGCCGAGGAGATGGCCGTCGCCGCCGAGCGGCGCCGTACCGAGAAGGAGCAGTTGCGCTCCGCCCTGGCCGGTGACGACAAGGCCGACACCGACGGCGATGCCCCCTCCGCCGAGCAGCCGGGCGGCTCCGATTCCCGGCCCGGCCCCTCGGCCTGAGCTGGGCACCCGACCCCCTCGCGGTCCATGCCGCCGACGTAGGGATCAGGTTGGGATGGAGTAAACAGCGAGCGATATTGATATGACCATGTGACCGGTGGTGGGCTGGCCGCTACCGAGCGGGAAACCCCGCGCCTCCAGGAGGTTGTCCATGGCCTTCCGATCCATCCCTGTCCGCCGGGCACTGGCGCTGATCATGGCTGCTGGTCTCGGGCTACTAGCCCTCTCCGCACCACCGGTCTCCGCCCGCCCCGCACCGGATCGGGACGAGCAGCCGGCTGCCGCCCCCTACCGGGTGCTGGGTCCGAGGACGGTGGCCGACCGCACCGCGGTCGCCCGTACCGGTGCCTCGATCGACTACTCCGAACACGGGGTGCTGCACATCTCGGCCACCCGTACGGAGGCCGCCGCCATCACCCGGCTCGGCTTCCAGTTGGAGCCGATCGCCGCGGCGCCGACCGACCGGGGTCATGACCACGGGGACATCGGCGTCACGGCCTTCCCGCCGGCCGACGCCAACTACCACGACTACGCCGAGATGGTCGCCGTGGTCAACCGGGTCGTCGCGGACCACCCGGCGATCGCCCGCAAGATCAGCATCGGCACCTCGTACGAGGGTCGGGACCTGGTGGCGATCAAGATCTCCGACAATGTCGCCACGGACGAGAACGAGCCGGAGATCCTGTTCAACTCACAGCAGCACGCCCGTGAGCACCTGACCGTCGAGATGGCCATCTACCTGATGAACCTCTTCACGGACAGCTACGGATCGGACTCCCGGATCACCAACCTGGTCAACAACCGGGAGATCTGGATCGTGCCCTCGGTCAACCCGGACGGCAGCGAGTACGACATCGCCACCGGCTCTTACCGGTCGTGGCGCAAGAACCGCCAACCCAACAGCGGATCGTCGAACGTCGGCACGGACCTCAACCGCAACTGGAGCTACAACTGGGGCTGCTGCGGCGGTTCCTCCGGCTCGACCTCCTCGGACACCTACCGGGGCCCCTCGGCCTTCTCCGCCCCGGAGACCCAGGCCCTGCGCAACTTCGTCAACAGCCGGGTGGTCGGTGGAGTCCAGCAGATCAAGGCCAACATCGACTTCCACACCTACTCCGAGCTGGTGCTCTGGCCGTACGGCTACACCTACAACGACACCGCCACCGGGATGAACGCCGACCAGTACAACACCTTCGCCACCATCGGTCGGCAGATGGCCGCGACCAACAACTTCACCCCCCAGCAGTCCAGTGACCTGTACATCACCGACGGCAGCAGCATCGACTGGATGTGGGCGGTGCACGGCATCTGGGCGTACACCTTCGAGCTTTACCCGCGCTCGGCCTCCGGCGGCGGCTTCTACCCGCCCGACGAGGTGATCCCGCAGCAGACCACGCGCAACCGTGAGGCCGTGCTCATCCTCGCCGAGTACGCCGACTGCCCGTACCGGGCGATCAACAAGCAGGCCCAGTACTGCGGCGGTGGCAGCGGCGGTACGACGGTCTGGTCGGACACCTTCGAGACCAACACCGGCTGGACGATCAACCCCAACGGTACGGACACCGCGACCTCGGGCCAGTGGGAGCGGGGTGCCGCCCAGGCCACCAACTCCAGCGGTGCCAAGCAGTTGACCCCGTACGCCGGCAGCAACGACCTGGTCACCGGCCGGCTGGCCGGATCCGGGGCTGGTGACTACGACCTGGACGGCGGGGTTACCAGCGCCCGCTCCCCGGCGATCACCCTGCCGTCCAGCGGCACCCTGACCCTGTCGTTGGCCTGGTACCTGGCCCACGGCTCGAACTCCTCCTCGGCCGACTACCTCCGGGTCAGCGTGGTGCACAACGGCGGCACCACGACCCTGCTCAGCCAGGCCGGGGCGGCCAGCAACCGCAACGGCGCCTGGACCACCTCCAACCTCAACCTCACCCCGTACGCCGGGCAGTCGATCCGGATTCTGGTGGAGGCCGCGGACGCCTCGACGGCCAGCCTGGTCGAGGCGGCTGTGGACAACGTCACCATCACCGCCTCCTGATCCGACGGGGCCCCGTCACACCCCCTCGCGCGGGGCCCCGTCTCCAGGAAGCGGCTGATCGGCCCGGCGCTGCCAGCGCCGGGCCGATCAGCGTGGTCACCCCGGTGCGGCGGGGTGCCGGCGGGGCGTGCGCTACGGTTCTACCGACCCGCCACAGCGAAGCCGGTGTGAAACCGGCGCTGTCCCGCAACTGTGATGCCCCCTTCCGTGGGGGACGAGCCAGGTCGCCTGTGGCGCGGGTCGCGAACCGCGCTCTCGAGGAAGGGCGCCTCGCCCACGGGTGCCCTCGGCTCCCTGTCGGCGAAGCACCGATCTCCTCGACCGACAGGAGGACCGATGTCCAGACGTACCCCCCGGCTGCTCGCCGCCACCCTGGCGCTGGCCGCGCTGACCCTCGGTGCCTGCGCCGAGAAGACCACCGAGACCCCGGCCGCCGGTGGCAGCCCGACCAGCGGTGCCTTTCCGGTCACCGTAGGGTCGCTGACCCTCCAGCAGCGCCCGGAGAAGATCGTCTCGCTGGCGCCGACGGCCACCGAGATGCTCTTCGCGGTCGGTGCCGGGCCGCAGGTCGTCGCCGTCGACGACCAGTCCAACTACCCGCCCGAGGCACCGAAGTCGGACCTGTCCGGCTACCAGCCCAACGCCGAGGCGATCGCCGCGAAGAACCCCGACCTGGTGGTGCTCAGCGACGACCGCAACAAGATCGTCGACCAGTTGGCCACGCTGAAGATCCCGGTCTACCAGACCTCGGCGGCGCAGACCCTCGACGACACCTACCGGCAGCTCACCGAGCTCGGCATCCTCACCGGCAACGCCGACACCGGGGCGGAGGTGGTGCGACGGATGAAGGAGGACATCGAGAAACTCGTCGCCCAGGTGCCGGACCGGATCCAGGCCCCCACCTACTTCCACGAGCTGGGACCGGAGCTGTACACCGCCACCAGCAAGACCTTCATCGGCACGATCTACGCCCTGGCCGGTCTGGAGAACATCGCCGACCCCTCCGACGCCGACGGCAGGAGCGCCGGGTACCCGCAGCTCTCCCAGGAGGTGATCGTCGCGGCCAATCCGGACTTCATCTTCCTGTCCGACGTCACCTGCTGCCAGCAGAGCGCCGCGACGGTCAAGGCGCGCAGCGGCTGGGCCGACATCAACGCCGTACGCAACGACCAGATCGTGGAACTCGACGACGACATCGCCTCCCGCTGGGGCCCTCGGGTGGTGGACCTGCTGCGCACCATCGTGGACGCCACCACCAAGGCCGCCGAGTGACGAACGGCAGAAGTTAACAAGGGGCCCTTCCTATGCTCCACACGGTAAAAAGGGGCCCTTCCTTAGCTGGATCCCGGCCGGCGGGCCTGCGGAAACGCTGGCTCGCCGCCGGTATCGGCGCGGTGCTGGTCGCCCTGGTGGCCGGGGTCTCCCTCGGCCCGGTCAGCCTGCCCCCGGGCAGTGTCGCCCTGGAACTGCTCAACCTGCTGCCCGGGGTGCAGTTCGACAGTGGACTGACCGAACGGGAAGTCGCCATCGTCACCGAGCTGCGGCTGCCCCGGGTGGTGCTGGGGCTGCTGGTCGGCGGGCTGCTGGCCCTGGCCGGCGGGGCCTACCAGGGGGTGTTCCGCAACCCGCTGGCCGATCCCTACCTGCTAGGGGTGGCCGCGGGGGCCGGGCTGGCGGTCACCCTGGTGCTGACGGTCGGTGGGGTCGGTGCGGGCGGGGCCCTGAGCGGGCTGCCGGTGACCATCCCCCTGGCCGCCTTCGTCGGCTCGCTCGGCGCGGTGATCATGACCTATCTGCTCGGTGCGGCCGGCGGACGCAGCCGCTCCCCGGCCGTGCTGATCCTGGCCGGGGTGGCCGTCTCCGCGTTCCTGTCCGCCGGGCAGACCTACCTGCTGCAACGGGACGCGGAGAGCATCCAGTCCGTCTACTCCTGGCTGCTGGGGCGGCTGGCCACGGCCGGTTGGCAGGACGTCCGGTTGGTGCTGCCGTACTTCCTGATCACCAGTGTGATCGTCCTGCTGCACCGGCGGGAACTGGACGTGCTCTCGGTCGGTGACGACGAGGCGGCCAGTCTCGGCCTGCATCCGCAACGGTCGCGGTACCTGCTGATCGCGGCCGCCTCGCTGGGCACCGCCGCTGCGGTCTCCGCCTCCGGCCTGATCGGCTTCGTCGGCATCATCGTGCCGCACACCGTACGGATGCTGGCCGGGTCCAGCTACCGGGTCATCCTTCCGCTGTCCCTGCTGTTCGGCGGGGCCTTCCTGGCCCTGACCGACGTGGTGGCCCGGACCGCCGCCGCGCCGCAGGAGATCCCGATCGGGGTGGTCACCGCCCTGCTCGGCGGGCCGTTCTTCGTCCTCGTGCTGCGTACCGCCCGAAGGGTGCTGACATGACCCCGCCGGACCCGCCCGCCGTCGAGGTGCGTGGTCTTCAGGTCAAGCTGGACGGGGTGCGCATCCTCGCCGGCGTCGACCTGACCGTGCGCTCGGGCGAGTGGGTAACCGTGATCGGGCCGAACGGGGCCGGCAAGTCCACCCTGCTGCGCGCCGTAGGGGGCCTGCTGCCGGTGCCGCACCCGGTCCGCCTGTTCGGTACCCCCCTGGGCGGCCTGCGTCGTCGGGACCGGGCCCGGGTGGTGGCCACGGTGGCCCAGTCCCCGGTCGTACCGCCCGGGATGGCGGTGCTCGACTACGTGCTGCTCGGCCGCACCCCGTACATCCCGCCGTTGGGTAGGGAGTCCGCTGCCGACCTGGCGGTCGTGCAGGGGGTGTTGGAGCGGCTGGATCTGACCGGCTTCCGGGACCGGGAGCTGGCGACCCTCTCCGGCGGGGAACGCCAACGGGTCTTTCTGGCGCGGGCCCTGGCCCAGGGCGCCACCCTGCTGCTGC
The DNA here is from genome assembly GCF_043198155.1 of Micromonospora sp. NPDC048871. NCBI lineage: Bacteria > Bacillati > Actinomycetota > Actinomycetes > Micromonosporales > Micromonosporaceae > Micromonospora > Micromonospora sp. NPDC048871. The sequence goes on along the minus strand of NZ_JBICUM010000003.1, from coordinate 40,136 downwards.
TCGACGAGCCGACCAGCGCCCTGGACATCGGCCACCAGCAGGAGGTGCTGGAACTGGTCGACCAGTTGCGCCGGACCGAGGGCCTGACCGTACTGGCCACCATGCACGACCTGTCGATCGCCGGCGAGTACGCCGACCGCATGGTGCTGCTGGCCGACGGCCGGATTGCTGCCACCGGCACCCCCGCCGAGGTCCTCACCGAAGACCTGCTCTCCCACCACTACCGCGCCCACGTCAAGGTCATCCCCGGCCCCCACGGCCCCCTGGTCCTCCCCACCCGCCCCACCCACCCCACCCACCCCACCCACCCCACCCACCCACCCCACCCCCAGTGACTCCTGTCGATCATGAGGTTGGCGGCATCGTGGAGATCAACAACTGCCGCCAAGCTCATGATCAACGGGGTGGGGTGGGTGGGGTGGGGTGGGTGGGGTGGGTCAGGAGGGTGGGGTCAGGGCGATGAGGGAGAAGAGGGCGCCGTCGGGGTCGCGGAGGGCGGTGATGCGGCCGGCGGGGATGTCGCGGGGTGGGACGAGGATGGTGCCGCCGAGTTCGGCGGCGCGTGCCGCGGTGGCGTCGGCGTCGGCCACGGAGAAGTAGAGGGTCCAGTAGGCGGGGGAGTCGGGGGCGAAGGCCTCCTCGCGCGGGGGCATCATGCCGGCCACCATCCGATCGCCGAGCCGCCACCCGGTGTAGGCGACCTGCCCCATCGGCTCCTCCTCGGGCTGCCACCCGAAGACCAGCTCGTAGAAGATCCGGGCCCCATCGGGATCGGGGGTGACCAGCTCGGTCCAGCACATCGCCCCGGGCACGTCGAAGATCTCGGCCCCGGAGAAGGTCATCGGCTGCCAGACGCTGAAGGCGGCCCCGGCCGGGTCACTGAAGACCGCCATCCGACCCCGGTCGAAGACCTCGAACGGCGGTACGACCACCTGCCCGCCTGCTCGCTCCACCCGCCCGGTGACCAGGTCGGCGTCGTCCGTGGCGACATAGGTGGACCAGATCGGCACCTGGTCCGGTACGGCCGGTGGCCCCACCCCGGCGACCGCCCGGCCGCCTAGCTGGAAGATCGTGTACCCGCCCGCCTCCGGCGCGGGCTCCACCTGGCCGGTCCACCCGAACAGCTCCGGATAGAACTCCCGGGCCCGGTCCAGCCCTGGTGTGGCCAGATCGGCCCAGCACGGTGTGCCCGACGGGACGCTGGCCACGGCCACCCCTCTCAACCCCCGCAGTGGCCGCCGCCCGACCACCCCTCCTCGGGCATCGTGGCACCGCCGACGCGGCATCCGGGCCGGAAACCGAGAGAAGGTCAGCTGAACCGGCGACCCTCGTCCCGTCGGTAGGCCCAGCCGGCCAGGGTGGCCAGCACCACGACCCAGACCCCGAGCATGACCAGCGAGAGCAGGTTGATCGAGTAGTCCCCGACGGCTGCCCACATCAGCTCCACCGCACCCCGGGTGGGCAGGAAGGGCGCGATCGCCTCGATGAAGCCGGGCGCCTGGCCCGGGGCGGAGAGCAGGCCACCACCGAAGGCGAGCGGGAAGAAGACCAACTGGGCCACCACGATCGCCGCCTTGCTGGGCAGCGCGTACCCGATGGTCAACCCCAGCAGGGTGAACGGCACCGAGACCACGGCCACGGTCGCCAGGGCCAGCAGGAAGGCCCCCGGAGTGATCCGGGCCTTGGTCAGGGTCGCGGCGATCACCACCACGGGGACCAGGGAGAGGTAGGTGAGGACCATCCCGGCCAGGATCCGCCCGGCGAAGCGCGGCGCCGACCCGGCCGGCAGAGTCCGGGTGTACGGATTCCAGGGCTGGTCGCGGTCCTCGGCGACACCCACGCCGTACTGGAAGATGTTGGAGCTCATCACCGAGAAGGTGACCATCGCGGCGGTGGCGTAGGTGGCGCCCACCGGGTCCTTGCCGGCGAAGGGCACCACGAAGAAGAGCATCGCGGCGGCCGGAAAGAAGGTGCTGCCGAAGATCGCTACCGGGATGCGGACGGTCTCCAGCAGTTGGTAACGCGCGTGTACCAGGGCAAGTTGCACGTCGAGATCCCCTCAGGTGGCCACTGGCGCGGCGTCGGTGGCGGTGATGGCCAGGAACGCCTCCTCCAGCGAGGTCGGGCGCACCTCCAGATCCCGGAACTCGACCCCGCTGGCGACCAGGTCCCGCACCAGTTGGTCGGCGTCGGCGGTGAGCAGGTGGGTGCGGCCGTCGACGTGCTCGGTGCGTACCACCCCGGGCAGCGGCGGAAGCGTGTCGACGGTCAGGCTCACCCGGCGTACCCCGACCACGGCCCGGACCGCCTCGACGGTGTCGTCGGCGAGCACCCGACCCTGGCCGATCACCACCACCCGGCGGGCCAGGGCCTCCACCTCCTCCAGGTAGTGGCTGCTCAGCAGGACGGTGCCACCCTCGGCGTGGAAGGCCCGGATGGCCTCCCACAGGGTGTGTCGGGCCTCCACGTCCAGCCCGGTCGTGGGCTCGTCGAGCACCACCAGCCGGGGGCGGCCGAGGAAGGCCAGGGCCACCGCCAGTCGGCGTTTCTGCCCACCGGAGAGCCCGCCGCACTGCCGCCGCACCAGCTCGGCCAGGCCGAACCGGTCGAGCAACTCCTCTTGGGGCACCGGGTCCGGGTAGTGGGCGGAGACGAAGTCGACCACCTCGCCGACCCGCAGGGTGCCGGGCAGCCCGGTCTCCTGGGGGGTGACCCCGATCTGCCGTCGGCTGGCCGGGTCACGCGGATCAGCGCCGTTGAGTTCCACCCGACCCGAGGTGGGCTTCCGCAGGCCGACCAGCAGGCTGATCAGGGTGCTCTTGCCGGCACCGTTGGGCCCCAGCAGGCCGACCAGTTCACCCGCCCGTACCTCGAGGTCGACCCGGTCCAGGGCGAGCACCTCGCCGTACCGGCGGCTGACCTGTTCGGCGCGGGCGAGGATGTCTCTTTCCACGCGCTTGATCATTCTCGGTTCACCAGGTGGTGGCAATACCGCCGGTCAGCCCAAGGGCGTGGGCAGGGGCGCGCTGTGCAGCACCGACATCCGGGAGACCGCCCGGGTGAGCACCACGTAGAGCCGGTGCAGCCCGCGTGGCTCGGCCGCGACGATGGCGGCCGGCTCGACCACGATCACGTGGTCGTACTCCAGGCCCTTGACCGCGGTGGCGGGGAGGACGGTGACGCGCGGGCCGCCGCCCGGGTCGTCGGGGGTCGCGGTCTCGATCCCGGCCGTCGCCAGCACCGCGCCCAACCGGTCCACCGCGTCGTCGGCGGCGATCACCGCGACCGACCCCTCGTGGGCGAGCGCCGCACCCACCTCGGCCACCGTCGCCCCGAAAAGATCGGTCACAGTACGCACCGTGAGCACCCCGTCGCGGCGCAAGGACTCGGCCGGCGGTACGTCCACGGCGAGCGAGGGCAGCAACCGGTTCGCGAAGGCGAGCACGTCGGCCGGTACCCGGAAACCGACGGTCAACGGCACCACGGTCGCGTCCGGCTTACCTAGGTGGCCCAGGGTCACCCGCCAGTCGGTGGCGGCCCACGGCGCGGTCGCCTGGGCCAGGTCGCCGAGCAGGGTCAGCGAACCGTGCTCGCTGCGCCGGGCGAGCACCCGGCACTGCATGGCCGAAAGGTCCTGCGCCTCGTCGACCACCACATGCCCGTAGCTGCCCGGCCGCTCGATCAGCCCGGCCGCCTCGTCGATCAACACGGCGTCGGCGGCGCTCCACCGGGTGGCCTTCGGCGTACGCCCCAGCTTCGTACCGGACCGAGGGCTGCTGATCCCTGCTGTGGAGGTGCTGTCCTGGTCGGTCAGCAGGGCCTGCTCGGCGGGGGTCAGCAGGCCCTCGGCGGCTGCGGCCAGCCGGGCGGGCTCGGCGAGCAGCGCGTGCACCAGCCCGTCCGGGGTCAGCGCCGGCCAGACCGTGTCCAGGAAGGCCGTCACCGGCTTCGCCCGGCCCATCCGGCGCAGCCACGCCTCACTCGGGGACTCCGCCCGCCGGGCCTCCGCCTGCCGTTGCAGCAGCCCGACCACCCGGGCCCGGACCCGTTCCCGGCCTAGGGCGTACGGCAACCGCTCGGCCCGGGTCTCCTGGACCAGCCGGTGCAGCGGCTCCAGGCCGATCCGCCAGCGGAAGGAGCCGTCGGAGACGACGATCGGCTCGGTCGGCTCACCGAGGTACCCGTCTACCGCCCGACGCAGCACCTCGGCCATCCGGGCGTCGTGCTTGAGCACCGCCACGGCCGGTGGGTCCACCGCCCGCACCGCCACCCGGTCGACCAGGTCTTCGACGGTCGCCTGCTCGACCTCCACCTCGCCGAGGGCCGGCAGCACCGCCGCGATGTAGGCCAGGAAGGCCCGGTTAGGGCCCACGACCAGCACCTTCGACCGGCGCAGCCGCTCCCGGTGCAGATAGAGCAGGTACGCGGCCCGGTGCAGCCCGACCGCGGTCTTCCCGGTGCCCGGGGCACCCTGGACGCAGATCGACTCCGCCAGGTCGGCGCGGACCAACTCGTCCTGCTCGGGCTGGATGGTGGCGACGATGTCCCGCATCGGCCCCACCCGGGGCCGTTCGATCTCGGCGGTCAGGATCCGGCTGGCGGTGCCGAGTTCCTCGCCCCGGTCCAGGTGCTCGTCCTCGAAGCTGGTCAGCGCCCCGTTGTCGAATCCGAACCGACGCCGTACGGCCAGCCCCTGCGGGTCGCTTGCGCTGGCCCGGTAGAACGACCGGGACACCGGCGCCCGCCAGTCCAGCACCAGCGGTTCGCCCTGCTCGTCGGTGATGTGCCGGCGACCGACGTGGTAGCGCTGTCCGGCATGCTCGGCGGGGTTGTTGTGTCCGGCTTGGTCGGCGGGGGCGGCTTGGTCGGCGGGGGCGGCGCCGAAGTCGAGTCGGCCGAAGAACAGCGGCGTTCGTGGGTCGTCGGCCAGTTCGGCCACCCGCCGGGCGAGGTGCCGGCCGAGCTGTTCCGCGGTGTACGAGTCCCCGGCGACCTTGTCGCCGGTGGCGAAGAGCGCCTCGGCGCGTTCCCGCATCCGGCGTAACGCCGTGCGGGAGATGTCCAGGTGTTCGCGTTCGGCATTGAGATCGGCGTCGAGGTCGGATGCAGGCACGATGCGATTCCTCACGGAGATTCCGGTTGCTCGCTCGCGTGTCCGGGGGCGGATGGCCGGCGCCCGGCGCGGGGACGTCCGCTGCGGTGCGTGCTCACCGCGGCCGTCAGGCGAACGGAAATCCTACTCCGGCCAGCAACGCCGGCAATCGAATTCTCATCCTGGTCGGGGATCATGAGGGCATGACGGAGGCCCACCCCGAGCTGCCCCGGGTGACGATCAGCGACCCGCAGACGTTGCGTGCGCTCGCCCACCCGGCCCGGCTCGCGATCATGGAACATCTCGCGGCGACCGAGGGGGCGGTGACCGCCACCGAATGCGCCGAGGTGGCGGGGCTGTCCCCGAGCGCGACCAGCTACCACCTCCGGGCGCTGGCCCGGTTCGGGCTGGTCGAGGCGGCGCCGAGCCGGGGGGATGCCCGGGAACGGTTGTGGCGCAGCACGATGCGGTCCTGGGCGATCGACGCCGGTCGGGCCGCCGACCCGTCGACGCGTGAGGCCGAGCGGAGCCTCGTCGAGGTCTTTCTGACTCGGAATCTGGAGCGTAGCCGCGACTGGTTGCGTCGGGCGCCCGACGAGCCGGAGGAGTGGTACCGGAACGCGATGCTCAGCGACTCGCTGCTGTTGCTCACGGCCGAGGAGTTGGCGGAGGTGAATCGCGCGGTGCTGGAGGTGCTGCGGCCGTTCCGCAAGCGGAGCCGGCCCGATCCGCCGCCGGGTGCCCGCCGGGTGGCGATCCAGTACCAGGCGCTGCCGCTGGACTGAGGGTCTTGTGTCGATCAGATGTGAAGCACTATTTTCGAAGTATGTCTTTCACATCTGGCGACTCGCGCTGGTCGGACGTCGGGCTGGCCACTGCCGCCCGGGGCATCGCGACCTGCGGTGACTTCCTCGCCGCCGTCACGCTGACGCTGACCCTCCAGTCGGCGGGGGCCGGTGGCAGCGCAGTCGCCGGAGTGCTGCTGGCGGCCACCTTGCCGCTGGTGCTGCTCGCCCCGTTGACCGGGCGGCTCGCCGACCGGGTGGACAGCCGGACCCTGCTGATCGGTGCCGGCCTGGCGCAGTCGGTGATCTGCCTCAACCTGGCGTACGCCCGGCATCCGCTGCTGGTCGTCTGCCTGATCGCACTGCTCGCCACCGGTCTGGCGGTCACCCAGCCGGTGCTCTCCGCCCTGATCCCCGCGATGGTGCGTCCAGCCGACCTGCCCCGGGCGGTCGCGCTCAACCAGACCGCCGGCACTATGGGCATACTCGCCGGTCCGGCGCTGGCCGGCTTCCTGGTCGGGTGGTTCGGCAGTCGGGTGCCGCTGCTGGTGGGCGCGGCGAGCTACCTTGCGCTCGTCGTTGCCGGGTTGCTCATCCGCACCCGTCGAGGCGGCGCCCGGCCTTCGACGCCGTCGGCTGCCGGTGCCGCCGGGACGCCGGACGGTGCCACGGCGGACTGGCGACTGCGCCGGGACCCGTTGCTGGTGGCGATGGTGGCCACCCTGGCCGGGGTGATCGCGGCAGTCGGGGCGATCAATGTGATCGAGGTCTTCTACGTACGGGAAACTCTGGGGGCCTCCGCCGCTACCTACGGACTGGTGACCGGGGCGTGGACCCTCGGCGTGCTCTGCGGTGCCTGGATCTTCGCCCGGCTGGCCCGGCGGTTCGCCGACGACGCCGCTCTGGTCCAGGCAGGTCTGTTCCTGCTCGGCGGCTGCTGCCTCATGGTGCTGGTCTCGGTGACGGTGCCGGTGGCGCTGCTGCTGGTGCCGATCTGGCTGATCGGTGGCGTGTGCAACGGCGGCGACAACGTTTTCAACAACCTGCTGTTGGCTCGGCGGGTACCGGAGGCCGCCCGTGGGCGGGCCTTCGCTGCGATGGGCGCGGCGGTGCAGGGCGCTTCGATGGTCGGTTACCTGATCGGCGGACTGTTGCTGGAGGTGAGCGAACCCCGGCCGCTGATCGTCGGCTGCGGAGTGGCCGGGTTGCTGGTGCTGCTCGGCTTCGTCCGGCCGGTCCGGCGTGCGATCCGGGCCGAGCGGTCCCGCTGCGCTGCGATGGCCCCGCCTGCAGGGCCGCCGGGTGCGGGGTTTGCCACTTCGACGCCGGTCCGCTGAGCAGGTCACCGGTGGCGGGGATACGGTCGGGGCATGATCGAGCGCGTCGCCCGTCCCCGGGTCGGGCACATCCAGTTCCTCAACTGCCTACCGATCTACTGGGGCCTGATGCGCTCCGGCGCCCTGCTGGACGTCGATCTGTACAAGGACACCCCGGACCGGCTCAACGCCGCGCTCGTCGCCGGTGACCTGGACATCGGACCGATCTCCCTGGTGGAGTACCTGCGGCACGCGGACGAACTCCTGCTGCTGCCCGACCTGGCGGTCGGCAGCGACGGCCCGGTGCTGTCGGTCAACCTGGTCAGCACCCGTCCGCTCACCGAACTCGACGGGGCCCGGGTGGCGCTCGGCTCGACCTCGCGCACTGGTGTGCTGCTCGCCCAACTGCTGCTGCGCGAGCGGTACGGGGTGCAGCCCGAGTACTTCCGGTGCCCGCCCGATCTGACCCAGATGCTGCTGGAGGCGGACGCGGCGGTGCTGATCGGTGATGTGGCCCTGCGCGCCCTCTACGAGGCGCCGAGCCGGGGCCTGACGGTCACCGACCTGGGTCAGGCCTGGCGGGAGTGGACCGGCCTACCGATGGTCTTCGCCGTCTGGGCCGCCCGACGCGACTTCGCCGCCGCCCACCCCGGACTGGTCAAGGAGGTGCACGAGGCCTTCCTGCGCTCCCGTGACCTGTGCCTGGCCGAACTCGACCAGGTCGTCGAGTCCGCGGCCCGCTGGGAACCCTTCGACGCGGCCACCCTGGCCTCCTACTACCAGGCGCTGGACTTCTCCCTGGGCGATCGCCAGGTGGCCGGCCTCCGCGAGTTCGCCCGCCACGCCGCCGCCCTGGCCGAAGCCCCCGCCCTCCCCCCCACCGGCCCCACCTTCTTCACCCGCTAACCCCACCTCTCTCTCCCGCACCACCCCTCTCTCCTCCGCGATCTTGCACTTTTGGTCGCCGCATTCCGGACATAAGCTGTGAATCAGCGACCAAAAGTGCAAGATCGACGGGGAAAGGGGGTGCGGGCGCGGGAGGGTGGGGGCGGTGGGGTGGGTTAGAGGGTGGGGGTTTGGAGGGCCTTGGTGATTTTTTGGCAGTTGGCCATGCCGTATTCGTAGCCCTTGTCGATGTCGTAGCGGAGCATGACGCCCATCGTCCAGGTATCACCGATGGCCAGGCAGTTGACGTGGATTTCCTGCTCCTGCTCGCGGTCGACCCAACCGTTCTTGATGGCGATCTTCTTGGCCTCGGCGGTCGGGAACGCCTTGCGGATGCCGAAGTCCCCGGCACCGCGCACCAGTCGCATCTCGTTGAGCAGCCACTTGGTCCAGGTGGGGCCGGCGGCCCGGCCGTCGACGATGCAGTTGCCCAGCCGGGCCACGTCCCGGGGCGAGAGCTGGGTACGGCTCCACCCGCGGTCCTCGGAGACCTTGCTGTCGGTCAGGTCGCAGGTGGAGATCAGCCGCCGGATCGAGGCGGTGGTATCGATCTCTTCGTACACGGTCTGGGTGCGTACGTTGTCGCTGTCCCTGATGATCTTCGTGAGATCGGCCAGCTTCGCGTCGCTCGGGGTCTGCCCGGCGTCGGCGCTGAGGCGCAGGTAGTCGGCGACGATCCAGGACTTGATCAGGGACGCGGTGGTGCTGGTCTCGGCCATGTTGTCCGAGCCGATGATCTCGCCGGTGCGGCGGTCCAGCACGCTCCAGGCGTACCAGCCTTCGATCTTCAGGTTGAGGCTCTTCGCCTCGAAGGGCAGGGGCTCAGGCTCGGGGGAGGGGCTGGGAGACGGCGGGGCGGACCTGGTCTTGCGGTCGGTCAGATCCTTGCCCCGGTCCTCCGATGAGGCCGATCCCCACTCAGCGGCCGCAGTGGACTCGAAGGGCGAGCCGGGCAGCAGGCGCAGCGACACCAGGACCAGACCGATCAGGACGGCGGTGATGGCCGCGAGACGTAATCGCGTCGCCTCGCGGTGGCTGCGGCGACGGCTCCGGGGGGCCATCAGAGCTTGCCGATCGGCTGCTGGGGCACCTTGAGGGCGCCACCGGGCTGGGGGGTGACCAACTGCGCGGTCACGCTCGCGCAGACGTCGGAGCCGTAGTCGAGCCCTTGGCTGTGTGGGTAGCGAAGCATTACCGCGAGACTCCACTTCTCGGTGACTGCCAGGCAGTTGACGTGCCAGTTGCCGTCATAACTGAGCGGCGTCCAGCCGTTCTTGATGCTCAACGGGCCCTGGCTGAGGATGGACTCGGGGAGCCCATCGATAATTCCCCATCGGCCGCCGCCTGAACGTGCCCGCTGGTCCTTGTCGGCGGTGCTGCCGCGTACCTTGCTCATCTCGGCCATCAGCCACTCGGTCCACTTGGGTCCGGCGGCCTTGCCGTCGGCGATGCAGTCGCCGAGCCGGACGGCGTCCCGAGGGGACATCCGGGTGAAGCTCCACCAGCCCTCGTACCCGGGCACGTTGCCGCGCTTGGTGTCGGTGAGGCCGCAGATGCTGATCGCGCGCCTGACCACCGGGCCGGGCTTACCCCCGGCCGGCACCGCGTACGAGCCCCCGGCGGCCCGGTAGACGAGATTCGTAGCGTCGTCGTCGCTGTCCCGGATGGCCAGACTGGCCGCCTTCTTCAGGGCCGCCGTCGGCTCCTTGTCGCCCAGTTGGCGCAGGTAGTCGGCGACGATCCAGGCCTTGAGCATCGACTCGGTGGAACTGGTCGCGGCCAGGTTCTTGGAGCCGGAGATCTCGCCCGATTCACGATCCATCAGCGCCCAGGAGAAGAACTCGCCCTTGAAGTTCACCGAGACCTTGGCCGCCGCCAGGGTCGGGGGCGGCGGGGGCTCCGGGGTGGGCGCGGCGACGCTGGCCGGCGCCGACTCGCCGGTCCCGCCGGCGAGTCGGGCGTACGCGGTTGGTACCAACATGACGCCGCCGAGCAGCACTGCTGTGACGGCGAACACCATGGTCACGCGGGATCGCATGAGCGGGTGAACTCCAGATGTCAGGCCGGGGGGACCGGCTTGTTGCCAGGACTGATCGCGGTGGATCGCCTCCGGGCCGGGGGGACCTTGGCCCTGTTTCTGGTCGACGATCGCTGGAAGCCGATCGGTGTGACGTGCGAAGTCTACGTGCGGATCGGCGTCTTGCCAGGTTTTGACACCTGACAACGCGCTGTGCAGGCGGGATAACAAACCGTTGGAGGTCGGTTGCGAGGATTAATCGGCTAATTGTGAGTCAAGTCTCGTCTTCGGAGCGTCACCAATCCTGCTCATTGCGCTACGAGCGGCGGTTTCGCATTTCTATGACACCCTCTGGCGTCTTGAGCTGATAGCTGTAACACTTAGGGCATGTATGGCAATGACTTCCCGGGTGAGGACCCGCCCGGCGGCCTGCTCGGCGAGGTGGAGGCGGCGGAGGCGGACCTGCGGGCCGCCGCGGAGCGAGACCGGGGTGCCCCTGGTCAGGACGTCGACCTGGCCGCCTACTTCGCGGAGGTCATCGACGCCGACCAGAAGATCGAGCCGCGCGACTGGATGCCCGAGGCGTACCGGCGGACGTTGATCCGGCAGATCGCCCAGCACGCCCACTCCGAGATCATCGGGATGCAGCCCGAGGGCAACTGGATCAGCCGGGCCCCGTCGCTCAAGCGCAAGGCGATCCTGCTGGCCAAGGTCCAGGACGAGGCCGGCCACGGCCTGTACCTCTACGCCGCCGCGGAGACCCTGGGGATCAGTCGGGACGAGCTGGTCGACCTGCTGCTCGAAGGCCGGCAGAAGTACAGCTCGATCTTCAACTACCCCACCCTCACCTGGGCCGACGTCGGCGCCATCGGATGGCTGGTGGACGGCGCGGCGATCGTCAACCAGGTCCCGCTCTGCCGCTGCTCCTACGGCCCGTACGCCCGCGCCATGATCCGGGTCTGCAAGGAGGAGTCGTTCCACCAGCGCCAGGGCTACGAGATCCTGCACACCCTGGCCCACGGCACCCCGGCCCAGAAGGCGATGGCCCAGGACGCCCTGGACCGCTGGTGGTACCCCTCGCTGGCCATGTTCGGCCCGCCGGACGGCGACTCCACCCACTCCGCCCAGTCGATGGCCTGGAAGATCAAGCGCTTCTCCAACGACGAGCTGCGGCAGCGCTTCGTGGACATGTGCGTCGGCCAGGCCGAGGTGCTCGGGCTGACCATCCCCGACCCCGACCTGCGCTGGAACGAGGAACGCCAGGCGTACGACTTCACCCAGCCCGACTACGCCGAGCTGATGCGGGTCATCTCCGGCGACGGGCCGTGCAACCGGCAGCGGATGGAACACCGGCGTCGCGCCCACACCGAGGGCGCCTGGGTACGTGAGGCCGCCGCGGCGTACGCGGCCAAGCAGGCAAGCAAGGAGAAGGTCGCGGCATGAGCCAGCACATCACCCCCCTGTGGGAGGTCTTCGTACGGGCCCGGCGCGGGTTGGCGCACACCCACGTGGGCAGCCTGCACGCCCCCGACGCCGAGTTGGCCCTGCGCAACGCCCGTGATCTCTACACCCGCCGCCAGGAAGGGGTGTCCATCTGGGTGGTGCCGGCCGGCGCGATCACCGCCTCCAGCCCGGACGAGAAGGACGCCTTCTTCGACCCGGCGGCCGACAAGGTCTACCGCCACCCCACCTTCTACGAGGTGCCTGAAGGGGTGGCCCACCTGTGAGCGCGAGGAGTGAGCCGGTTCTGCGAGCCCCGCAGTCGCGAACGGAGGCGGGTGCTGTGAACGGTCCGTTCGATTTCACCCTCGCCCTCGGTGACGATGCGCTGATCGCGGCGCAGCGGCTGGCCGAGTGGACCACCCGGGCACCGGAGATGGAAGAGGACATCGCGCTGGCCAACATCGCCCTGGATCAGCTCGGTGCGGCCCGGCTGCTGCTGTCGTACGCGGGTGAGCTGGAGGGCGCCGGCCGGGACGAGGACGCCTTGGCGTACCTGCGCGACGACCGGGAGTTCCGCAACTGCCTGCTGGTCGAGCTGCCCAACGGCGACTTCGCGATGACCATGGCGAAGCTGCTCGTCCTGTCGGCGTACCAACTGCCGCTCTACACCGCTCTGGCGGGCTGCGCCGACGAGCGGTTGGCCGCCATCGGAGGCAAGGCCCGCAAGGAGTCCGCGTACCACCTGGACCACGCCGCCCTCTGGGTACGGCGACTGGGCGACGGCACCGAGGAGTCGCACCGGCGGATGCAGGCCGGCATCGACGAGGTCTGGCCGTACGTCCCGGAGTTGTTCGCCGCCCAGCCGCAGGCCCCGGTCGACCCGGCCACCCTGCGGGCCGAGTTCGACACGACGGTCTCGACCGTGCTCGCGGAGGCGACCCTCACCGCGCCGGAGCCCGGCTGGGCACCGGCCGGTGGACGCGAGGGCCTGCACACCGAGCACCTGTCGTACCTGCTTGCCGAGATGCAGGTGCTGCATCGGGCCCACCCCGGCGCCCGCTGGTGAAGGCCCGGGACCCCAGGTGGCGACGGTGAACTTCGCGTACGAGGCCGCGGCCGCGGTGGTGGACCCGGAGATCCGGGTGGTCACCATCGCCGACCTCGGCATCCTGCGCGCGGTGGAAGTGGCGCCGGATACCGGCCGGGTGGTGGTGACCATCACCCCGACCTACACCGGCTGTCCGGCGATGGACGTCATCCGCGCGGACATCCGCCGGGCCCTGGCCGCGGCCGGTCACCCCGATGCCGAGGTACGCACGGTGCACAGCCCCGCCTGGAGCACCGACTGGATCACCGACGCCGGGCGGGCCAAGCTGGCCGCCGCCGGCATCGCCCCACCGGCCCCGGTCCGCCGCGACGGGGTCGTCCCGTTGACCCTGGCCGTGCGCTGCCCGCGTTGCGGGTCCCTGGAGACCGAGCAGCTAAGCCGGTTCGGCTCCACCGCCTGCAAGTCACTCTGGCGCTGCCGCGCCTGCTCCGAACCGTTCGACCATGTGAAGGCACTGTGACTGTCACCATCACCCGCCCGGTCCGCCGTCGCCCGGTGTTCCACCCGCTGCCCGTCATCGCCGTGGACCGGCTCACCGCCGACGCCGTCGCGGTCACCTTCGAGGTGCCGCAGGAGCTGCGCGAGACCTTCGCCTTCCGCGCCGGTCAGCACCTGACGGTACGCCTACCTGGTGCGTTGCCCGACGGCGAGGAGGTGCGCCGCTCGTACTCGATCTGCTCCACTCCGCAGGAGTTGGCCCGGCACGGGCGGCTGCGCATCGGGGTGCGGGAGATCCCCGGCGGGGCCTTCTCGTCGTACGCCTGCGGGGTTCTGCGCAGCGGCGACACCGTGGAGGTGCTGCCCCCGCTGGGCCACTTCACCACGGCCTTCGCGCCGGACCGGGTGCGTCGCTACGGCGCGGTGGTCGCCGGCTCCGGCATCACCCCGGTGCTGTCGCTGATCGCCACGGCCCTGGCCGTCGAGGCGGCCAGCACCTTCACCCTGGTGTACGGCAACCGGACGGCCAACAGCGTGATGTTCGCCGAGGAGTTGGCCGACCTCAAGGACCGCTACCCGACCCGACTGCACCTGGTGCATGTGCTCTCCCGGGAGCAGGGCGAGTCCGCGCTGCTGTCCGGGCGGGTGGACGCCGAGCGGCTGGGTCGCCTGCTGGACACCATCGTCCCCGGGGACCTGATCGAGGAATGGTTCCTCTGCGGCCCGTACGGCCTGGTGGTGGACGCTCGTGAGGTGCTGGCCGGGCGGGGTGTGCCGGAGTCGGCAGTGCACACCGAGCTGTTCCATGTCGACGCCGCACCCGAGCCCCTGCGCCGACCCGAGGACTCCTCCGGCGGCACGGAGGTGACCATCATGCTCGACGGCCGTTCGTCGAGCTTCACCATGCGCCGCGACGAGCGGGTGCTGGACGCCGCGCTGAAGGTCCGCGGCGAACTGCCGTACGCCTGCAAGGGTGGGGTCTGCTCGACCTGCCGGGCGAAGGTGGTCTCCGGCGAGGTGGAGATGGCCCGCAACTACGCCCTGGAGCCCGACGAGGTGGCCGCCGGGTACGTGCTGACCTGCCAGTCCAGCCCACGCACGGACACCCTGACCGTCGACTACGACTCCTAGATCACCAGCCGCCAACTGAACCGGGGGCAATAACGCCCTACCAAGAAGTCGACCGGCGGACGATGTCGGATACCCGACTCGCCCATGGTCGAGATATGAAATCCCAGGTGAGAGCGCCGACATTCATGTCGGCGCTCTTCGTTGTCTGCAAAGTCTGACGGTATGGCTGCCGGCTATGAGACCAGCGCCTGATACCTGGCATCGATGCCTCTGGCTATCCTCTGCAGTCAACCATAGTTGCCGCGCCTTTGAACCAGAAACCCCAAATCTTCGTAGTGATTGAGGTGGCCGTGACCCTCAGCGAGAAGGCGGTCAGCAGAGAGGCCGGTCGACTAGCGCCGCGCGACGGAGACCGAGGGCCACGACCGACAACCTTCCGCCTGCGCAGCCTTGGCCGCCACCTCGCCGCACTCGGCCCGTTTGCTCTGTTCTTCGGCACGTACAGTCTGCTCCTCGATCATTTGCCGGATCACTGGTTCGAAGCGGAGTGGTTGCGCATTCTGTTCGCCGTCCTGACTGGCCTCTGCGTCGGGATGGCGTTGCGCTGGTTCGTCCAGACCCCCTTCATGTCACGGGTCCTGACGCCGCCGAACGCGGTGACAGCCACGGCGCCTGCTCTGCGTCGGCAGAAATCAGGTGCGGTGCCCTCGGCCAGGCAGATCTTCGACGGGACCCGCGACCGACTGCTCTCCGATCTTCGGACCAGCGCCGGCAGCGAGGGGCGGGAGCTGTACGGCTGGTCGCAGTTCATCGGGGACAAGGTCCCGCCGAGTGCGATCGGCACCTCCTATGGCCTGCGAATTGCTCTCACCCTCGACATTCAGGACGCTCGGCTTGATCGACGGAAGCTGGTGGAGAATATCGTCGCTCTCCAGCGTCCCGCAGGTGGCTGGGTGGCGCGCTCTCAGCGCGACGTAGCCCGGCCGGAGGTTACGTCGTGGGTCTTGACTGCTCTCGTGCGAGCCGGCCTCGACCCGGCCTTCCGGACCGAAATCGTCGGTCAACTGGAACGGATGATGTCGGCCGACGTGGACCCAGTCGGCTGGGAAAGCGTCTCGGTGCTGTCCTCGGCCATCGCGGCGCTCGCCGAGGTGCAGCCGCAGTCAGCCAAGCTGGGCGAACTCGTCTCCCATCTGCTGGACGGGGCGATGCCGCAGGATGCGGGGAACGGATCGGTTCGGCTGGGTTGGGGCCGTACCGTCAGACGGGGAGAGTGGCTCTCCGTGCCGCACACCGCTCGTGCCGTTGTGGCCCTGCACAAGGCCTCTCAGGTCCTGAAACAAGGGGTCGGCCAACTCAACGACGCGGTCGACGCCGGCATCGAGTGTCTCAGCCATAACCCGGACCTGAGTCTCGGGGATGAACAGTTGCGCAGGCGGGTCGGAGACGCGTCGGACACCATCATGATCGGCCATTTCACTCCGGCCTGGGTGGCCCGTGCACTCATGTGCCGGAACACACCAGCCCGGCTGCCGCAGCTCCGCCAGGCGGTGCGCGAGGTGCTAGCCCATCAGGAGAATGGAGTGTGGAAGTGGAAAGATCGCATGGAGCCTACCTGGATGACGTATCAAGGGGTCCTGGTCATACGGGATTACTCGATGCTGAACCACCCTTGGCCCGCCTGAGTGGGCAGATCAGGATCGGAAGCTGGAACGTTCGAGAGGGATTGCCGTATCCGTCGGAAGATCCGGCCACCCGCCCACAGGCACTCGACGAACTTGTCGGTTTGATCAGGGAAAAATCGATCGATGTCTTGGCGCTGCAGGAAGTCGATTTCTCATTCGATGGTGAATCGGCGGTTTTGGCAGCGATTCTCGGCCGGACCGAATTGCAGTACGCCGCGACGCTTCCGCTCTCCGACTCCTCCTTCGAGGCTGGTCGCCAGGCAGGAGTAGCCGTGGTCAGTCGTTACCCGATGGCTGGCATAGAAAGCTTCCTGCTCCCTAATCCTGGACTGTGGACGGAGCGTGGAGCGCGCCGACTAAGTTTACACGACAAGGGGGCGGTGGTCTGCAGCATCGACTTCGGCCTGACCGAACTCAAGGTCGCCTCCCTGCATTCGTTTCCTTTCCATCGGTTCGGCCGGGATGCAAGAGATCCCGCATTTGCCGATGTTTGGAACACTATTTCCTCGAAGCTGCCCCGGTGGCCGGGAAGCCAATTGATTATCTGCGGCGATTTCAACACGGAGGAGCGTGCGTTGTTGCTCGATGCTTTCTCTTCGTCAATGGTGAGAGCATTTGATGGGCGTCCGACGCACTTCGGCAAGGAAATCGACGACATAGTCTTCTCCGCAAGCCTTGGAGTCGCGGCTAGCCCTCGGCTGGTTTCCAACTTCTCCGATCACGACCTGTGTCTGGTGGACTTGCATTCGAGGTGGTGAGGTGTGGTTTCGCTCGGCGCTGCGCATGACCTGATGTCGGAAGTTGAGCACACGTTCCATGCTGCTCTGCTCGACGAGTCGGATGCGCCCGGTCATGAGGAGACCGAACGTCTGCTGCGCGAACTCGGTCGCCCTGAACCACTTCGTGCTTTCCTGGTGAGCTTGACCCGTGAGCGGATGGTGTCCGCTGAGTTCGCCTGGTCCGCCCACCGGCATGCCCTCGGGTTCGACAAGTTCGTGCTCTTGGACTTCGGCTCACTGGGTCAGCTGCGGATGCACGTGTGGTGGCCTGGTCAGGGGCGCGTACGCGAACACGTCCATAACCACCGCTTCCACTTCTCCTCCGTGGTGGTCGGGGGCAGCCTGCGATGTCGCTACTACCGCTCGGTGCCGGGTGGGCGGCGCTACGCCCATCTGCGGGAATGCAGTCGACCCCACGACGCGGGCTGGAGCTTTCAGCGACAGGGGGTTGTTGAGGTCGCCGAGACCCTCTCCGTCGACTTCGCCGCGGGCTCCTCCTACTCGATGCCGGCTGATCTGTGGCATCGAGTAGACGCAAGCACCATGATGACGGTCACCCTGATGCTGCAACGGCAGTGTGTGCGGGACTGGTCATCGGTGCTCATTGGTGATGACGAGGTGGCACCGACCCAGTTGCCGCGCCGGATGTTCACCGCTGCCGAGATGCAGGAGCGCATGAGCACTCTCATCGACTATCTGGGTGGGCAGGGCGGAGTGCCCTGACGGCGAAGCGGGGCCGGAAAGTGGTCGAAGGGCGGCAGCTTTGGTGATCATTCTGGCCGCCCGGCTGGCTGTGGGACTCGCCGCACGCGCACCCCGTCGTGCCCGTCTCGCGTAGGGGAGACGTACGCTCGAAGGCGTGATGGAGAGCCGGGAGATCGACGACATCCTGCAGCGTGGCGCGGACGGCGGGCGGATCACGCCCGAGGAGGCCCTGCTGCTCTACACCGATGCGCCCTTCCACGCCCTCGGTGAGGCGGCGGACGCGGTTCGGCGGCGGCGTTACCCGGACAACATCGTCACGTACCTGATCGACCGCAACATCAACTACACGAACGTCTGCGTGACGGCGTGCAAGTTCTGTGCCTTCTACCGGGCTCCGAAGCACAAGGAAGGGTGGACCCACCCGACCGAGGAGATCCTGCGGCGCTGCGGCGAGGCGGTCGAGCTGGGCGCCACCCAGGTCATGCTCCAGGGCGGTCACCACCCGGACTACGGGGTGGAGTACTACGAGGAGTTGTTCTCCTCGGTCAAGAAGGCGTACCCGCAGCTGGCCATCCACTCGATCGGGCCGAGCGAGATTCTGCACATGGCCAAGGTGTCCGGGGTGAGCCTGGATGAGGCCATCGCCCGGATCAAGGCGGCCGGGTTGGACTCCATCGCCGGGGCCGGCGCCGAGATGCTGCCCGCGCGGCCCCGCAAGGCGATCGCCCCGCTGAAGGAGTCGGGCGAGCGCTGGCTGGAGGTCATGGAGCTGGCCCACCGGCAGGGGGTCGAGTCGACCGCGACGATGATGATGGGCACCGGCGAGACCGCCGCGGAGCGGATCGAGCACCTGCGGATGATCCGCGACGTGCAGGACCGCACCCAGGGCTTCCGGGCCTTCATCCCGTGGACGTACCAGCCGGAGAACAACCACCTGAAGGGTCGTACCCAGGCCACCACCCTGGAGTATCTGCGCCTGGTGGCGGTGGCCCGGCTGTTCTTCGAGACCGTGCCGCACCTGCAGGCCTCCTGGCTGACCACCGGCAAGGATGTCGGCCAGCTCGCCCTGCACATGGGGGTGGACGACCTCGGGTCGATCATGCTGGAGGAGAACGTCATCTCCTCGGCGGGGGCCCGGCACCGGTCCAACCTGCATGAGCTGATCGGGATGATCCGTTCCGCCGATCGGATTCCGGCCCAGCGGGACACCCTCTACAACCGGCTGGCCGTGCACCGGACGCCGGCGGACGATCCGACCGATGAGCGGGTGGTGTCCCACTTCTCCTCGATCGCGTTGCCGGGGGGCGGGGCCGGTCGTTCGCTGCCGCTGGTCGAGGCGAACTGACCCCTGCGCCCCAGGCAACCGTGACGGTCCGTGATGCGGCCGGCCAGCGGAACAGCGTGATGCGGCCTGATCGGCCGAACAGCCCAGTCGCATCGGCTGTCCGGCTGGTCGCCTGCTGCCGGGACGGACGGGCTGCGGATACCGTCGGGCGAGCACGGTCATCAATTCGGTCGACCCTTAAATAAAGATTAGTTGACCAGTTCCGCTGTGGTGGCGTTGCGGGGTGGCGCGGGTGATCGAGGACCGCTAACGTCCCCGCCCGTACATTCCCATACCTCACTGGGGAGACCAGTTGATGATCTTCCGTGCCCGCCGCGCCGCGAGTCTCGCTGCGGCCGCATTGCTCGCCGCTGGTGCTGTCACCGCGTTCGGTGTGCCGGCCCACGCGGCCGGCACCGAGACGGATCTGGCGGTCACCGCCGCCGGCACCCGGATGACCGAGGGCGTCGAGGGCAAGTACGGCTGGATCAAGATCGCAAACCAGGGCGAGGGCACCCCGGGCAAGGTGCTCGTCAAGGTCGACGTGTCCAAGATGGACGACGAGAAGATGATGCTGGTTCCGCTCTCCTTTGGTGAGTGCGAGGTCATCGGCGAGTCGAAGCCCGAACTGTTCACCTGCGAGCTGGCCAAGGAAGAGATTCCCGGTCCGGGTGAGACCTCCGAGGTGTCGATCGTCCTGTTCAAGATGGACGAGAAGGTCACCGGGCCGCTGACCGCGCCGGTGACGATCAGCATCGAGTCCGATGACGACACCGATGACAGCAACAACAGCATCGACGTCGATGTCGAGTTGACCCCGGAAAGCGGCGTCGACCTCGGGGTGTTCGTGCCGGATGTGAAGACCCGCTTCGACTTCGACAGTGGCAAGGAGAAGGGTCCGCTGCGCCCCGGCGACACGGCCCTGGTCTACAGCCAGGTCATCAACCAGGGTGACCGGGTCGCCGAGGGTCTCAAGCTGACCTTCCAGTTGCCGAAGGGCGCGAAGTTCGAGCCGATCGAGGGCTGCGAGATCGGCGACGACAGGCGCACCGTGATCTGCCAGGACAAGAACTTCCTGCTCGAACCCAACCTGCTCATCGAGGCTGAGCTGGCGATCACGGTGGATGGGGACCTTGAGGCACCGATCACCCTGAAGGGCGGCTCGCTGGAGGCCACCGCGTTCGGTGCGCTGCCGGTCGACTCGCCGGCGATCCACCGGAAGGCCGCCAAGCCGGCCTTCGCCAAGGCCAAGGTGCGGCAGGCCGAGGAGTCCGACTTCGCCGACCTGGACCCGTCCGACAACACCGACGACTTCGCGGTGATCCTCGCCGCGCCGAACGGTGGCGGCGGCGGTGGCCTGCCGGTCACCGGTGTGCAGGCCGGTCTGATCGGTGGTGTCGGTGCGGCCGTGGTGGTCGCCGGTGCCGTGCTGTTCCTGTTGGCTCGCCGTCGCCGGGTGGTCCTGGTGACCCCGGGTGACGAGAAGACGACCGCCTGAGGTTCGTCCTCTATCGGCCCGTACGGGCCGTTCACATAACGCAAGGCAGTCAGGGCGAGATGGGTGACCATCTCGCCCTGACTGTGTCCGCAGGACGGTCGGCCGGGCCGTCCGGACGGCTGCCGGGTGGTGAAGATCGCCCCGGGGCAGGCGACCCTGCCCGCGCTCAGGCACCGGTCGGGCTGGCAGAGTGGAGGGGTGAGTCGTACCCCGCAGGGCCAGCGAGCCAGCCTGGACAAGCAGCCGCACGAGGTCGCCGCGATGTTCGACGGCGTGGCGGCCCGCTATGACCTGACCAACACCGTCCTCTCCTTCGGGCAGGACCGGTTCTGGCGGCGGGCCACCCGGTCCGCGCTGGAACTGCGCCCCGGTGACCGGGTGCTGGACGTGGGCGCGGGCACCGGGGTGTCCACGGAGGAACTGGCCCACTCCGGGGCGTACGCCGTCGGCGCCGACCTGTCGCTCGGCATGCTGTACGCCGGCAAGCGCACCCGACCCCAGGTGCCGCTGCTGGCCGGAGACGCGCTGCGGTTGCCGTTCGCGGACGCCAGTTTCGATGCGGTGACCATCTCCTTCGCCCTGCGCAACGTCAACGACACCGACGCTGCGCTCCGCGAACTGGCGCGGGTCACCCGGCCGGGTGGCCGGCTGGTGGTCTGCGAGTTCAGCACCCCGGTCAACCCGGCCTTCCGGACGGTCTACCTGTCGTACCTGATGCGTTCCCTGCCCGCGGTGGCCCGGACGGTCTCCAGCAACCCGGACGCGTACGTCTACCTGGCCGAGTCGATCCGGGCCTGGCCGGATCAGGCGGCCCTGGCGGCCCGGGTGCAGGCGGCCGGCTGGGGTCGGGTGGCCTGGCGCAACCTGACCGGGGGTGTGGTGGCCCTGCACCGGGGAATCCGCCAGTAATTGCCGACATTCGGGAGAAACCAGTTGATTTACCGCATATCCTGGCGGGCATGACCGATCCGAGGGATGCGGCCGACGGCGATGCCGCCGAACTGGTCGCGCAGCTGCGGGATCTGGCTGGTGCGGATCCGGCGGACGTGCGTCAGGTGGTGTCCGAGGTGCTGGCGGCCCTGGACCGGGCCGCCGGGGGTGCCCTGCGTGAGCATCTGCCGGAGACCATCCGGGCCGGTCTGGATGCGGCCGGTCCGGCGCGGCTGGCCCCCGGGTCGAAGGGCTAGGTCGGCCTGGTCGAACCGGTCGAATCGACGAAAAGGCATGGCACGCAGCCGTGACGGACTCGTTTCCACCAGGTTAGGTTGCCCTAACAACGCGAGCGTACGGCCACGGTCATAGACTCGTCTCGGCAGGCTTGTGAAGCATTTCACGAGCGCGCGGGGAGGAGGCGCAAATGACCGCGGTGGAGAACGACGCCGACGTGATCGTCGTGGGCGCCGGTCCCGGTGGTTCGGCGACCGCATACCACCTGGCTCGGCACGGCGTACGCGTGCTGCTGCTGGAGAAGACCGAGTTCCCTCGGGAGAAGGTCTGCGGTGACGGGCTGACCCCCCGCGCGGTGCGTCAACTGATCCGCATGGGTGTGGACACCTCGCCCGAGGCCGGCTGGTTGCACAACCGGGGCCTGCGGGTGATCGGTGGCGGCGTCCGGCTGGAACTGGACTGGCCGGATCTGGCCAGCTTCCCGAACTACGGCCTGGTGCGTACCCGCCTGGACTTCGACGACCTGCTCGCCAAGCGGGCGGTCTCCGCCGGTGCCGACCTGCGCACCAGCGTGAACGTCATCGGCCCGGTGCTGGACGGCAACGGCCGGGTGATCGGCGTCGAGGCCGAGACCGGCCCGGACAAGGCCCCGGCCACCTTCCACGCGCCCCTGGTGGTCGCCGCCGACGGAGTCTCCGGCCGGTTCCCCCTGGCCCTGGGACTGGCCAAGCGGGAGGACCGCCCGATCGGGGTGGCCGTGCGCCGCTACTACCGCTCCGAGGTCCGGCACGACGACGACTACCTGGAGTCGTGGCTGGAACTGCGGGCCAAGGGCACCGGGGAGCTGCTGCCCGGGTACGGCTGGATCTTCGGCCTGGGTGACGGCCGGGTCAACGTCGGGCTGGGCATCCTGAACTCCTCCTCGGCCTTCGGCAAGACCAACTACCGGCGGCTGCTCACCGACTGGCTGGCCAACACCCCGCCGGAGTGGGGGATGACCGACGAGGCCAACGCCGAAGGGTCGACCCTCGGCGCGGCGCTGCCGATGGGCTTCAACCGGGTGCCGCACTACACCCGCGGAGTCATGCTGGTAGGGGACTCCGGCGGCATGGTCAACCCCTTCAACGGCGAAGGCATCGCGTACGCGATGGAGTCCGGCGAACTGGCCGCGGAGGTCGCCGCCCAGGCCCTGGCCCGGCCGGCCGGTGCCGAGCGGGAGCGGGCCCTGATGGCGTACCCGCAGGAGCTGAAGACGCGCTTCGGCGGTTACTACCGGCTGGGTGGGATCTTCGTGAAGCTGATCGGCCGGCCCGAGATCATGCGGGTGGCGACGAAGCACGGAATGCCGCACCCGACGTTGATGCGCTTCGTGCTCAAGCTGCTGGCCAACCTCACCGACCCCCGTGGCGGTGACGCGATGGACCGGGTGATCAATGCGATGACCCGGGTAGCGCCAGCGGTATAGGGCGCGAGGCCACCCCGCCGAAGGTCGTCGGGTGGGTTGTGAATAGTGTGAATTTTGCCAACGAACGAGGGCAGGGAAGGACGAGCAGGAGAAGAATATGTCGCTCTCGCCTTACGTACCCATCATCGGGCTGTTCGCCCTCGCCGCGGCCTTCGCGCTGTTCTCGATAGCCGCCACCCGGTTCACCGGGCCCCGCCGCTACAACAAGGCCAAGCTCGAAGCCTACGAGTGTGGGATCGAGCCCAGCCCGCAGCCGGTCGGCGGTAGCCGGTTCCCGGTCAAGTTCTATCTGACGGCGATGCTTTTCATCGTCTTCGACGTGGAAATGATCTTCCTTTACCCGTGGGCGGTCTCGTTCGACGCCCTACCGGTGTTCGGGCTCGTGGCCATGTTCGTGTTCATCGGTGCGGTCTTCGTCGCGTACGCCTACGAGTGGCGTCGCGGCGGCCTGGACTGGGACTGAGGGAGGAACCCAGATGGGTATCGAGGAGAAACTTCCCGCCGGTGTCCTGCTCACCTCGGTGGAGAAGCTGGTCAACTGGTCGCGCAAGTCCTCGGTCTGGGGCGCCACGTTCGGCCTGGCCTGCTGCGCGATCGAGATGATGGCCGCCGGTGGGCCCCACTACGACATGGGTCGCTGGGGCATGGAGGTCTTCCGGGCCTCGCCCCGACAGGCCGACCTGATGATCGTCGCGGGCCGGGTCAGCCAGAAGATGGCCCCGGTGCTGCGCCAGATCTACGACCAGATGGCCGAGCCCCGGTGGGTGCTCTCCATGGGCGTCTGCGCCAGCAGCGGCGGCATGTTCAACAACTACGCCATCGTGCAGGGCGTCGACCACGTCGTACCGGTCGACATGTACCTGCCCGGCTGCCCGCCCCGGCCGGAGATGCTCATCGACGCGATCCTCAAGCTGCGCGAGAAGATCGGCCACGAGCCGCTCGGGGCTAACGGACGCAAGATGCTGGCCGCCCGCGAGGCACGCGGTGACGTGCCGGTGGTGCCCTACGGCTCGATGCCGTCGTCGTACCGCAGCGACAAGGCCCGGCGGGCCGAGTGGACGAAGGCTGTCCGCGAGGGCCGCGAGGAGCAGCTGCGGATCGAGAACTGGATGAAGGCCCAGAACCACCTCCAGCCGTACCGGGGGATCAAGTGACTGACTCCAAGCCGAGCACCGGCGGCGTACCGGTTCCGGTGACGCCGGCCGGGGCCACCAGCGGTGCTCCCGCCGAGCTTCCTCCGGCCGCACCGGCCGGGCGGGGCATGTTCGGCAACCAGGGCACCGGCGACGTCTCCGGGTTCGGTGGTCTGGTCCGACCGCACCGCCCGATCGAGAGCTCACCCCGGCCGTACGGTGGCTACTTCGACGAGGTGCACGACGCCCTGGAGGAGGCCTACCCGGCCTTCGGCGAGGCGATCGAGCAGGTCGTGGTCGACCGTGGCGAGCTGACCCTGCACATCCGGCCGGAGCGCATCGCCGAGGTCTGCCAGGTGCTGCGGGACGACCCGGCGCTGCGCTTCGAGCTGTGCTCCTCGGTCTCCGGGGTGGACTACCTCGGCGCCGACGCCCGGCGGCTGCACGTGGTCTACCTGCTGACCTCGATGACCTACCGGCGACGGGTCCGGCTGGAGGTCGCGGTCTCCGCCGAGGAGCCGCACCTGCCGAGTGTCACCGCCGTCTACCCGACGGCCGACTGGCAGGAGCGGGAGGCGTACGACATGTTCGGCGTCATCTTCGACGGTCACCCGGCGCTGACCCGGATCCTCATGCCGGACGACTGGGAGGGTCACCCGCAGCGTAAGGACTACCCCCTCGGCGGCGTGCCCGTGGAGTACAAGGGCGCCGAGATTCCGCCGCCCGACAAGCGGAGGTCGTACCAATGAGTGCGTCGAACTACGCCACCGAGCGCGAGACCACCGAGGGTCGCGTCTTCAACGTCACCGGCGGGGACTGGGACGACGTGGTCTCGGGGGTCGACCCGATCAACGAGGGTCGGATCGTCGTCAACATGGGCCCGCAGCACCCCTCCACCCACGGGGTGCTCCGACTGGTCCTGGAGCTGGAGGGCGAGACGGTCCGCGAGGCCCGCTCGGTCGTCGGCTACCTGCACACCGGCATCGAGAAGAACCTGGAGTACCGCAACTGGGTCCAGGGTTCGACCTTCGTGACCCGGATGGACTACCTCTCGCCGATCTTCAACGAGACGGCGTACTCCCTGGCGGTGGAGAAGCTGCTCGGCATCACCGACGAGGTGACCGAGCGGGCCAACACCATCCGGGTGCTCATGATGGAGCTGAACCGGATCTCCTCGCACCTGGTCTGGGTGGCCACCACGGCCATGGAGCTGGGCGCGATCAACATGATGCTCTACGGCTTCCGGGACCGTGAGTACGTCCTGGAGATCTTCGAGCTGATCACCGGCCTGCGGATGAACCACGCGTACGTCCGGCCGGGCGGTGTCGCCCAGGACGTGCCGGACGAGGCGATCGTCAAGATCCGCGAGTTCCTCAAGCTGCTGCCGAAGCGGCTCAAGGAGTACGAGGACCTGCTCTCCGGTCAGCCGATCTGGTTGGAGCGGACCCGCAACATCGCCGTGCTCGACGTCACCGGCTGTGTGGCTCTCGGCGTCACCGGCCCGGTGCTGCGCTCCGCGGGCCTGGCCTGGGACCTGCGCAAGACCATGCCGTACTGCGGCTACGAGACGTACGAGTTCGACGTGCCGACCCACGCCGACGGCGACGTCTGGGGCCGCTACCTGGTCCGGATGGCCGAGATGCGGGAGTCCCTCAAGATCATTGAGCAGGCGGTCGACCGGCTCAAGCCCGGCCCGGTGATGGTGGCCGACAAGAAGATCGCCTGGCCGGCCCAGCTGGCCATCGGGGTCGACGGCATGGGCAACTCCCTGGAGCACGTCGCCAAGATCATGGGGCAGTCGATGGAGTCCCTGATCCACCACTTCAAGCTGGTGACGGAGGGCTTCCGGGTGCCGCCGGGCCAGGTGTACGTGGCCGTCGAGTCGCCTCGCGGCGAGCTGGGCGTGCACGCGGTCTCCGACGGTGGTACCCGGCCGTACCGGGTGCACTACCGGGAACCCAGCTTCGTCAACCTCCAGGCCCTGCCGGCGATGGCCGAGGGCGGCCTGATCGCCGACGTGATCGCCGGCGGCGCTTCGCTGGACCCCGTGATGGGAGGTTGTGACCGGTGACTACGGTCTTCACCGACGAGACCCGGGCCCGGGCGCGGGAGATCATCGCCCGTTACCCGGCCGACCGGTCGCGCTCGGCCCTGTTGCCCCTGCTGCACCTGGTGCAGTCCGAGGAGGGCTACGTCTCTCCCGCCGGCGTGGCGTTCTGCGCCGAGGTCCTCGGCCTGAACAAGGCCCAGGTCGGCGCGGTCGCCAGCTTCTACACCATGTACAAGCGCCGGCCCACCGGTGACTACCTGGTCAGCGTCTGCACGAACACCATGTGCAACGTGCTGGGTGGCCAGGAGGTCTACGACACCCTCACCGAGCACCTCGGTGTCGGGCACGACGAGACCACCGAAGACGGCAAGATCACCCTGGAGCACGCCGAGTGCCTGGCGGCCTGCGACTACGGCCCGGTGATGACGGTCAACTACGACTTCTTCGACGGAGTCGACCCGCAGACCGCGGTGGGCCTGGTCGACGAGCTGCGGGCCGGTGGCCGGCCCACCCCGAGTCGGGGTGCCCGCCTCTGCACCCTCAAGGAGATGTCGGTCCAGCTCGCCGGGTTCGCCGACGAGCGCGAGGGTGCGGTCGCCGACGGCGTGCCGGGTGAGCCCTCCCTGCGGGGTCTGCTGCTGGCCCAGCAGCACGGCGTCTCCGCTCCGGGCTTCGACCCGAACACCCCGATCCGCAGCGGCAAGGCGGAGGAGAAGCCGGCCCCGGCCACCCCGGCCAAGGCGGCACCGACCGGCAGCACCGCCCCGGACGTGGCGGCGCCGGACCGCAAGTCGCCGCAGGTGCGTACCGCCGAGACCCGCCAGCCGGACGCGAAGACCGCCGTGCCGGACGCCCCCGGCACCAAGGTCCCGACCGACGGTGCGGCGCCCACGTCGCCTGACGCCCAGGCGGCGGAGGCGGCCGGAGTGGCGGCCAACAAGCCGGCCGCCGACGCCAAGCCCGCCGGCGACGACGCCGAGGCGCAGGAGCGCAACCTCAGCGAAGCGGAGTCCGCCACCGGCGACGCCGCGAACGACAAGGGGGCTCAGAAGTGACCACGCCTCGGCCCGAGACCCTGGCCAAGCTGACGCCGGTGCTGACCAAGCGCTGGCTGTCGCCGGACGCCTGGCGGATCGGCACCTACGAGAAGCTCGACGGGTACGCGGCGCTGCGCAAGGCGCTGAAGGCCCACCCGGACGACCTGATCCAGCTGGTGAAGGACTCCGGCCTGCGGGGCCGGGGTGGCGCCGGCTTCCCGACCGGCCTCAAGTGGGGCTTCATCCCGCAGGGTGACGGCAAGCCGCACTACCTCGTGGTGAACGCCGACGAGGGCGAGCCGGGCACCTGCAAGGACCTGCCGCTGATGACCCACGACCCGCACTCGCTGGTCGAGGGCGTGATCATCGCCTCGTACGCGATCCGGGCCAACCGCGCCTACATCTACATCCGGGGCGAGGCGGTGCACGCCGCGCGTCGGCTGCGCAACGCCGTGCAGGAGGCCAAGGCCAAGGGCTACCTGGGCAGGAACATCCTGGGCAGCGGCTTCGACCTCGAACTGGTGGTGCACTCCGGCGCCGGGGCGTACATCTGCGGCGAGGAGACCGCCCTGCTGGACTCCCTGGAGGGCTTCCGGGGGCAGCCCCGGCTGCGTCCGCCGTTCCCGGCCACCCACGGCCTGTACGCCAGCCCCACCGTGGTCAACAACGTCGGCACCATCGCCAGCGTGCCGTACATCGTCCTCGGTGGCGCGGACTGGTGGAAGTCCATGGGTACGGAGAAGTCCGCCGGCCCGATGATCTACTCCCTCTCCGGCCGGATCGCCAACCCCGGCCAGTACGAGTGCGGCCTCGGCATCACCCTGCGCGAGCTGATCGAGCTGGCCGGCGGGATGCAGCCCGGGCACAACCTGAAGTTCTGGACCCCGGGTGGCTCCTCGACCCCGCTGCTCACCGCGGAGCACCTGGATGTGCCGATGGACTTCGAGGGGGTAGCCGCGGCCGGCTCGATCCTCGGCACCACGGCCACCCAGATCTTCTCCGACCAGGACTGCCCGGTCTACGCGACCTACCGGTGGCTGGAGTTCTACCACCACGAGTCGTGCGGCAAGTGCACCCCCTGCCGGGAGGGCAACTACTGGATGGTGCGGGTCTACCGGCGCATCCTGGCCGGTCAGGGCACCCACGACGACCTGGACACCCTGCTCGACACCTGCGACAACATCCTCGGTCGTTCGTTCTGTGGCCTGGGTGACGGCGCCACGAGTTCGGTGACCTCCTCCCTGAAGTACTTCAAGCAGGACTACCTCGACTACATCGAGGGCCGGACTGCGCCGAAGTTGTCCGACAAGCAGTTGGTGGGAGCCCACTAATGACGGACGTAGCGAAGTCGACCGAGACGGTCACCCTCACCATCGACGGTGTCGAGGTCACCGCCCCCAAGGGGGCGCTGCTGATCCGGGTGGCCGAGCAGATCGGCACCGAGATCCCCCGGTTCTGCGACCACCCGCTGCTGGCCCCGGCCGGTGCCTGCCGGCAGTGCCTGGTGGAGGTGGAGGGGCAGCGCAAGCCCGTCGCCTCCTGCACCCAGACGGTGGCCGAGGGCATGGTGGTCCGTACCCAGCTCACCTCTCCGGTCGCCAAGAAGGCGCAGGAGGGGATCATGGAGCTGCTGCTGGTCAACCACCCCCTCGACTGCCCGATGTGCGACAAGGGCGGCGAGTGCCCCCTGCAGAACCAGGCCATGTCGACCGGGCGTACGGACTCCCGGTTCCACGAGCACAAGCGGGAGTACCCCAAGCCCCTGCCGATCAGCACCCAGGTGCTGCTCGACCGGGAGCGGTGCGTGCTCTGCCAGCGCTGCACCCGGTTCTCCGAGGAGATCGCGGGCGACAAGTTCATCGACCTGATGAACCGCTCCTCCGCCGAGGAGATCAACATCTACCGGGACGAGGCGTACGGCGAGGAGGGCGACGAGGGGGACGTTCCGTTCAACTCGTACTTCTCCGGCAACACCGTGCAGATCTGCCCGGTCGGCGCCCTGACCGGCACCCAGTACCGGTTCCGGGCCCGCCCCTTCGACCTGGTCTCCACCCCCAGCGTCTGCGAGCACTGCTCGGCCGGCTGCGCCCAGCGCACCGACTGGCGTCGGGGCAAGGTGCTGCGCCGGCTGGCCGGCGACGACCCGCAGGTCAACGAGGAGTGGAACTGCGACAAGGGCCGCTGGGGCTTCCAGTACGCCCGCGCCGCCGACCGGCTCACCGTCCCCCTGGTCCGCGACCAGAGCACCGGTGAGCTGCGGGAGGCCTCCTGGAGCGAGGCCCTTCAGGTCGCCGCCGAGGGCCTGCGGGCCGCCCGGGACGGCGGCCAGGGGACCGGGGTGCTCACCGGTGGCCGGCTGACCGTCGAGGACGCCTACGCGTACGCGAAGTTCGCCCGGGTCGCGCTGAACACCAACGACATCGACTTCCGGGCCCGGCCGGTCTCCCGCGAGGAGGCCGACTTCCTGGCCAGCACGGTCGCCGGCAGCACCGAGGTCACCTACGCCGACGTCGAGAAGGCCCCGGCGGTGGTGCTGGTCGGCCTGGAGCCGGAGGAGGAGTGCCCGATCCTCTTCCTGCGCCTGCGCAAGGCGTACCTGAAGAACAAGCTCAAGGTGTACGCGATCGCCCCCTTCGCCACCCGCGGCCTGGAGAAGCTCGGGGCCAAGCTGGCCCGGGTGGTGCCGGGCGAGGAGGCCGGGGTGCTCGCCGAGCACGCCACGGTCGCCGAGGCGCTCAGCGCCGAGGGTGCGATCCTGATCGTCGGCGAGCGCCTGGCCACCGTGCCGGGTGGGCTCTCCGCCGCCGCCGAGGTCGCCGCGCGTACCGGTGCGAAGCTGGCCTGGGTGCCGCGGCGCGCCGGTGACCGGGGTGCGGTCGACACCGGTTGTCTGCCGAACCTGCTGCCCGGTGGGCGTCTGGTCACCGAGCCGACCGCCCGTGCCGAGCTGGGTGAGGCCTGGGACATCCCGGCCGGGGTGATCCCGAGCCAGGCCGGTAGGGACACCGACGGCATCCTCGCCGCCGCTGCCGCCGGTCAGCTCGGTGCGCTCGTGGTGGCCGGGGTCGACCCGGCCGACCTGGCCGACCCCCGGCTGGCCGAGCAGGCCCTGGAGGCGGTGCCCTTCCTGGTCAGCCTGGAGCTGCGGGCCACTGCGGTGACCCGCCGGGCGGATGTCGTCCTGCCGGTCGCCGCGGTGGCCGAGAAGGCCGGCAGCTTCCTGGACTGGGAGGGCCGGCTGCGTCCCTTCGAGGCCGTGCTGACCACCGCCGCGATGACGGACGGCCGGGTGCTCGACGCGCTGGCCGCGCAACTGGACGTGCGGCTGGGCACCGGGGACGTGCTGAGCGTCCGTCGCGAGCTGGGCGGACTGCCGGTGACCCGGATGACCCGGCCGGCGGCCCCCTCGGTCGCGGCCAGTCCGGTGCCGCAGCCGGGTGCCGGCGAAGCGGTCCTGTCGACCTGGCACCAGCTGATCGACCTGGGCAGCCTCACCGACGGTGACGAGTACCTGGGTGGCACCGCCCGTCCGCCGGTGGTCCGGCTGGGCAAGGGCACCGCCGAAACCCTCGGTGTCGCCGACGGCGACCCGGTGACGGTGGGCACCGACCGGGGGGCGCTGACCCTCCCGGCGGCGATCACCGAGATGCCGGACGGCGTGGTCTGGCTGCCCACCAACTCGCCCGGCGCGACCGTGCGACGCAGCCTGGGCGCGACCTCCGGCGCGGTGGTGCGGATCTCCGCCCCCGGCACGACCGGGTCGGTGGCCGCCGACGCGGCCGGCCGTCCGGGCCCGCTTCTCAACTCCTCCGGGGGTGTCGCATGAACCCGCTAGCTCAGGCCCCGTCGCTGACGGACTTCGGCCACGACCCGTGGTGGCTGATCCTCGGCAAGGTGCTCTTCGCCTTCGTCGTCGCTCTGCTCGGCACCCTGCTCGGTGTCTGGTTCGAGCGGCGGGTCGTGGGGCGGATGGCGGTCCGGCCGGGCCCGAACCAGCTGGGCCCCTTCGGTCTGCTCCAGACCCTCGCCGACGGCCTCAAGATGGCCTTCAAGGAGGACATCCTCCCGAAGGCGGCGGACAAGGTCATCTACTTCTTCGCCCCGGCCATCTCGATGATCTGCGCGGTCACCATGCTGGCGGTGATCCCGTTCGGCCCGATGGTGAGCATCTTCGGCCACCAGACCCCGTTGCAGGTCACGGACGTGTCGGTGTCGGTGCTGGTGGTGCTGGCCCTGTCCTCGATGGCGGTGTACGGCATCGTGCTGGCCGGTTGGGCCTCCGGCTCGACCTACCCGCTGCTCGGTGGTCTGCGCTCGACCGCCCAGCTGATCTCGTACGAGGTGTCGCTGGGTCTGTCCATCGTGGCGGTGTTCATGCTCGCCGGCACGATGTCCACCAGCGAGATCGTGGCCGCCCAGGGCCAGGGTGTGACCCTGAACCTGTTCGGCGCGGAGCTTCCCGGCCCGGGCTGGTACGCGCTGCTGCTCTTCCCGAGCTTCGTGGTCTTCTTCATCTCCATCGTCGGTGAGACCAACCGGCCGCCCTTCGACATGCCCGAGGCGGAGTCGGAGCTGGTCGCGGGCTTCATGACGGAGTACAGCTCGCTGAAGTTCGCCCTGATCATGCTCAGCGAGTACGTCGCGATGGTCGCCATGTCGGCGTTCACCGTGACCCTCTTCCTCGGCGGCTGGTACGCGCCGTGGCCGATCAGCATCTGGTCGGGCGCCAACTCCGGCTGGTGGCCGATGCTCTGGTTCTTCGCCAAGGTCATCCTGCTGGTCTTCGTCTTCGTCTGGCTGCGCGGCACCCTGCCCCGGCTGCGCTACGACCAGCTCATGCGCCTGGGCTGGAAGGTGCTCATCCCGGTCAGCCTGGTCTGGATCGTCTTCCTGGCGACCTGGCTCAAGGTGCAGGACTGGGAGCGCAACGACCGGCTGGTGGTGTTCGGCGTACTCGGTGGTCTCGGACTGATCGCCGCGCTGTTCTGGCCCAACCGTAAGCCGGAGCAGAAGCCGAGCCTGGCCGAGCAGATCGAGAACCGGCCGCAGGGCAGCTTCCCGCTGCCCCCGCTGGACCTTCAGGTACCACCGAGCCCGCGTACCCGGCGCATGGTCGCCGAGCGGGAGCCGGCCAACGCCCCCGCCGGCCAGGACTCTGAGGAGGTGTGACGTGGCGATCACCGGAATGTTCAAGGGCTTCGGGGTCACCTTCTCGCACATGTTCAAGAAGGTCGTCACCACGGACTACCCGTTCACCCCGCCGACCCCGGCCCCCCGCTACCACGGGCGGCACATTCTCAACCGTCACCCGGACGGTCTGGAGAAGTGCATCGGGTGTGAGCTGTGTGCCTGGGCCTGCCCGGCGGACGCGATCTACGTCGAGGGTGGCGACAACACCGACGAGCAGCGGTTCTCGCCGGGCGAGCGGTACGCCAGCGTCTACCAGATCAACTACGCACGGTGCATCTTCTGCGGACTGTGCATCGAGGCCTGCCCGACCCGCTCGTTGACCATGAGCAACGAGTACGAGCTGGCCCGGGACAACCGGCAGGATCTGATCTTCACCAAGGAGCAGCTGCTCGCGCCCCTGCTGGAAGGGATGGAGCAGCCGCCGCACCCGATGCGTCTCGGTGACAGCGAGAAGGACTACTACGTCGGCAGCCTGACCAACCCGGGCACCTCGGCCGGGGCCGAGCGCTCGCCGATGGGGCCGGGCCGCTACCAGGTGGACGAGCACCCGGGGGTCACCTTCCCCGGTGCCGAGCAGGCCGCCCAGCGGGCTGCGGCGGAAAAGGGAGAGACGGCATGACCACGTCGACGGTGCTCGCCGCCGCGGGGGCGGTCTCCGGCGGGGAGGCGGTGACCTTCTGGATCCTCGCCCCGCTGGCGCTGGTCGGTGCGATCGGCATGATCGCGGCGCGGAACGCGGTGCACTCGGCGCTCTGGCTGGTGCTGACCATGCTCAGCCTGGGCGTGTTCTACGTGCTCCAGGCGGGGCCCTTCATCGGCATGGTGCAGATCATCGTCTACACCGGCGCGATCATGATGCTCTTCCTGTTCGTCCTGATGCTCGTCGGCCGGGACGCCTCCGACTCGCTGATCGAGGTGCTGCGCGGGCAGCGGATCGCCGCGATCGGGCTCGGGGTGGGCTTCGCCGGCCTGCTCGGCAGCGGTGTCTACCGGGCCACCCAGGACACCGTCCCGGTCGGCCTGGAGCAGGCCAACGCGGGCGGCAACGTGCAGGGCATCGCCCGGCTGCTGTTCACCGACTACGTCTTCGCGTTCGAGTTGACCGCGGCGCTGCTGATCACCGCCACCATCGGCGGCATGATCCTGGCGCACGTCGAGCGGCGCAAGGAGGACCGGCGCGACCAGGTGGCCACCATGAAGGCCCGCTTCGTGCCCGGCAACTACCCCGGCCCGAAGCCCGGCCCGGGTGTCTTCGCCACCTCCTCCTCGGTCGCCACCCCGGCCCGCCTGCCGGACGGCCGGTTGAGCGACCGGAGCACGCCGGACATCCTCCCGGTGCGCGAGCTGACCGCCGAGGAGACCACCCTGAAGGGCACTGAGAAATGAGTGACTTCTTCTCGGTCGAGCCGAACTACTACCTCGTCCTCGCCGCGGTGCTGTTCACCATCGGCGCGGCCGGGGTGCTGATCCGGCGCAACGCGATCGTGCTGTTCATGTGTGTCGAGCTGATGCTCAACGCGGCCAACCTGGCGTTGGTCACCTTCAGCCGGATGAACGGTGACCTCAACGGCCAGATCATGGCGTTCTTCGTGATGGTGGTGGCGGCGGCCGAGGTCGTGGTCGGGTTGGCCATCATCATGGCGATCTTCCGCACCCGGCGCTCCGCCAGCGTCGACGACGCCAACCTGCTGAAGTACTAGAGGGGCCCACCGGTGGACGAAATTCTGACGTACGCCCAGGCTGCTCCGGCCGAGACGGTCTCGTACGCGACGGCCGACGGCCTGCTGAGCAGCGTCTGGCTGCTGGTGGCGATCCCGCTGATCAGCGCGACGGTGCTGCTGCTGCTCGGACGGCGGGCCGACCGTTGGGGGCACTGGCTCGGCGTCGCCTCCGTCGGCGCGGCGTTCGTGCTCGGGTTGACCTACTTCCTCGGCCTGCGGGGCCTGGAGAACAAGTCGGTTCAACTGAGCCTGTGGGACTTCATCGCGGTCGGTGGCCTGCACGTCGACTTCGGCCTGCTGTTCGACCCGCTGGCCGGGGTCTTCGTCCTGCTGATCACCGGGGTGGGTTTCCTGATCCACCTGTACGCGGTCGAGTACATGGCGCACGACCCGGGTCGTCGGCGGTTCTTCGCCTACTTCAACCTGTTCGTCGCGGCCATGCTGCTGCTGGTCCTCGGCAACAACTACGTGATGCTGTACTTCGGCTGGGAGGGCGTCGGTCTGGCGTCGTACCTGCTGATCAGCTTCTGGAACACCAGGCCGGCCGCGGCCACCGCCGGTAAGAAGGCCTTCCTGATGAACCGGGTCGGCGACGCCGGTCTGGCCATCGCGATCTTCATCATGTTCGCCACCCTGGGCACCACCCAGTACGACGAGGTCTTCAACGGCGTCGGCGCACTGGCCGGCGGTACCGTGCTGGTGCTCGGCCTGCTGCTGCTGCTCGGTGCGGCCGGTAAGTCCGGTCAGTTCCCGCTCCAGGCCTGGTTGCCGGACGCCATGGAGGGCCCGACCCCGGTGTCGGCGCTCATCCACGCCGCGACGATGGTCACCGCGGGTGTCTACCTGATCGCCCGGTCCAACATCATCTTCTCGGCGAACACCACCCTGCAACTGGTGGTGGTGAGCGTCGGCGCGCTGACCCTGGTGATGGGCGCGATCATCGGCTGCGCCAAGGACGACATCAAGCGGGTGTTGGCCTGGTCGACCGTCAGCCAGATCGGCTACATGTTCCTCGGTGTCGGCCTGGGCGGCGCGGCGTACGGGCTGGCCATCGTGCACCTGCTGGCGCACGGCTTCTTCAAGGCCAACATGTTCCTCGGTGCCGGCTCGGTGATGCACGGCATGAAGGATCAGGTGGACATCCGCCGCTTCGGTGGCCTCTCCAAGTACATGAAGATCACCTGGTTGACCTTCGGTGCGGGCTGGCTGGCCATCATCGGCATGATCCCGTTCTCCGGGTACTTCTCCAAGGAGCCGATCATCGCCGCCGCCTTCGAGCGGGAGGGCTGGACGGCCTGGCTGTTCGGTGGGGCCGCGGTGTTCGGTGCCGCGCTGACCGCCTTCTACATGACCCGGTTGTTCATCCTGACCTTCCACGGGCCGAAGCGGTGGACCACGGACATCGAGCACCCGCACGAGTCCCCGCCGCTGATGACCATCCCGCTGATCCTGCTCGGCATCGGCTCCCTCGGCGCCGGTTGGCTGCTGGCCACCTCGGTGCCGGACTGGCTGACCGCCACGGCCGGTCTGGGTGCGACCGAGGCGCACCACGACGCAGTGCTGCCGCACTGGGCGATCGTGGCGCTGTCGCTGGGTGTCACCGCGCTCGGTGCGCTGCTGGCCTGGGTCATGTTCCGTGGCGGTACGGCGATCGAGCCGCAGCCGGCCGGGGTGCTGGTCACCGCCGCCCGCAAGAACCTCTACACCGACACGGTCAACGAGGCGGTCTTCGAGAAGCCGGGCATCTTCCTCACCCGGGCGCTGGTCTACCTGGACAACCGGGGCATCGACGGACTGGTCAACGGTCTCGCCGCCGGTGTCGGCGGTGGCTCCAGCCGCCTGCGGCGGATGCAGACCGGCTTCGTCCGGTCGTACGCCACCTCGATCCTGACCGGCGCGCTGCTGGTGGTGGCCGCCTTCCTGGCCGTGCAGGCGGGGTGGTTCGCGTGATCCACCTTCCGGGGTCGGGGAACCGCGCGGCTTTCCCGACACTCTCCCAGGCGGCCGTCACCGGCGGACCGCGCTTCGACGACGGAGGTAAGGCCGCATAATGTCCGACTTCCCGTTCCTCTCGGTGCTCACCGTGGCGCCGCTGGTCGGCGCAGTGGTGGTCGCCCTCCTCCCGCGCAGTCGGCCGACGCTGGCCAAGCAGGTCGCGCTCGGCTGGTCTCTGCTGGTACTCGCCCTGTCCGTGGTCATGTGGGTGACCTGGCAGGTCGACGGCGAGCGCTTCCAGTTCCACGAGTCGTACCCGTGGATCCCCAACTGGGGGGTCAACTTCACCTTCGCCGCCGACGGCATCGCGCTTGTCATGCTGATGCTGATCGCGGTGCTGGTGCCCCTGGTGATCCTGGCCTCCTGGCACGACGCGGAGTCCTCGAAGCGCTCGGTGCCGGCCTACTTCGCACTGCTGCTGGTCCTCGAATGCACGATGCTCGGTGTCTTCGCCGCCGCCGACATCTTCCTGTTCTACGTGTTCTTCGAGGTCATGCTGGTGCCGATGTACTTCCTGATCGGCAGCTACGGCGGCCACCAGCGGCAGTACGCGGCGGTCAAGTTCTTCCTCTACTCCCTGGTCGGCGGTCTGTTCATGCTGGCCGCGGTGATCGGCCTATGGGTGGTCGGCGGCAAGACCTTCGACTGGGTGGCGCTGTCCCAGGTGGACATCTCCACCGGGGCGGAGCGCTGGCTGTTCCTCGGGTTCTTCATCGCCTTTGCGATCAAGGCGCCGTTCTTCCCGTTCCACACCTGGCTGCCGGACGCCGGTGGCGCGGCGCCGGCCGGAGCCGCCGCCCTGCTCGTCGGGGTGCTGGACAAGGTGGGCACCTTCGGCATCCTGCGCTACTGCCTGCCGCTGTTCCCGGACGCGGCGCAGTGGTTCGCGCCCTGGGCGCTGGCCATCGCGGTGATCGGCATCATCTACGCCGCCCTGCTGGCGGTGGGGCAGAACGACCTGAAGCGGCTGGTGGCGTACACCTCGATCGCCCACTTCGGGTTCATCGGGGTCGGCATCTTCGCCTTCACCACCCAGGCCGGTACGGGTGCGGTGCTCTACATGGTCAACCACGGCCTCGCCACCGGGCTGCTGTTCCTGGTGGTCGGCATGCTGGTCACCCGTCGGGGTTCGGCGCTGATCAGCGACTTCGGTGGTGCCGGCAAGTTGGTGCCGGTGCTGGCCGGGGTGCTCTTCTTCGCCGGTCTGGCCTCCCTGGCCCTGCCCGGTACCGCGCCGTTCGTCTCCGAGTTCCTGGTGCTGATCGGCACCTTCACGGTTAACAAGCCGGTCGCGGTGATCGCCACCCTGGGCATCATCCTGGCCGCCGCGTACGTGCTCTGGATGGTGCAGCGCACCACGCAGGGCACCCTCAACCCGGAGCTCACCAAGATCGACGGGATGAAGCGGGACCTGAACCTCCGCGAGAAGTTCGTGGTCGCGCCGCTGATCGCCCTGATCGTGCTGCTCGGCTTCTACCCCAAGCCGGTCACGGACGTGATCAACCCCGCCATCCAGGCGACCATGGAGGATGTCGGCCGCACCGACCCGGCTCCGACGGCAGAGACCGTGCAGGAGGCCGCCCGGTGAGTGCGCGCAGTGAGCTTGCTGGTCCGGTGAGCGCGGGGAACGCAGCGCAGCGGATTACCGCAGTCGCGAACGAAAGGTTTGGTCTGGTGAGCGCGAGGAGTGAGCTTGCGAGCCCCGCAGTCGCGAACGGAGGGTGGGTTCAGTGAACGAGTTTGAACTGCCGCCGATCGACTACGCGGCACTCGCGCCGATCCTGATCATGATGGGCGCGGCGGTGGTCGGGGTGCTGGTCGAGGCGTTCGTGCCTCGCCGCCTGCGGCACCCCATCCAGTTGCCGCTGGCGCTGCTGGCGGTGCTCGCCGCCCTGACCATGGTGGTGTTCAACGCCGACAAGCGGCTGATCACCATCGGGGTGATCGCCATCGACGGGCCCACCCTGTTCCTCCAGGGCGGGATCCTGGTCCTGTCGGCGGTGGCGTTGCTGCTGATCGGTGAGCGGGCCATCGAGCGGGGTGGCGCGTTCGTCGCCCAGGCCGCCATCACCGCCGACTCCCCTGACGACCGGCGGCAGATGGAGCGCGCCGGCGGCGCCGGCGAGGTCTACCCGCTGGTCACCTTCGCGGTCGGTGGCATGTTGGTCTTCGTCTCGGCGAACGACCTGCTGACCATGTTCATCGCCCTCGAGGTCTTCTCGCTGCCGCTGTACCTGCTCTGTGCGCTGGCGCGTCGTCGGCGGATCCTGAGCCAGGAAGCCGCGATGAAGTACTTCCTGCTCGGCGCGTACGCCTCGGCCTTCTTCCTGTTCGGTCTGGCCCTGCTCTACGGGTTCACCGCCGGGCTGGGCGACCGCCCGGCCGGGGTCGACTTCGCCACCCTGCACGCGGCGGTGGCCAACTCGACGCAGAGCCCGGTGCTGCTGTTCGCCGGTATGGCCCTGGTGGCGATCGGTCTGCTGTTCAAGGCCGCTGCGGCCCCCTTCCACGTCTGGACCCCGGACGTGTACCAGGGTGCGCCTACCCCGGTGACCGGTTTCATGGCCGCCTGCACGAAGGTGGCCGCCTTCGGTGCCCTGCTGCGGGTGTTCCATGTCGCCTTCGAGGGTGCCCGCTGGGACTTCACCCCGGTGCTCGGTGTGGTGGCGGTGCTCACCATGCTGGTCGGCGCGGTGTTCGCGGTGACCCAGACCGACATCAAGCGGCTGCTGGCGTACTCCTCCATCGCCAACGCCGGGTACCTGCTGGTCGGTGTGCTGGCTCCGGGCGCGGACGGGCTCTCCGGCACGATGTTCTACCTCGTCGCGTACGGCTTCGCGGTGCTGGCGGCCTTCGCGGTGGTGACCCTGGTGCGGGACGCCGACGGCGAGGCCACCCACCTGTCCCGCTGGGCGGGGCTGGGTCGGCGTTCCCCGCTGTACGCGGCCGTGTTCACCTTCATCCTGCTGGCCTTCGCCGGTATCCCGCTGACCAGCGGGTTCACCAGCAAGTTCGCGGTCTTCGGGCCGGCCCTGGAGGGCGGGCAGGTCTGGTTGGTGATCGCGGGTGTGCTGACCAGCATGGTGCTGGCCTTCCCGTACCTGCGGGTCGTGGTGATGATGTGGCTGTCCGAGCCGGGTGAGTCGACCCCAACGGTCACCGTGCCCGGTGGGCTGACCTCGGCGGCCCTGGTGATCGGTGTGCTCGCCACCCTGGTCCTCGGCGTGGCACCGGCACCACTGCTGGACCTGGCCTCCAACGCGGCCGAGTTCGTGCGGTAGCGGTAGACCCTGCTGACGAGGGCCGGCCCACGACTGTGGGCCGGCCCTCCTCGTGTTTTGACCGTTGTGTGGGCAGGGTGGTCTGGCGATGTGGTGTGGGTGTGTTCGTGGTGGTGTGGGGGTGGGGTGTTATTTGCCCTTGTGGATGGCGTTCTTGCGGATGACGGGGTAGCGGGTGCGGCGTTTGCGGCGTTTTCCGGCGGGGCGGCCGGGTCCGGGGTGGCCGGGTTTCGGGTGGCCTGGTGGTTGCCAGGCGTTGCGTAGAGCGGGCGAAACCTGTCGGCGGGTCTGGCCGGGAGTCGGGGTGGTGGTGGCGGGTTCCCAGGGCAGCCGGTGGTGGGTGAGGTGGGTGCGGGTGCAGAACAGGTGTAGGTAGGCGTAGGCGTGTAGGCGGAGCCAGGTGGTCAGGGTGTCGGGTTGGCGGGGGTGGAAGTCCGGGGCGTGGGCGGTGGTCTTCAGGTAGCGGAAGTAGTGCTCGATGTCGTAGCGGGTCAGGTAGGTCATGACGAGGGTGAGCAGGTCGTGGCGGGTGCCGGAGTACCAGAGTGCGAGGTCGCCGGCGCGGCGGCTGGGGCGTAGGTGCTGGACTCGGGCGAGGAGCACGGTGCCTTCGACGATCGGGAGGGTGGTCTGGTCGGTGAAGCCGCGGCTGGTCCGGGTGAGTTTGGGGTGGACGTGGTGCCAGGCCCGGACGGTGACGGTGCCGTAGATGCCGACCGGGCCGCTGACACCGGCGTCCGGGTGTAGGTCGGGTTCGCGCAGGGTCAGCCGGAATCCGTGTCGGCGGGGCCGGCCTCCGAGGGGGTGCGCGGCCCGGCGTTCGGGTCTGGTCCACATGGTCTGCGAGGTCGCGAGCCTGACCAGGACGTCCGCGGGAATCCTGCGTTCGCG